>CAJOMJ010000009.1 GCA_905235505.1 Paludibacteraceae bacterium
TAACTGTCAGTTGCTGTGTCATCGTAGGAAGTCACACTTGCGGAAACTATCTTACTACCTGTAGTTGAGGGCGTAAAGGTGACAGATGCTGTACCATTGGCAGCAACCGTGGCTGTTCCGACAGAACTGCCATCCACTGTGAAAGTAACAGTCGAACCAATGGCATTGGTAGTGTTGACCGTAAGCGTCTTTGAGTTACCAACTGTTACCGCATCTTTACTTGCTGAAGTAAATAATATAGTGGGAGTAGGACAAGTAACACTCGTGCAAGCAGTATTGCTCACTTCATAGCACGATCCGTCTGTGAAACCGCCGTTATAATCAAATTGATGATCACCGTCACTCCCCCCATCGTTGAAAATAGGATGAAAATTTGATGTGTGGTAAAAACTTATCTCACCCCAACCATTACCATCAACATTCTCCGCAACATTATATCCGGGCCATCCTCCAAATGTCTCATCGTCCCCCCAAACATAAATATATGTTTTCTGTCCTGTAAATTTAAATTTAATATGTGTAAATGAGGTACTTGTAGAAGAATATGAACCTCCTGTAAAAGTACCAAATGACATAGTTCTTGGATTATTATCACCCGAAAGAGTTATATAATTATTATTGACATTTGCATCGGGAAAATCAGCAGCTGCATTACCCCAGTCCCAATTTTCACTTCTCCTTATTTGAACTCGTTTATATGTTCCGGTTGGAACTAATATACCGCAAGTATGATTGGTCGGATTTGCCGGAAACTCAAACCATGGTGTCCATGTGTCATTTGTTCTCTGAAATTGTATGTAATGTTTAACACCATCATTTTCCCACCAACCAATACTATTTGTACTCCAATACAAATATGTCTTTCCATCGTATGTTCTGTTTGCTGCTTCTACCTGCGGAGCAATAAGCAATAGTGCAAAACAGAGAGCAAGTATATGACGGACTTTTCCTATATGGATACTTATGTGATACCTATGAGATAGCATACCGGGAGTATGCAGATAGCATGCTGACGGTTTCATTGGAGTTGTATCATTCATGAATATGTTACCGTTTGTTTTCATGGCTCTTACTTTACGGGGTTATATTTTGTTCGGCTTACTCTGCCTTTACTTCTTTCTGCCTGTTTCTTCGTTTCAATACCGACAATGCAGCATACAGACAACCCAACACGAAGAGCGGCAACGCATCACCCACCGGTATCGGGTCTTTCATGGGGTCACCGGCATTACCCTGCCCGTCACCCGTACCTCCGGTCTGCGTCCAGTTGTCATCATCATCATCGTCGCCACCTTCCCAACCGTTATCACGACGCACCGCAACAGGCATCACGACACTGCCTGCCGACTGTATTACGGAAGCGTTTCTCGAACCGCTATGACCGAACTGTACACAACCGCCGCCCGTCCAACCTGCCGACTGCTGCATAGGCGACACAGCACCGATAGTAGTAATACCCTTGGCACTGCTGCCTATCGCATCATTACTATGCAAAAAACGGCTACTCTGAAACGAGCGCTCCGACAATACCTGTTGCGCCTCAATCGCCTGGCACAACGGCAAAAACAAGAACACAAGAAACAATATAAGACTCTTGGTTTTCACGATATTATCAGATTATAAGTTCTTGCAAAGTTATTGTCTTTCAGTCACCTGTGCAATACATATAATACCCTGATAACCAAAAATCAAAAGTGTATAATCTACTAACATACTGATAATATGTAAATTACCCCCCCCATATCCCCTTAGAAATCAAAGTGTTACAAAGGGGCATTAGTATATATTATCCCCGTAGAGACGCACCACCGTCAAGTCTCAGATAAAAGATTGCCACGTGTAGAGACATTTGACTAAATGTCTCTCAATGCCTTAAATCCCCGTAGAGACGCACCACCGTCAAGTCTCAGATAATAAATTGCCACATGTAGAGACATTTGACTAAATGTCTCTCAAGGCCTGAAATCTCCGTAGAGACACGACACCATCAAGTCTCAGATAAAAAATTGCCACATGTAGAGACATTTGACTAAATGTCTCTCAATGCCTGAAATCCCCGTAGAGACGCGACACCGTCACGTCTCAATAGCCCCCCCCTTTTTCGCTCAAATCTCCTCAAGGTAAGCGTCTATGAGCATCAGGTCTTGTTCGAAGGTGTCGGGTGAGATGGCACGTGAGCGCAGTCGTGAGCGGTAGGTATATATCGTGGTGATCGACGACCTGAGGATATCCGCTATCTCCTGGTTGTCGGTAATGCCTAATCGCAGCAATGCCAATATCCGCAGTTCGGTGGTGAGCCGTTCGTCTTCTTTTTCCGCCATGCGGCTGTCTTCTCTGAAAAGGGCGTTCACCTCACTGATAAACGAGGGGTAGATATTCAGGAAGGCCGTGTCGAAAGTCTTGTGGAAGAGCTGCACGTCTTTCTGCGAGAGGGCGGTGTTCTTCAGCAGTTTGGCTACCTCGTCTGTCTTACCGTCCATCATCAGCCGGTTAAGCCGTTTGTTGGTCTGCTCCGACTCTGTTATATAATCGGAAGCTAACCGCATGAAGCGGGATATATACTCGAGTTTTATCTTGTTCGACTCTTTTATCAGTTTGTTTTGCTGCTCAATGTTCTGTTTCTGCTCCTGCATTATCTTCCCTTCCCTGTCAAGGCGCCTCATCACAATCACGGTTGCAATCACGGACGCCACGAGCAGCACCACAAACAGTGCCGCCACGAGCAGCAGAAGCAGTAGCAGCCGGTTGTTCGCCTGCTGTTGCTGTTGCCATGCTTCCACTATGATAGGCGTTATCTGACCTGTCTGGTAGGTCCGCAGTCGTGAACCGTAGAACCGTGCATCACGCACGCTGGCAAACAGATAACTGTATGCACGGTCGATGTCTCCGTCCTCAAAGAGCAGAGTGGCGAGTGCGCGCAACGAGTTGGTCTCGCATATATTTCCTTCTATATCGCTTATGGCGGAAAGGGTGAAATAGTATTTCTGTGCGTCCTTGTCGTTCTTGAACCGGTAGAAGTAGGCGAGAGTGCCGCTTACCACCGAGTAGCGTCTGTCGCCCGACTGCAAGGTGGATAGCAGACTGTCCATCAGAACTATTGCACCGTCGTGATTACCTGTCTCGTTCTCATAAACGGCACGTGCGAAGAGGTACTCATAACTGTCATGCGGAGCAAGTTCGATGGTCTGTAGCCTGTATCTCATGGCCGAGTCTATATACTGCTCCGTGAAGGGCGAATTGGCAAACTCCGCCTTATATATATATAGGTCGGTGGCATAGGTGAGAAACTTTATCTGTCTTTCGAGCAAAGCGGAGTCCTTTGCCGCCCCTTCATTCTGACGTGACTTTGCCGTGCCCCTGCGGAGCTTGCTGTTTGGTGCATCCGACATGCCCGCCAGAGTGGTTCTTGTCATGTCAAGCATAAGGTCTGCCTCGCTGAAGTGCCCTGCGGCGGATAGGATATGCAGCAGGTCGAGTTGTGCGTCAAGCAGGTCGAAGGCAGTGTGGTTGTCGGGGTCGGTAGTCACAAGAAGCAGGTTCTGAGCCGCATAGTGGTAGGCACTGTCATATTTGAAAGCGGAATATGCGTCATACATCTGTTTGTTGTGAGTATAAGAGTCCAAACTCGAAGCCTCCTCATTGAGACCACTCTCTTTGTTCTGAGTATAAGAGTCAAAGGAAGAAGCCGCCATACGGAGACTGTCTGCATAGCGTGCCACCTGCTGCGGCTGCTGCTCAAGCATAAGGTCCAGCCGCTCAAGCATATCCGCACTAAGCAATTCAGCACTAAGCATGTTAGCAGAAAGCTTATCGGCACTAACACCCGTGCATAGCAGACAAAGAAGCAATATGTATAAAATGTTTTTCAAGACCTGTTATTTTGTTTAGACCCTATTGTTTGGTTTAGACTTTCGTTTTGACCCTAATTGTTTTGTTTTGGCCATATTACCTTGTTTAGACTTTCATAGAGACGCGACATTATCACGTCTCCCACCATCCCCCCCATTTTGACATTTTGTCACCTTTCCCCCGCATTTTGTGTACAAAGTGTCAGTTCACGGATAGCCCACTTTAAGCCTACTCTAAGCCGAGTGTTAGCCTACTCCCCCTTCTGACATTTTGTCACATTTTCCCGCGTTTTGCTTACACTTTGCAAAAACAAACACCTCGAAATAATCAACACCTCAATTATCTAAGCGGGTATGTCTCCCGCAGATATTCAAAATATTCAGGGTTCTGGCGCAGTTTGTGGTCAACTTCAAGCAACCAATATTGTCCGGCGTGGCGCGGTGTCGGCAGTGTCTCGGCTGGTACCTGCAGTTCGGGCAGCGAGAAGTGTTTGCACAGGGCGGAAAGGCACATGTTAGTCGCATTTACCTTGCCCTGCAATGTATAGCCTGCTATATGACACGTGGCAATCTCAGCAGCATCGAGCAATCTCTTGTTTATGTCCGGTTCACCCTCCCATGTGTCTATAACAAATATCTTCCCTCTGTTCTCCGGCAGGAGAGCCGCCTCTTCGTCTATTACACCTCCCCGTGCGGCATTGATGATAACAGCATTCTTCTTGCACAGACTCAGGAAATGCTCATCGCACAGATGGTAAGTCGGGTAAGCACCATCCTTGGTAAGCGGAGTGTGGAACGTGATGATGTCCGCCTCACGGGCAATCTGCTCAAGCGGTACACCTATACCTTTGGGAGGGTCGTTGAGCAAAACACGGCACCCTCTTCTCTCTGCCATCTCTGCCACCAAAGAGCCTACATGCCCCACTCCTACTATACCCATCACAGGCGACTTCTTTACACTGGCGGCAGGGGTGGTGCGAATGGCTTCTTCCACATAGTCGCATACACCCTGCGCATTGCACCCCGGGCAGTTCGTCCAGAAAATACCGTGCGACTCGCAATAGGCGGTGTCTATATGGTCGTAGCCGATAGTGGCGGTAGCAATAAAACGGACCTTGCTGCCCTCCAAGAGTGCTGCATCGCAGCGGGTACGGCTGCGCACAAGCAGGGCGTCCGCATCGCTAACCGAGTCTGCGGTTATCTCATCAGGTTCGAGATACTTAACCTCACAATATGGTTCTAAAATCCCTCTTAGGAAAGGTATATATTTGTCAATAATTACAAGCATAAGCAGAAACAATATAAAAGATTTAGTATTTAATATTATCTATTAGTCTCACCGGCCCGCAATATACTGTCACACAGCCTATAGCATGGTCGAAGGTGTCAGTAGGCATGAGTGTCGTCTGGTCAACAATCTCATAGTATTCCACCGTAAGTCCCGGCACACGGTTGATTTGCTCAATCACCCAGCTCTCCACTTGCTTCACGGTCTGACTCTTGGTGAGCTGCCGGCTCTCGAACAGTATATGCGAGATGTTCACTGCCGTCTGTTTCTCCTCGGCAGAGAGCCGCTCGTTGCGGCTTGAGAGGGCAAGACCTGACTCCTCGCGCACTATAGGGCAACCTATGATCCGGATGTCGGAGAAATCAAGTACCTGAACCATGCGGCGTATGACGGCAAGTTGCTGGAAGTCTTTCTCTCCGAAATAGGCACGGTCGGGCTCTACCAGATTGAACAGCTTGCTTACCACCTGCACCACTCCGTTGAAGTGCCCCGGTCGCATCTTACCTTCCATCACTTGGTCAAGACCCCCGAAGTCAAAAGAGAAAGTGGTGTTCATCTCCTCCTCTGTGTACATCTCTTCTGGTGTGGGTGCAAACACGAAATCCACTCCCAATGAGGCAAGCAACTCTGCATCGCGGTTGAGGTCACGGGGATACTTCTCAAGGTCTTCGCGGTTGTTGAACTGTGTAGGGTTGACGAAGACGCTGACAAAGGTAACTTTGTTGTCCTCCACAGACTTCTTGACAAGCGAAGCATGCCCTGCGTGCAGAGCACCCATTGTAGGCACTAATCCTATCGTCTTGCCCAACTGTTTGCATGCCTGAACCTGCTCGCGCAAGTTCTTCTTTGTAGTAATAATTTGCATATCGCGGTATTCTTTAGTATTAACCAATCTATGATTACGGATGGTTTGAGTGTGCAAAATTACTAAAAATTTTGTTATGTCAAACTTTTTTTGTAATTTTGCACTGCAAAATCTGTACTTTTAGATGTGAGATACCTCTTACGTCCGCAAATTACAGGCATAACGTACCCCAAAAAGAAAGGAGCCACCATGAAAGAGCCGCTACGTATTTTGTTTATCTGTCAGGAGATTTACCCCTATCTGGCAGAAGAAACGCCTATAAGAAAACTGAACAGAATCTTGCCTGAAGTATGTCAGGCCAATGGATTTGAGACGCGTACGTTTATGCCCAAGTTCGGAGAGATAAACGAGAGACGTAATCAGCTGCACGAGGTTATACGTCTGTCTGGAATGAACGTCATCATAGACGACACCGACCACCCGCTACTCCTGAAAGTGGCTTCCATTCAGTCGGCACGTATTCAGATATATTTCATCGACAATGACGACTATTTCCGCCGTCGTCGAGGCTTGGCTGACGAGAAAGGCAAGGAGTATCACGACAACGACGAGCGCACTATCTTCTTTGCACGCAGTGTGATAGAGACGGTAAAGAAACTTCGCTGGACTCCAGACATCATCTATTGCAGCGGCTGGATGTCGGCTCTGGCTCCGTTGTATCTGAAGAAAGCATACTCTGACACTCCGTTCTTCTCCCAGTCGAAAATCGTATTTTCTATCGACGATGAAAGCTTCCGCACTCCGTTTGGTCTGACTTTTGCAGACAAGGTAATGATGGACGGAATAAGCAAGGAGGACATTGAAACTATCTACGGCAGAAAAACCGGATATAACGAGTTGATGAAACTGGCAGTGGAATATAGCGATGCCGTAGTGCAATCGGCACCTGCTATCAATTCAGTGGTAAAGAAACACGCACTCAAGCACAATAAAACTTTCATGAATTACAAAGGCGAAAGCGCAGAAGATTACCTCAGTTTCTTCCACCAACTGTTAGGAGATGCTTGATAAAGTTATGTTTGATAAAGTGTAGAGACGCGACACCATCACGTCTCAAGATTTAAGAAGTTGATGAAAAGACTATCATACATATTCATATTATTGCTACTGCTAAGTGCCTGCAAAAATGACAGTATCAGTACAGGCACTTCTGTTTTGCCGCCTGAAGACGAGATTGTGGTCAATGTGGACACCTTTGCAGTCGGCTCTTCACTGCAAAAGACGGAATATATCTACACCTCTTCCGACTCAATGCTTCTCGGCGAATGTGACAGCCGCTTCGGCACCATTCATGCCAACATCCTTACGCAACTCGCCTGCCCCGAAGGATATGTTTACGAAGAAGGGGCTGTAGTCGATTCTGTATGTCTGTTCCTGGCATATTCGTCTTGGTTTGGCGAAGGCAAAAGTCCTATGAGTATACGGGTGTATGAAATGGACAAGAACACGTTTTATTACACCAACATGTACAGAACCGACATCGACGTGTCGGAATATTGGAGCGGAAGCGATACCACACTCATAAGCGAGCGCAACAGGATAATCGTGCCAAGCGAATCTACCGACTCTTTCTCTGCAGGCAACTACTACGTGAGAATAAAAGCACGCGATAGCTTTGCCCAACGCTTCTTCATGCTCCGCGATTTCTCCTCGCAGGAAAACTATGCCGAACAGTTCAAAGGCTTATACATAACCTCCGACTTCGGCAGTGCAGTAATGCTTAACGTGAAAGAAATAAGTCTCGCCGTATTCTACCATTTCAGTTATCCCAAACTCGGAAAAGACACAACGGTGTATAACGAGAAGTGGTTTTACGCCAACTCCGAGGTGCGCTCTGTCAACAGTATCACCCACACCAATCTTGATTTCAACAGCCTGCAGGCCTTGCAGGACAGCGTGTGCTATGTCGTTTCGCCCGCTAACCTCAGCACGAGACTCCAGATACCCATGCAACACATGTCTGAAGAGATTAAAGAGAGTATCGGTAAAAAACGCCCGTATGTAAACCTTGCCAAACTGAAAATCGATGTGCTTAATGTATATTCCGGTCAGACCTCACAAAAGACATCCGACGATTGGTCGCAACCGGCTAACTATATGCTCCTCGTGAAAGAGAGTTCCGCCGAGCGGTTCTTCAAGGACAAAGAGTTGCCGCAGGACACGTGCGCCATAATGAGTGCACTCCTGACCGGCATTGACAGTCTGGGCAACACCACGTATTACTACTCCTACGACCTTAAGACCATGCTCACAAGGCAACTTCGTGAAACCGAAGTGGTGGACACTCTCAACATGCTGCTTGTGCCTGTGAGCGTGGTATATACAAGTTCGAGCAGTTCGTTAAGCCTTTCTGCAATACACCCGTTGCAGACTGTCTCCGCCACCACCATACGCAGTGCCCAAAACATCTCCAACCCCATGACCCTCGAAGTGGTATATAGCGGCTTCTGATTGATACCTCACCTTGCCGTTTCAAACCAACTGAGTAATACTATTGTTATTACCCCTCCTCTCTCCATACTGCTCCGTGCAGCAACCCTATAAGCAGTAGAGAGTTATGCCTATTATTTTGCTTCCCTGAAGAAAAAAATGCGTGATGGTTTTCCTATATGAAAAAAACTTGCTATCTTTGCACAGACAACTTGTAATATACTAATTCTCAACAATATCCACCATGAAAAAAACATTATCTATATGCCTTTTGGCAGTATGTCTGCTATCATGCAGTCAGAAAGAGTCAGAACATTTTATTTCAGACAATGCCTGGCGTGACACCGTCAGCGCAGACTTCACCAAGCGTCAGCAGATGTTGGGGTTCGGTCTGTTTGAAAAGCAGGAACAATATACTCAGAAAGAGACCGAGGCCATGCAGTTTCTCTATGCCTACATGCCTCTTGCCGACATCACCGACTACCCGCAAGAGTTGCATTACGACAATGTGAAGACCGCCCTTCTTGCACAACAAGAGATGCCATGGGGAAAGAAAATACCTGAATACATATATAGGCATTTCGTACTGCCTGCACGTGTAAACAACGAGAATCTTGATGCTTCAAGACCTCTGTTCTACAACGAACTGAAACCGCGTGTGGAAAACCTCAGTATGAAAGAGGCAATACTCGAAGTTAATCACTGGTGTCACGAACATGTGACCTACCAACCTTCGAATGCACGCACCACTTCGCCAATCGTTACTTTGCGTAATTCAACAGGGCGCTGCGGAGAAGAGAGCACTTTCACCGTGGCGGCACTCCGCTCGGTAGGTATCCCTGCCCGACAAGTATATACTCCCCGCTGGGCACATACCGACGACAACCACGCTTGGGTAGAAGCCTGGGCTGACGGCAAATGGTATTTCCTCGGAGCATGCGAACCCGAACCCGTACTCAACCTCGGTTGGTTCAACGAACCCGCCTCAAGAGCACTGCTTGTACATACCAGAGCCTTCGGAAACTACCCCGGACCTGAAGAAGTGATTCTCAGAACAGGCAACTTCACCGAGATAAATGTCATAGACAACTATGCCAAGACTTCACGCATTGACTTTACCATTCTGTCTGCTGACGGCACACCGGTAGAAGACTGCAAAGTAGAGTTCAAGATATATAATTATGCCGAGTTCTTCACTGCCGTCACCAAATACACCGACTCCGAAGGTCGCACTTTCCTCACTGCGGGCAACGGAGACATGCTCGTGTGGGCATCGAAAGACTCGGAATATGGGTTTCAGAAGGCTTCGTTCGGTACGGACAAACAGATCACCATTACTCTCAATCATAACCCACAAACCGACAAGCAGACCCTCGTTCATGAACTACAGAGTCTCGTCATCATGCCTCCTGCTTCCGACCCTCACTACCCAAAGATAAAACAACAACAGCAGGAACTCTGCAAACTGCGCTTCGAGAGAGAAGACTCAATAAGAAAAGCATACATGGAGAGCAGTTTCCTAAGCAAAGAGCAGGCAAAAGCACTGCCTAATGTTTCTCCTGCCGACATTGATTATCTCGTCAAAGCACGGGCCAACTGGCACGTCATTTACGACTTCCTCTGCCTGCATGCTGACAACCCGCAAAGAGCAAGAGGAATATTAGCCGCCCTCGCAAGCAAAGACCTGACAGACATCTCTGCCGAAGTGCTGAATGACGCTTTCTATGCCAACACCGAACAACTGCAGTTGCGGGTGGAGAACGAACCGATACTCATACCTTACAAACAGGCAATAGCAGAGTATTTTGATAAAGAGACTGCCGACACCTTCCGCCGTGATCCGCAACAATTGGTAGAGTGGATAAAAGACAATATACGCATGAACCCTGACACCCGCGCCATGCGCATCGCCCAATCTCCGATAGGTGCACTCCGTTCAGGTGTAAGTGATGTCCGCTCCCGCGACATACTGTTCGTAGATATTGCCCGCAGTCTGAATATCGAAGCACGTAAAGATGATGTGACGGGCAAAGTGCAGTTCAGGAAAGCAGGCAAGTGGATTGATGTGCACTTCAATGAACAGAAAGCAGAGGCTGCACCTATGGGTACACTTATGCTCACATACGAACCTCTGCCTGACTTCGAAGACCCGCGCTACTACAGCCACTTCAGTATTTCCCGCATTCAAGACGGACAACTCCGGCTGCTCAGTTTCGACGAAGGCGATCTTGATATGGGAGGAGGCACAAGCTACAACAACACCTTTGCACAAGGTGTCAGTCTTGACGAAGGCACATACATGCTGGTTACAGGTATAAGACAGGCCAACGGCAGTGTGAACACCACAAACTGCATCTTCAACATCAACAGAAATCAAACCACTACCCTGCCTCTTATTCTGCCTCATGAGAAGACAGATGTGTGCATGATAGGCAGTTTCAACTCCGAACTGCGCTTCCTGAGAGACGACCAACCAAGGAGTTTCGTATCTCAGACGGGGCGCGGATTCTTCATTGTGGGAATAATCAATCCGGGACAAGAGCCATCCAACCACGCACTTCGTGACATTGCCAAGCTGCACACCTCGTTCGACAAATGGAACAGACCTATAGTACTGCTCACAGAAAACGAGCAGGAACTGGAGACCTTCCTTCAGAACGACTACGGCACTCTGCCACAGAACATTATTATTGGTATTGACCCTGAGAAAGAGGTATTCAACCATATAGTTCGCAAGATGAAACTCAAGGACAACTCCCTGTTGCCCGTATTCATTGTTGCCGACACCTTTAATAATGTAGTCTTTGTAATGCAGGGCTACACTATCGGACTGGGAGAACAATTGGAGAGAATAATCAATAATCTCGAATAATTTGCACATAAGAGAATATTGCCGTACCTTTGCAGCCATAATGGAGAAAAAGGATATAAAGAAAGTAGCAATATTCGACCTTGATGGAACACTCCTGAACACTATTGATGATTTGGGTATGGCATGCAACCATGCTTTGAGCAGGTTCGGTTACCCCATCCATAGTGCAGAAGAATACCCGCATTTGGTGGGTAACGGCGTGAATCGTCTCATCATGCGTGCATTGCCCGAAACAGAGAAGACGGAAGAGAATGTGCTGAGGCTGAGAGAGGTATTCATACCATACTACAACTCTCACAACAAGGTTCATACACGTCCGTACAACGGAATAGAAAAGGTATTGGAAGAAATGAAGAGCAAGGGTTGGCTGCTGGCTGTTGCTTCTAACAAGTATCAGGCTGCCACCGAAGACCTTATCCGGCACTATTTTCCTAACATCTTCGACATAGTGTTGGGAGAGCGTGAAGGTCGTCCGAGAAAGCCTGATCCACAGATTGTGCATGATATAATTGGCAGTCGTAAGCTGACTACCGTAATATACATTGGAGACTCTGACGTGGATATGCAGACTGCCCTGAATGCCGGTGTACCGGCTGTTGCCTGCACATGGGGTTTTTGCACGAGAGAGACACTATTGCAGTATAACCCGCAATACATAATTGATAATCCGAAACATATATTAACCATTATTCAAAACATATAGATTATGAAGACACGTATTTTATTCATGTTGGCGATATGCCTTATATTGCCGACAGCAGGAGCAAAAGCAAAGAAACGGAATGTACCTGACAAGAGTATTGTTATTCTCTATGAGAACGATGTACATTGTCAGATAGACGGCTACACTCATCTTGCCGGACTGAGAGACGCTATCGAAGATACGGCGTACGTTGCAGTTGTCTCAAGTGGCGATTTCGTGCAAGGCGGCACAGCAGGTGCTATCTCGCACGGACAATATATAGCCGACATCATGCGACAGGTAGGTTACGATGCCATCACTCTCGGCAATCATGAGTTCGACTACCCTGTCAGTCACACAGAACAGCTGCTGAAACATATCGGCGCACCTGTCACATGTGCCAACCTGTTCAAAGCGGGTAAGACCAAACCTGTCTATGCTCCGTTTGTCATCAAGAAATACGGCAAGACAAAAGTGGCATTCGTAGGTGTGGTTACTCCGACAGCATTATATACTGAAGCTTCTGCTTTCATGAACGGAGACAAGCAGGTGTATGAACTTCGGCAGGACGACTTGTATAAGATAGTGCAGAAGGCAGTGAACAAAGCAAGAAGAAAAGGCGCAGACTATGTGGTTGTACTCTCCCATCTTGGCGAAGAAGACAATAATACACATATTGAATCACACTCCCTTATTGCCGCCACCACCGGTATAGACATCCTGCTTGACGGACACACGCATAACGTTATTCCGGGCGACAGTGTTGAAAACAAAGACGGGAAGAAGATAGTTGCGACTCAGACCGGTACCAAGTTTCTCAATATAGGCAAGGTGCTGATACAAAAAGACGGCAGCATCAGCAACACTCTCATTCCTAAAAAAGAAACAGAACAATACACAAACGCACGTGTGAGTGCGGTCACCGATAGTGTGAATATCCTAATGAACACACTCACACGGAGGGTGGTCTGCCATAGTGATGTGAAACTGAGCATACTCGACAAAGAAGGACGGCAGGAAGTGAGAAAGGCAGAGACCAATCTGGGAGACCTGGTGTGCGACGCATACAGAACTATCTTAGATGCAGACATTGCCATTGCCAACGGAGGAGGCATACGTGCAGAGAAATTCGCAGGCGACCTGACCTACGGCGACATCACTGACATCCTGCCATACGACAACAATATGTGGGTGGTGGAAGCAACAGGTGCCACCATACAGGAGTTGCTGGAGAAATGTACAGCACTTCTGCCACTCGAAGACGGCTATTTCCCACAAGTGTCAGGACTAAGATACACTGTAAACGTCAGGAATCACACAGTCACAGATGTGGAGGTACTCAACAAAAAGACAGGCAAGTACGAACCACTTCAATCAGACAATACCTACACCATCGCCACTATAGACTACTGCGTGACAGGCGGAGGGTTCTACTATGTTCTGAAAGACTGCAAGGTAGTGGAGCGCAGAAACCAGTTGTACAGAGATGTCTTCGTAGAGTTTCTTGAGAAGAACCTCGGTGGAAATATATCCAACGACTATTTTGAACCGCAAGGCAGAATCAAGATAATATACTAATCAACACTTACAGATTCATGTTTATGAAAAAGATAATATTATTCTCACTATTGGTAGTTGCCATGGTTGGTTGCAACACCAAGCAGAAAGAACTCAGGCGGGCAGAGGCACGTGTTGCCGCCGCTCAGCAACTGGTTAACGAGGGTAACCTCAATGCTGCCAAACTACAACTTGACTCAGTACACCTGCTGTATCCGAAACAAGTTGATGCCCGCCGTAGTGCAAAGGCACTGATGGACAGCATCGTATATATTGAAGCACAGCGCAACCTTCACTACTCCGACTCGCTTCTTCAACCTCTCCTCCCGCAAGTGGACAATCTGCTCAAGAAGTTCAAATGCGAGAAGAACGGAGAGTATGAGTTTTATGGAAGATATGTGCACAAACAACTGCCCACCGACAAAAACTTCAACCGCTGTTTTCTTCAGGCATACGTCAATGAAGATGTGCGCATTACAATGAAGAGTTACTATTGCGGACAAAAGGCTATCAATCATGACAAACTGACTCTCACAGTCGGCGAAGATTATCAGACGGCGAGTGGTAGCACCCATTCGTTTGAGACGGACGGCTGCAAATACGAAATACTCAACCTCTCTGAAGAAGATGCTCTGTCAGCACTCAAGTTCATTGCCGCGCACGAGAAAGACAGAATAAAAGTTACTCTGACCGGCAGTTCCGACTACGCTTATTATCTTAATCAGACAGAAAAGCAGGCTCTAACCGAAACCTGCCGGCTTGCACTGCTGATGCTGGATGTCCGTCAGCTGGAACAACAAGTGAATATTGCGCAGGCACAGATTGACAAATACGAGAACAAACACTAAGACCGAGCTTAGGGTGAGCTTAGGGTACTCACGGCTTAGAGACAGCACACATATAGCATAGAGATAGCATAGAGATAGCATGATGATGTGCATATCTCTCCGGTTTTATAGTCCGGAAATTATGCTAAAGAACATAAAAAATATATTTTCAGTATTGAGAAAAACGCATTATCTTTGTAGCGGGAAAGGTTGTACCTTTTATGAACTTAAAATCATAACAATATGAAAGACTTAGATAATTTTATAGCACAAAAACTGCTGCAAGTGAAGGCTATCAAGCTTCAACCGCGCAATCCTTTTATATGGGGAAGCGGTTGGGTTTCTCCTATATATTGCGACAACCGCAAGATATTGTCTTATCCGCGTATGCGGAATATAATAAAGATAGAACTTGCGCGAAAAGTAGTCGAGTTGTATCCCGATGTAGAGGTAATAGCCGGTGTAGCCACCAACGCCATTGCCATGGGTATGCTTGTGGCAGAGGAGTTGTCACTGCCCTTTATCTATGTACACCCCACACCAAAGGACCACGGGTTTGAGAATATGATAGAAGGCGACCTCCGTCCGAGGCAGAATGTGGTAGTGATAGAAGACCAGGTTTCCGTGGGAGACAACAGCATGAAGGTAGTTGATGCAATCAGGAAGAACGGCTGCAAAGTGCTGGGACTTATATCTATATTTAACTATGAGTTTGCCGACACTGAAAGCAAGTTTGAGAAAGCGGACATAGAACATCACCCTCTCTGCGGCTTCAATTCCATTCTCGAGCAGGCACTCCAAACAGGCTATATAACAAAAGAGGATGTTACCTTATTACAGAACTGGCAAAAAAATCCATTGACATGGAAGAAGTAAAATACGAGAGCAAGATAACCAAGTCCACAGCCTCAATAGAAGCCATCTACGCCATATTGAGCGACTTGAGCAATATTGACAGAATAAAACATCTTATTCCGCAGGACAGAATAAGAGAGATTGAGGCCACACCTGATTACGTGCGCTTCAAAGTGGATGGTTTAGGCAAGAAACTATACCTGCGCATTGTGGACAGAGAACCTCAGAAAACCATCAAGTTCCATGTGGAGGACGCACCATCCGATGCAAACATGTGGATTCAGATGAAGCAACTGGAAGAACATGACACGCGTCTGAAACTGACTATCAAGACCGACATGAATATCATGCTCCGCAAGATGCTGGAAAAGAAACTTAAGGAAGGACTCGACAAGGCAGCCGATATGCTTGCACAGTTGCCTTTCGACGAATGGGCTCAAAACAGTTGACATATTAGCATGAAACGACCAAGAATACACAAAGAAGGAAAGAACTTCATAATAATACTGGTGCTGCTGATCTTTCTTGTCAATGTACCCATTTTTCTCAGTTTCCCGCATTGGGTTTTTGCTGTAACTCTTTCCATTGCTGCCATTCTGCTTTGTTTTGTCACTTATTTCTTCCGCAATCCTGAACGGATAATCGAGGTCAATGACCCTGATTTCATTGTTGCTCCGGCAGACGGACGGGTGGTGGTAATAGAAGAGACGGAAGAGACAGAGGTGTTTCACGACACACGTCTGCAGGTCAGCATCTTCATGTCGCCCTTTAATGTACATGCCAACTGGTATCCTATAGAGGGGACGGTGCTTCGCTCGGAGCACCAAAGCGGCAGACACAAAGGTGCGTGGCTGCCCAAGTCCTCCACCGAGAACGAGCGCTCTTTGGTTATCATAGAGACACCCTCTGGCGAGAAGATTCTTGTCAGACAGATAGCAGGCGCAATGGCACGGCGCATTGTTACATACGCCAAACCCGGCAAACCTGCAACCCGCAATACACATCTCGGGTTTATCAAGTTCGGTTCGCGCGTTGACATGTATCTGCCTCTCAACACGGAGATGATGGTGGAACTGGGAGACGCAGTAACCGGAAACGAAACAATTATTGCAAGACTTAACTCTAAAACAGAAGAATAATGGATAAGTTCAATGAATTGTTTGCACAGTACAACTGGCAGATGACCGATGAGGAAGTAAAACAGGAGGTACAAACCCTTCTCATTGCACATTTTGCAGAGAACAACACTCCAGAGGTATGGAAACAATGTCTGCATCAGATAGACCTTACCACACTCAGCTGCGACGACACGGTGGAGAAAGTGGCAGGCATGGCAAACAAAGTAAACAACTTCAGCACTCACTTTCCTGACATACCAAATGTAGCGGCAATATGCGTCTATCCCGCAATGGTTGCCACTGTAAAGAAGAACCTTAAGGAGAAAATAGGCATTGCTGCAGTCTCTGCAGGATTCCCCGCTTCACAGACATTCATCGAAGTAAAGGTAGCGGAGACTCTTCTTGCCATTCATGAGGGCGCAACGGAGATAGATGTAGTTATCTCTGTTGGCAAGTTCCTTGAAGGCAGATACGAGGAGGTGTTTGACGAACTCAGCGAACTTCGTGCGGCATGCAAGGCTCCCGTGCACATGAAAGTGATACTTGAGACAGGTGCCCTTGGCAGCGCAAAGAACATATACAACGCCTCACTTCTCGCCATGCAGGCAGGCGCAGACTTCATCAAGACAAGCACGGGCAAGATAGCCGTCAATGCTACTCCTGAGGCAACTTATGTCATGTGCCGTGCGATAAAAGACTGGTATGAGAAGACAGGAGAGAAAGTAAGTTTCAAACCGGCAGGCGGTGTGAGCACAACTGAAGAGGCGGTGCAGCATTACACAATAGTGAAAGAAGTGCTGGGCGAAGACTGGCTCAACAACAAGAATTTCCGTTTTGGTGCAAGCCGTCTTGCCAACAACCTGCTGACAAGCATAGCAGGCACAGAGGTGAAGTACTTCTAAAGAACAAAGAACAAAGACTGATGCGCCGGAAGATAAAAGAAAGCCTAAACAGCAATACTGTTTAGGCTTTTCTTTTTAGGTTGAAACATATTGTCTTACGCCTCTACGGATGAATGTTTTATCTATACATATAACTATTTAGTAGTTGACTTCTCTTGCGAGGCGAACAGGCAGACCGGTAGGTCTTATATTGGGGTCTGCCAAAGTATATACTTCTCCATCACCTCCGCTGTTTTTGGAACTGAACTCTATAATACCGGCACCTTTTGCCCCATAAACCGTGCTTGTCCAATACTGACCATATATTCCTACATTATATTCTTTTAGATTGCGATATCCTGCATTCGGAAGGAACAATATTCCATTTTCCGTCACTATATCTTCGTTATCCAAACTATAAGAAAAAGAAGTGTAGTTGTCAAAAGTCATACCACTAATGTACTCCCATCCGTCAGGAAAGACGAATAATCCCGGCACTCCATTGAAACTGCCAAGAGTTGTAACATTATGTTCGAATATGTAGTTCCAATCCATCGAACTCAGTGTAAACCACTTATAGTTTTTGTTAGGACTGTTTTGAATCTTATCCGAGTTGTAAACGCCCCAGTCATACTCAGTGCCTTCGATATCTTCTTCACCTGTAGGACCATATTGTGCATCAGCAGCGAAGAGATAGGGGTAGCACTCATTGTAGCCGCTTGTGCCCCAACCGAAGAGGTCGATGTAGTTGTAGTTGGTTGCGGAGATATATTGGTTGTCGTCACCTATCACTGTGTACTGATGGTCGGCAAAGCGCCATATATTGCCTACAGAATATTGGAGGTTGCCCGGTGCAAACATCACTTTTCTGCCTTTGTCATCAATAGTGAATACGGGTGCGGGCTGACCTGCGCGGGTAATGTAGATGTAGGTTTTCTCATCGTCAGAGGTGGAAGTCTGGGGTTTGATAGTAACGACAGCCTCGGTCGGGTCGTAGGTGGTAGAAGGAGCAGCATCGACAGTGAGAGTGATTTTTTTGTTGCCTTTCTCCACTCCGATATTGGATTTTACCCACGAAGCATTGGAGGAAACCGACCATTTAAGGTCAGCAGCGGCAGTCACCTGTACGTCGAAAGTTCCACCATCAGCAGGTGCCTGTATTTCGGAAACATCAACTTTGACAGGGGCATTAGGATTTTGGGAGGGTTTCTCTCCTGATTCGCCGGTACCTTCGCGCATGACAATAACCTGAACAAGATTATCTTCATCACGGAAACGAATGATAGTACTTTGAGTAGTTGAATAAGGATTGGCATCTACGGTAACATTAACCTTACCGCTGCCGACACCCGATGTTTTGTCCATGTGAAGCCAGGTGCTGTCACACTCGGCAGTCCACTCATTGGTTTCAACGTCGGTAGTTACGGATACTGTGAACTCACCACCTTCGGCAGGCAGAGTCTTTGTGCCGGGAGTAACAAGGATGGTGGAAGAGAAGTTGCATGCAGTCATCATGACAAGCATGAAAGCTGAAAATAAAATTGTTTTTCTCATAAATGAATATATTTAATGGTTAGTATTAATCGAATAATGTTGGTGAGTCGTTGTCAAACTTATGAAGTATATCTTTCATGAGTGTCTCACGCACGAACTTACTACGATTCTGAATGTTATACTTGCGGCAGTAGTTGTCAAGAGCGCGCTGTTCGCTGTCGTTTAGCATGACAGAAAGCCTATTACGCCTCGGCATCTTCTTCTTTATGCGTATGTAGCGGGTAGAGTTCACAGGTTTGGGAAGTTACGATGTTCTACAGATTAGAATTGTATTGCCACTTTGAGTCCTATGCGGCAGAAGTTCCTGACTTGTTCTGAAGTGTATTGCTCTTCCTCAATAGTTTCCACAATGCCGCATTTCCCTTGTTGCAAGGCAAAGTCCACACCTGCGAACAATGCCGCTTTCTCCGACATCTGCCATCGCCAACCGGCATCGACAGATACTGCTACTCCACCCTTGTCAATTCCTTTGGGAGAGAACCCGTAGCCGATAGAGGCTCCAAGTGCAGGAGCATGCTTTGTCTGCATCAACGGGGCAGAGAAACGCACCTGAACAGGTATGAATGATAATGATTTGTCAGTCGTCTGTTGAGGGAAGACAAACACACCGGTATATCCTATTCCGCCACCTACAAATATATGTTTGTCAAACAGATTGCAAGCACCTACGTATATGTTCACAGCCATACCTCCGCCTGCATCCGAGTAGGGCACAAAGGCAGCACCTCCGGCTACATGAAGTGAGACCCCCACTTTTTTCTTACTGACTGCACTACTTCCGGTATCCTCCTCACTAACCGCCACAATACCGTCTTCTATAGTTTCTATTTCCGAGAATGGATACTGAAACCGCTGCCCGTCAGCGTCTTTGATTACAAGCACCTGTTCGTTTTGGAACACTATTGTGCCTGTCAGCGTCTGACCTGAGCGGAGAGTAATCCTCACATCCGCAAATACAGACATTGGGAGCAGCAAGGTGAGCAATATGTATAGCAGTTTCTTCATTATCAGGCTGCAAAGATAAAAAAAACCTTTTATTTATACAAGAACAAAGTTGAGTTGCTTCTTTTCGAGGTCGGCTTCTGTAAGTTTCACTCTCACTTTGTCGCCTAATCGGAACCGTCTGCCGGTATTCACACCATACATACACAGCGCATCTTCCTCATAGAAGAAAGTGTCGTCAAACTGTTCACTTACAGTTCTGACAGGCACAAGTCCTTCGCACTTGTTTTCAGTTAGTTCCACAAAGAACCCGAAGTCTGTCACAGAACTGATGACAGCATCAAACTGCCTGCCTATATTGTCCTGCATGAACTCCACCTGCTTATACTTGACTGATGCGCGTTCAGCCAGAGCAGCCAGTTGTTCTTGTTCGGAGCAATGTTTGCATCGGTCTTCAAGTTCGCTTTCACTTACGGTACACTTACCTTTCATATACTGCGTGAGCAGCCTGTGCACCATCATGTCCGGGTAGCGGCGTATAGGAGAAGTGAAGTGAGTGTAGTATGGAAAAGCGAGCCCGTAATGACCTATGTTTTTGGTGGAATACACCGCTTTTGCCATACTGCGGAGAGCAAGCATCTGTATCAAATCCTGTTCCGGCTTGCCCTGCACGTCGTGCAGCAGAGTGTTCATCTCATGAGCCGTATGTTTCTGAACGGACAGATCCAACCTATATCCGAAGTTATGCACAAACTTCTGCAGTTCGAGCAGTTTTTCCTGGTCAGGTACATCGTGAACACGATATACGAAGGTTGAGTTTCGCTTTTTGCCTATGTATTCAGCCACAGTACGGTTGGCAAGAAGCATAAACTCTTCTATCAGCTGGTTCGACTCCTTGTGTTCCCGGAAGAAGACAGAAAGCGGTTTGCCGTTTTCATCTACCTGAAATCCTACTTCGTCCTGCTGTATGTCTATCGCACCATGTGCAAAGCGTTGCTCACGCAGTATTTGGGCAAGACCGTTGAGTGTGAGTATCTCCTTTGAGTAATCGCCCGAACCTGTTTCTATTATGTTCTGCACCTCATCATAGTTGAAGCGTCGGTTGCTGCGGATGACGGTTCGCTTGATGTTATACTTGAGTACATTGGCATCTGCGTCCATCTGGAAGATGACGGAGAAGCAGAGTTTGTCTTCGTCAGGTCGCAGCGAACATATACCGTTGCTTAGTTTCTCGGGCAGCATAGGAACAACCCTGTCAACTAAATAGACAGAGGTGCCGCGCGTATAAGCCTCATTGTCAAGCAGGGTGTCAGGGCGCACATAGTGTGTTACATCTGCAATGTGTACTCCCACTTCGTAGGTTATATCCGACGAGTCACCGGTTATCTCTCTGAATGACAGAGCATCGTCGAAATCTTTCGCATCGGCAGGGTCAATGGTGAAGGTTGTTATGTTGCGCATATCTTTTCTGCGCAGTATTTCTTGCTCAGTAATAGTGTCTTCTATTGCCTCGGCTTCGTCAACAACCTGCTGCGGGTACGAGTTAGGCAACCCGAACTCGGCAAGAATAGAGTTCATCTCTGTATCATTCTCTCCCGCACGACCTATCACGGAGATAATCTCGCCCTCCGGATAGTGTTTGTAGCGTTTCCATTCGGTAAGTCTGACGAGCACCTTGTCTCCGTCCATGGCCCTGCCGAGCAAGTGGTCAGGAATAAAGATGTCGCGCTTGAATTGCTTACGGTTAGGCACAACATATCCGCCCCGCCATGTGAGACTGAGAACTCCCACGTATTCTCTTTGCTCCGGAAGAAGATGGGAGGAAGAAGCAGTGGTACGCCTTTTATTGTCTTTTGGTTTCATTGCGGTGATTCTTATGATTGCCTTCTGCCTGTTTGCCGGACTTGGCCTTATGTTTGTGCCACTTCCGTTTCTTCTCTGCGGGTTTAGGGTTATATTCAGGTGCTTCGCCCAACTCTTGAGGCATAGGCATGCGCTCTATTTCCTTATTCAGGAATTTCTCTATCTTGGCGAAGTAGAGTTGGTCTTTCTCGCTGACCAGAGTTATCGCCTCGCCGCTGTTTTCTGCTCGTGCTGTACGCCCTATACGGTGCACATAGTCCTCCGCGTCACGAGGTACATCATAGTTGATTACCAACGGTATATCGTCCACATCTATCCCTCGTGCCACTATGTCGGTAGCTACCAGCACATCTACCTTGCCGTTGCGAAAGTCAAGCATCACCTGTTCCCGCTCTTGCTGGGTGAGGTCGGAATGCATCTGCCGCGCCTCCATACCTTTGCGTCGAAGAGCCATGAAAATATCTTTTACGTTAGCCTTCTTACCTACGAAAAGCAGAACCTTCTTCAGTTGCTTTTGCTTCAGAAGGTTTATGACGAAAGGCAGTTTCTGGGCTTCATAGCAGATGAGTGCCTGCTGGTGTATTGTCTCGGGCGGGCGTGAGATGGCGATGTTCACTTCTACCGGATTGTGCATGAAACCCTTTGCCAGCCTGCGCAGTTCCTGGGGCATAGTGGCGGAGAACATGATGGTTTGCCGCTGCTTTGGCAGTTGGTTCACTATCTTGAGAATATCATCGAAGAAGCCCATGTCAAGCATACGGTCAGCCTCATCAAGGATGAAGTATTTGACAGCGGAGAAATCTATTTTATACACATTCATGTGTGACAGCAGCCGTCCGGGAGTGGCAATAACCACATCGGCACCACGAGTGAGCCCCCGCTTCTGCACATCCCAGATATTGCCATCGCTACCACCATATACCGCCACCGAGGAGAATGGCGAATAGAAAGAAAATCCCTCCATCTGTTGGTCTATCTGCTGTGCCAGTTCGCGCGTGGGAGCCATGATGATGGCATTGATACGGTCCGGGTCGTGGTTGTCGGTGGCAAGATTGTTGAGCAGCGGGAGTATATATGCAGCAGTTTTGCCTGTGCCGGTCTGCGCACAAGATATGACATCTTTGCCCTCAAGAATCACAGGTATGGAAGCCTCCTGAACGGGGGTACATTCGTCAAAATGCATATCCCATAGTGCGTCAAGGATATTGTCTGTCAGTGGTAACTCGTCAAAATACATTGGAATACAAATATGATAAGAACGTTACTTTGTGTTGAAATAAGAGACACGCATACTATGTTGTTACATGCAACATCTCTGTACGAAACTGTCTCATTTCCTGCCTGCAAAGATACTGCTTTATCTGCAGATATGCAAATATTGCTGGTCTGCGTGCACAATCAAGTGAGATATTGTCCATAGCGGATTCAACTTGTTCTATCTCCCTGTTATGCACCAAACAACACTGACTCTCAACATCTTTGCCGAGAGTCAGTATTATTTGCTGTTTCCAAAGTCAATAGGAAATGAGAGCCTGCTTATGCTTTTACGCGCTCGCAGTAGCTACCGTCACGTGTATCAACACGCACAATCTCACCCTCATTGATGAACAGAGGCACACGGATTTCAGCACCTGTCTCAAGTTTGGCAGGTTTCAGCGTGTTGGTAGCTGTATCGCCTTTCAGACCGGGCTCGGTATAGACAATCTGCAGTTCTACCTTGGTGGGGAGTTCTGCAAACAATACGGTGTCAGTAGATGCATCGCTTACCACGTCGCATATCATACCTTCTTTAAGGTAGTCAACACCCGTAATCAGGTCATGAGCAATAGGAATCTGCTCATAGGTCTCTTGGTTCATGAAGATATAATCCACACCCTCCTGATAGAGATATTGGTATGGGCGGCGCTCTACACGCACGTCCTCAAGTTTCTCTCCGATATTGAAGCGGCGCTCAATTACACGTCCATCAACAACATCTTTGAACTTTACTCGCATGATTGTGTTTCCCTTGCCGGGTTTTACATGCAGAAACTCTATTACAAAATACAAACGGCCGTCCATTCGGATACAAACACCGTTCTTGATGTCTTGGGAGTTAATCATAAATTTAATATTTTAATAATTTATCACTTTACTTATAGAATACACCTGATGAGGAAATTTATATTTTCCACGCTGCAAAGATAATATATTTTCCTCAATCTCACAAATACCTGAATGTCATTAACAATTCATATTTGCATAATTATGCAGAAATGAGTAACTTTGCACCCTGAAAAGTCCTCTCAATAATAGGGAATAACCGTAACAATACTATATATCACATTATGAACTGGATTTATTTTATGCAGATAGCAAGTGCCTTCATTATGCTCTTTGCTATTATTGACCCGCTTGGCAGTATTCCTATAGTTCTCAATCTTGAGAAGAAAGGCGACCGTGTGAATGCATGGAAAGTGACTTTTGCCACTTTCGTTCTTATGCTTGCTTTTTTGTTTGCAGGCGAGTGGATGCTGCGCTTGTTTCATATTGACATAGAGTCGTTTGCAGTAGCAGGTGCCTTCGTCATTTTCCTTATGGCGATAGAGATGGTGTGCGATGTGGAGATATTCAAGAACAATGGTCCGCAGGGTTCGAGTTCTATAGTACCTCTCGCTTTCCCGTTGTTTGCAGGTCCGGGAGTGATGACCGCCTTGCTGACCCTTCGTGCGGAGTATGCTTCATGGGTGATTGTCGTGGCACTTATGTTCAACATGATAGCTGTATGGCTCGTATGTCATTCTACAAAATTTATACAACGCATATTAGGAGAAAGCGGCATATACATTATCCGCAAGTTCTTCGGTATTATAGTGATGGCTATAGCAGTTAAGTTATTCTCGTCCAATATTATGATAGCGGTTCATAAGTTCCGTAATAATGAAACTGGTCCGGTTGCCGTCACCATAGTGCAACAGGATTCCACTCACATGGTACTGTATCTTGACAACAAACCCGACTCACTCAACACACTCAAATGAAATTAAAAATGAAGAAGACCTGTTTCGCAGGCATATTCTGCCTTGTGTTGGCATCATGTTCAACTCCTTCTTTCCATATAGAAGGTCATATTTCAGGAGCAGAAGGCAAAAAACTATATTTAGAGCAACTCGCACTGAACAACACAGCAATTCTTGACTCACTGATACTACCTGCCGATGGCAGTTTCCGCTTCAAACAGCCCTCTCCTGAGTTCACCGAATTGTATCGCTTGCGACTTGACAAAAACATGCTTGTGCTTGCCATTGACTCCACAGAACATCTTAGAATAAACGTTTCTGCTGACAGTCTGTCTGTTTACATAGGTGTTGAAGGTTCAGAACAGACCAACCATATAACCGCCCTTCGCAACTCGCTCAAAGAATCTTCTTTGGAAGAACACAAACAATATGCACGCAGAGTTATCCTTGACGACCCGCGCTCAATAGTTGCTTACTATGCCCTCTTTCAGCAGAAAGCCGGTAAGTTTGTATTCGACCTGTACGACAAGACCGACCGCCCCTACTTCTCTGCTGTCGCCACTGCATGGAATGCCTTCATGCCTGACAACCCGCGCAGCAAGGCTGTTTACAAACTGACCCTCGATGCCATTCAGCAAGAGCGGCAAGAGGCAAACCGTGAGGCTATGAGGCAGTTTATCGCCGACTCGGAGAATAGTTTTCTTGATTTCAGTCTCCCCGACGAGAACGGCAAAATACATTATCTGTCTGACCTCCGCGGCAAAGTGTTCGTACTCGAATTCTCTGCTATTGCTATGGAGAACAGTTCGGCATATATCTTTGCTCTGCGTGATATCTACAACAAATACAACCCTCGCGGTTTAGAGATTTTCAGTGTCAGTGCCGACACAAACAAATTGCTATGGGAAGACTCGGCAGAGAATCTCCCGTGGATTACCGTAAGAGGAGAAAACGGAATGTACGAAGACGCTTTCGTGCAATACAACGTTCAGCAGATACCTACCTTGTATCTGTTTAACAAACAAGGAGAGATAGTCGGCAGATATACCGATTTTGAGGCATTAAGTAAGGCTATAGACTCATGCTTGCGCTAAGTAGGCTTATGGAGCTGGCTGCCGCAACAGGTTTCGATAGTTGCGGAATAGCACGTGCACATCGTTTGGACCACGATGCACTCATTCTTTCACGCTGGCTTGAACTGCAACATCATGGCTCAATGTCATATATGACACGCGACTTTGAGAAACGTGTCAATCCGGAAGCACTCGTTCCGGGTTGCAAGACGGTCATGGTCTGCATCCTCTCCTACCACAAAAGCAAGAAGCAGGTAGAGGGAGCACCCTTTGTTTCAGAAAGCGGACTCTCCAAATGCGACTATCATCTCGTTATGAAATCATATCTTCAGAAGTTGGAGAACCTCATAACCCGCGAGTATGGCGCAGAGGTGTTCTCCGCTTCTCACCAACATCTGTTTTGCGACTCAGCACCTATTCTTGAGCGGCGATGGGCACAACTGGCAGGCATAGGTGCAATAGGTAAGAACAGGCAACTGATAAGCCCCGTTTACGGGTCATATATACACATCGGCATTCTCCTGCTCAATCAGGAAGCGGACAACTACAGCCAACCCTTCACCGACAACCTGTGCCACGACTGCTCTCTATGTCTCAATGCTTGTCCTACAGGCGCACTGCGTGACGAACCTTTCGATGCAAGAAAATGCGTGTCATACCTTACTGTTGAAAGAAAAGAAACCTTGCCGGACAAATATAAGAAAACGGTTGAAAACATTCTGTATGGTTGCGACAGATGTGCACAGGTTTGCCCCTACAATAGTCATATCCAACCCACTACACACGAAGAGCTGAGTGCTGACGAAGCCGTACTCAATATGACTGCCGATGACTGGCAGCACACTTCACGGCGGCAGAAACTCCGCATTCTCCGCAGACTTGCAAAATAGAACTTACTAACACTACATATCATTACTTATGAAACCTTTCACAGAACTCCGCATCGCTATTGCATCTGACCATGCAGGTTACGACCTCAAGCAAAGCGTCATCAACCATCTTCAGTCCAAGGGTGCTGCCATCTATGACTTCGGTTGCTACTCCACCGAAAGTTGCGACTATCCCGACTTTGCACATCCGCTGGCTCTGGCAGTGGAAAATGGTGAGTATGACTTCGGCATCACCATCTGCTCTACAGGCAACGGCATCTGCATGACTGCCAACAAGCATCAAGGCATACGTGCCGCTCTCTGCTGGGATATACCCCTCGCACAACTTGCACGACAACACAACAATGCCAACGTGCTTGGGCTGCCTGCCAAATTTGTGACCCAAGACCTTGCACTGCAGATGGTTGACACCTTCTTCACTACTGATTTTGAAGGTGGCAGGCACGAACGCAGAATAAACAAGATACCTGTGTGCTGACCCGCCGAGTCCTCAATATCATCCGTTGCCGCTGCAGTTATCTGCTTAGTATTTCCGGTATCTACCGTTTTAGGCATGGCCCCGGGTTCTTGTCTGTAGAACCCGCCGATTGGTGCATGCTTGCCTGCCCGCAGTGCCCCGTCTCTATGAAGAATACTGCCCGACCCCAAAGTGCAAACGAAAAGCACACGATGGACGAAAGCACCTTCAGCAGACTGCTTGACGACTGCCCCACATTACACACCGTGCAGTTTTTCTTCCAGGGAGAGCCTCTGCTGAACAAACGACTGCCTGCCCTCATAAGTCTTGCCAAGCAAAGACACATCTACACCATTGTGTCAACCAACGGCATGCTGCTCACACCCGACTATGCACGGCAACTCATTCAGTGTGGCACCGACCGTATCATTCTCTCCATTGACGGCTACACTCAACCCGCTTACTCCGAATATCGCATAGGGGGCGACATCAACAGAGCACTTGATGGTCTCCGCCTGCTCGCAGATGAGAAGAAACGACAGAAGGCGCATACCATTATCGAGTGGCAATGTCTTATGCTGAAAAGCAATCAAGACGAGTGGCAACTTATACGTGACAACTATCGCCGGCTTGGTGCGGACACCTTCACTCTTAAAACTGCCCAGTTCTACGACTTCCGTCATGGCAACCCTCTTATGCCGGACAACGAAAAGTACTCACGCTATAAGAAGACAACCGATGGCACCTACATCCTCAAGAAGACTTACCGCAACCACTGTCTCAGACTATGGTCAGGTGCTGTAATTGATGCTCAGGGTAATGTTCTCCCATGCTGCTTCGACAAAGCAAAAGAACATATCTTTGGCAATATACACACCGATAGTTTCTCCGGCATCTGGTTCTCTGAAGCAGCTCATCGTTTCAGACGCACTCTGCTCAACAACCGCCAATCCGTCGGTATATGTCTTAACTGCACGGAATAAAGCTTGCTCATATCAAAATCTTGCAGTAACTTTGCACAACAAAACAACGATTATACATTATAACAACTATAACAATGAAACGCAGAATAGCAATAGTAGCAGGAGGTGACACCTCCGAACATGAGGTCTCTCTACGCAGTGCCGCCGGCATTCTCTCTTTTATTGACAAAGAGCTGTACGATGCCCGCATTGTGGTAATGCGCGGCGACGACTGGCAGGTATGTGTTGATGACAATACCCGGGTGCCTGTTGATAAAAACCATTTCACATATACGCTTGACGGAGAACAATACTCTTTCGACTTTGCCTATATCACCATTCACGGAGGCCCGGGCGAAAACGGACTTCTGCAAGGCTACTTTGATATGCTGCATATTCCCTACTCCTGCTGCGGAGTACTCGCTGCTGCTCTCACATACAACAAGTTCGCCTGCAACCACTATTTGCAGAATTTCGGCTTTAACATTGCCCATTCTGTTCTTCTTAGAAGCGGGCAACAGATCCGCAACAAACAAGTGGTTGATGAAGTCGGACTCCCTTGTTTCATTAAAAGCAATGTAGGCGGCAGTAGTTTCGGATGCACCAAAGTCAAGACAGAAGACGATATACAACCGGCTATAGAACTGGCTATGGGCGAAGGTGGCGAAGTCATTATTGAAGCTTTCATGAAGGGTACTGAAGTAACCTGCGGCATGTACAAGACCCGTCAGAAAACCGTTATCTTCCCACTTACCGAAGTAGTCTCTCACAATGAGTATTTCGACTATAAGGCAAAATACAACGGTGAGTCGGACGAGATTACCCCCGCACGCATATCTGCCGAACTGACACAAGAAATACAGCAAGCCACTTCCGCACTGTACGACATCATCGGGTGCCAAGGCATCATTCGCACAGACTATATCATCCTCGAAAACGGACAAGTCAATCTCATGGAAGTTAATACCACACCGGGTATGACTGCCACCAGTTTCGTTCCGCAGCAAGTCCGCGCTGCAGGACTACAGATGAAAGACGTATTAACGGACATCATCGAAGACAAGTTCTGACTGACACACACTTTCTCTGAAATCATAACCATACCATGACTGCTATCGAATACATTCAGCAAAACATCGACTCTCTCAACTGGCAGCGCAACCCGAGAGGTTTGTATGAGCCTATAGAATATACTCTGCAGGCAGGAGGCAAACGACTGCGGCCTGCTCTCGCTATCATGGCTTCCGACCTCTTTGACGGAGACAGACAGAAAGTGCTGCCTGCTGCACTCGCACTTGAGATATTCCATAACTTCACTCTCCTGCACGACGATGTCATGGACAATGCCTCCATACGGCGCGGAAGACCTACAGTACACGTCCGTTGGAACGAAAATACCGCCATCCTCTCAGGCGACCAGATGCTTATAGAAGCATACAAACTCCTTTCTCAGGTAAAACCTGACCGCCTGCCCGAGGTACTATATCTCTTCAATAAGATGGCTACAGAGATCTGCGAAGGTCAGCAATATGATGTAGAGTTCGAAAACCGTGACGATGTCAGTCTTGACGACTACCTTATGATGATACGCCTCAAGACCTCTGTTCTGCTGGCCACATCTCTGCAGATAGGTGCACTCATTGCCGGTGCCGGCCAAACCGCACAACTCGCCCTCTACCAATATGGAATCAACCTCGGACTCGCTTTCCAACTGCAAGACGACCTTCTCGATGTGTATGGCAATCCTCAGACCTTCGGAAAGGCTATAGGAGGCGACATCCTGTGTGCAAAAAAAACATATCTGCTTCTTACTGCCATGCTTAAGGCTGACCCGCAACAAAAGCAACAACTCTCACTGCTCCTCGCTGACCACAGCATCTCCGACCAACAGAAAATACACGCAGTTACTGACATATATAATCAACTCTCTGTGCGCCAGGCATGCGAAGAGGTTGTGAAAAAATATACTCTGTTAGCACTCGCAGAACTTGACAAAATACCAGTATCGGAAGAAAAAAAACTGATTCTTATAAATTTAGCACAGAAACTGCTTGCAAGAAAAGAATAATTTTTATACCTTTGCAGGCGTAATCTGCGAATACTATCTCCGCAGAAAGTATAACCTCTCTATTCGCAACAAGATTATGCCGTACAGAAGACTTCCTAACACCGACCAAGCGCGACTGCGTGCACTTCATAATGCCGTGCAACAAGCCAGCGTTGCTGACTTTACAGAGCAAGTGCTTTCCTACAAAACTCTCAACGAAGCACAACGATTCTTGCTCATCTTTGAAAATCAGGTTCAGCAATACCACCAGAATTTCCAGACAAAGGTCAATGCCAATAAGCGATATAAACATATCGTCAGCAATGCACGTATGTATATCAGCCACTTCATACAGGTCTTGAATCTTGCTGCCATAAGAGGAGACATCAAGAAAGAACAAAAAGAACTGTATAAACTCGACCCTAACAACCATATCCTTCCCGACCTCTCTTCCGAAGAAGACCTCCTCGTTTGGGGACAAAATATCATAGACGGCGAAAACGAAAGAGTAAAAATGGGCGGATTCCCTATCTATAATCCTACTATTGCCAAAGTGAAGGTGCACTACGATATCTTTAAGGAGTATCAGGTAACGCAACGGATGCACAAGAAGACAACGAGCCGCACATACGAAGATCTCGGTCCGCTGCGGGAGGAGGCCGACAAACTCATTCTCGATATCTGGAATCAGGTGGAGAGTTATTACAGCAACAGGCTGCCGTACGAGAAAATGCGTTGTTGCCAGAACTACGGAGTAATCTACTACTACCGCACTGGAGAAAAGAAACTCACACCCGAAACCGACCGCCTCATCCAAAAACGCATCGCCCAACAACCCACACTTGATTTGAATCCATAAATACGGAATTACCATGCAAAACTAAAGCATTCGGCAATTCCTTCTCTGCTATATTTAGCAAGCCTATTCATGTTAATTACATAAAAGCATGAATAAGGAATCTTATTTCCGGAAATGGAAATATTTAGTTGTAGCAACGACAAGGTAGAGGAGAACCTTTAACATTAAAGAGAAGTGTAAGGCGGATACCTACTGACAAGTTATGCAATTGGTTTGCGGAAGTTGCGGCAGTTGAGGACCGAATGATGAAACCATCAGCGAGAGAGGGTAGAGTCGCCTCAGTCATGGAGTTGAGAATGAGATTGTTCCGCATATTCTGCTCCGACTGCGAGGCAGGGTTGATATCAATTCGGGAGAAATCAAGTAGAGGAAGGTTCGGCTGATTAAGCCTGATATTATAATCGACATAAAGCCCTACTTTAAGGATATTGCGTTTGGCAAAATTCCACATACCACCTATTTCAAGAGAGGGTGCGACCCATAGATTGGTCTGAGCAGAAGCACCTTGGTACAAGAAAGCGGAGCGAGGATAGAAGCCGTAAGAGGGGACATCTGCTATATATTCAGCCTCCCAACGGTCGTAAAGCCCCACTGTCTGCAGTTCTGTTTTACTATTATGCTTACCCCATACAGAGGCTTTGAAAGCGACTCCGAGAGAAGCATATACATTTTCGTGGAGGTTGTATCCAAGTGAGAGACCGAGTAGCACATTGACAGCATTGTGGCGGTCGAGAAGATTGTAGAGCCGATATTGGTAAATATGAGCCTCAGACGAGATGTCGGCTGCCTCTCTTTCGACAAAAACAGAATCAGCGAAGATACCATAGTCTGCAAATTCAGCACCGAGAGCGAGGTTGAAGAAGAACCGGTTTTTATGGAGTTCGTAACGAAGGTCGAGTTTGCCTTCTCCTCCAGGTTTGGAAGAGGCAACGGTATTGAGAGGCATAGCAAAGTCGATACCTCCTGCAGCAGAGAAGCCGAGGTAGTGGGAGGCAGAAGTGCTGTATTGCGACCAGCTGTTGCCAAAGACACAGAGACAACAGAGAGTCAGCAAGGCTTTACGGAAGAAGGAACTTGACTGTTTCATTGTTGTCGGTGTATTTGATAATATAGAGGTTTCCTGGCAGCAGGCTGCTAATATGTGCAGAAGAGCCTGTGAAGACGAGGTTTCCGAATATGTTATATATTTTGCATGTTCTCTCATGAAGCGATGGCTGTTCGAGGTCGGTGGCAGTATTGCCATAGGTGACCGGACAGGTGGAGATACCGACAGACTCGCCTTGGCGCGTGACTACGACGGAGAAGGAGTGTCCTTCATCCTGCTCAGTGACGGGTAGATAACTCAGATTGGCACCCTCTACAGGAATACCGTCTCTATACCATTGATAGGAAGTGAACTGATAGCCGGTTAGTTCATCATCCAAGATTCCGACCCACCCGTTTTTTGCTTTCTGCGAGAGAATGGAGGCAGGGTAGCCTATTTCAATATAAAGAGGTTTTTCCTCAAAGGGACATGTGGAGGTTTTGTACCGCAATTTCGCAGAATATCTACCCGGGAGCATATTGTCGGAGAGTTTAATCTCTATAGGTTCGTTAGGGTCGAAACAATATGTTTCTTGCCAAGAGGTAAGAGAATCTGAGAAATCAATGGTAAGACACATAGTGTCAAGAATGCCCTGAATGAGCTGATAAGGAATATCTATTACGCCTCCATCAACACATACAGTAACTGTGTCAGCCACAAGAATATTGAGGAGGGGTATAACTTCAAGATTTAGAGTGATGGTGCTATCGCAGCCATATTGGTTTATAAATTTGCCTACATAAGTTCCTGAAGAGTTGAGTTGCCGCAAGGTGTTACCGTCGTCGAACATATAAGGAAGTTCCCTGAAACATATAGTATCCTCAAGTAACGTGGGAGTGTTATCATTCTTCTTGATATTGACTACAATCATGCTATCGCACCCACACCATGAGGTATAATGCAATGTATCAACTATGTCCTCAGTATAAACCTTGCCATTGAACGACCAAGTGTCATCCCCGCAGAGTTGCCTGTTGAATACAAGGTTACGTGGTTCTATATTAGGAAGTTCTATCTCCATTTCCGTTTCATCAACGCATTGGCGGTTGGAGGTATAAGCATATAGTTTCACTGTGAACTTACCGCCCGAAGCGGGATAGGCGTGAGTGATAGTGTCTTTATTGGTATTGATAGGCATTGAGCCGTCTCCGAAATCCCACACCATATCAGTAATTTTGATATCTGACACCAGTTCTTTGTCGTCTTGCCGTTGGTCATTACGCACTATGACATTAGAGAGGCTGTGGAAGGAGACATAGTTACGACACGACTCATGCCGCTTCTGACTCTGTTCGTCTATGACTGCCTTCGGGTTGCGAGGCAGACTGGAGGCATAGAGTTCGTATTTGCAGTTGTTGTTGGTTTTGGAAATAACATCTACTACATATTGCATAGTGTCCTTACTGTCAGCAAGGTCAAAAGTCTGCTCAGTTCCGAGTGTGGCAGATGGATTGTCTTCACGATACCAACGGTAGTTGAATCCTTCAGGCGCCTCAAAGTGGGTGATTGGTTCGTCTGAGCATGCAAGCCCTCTGAGTTCACCTGTTTCGCATGCAAGTGTGAAGTAGGCGTAACCAAAGTGGCCGCTCTGCGTACAGTCTGATGTGGTTAGACGTATGGTGAGAGTCTGACCTATGTAACGACGCAGACTGATGGAAATAGTGCTCCAATCTTTCCAATAAACCCTATGACCACCACTTTTTGTTTCATACCAGACATTGTCCTCATCATATCCCGCGGCGAAGTCTGCACTATTGCAGGCCCGCTCGTCTGCATTGCCTATAGGTCTGCCTTCGCTATCAAGGATATTAAGCGTAAAATGCGACTGTTGTATATCGTCATGTTTAGGGTTAGGTGACTCTAAAACAACGGCATACTGTATTTTCAATATATCGCTTGTACCTTGTTCTACAAGATATTTATACTCGATACGCTCAGCTTGTGCACCGTTGTTCCAGTTGCCGAGTCTCACAGAGGCAATCTCGTTGTCAGGCACGGTCTTGAGCATAGGCAGGGTTGGATCCTCGTCATCTGCTGTGCGCGGGTCATACTCGGTAGAGACATAGTGAATAGTATGGCGACTGTCTATTGAGGCATATCCTTTGTCAACAGGTTTGACTTTATCGAAACCATCATTTGTAATACTGCTTGCCGACCCTGCTTTCCCTGTGTAGCAGGCGGCTTTATTGAGGGAAAGATAGTCAATACAACGTGTACCCTCGTATATTATGAATGAGGAGTATTGCGTGAAAGGACTCTTATCCTTACCACAATATGCCCTCACTGAGAAAGAGTGCATACCTTCGGTCATACCCCTGATTTCAACTTTGTTGTCATGGATATTATCATAGTAGAACCACTCACCTGTGGAGTAGTCCTGTGATATGACCTGATAGGAGTCCGCCGCACTTGTCCACGAGAGAGTTACAACTCCATCATAAGCAGTGTGAGTGATGTCCGCCGGTATGTCGCACACTCCTTCCCGCAGAATTTCAATGTTATCTATACATGGTCCCGGAAGAAAAACACTGCCCTTGGTATTTCGCCATGCAAAGACTATTCGCCCTGAACCTCCATTTGATGAGAACTTCATTTGAGCATACTGCCATGTGAGTGCATGCGCAAGTATGGTATCAACGGCATAGCTCTTCATCCAACTGTCGGCATCATTGGCAATACCGGAAGTGATAAATACATTGTCAGCATCGGGAATGTAGCACACATAAATAGCATCTGTGCCTGCAGGTTTGCCGTTGGACATCCAGTTGAAACAGAGCAGGTAGTTGCCCGGTGGTATGTTTACACTTCTGGAGGCGGTAACAATCATGTTTGTTGAAGCATCATACCCGATTGTCTTACCGCCATCTGATGATATATACAACGAATTGTTACCCCTGCCTCCATAGTTTTCCAACGGACCTATATTCCATCGGTTAAGTGTACCGTTCTCGTGGGCTGAGTTGGCAAAGAAGTTGAGTTGCCATTGCATATTCTCTTGAGGGTCCTCAAAGTCACACTCGTAAGCAGGCTGTGCAGATATAAGTATTGCGCAGCACAGCAACAGTGATGATATGTAGTATCGTAACTCACTCATACTAATACTTACAAGCATGTCTATTCGAGTTTCTCTCCCATAGAATTATATTTCACTCCATTTACTATGATTATCAGTTGCTGGTTCTCTATGACTTTTCTGTAAGGCACTTGTTGCGGCGGCATATATGTTTCAGGGTAGAACGGACACGAGATAAGAGTGCCGCCTTCGAGTGTAGTTACGCGTACCTGATAGAAACCGGTGGTTGACAATCCATCTTGCTCATAGTAATACGACTTTGTTGCACCAGGTATGTCCACACTGTCACGCATCCATTGGAACGAGGTGAACTCCATTGGCGGATACTGCGGATATTGTTCACTCATCACCTGTTCGTTCATTATTGACAGCACGTCACCCCAACGCTGGAATATCATATTTCGGCAGGGATAGTCCATATATGTCGTATATAAACTGCTGCAACCGAAATCGTTGTAGAACTCAATCATGAACTCCCCTCCGTTTAGACCTGTGATGTGTGTATCCGATGCCGGGTGGTACTCCCCGTTGAGATAATAGTAAGAATAGCCCGAACCACTAAAAGTCAGTTCGCCGGAATATTCCCTGTCATCTTCTATATTCTTCATCTCAATAGTGGGCAGAATGCTGTCAAGCACCGTCACATTGAGTTGTATTGTGCTGTCACAGCCATGGGCATTGGTGCGGAATATCACAAACCTGCCGGAAGTCTTGTAAGGGTATTTCTCCCCGTCTATGATGAGCGAATCGTCAGCACAGATAGTGGTATCAGGAAGGAGAGTCATACTCTGTGGGTGCACGTGTATGTTCCACTGCTCCACACTGTCACATCCGGCCATAGTCTGCCAGGTAAGTGTTATTGTGGTGTCGCTTCCATAATACTTTGGTCCTTGGGGAGTGGACGTCTCGTCACCGAGTTTTATAGGATAGTCACCATAGCAGATAGTGGTGTCTATCGTCGCAAGGCGGTCGCCTATTGCGGGCACATCTATCCAGAGTTCTTTCTCATCGTAGCATGCTCGGTTCGAGATATACGAAGTGAGAGTGGCATGATAGCGTCCGCCTCCCTCTGGAGGATAAAGCACCGGCGACGGGTCATCACGATAAATGGTGTCGTTTGGAGCAAGGGTCGTGTTCACTATTTCCCACTCATAGTCTTCACACTGCTGGTCATAATGGTGAGCAATACTGTCGTCTGTAGGACGGGTTATGATATGGCTGGTATTCACAAAGCGGAGCTTGTTCTGACATTCTGCTGCCGAGTATTCTGCAGCGAACTCTGAATATGGGTATTGAGGTATATTGGCAGTGGATAGAAAGAATACGCATTCCGGATTCTCTTTGGAGGTCAGCATACAAGTGTACGTAGTGGTATCTGACGACTCTAATTGCAGAGAGAGCGACCTGCCTCCTTTCGATACAGGCACCTCTACGCCTTGATTGTCGTACCACTGATAGTAGAATCCGTCAGGAGCATCTATACTTACCTGAGGCTCATCTCCGCAACTGGAGGAATATATCTTTGCATTGGCACAACTAAGGGTGAAATATGCATATCCGTAATGACCCTGCAGCAGGCAGTCGTAAGTGGTAAGACGTATGTTTATCCATTGCTGGTCATAATCGGAAAGATCTATACCTATAGTCGTCCATTCTTTCCAAAGCACGGTAGTCGGATATCTGGTATTCTTATGCCAACCGTTTCCGTTGGTGTTCTTGCCTGCTACAAAGTTGGCACGTCCGCAAGTAGGGTCTATCACTTCACCGCTTTGGTTGGTTATCTCAAGAGTGAACTGGGGCTTCTCTTCGTCATTATGTCCCACAGGGTCCTGCAGTACTATGGCATACTTTAGAAGCAGTATAGCGGCATTCTCTGCATCAACAAAATAACGGAAAGACAGAGCCTCACATTCCGCTTTGACGTTCCAATTGCCCAAACGCACGGAAGCAAGTTCCCCGGGAGGAATAAGAGGCAGTTGGTAGTCCGTACGTTTGTCATACAGGTCGTGGTCCATATTCACCACATGACGGCTGTACATATCACCACTACCATAGTCAACAAGGCGTTGCAACTGGAAGGGATTGGTGTATTGACCTATCCACGGAGTGCATACATTGGGGTCGGAAAGTTGAACAAAATTGATGCAATGCATCTCCGGACAATAAACTACAGCATTGTTGCGGCAGCAGTATGCACTATGTATGGTGTCAAGGTCCAGTCCGCGCACGCGATAGTCATACAGACCTTCCGTAAGTCCTTCAAGAAGAAAGTATTTCTGCGTTAGACCGGTATGCTTTATCCAATGTGCACTGCCATGCTTGCGATATTCAAACTCATAGTATTCATTCCGTCCCTCCCACATTACATACACGCTGTCACAGGAAATAATCGAGTCTCTTATATTGGTAGGAATCGGACTGAGAGCATTGGAAATTTGCAGATTGTCTATGCAGGCAGCAAGGTTCATAGTGTGTTCTGCCTGTGCGTTGGATGTACTCCATACAAAAAACAGACGCAACTGGTTGTTAGGGCTTTGCACACGCAACATGTTGCTTGTGGTACTCTTCCAATTGGCACTGTTGTATATACCATTGCAATCTGGAAAGACAAAAGAGTTAAGTTGTCTTGGCAGAGTAGAGCGTCCTCTTACTGCCACAAGCAATGAGTCCGGTATAGCCGATTTCCTTCCCATACCGGCATAGAACTTGGCGTGCTCGGTACCAAAACAACGCCAGTCAAACGACACATAGTATATTCCATCAGGTAGTGTAAGGTCGCAATACGCAAACTGTACACACGTATCAGTAGAGAAGGTCGGAGTCTCGCCTTGGTCACAAGATATATAAAGTGCCTGTTGCCCTTCATTGTAAGTAGCATCGCCTATCACCCACTGATCCTTGCATTGTGTTGCTAACGCACCCGGGTTCAAATGCCACCGTAACGCTATCTCCTGCGCATCACTCTTTTCGAAACCTATCTGGTAAGGTATAGCAATAGGTTGTGCCGACAACTTATGACAAATTGTTGCACAACCAATTACCATCAGTATATATGTTGCGATTTTTTTCATTAGATATTCGTATTGACTAATAGTCTAAGGTTATAAGAGTACGGAAACAAGTCTTGTAGAAAGACTGTTTCCGTACTCTGTTCTTGCCTACTTGACTTCATTGCCGAGCAGGTCGAACCACTTACCGTCTCTGATGATATAGATACGGTTGTCAATGAAGACTTTCTGTACTGTAGGTTTGCCGCCTACTATGTTGCCTATGCCCGTTACGGTTCCTACAGTGACGTTGAGCGTCAGCGCTCCGCAGTCGGAGTTCTGGAGGAATGTGTAGAGCATTTCATCAGCACCGGCGGGTATTAGTTCTTCACCATTGCATACATACGGCAGGTCGGTCGTAAGCACTGTGTCGTTAACTACGTTCTCAAGATCGGCTACCAACAGATGAAGAGTAACTATACTGTCGCAACCGAACTCGGTCTGAAGATTAAATACGTAGTCGCCGCGTGCACTGATGCCCGACACATTCTCATCGGTATAGGTGCTGCCATAGCATATCGTCTCTACATAGCGCGTCGAAGCCGCCTGAGCAGTATGAACCTCAACCGTCACAACACTGTCACAACCGAGGAAGTTGGTAATCTGACGCGTGTAAGTTCCATCTGTGGTCAGAACGGTATCGCCTAACTGATAAGATGTCCCGGGGCAGAGCCATACCTCATCAGAACCCTCAAGTATCGGACTGATAGTAAGGTAGAGAGTGACTATACTATCGCAACCGGTAACTGCCGAAACAAGTGTATCTTTGTACGTACCGCTTGTATAGTAACGCTCCTCACCCATTGAGAAATATGAACCATGACACATAGTAGCAAACGTATCTATCTCAATAGCAGGCACTATCTCGAGAGAGAGGATGGTAACAGAGTCGCAACCCTGACCTGTGGTGCACTGCAACTTCTGCTGCCATGTACCGGATGCCTCAGGTATGAAACTGAAACCGTGTCCGTTGTACTCGTGACCGGCACAAACCTGTTCACTGTAAGTGTTCGTCTCTACACTCTCTACATTGAGAGTAACGAGTATCAACTCGTCATCTTTGTCATTGACAGGTGATGGCGTGAATATGTCCTTCACTGAAATGCCTGTGGGTATCTCCATACCATCGATGAATACCTTCTCGTTCTCGTAGTCCTCATACTGGCAAAGCGATGCTGCATACTCAAACTTCTTGTATGTATTGATTTGAACATTGCCAAGATGAACATAATGCTTTGTGGCTGCAACCCTTGATACACTTATGAATGCTATTGTTATATTGTTGCCCGCATACTTGCTATAGTCCACATAGAACTTCTTGCCCTTCTTGCCTACAGGTATCTCTTTATACTTGAAATCGGCATTCTCATCGGTGTTGCTCCACTCAGTGGCATTCTCTGCTGTCCAAGTTTTTGCATTGTCCAGACTTACCAGTACCCAGAACTCGTCGGGTACATCTGCAGTAGTAGTTGCATCACTCGTCATGCTTGTCACAGCAAGGTCGAAACTCAACATCAAGTCCTTGCCTGACTGGTCTGTAAGGTCTATCTCAGGAGTAACAAGCCACTGTACAGAACTATAGTTGTTGTATGTCTCACAATACATATGACCCTTCGTCATCACGTCATCCACAGGATACGGATGCCACTCATCGCCTGTATCAAACAGATATGGCGGCTGCATCGGAGTTCCGCTGAAAGCCTGCTGCGGAGTTGTACCATGACCGTAAGTCCAGTATATAGGACGCTCATTGCCTATGTAGGGGAAGTTCTCTGTAAAGCGTACTGAGTAAGACGTAATGAAATCTCCCACATCGCTCCAGTCAGACAATTCTCCGCCATAGCAGTTGTGCTGCAAACGATAGAAATATCTTGTACCCTGTGTAAGGTCGTTGATAGTAAACCTGTTCGTCGTGATATTTGTATCTAACAACAACTCCGAGAAGTCCTCAACACCCGATACCTGCAAGTGGAAATCTTCCACACTCGTATAATCCCAACCTATGGTGGCACTATGCGATGTCAGACCCTTCACCTCTATATTGTACGGCGCAGAGCATACATCGTTGGGGACAATCGACACATCGTCTATATAGAGCAGACCTTGGTTGGATGTACCTGATACATTGCGCAGGTAATTATATACGATGCAGACTCTATGGTCCTCGCCTGTGTATTTGCTCAATGGCAGGACGTATGTATCCCAGAAGCGGTCCGCTCTGTCTATCTCCTTCGTCTGGAAGGCTACCACCTCAAGCGACTTCTCGATATATACCGTATCAACAGGTTGGAATGTTGACCAATCGTCTCCAATAGTGTATCCCACAACTATGTCCGTCGGGAAATTGTTTGTCCTCGGGTTATAGCGGAATGCATCTAACTGTACTTCATACCAACCTAAGCGTGCCGAGAAGTGCAATGACATAGTGCTGTCTATCACAAACGATGTCTCCGGCAGAATAGCATAAGAGTTGTATATCACAGTTGAACCCTCTGCACCATACAACTGCAGACAAGAGCTGCCTCCCACTGCACCCGATACATTCCTTGAATAATGATAGCTCGCATTGTCTGTTACTACCCGTGGCATATACTGGTCTCTCTGGACTGCATCTGTGCCTAATGTCCAGCACGACGGTTTGTTGTAAGTATAGGAACTGATAGTGTACGTCTCTACATTCGACTCGAAGTTCCAATATGCATCCACTGTATCCACCTGCGCACAGAGAGTGCGAACCGTACCCTCGGTCACGGTAGAGCGGGACTCACCGTCACAGATAGTCTGTACTTTCACTGTATATATGGTGTTGCTTGCAAGATTGCTTAATGGCAACTTGGCTTCACCTGATACAATATTGTTATATACCACTTCTTTATTTGGACCTGTTACCTCTACTGCCCACTTGTTGCCGCCTGACTGCCATACTACATCCATGCTGTTGTCCGTCTCATTCGCCGAAACTATATCTATTGCTGCCACACAGCCCTCTACAGGCTCTATTGCTACATCATCTATATATGCTTCGTTCATTAATCCGTTGGAGTAGAATACTATATACTTGCCACCCATACCGTACAATGGTATCTTTATCTCATCCCACAAGTCGTTTTCCGGCCAAGGATTCGGCTTCGTGCCTAATGTATAGTAGTCCGGACCTACATAATGATATATCTCCTTTATGTTCTTCACGTCAGTTATATCATCCGGGTCGTCTATCACGCCTACAAAGAAATCTCTGCTCTGTCCATGGTAGAAACCATCTATATAAAACTCATCATTGTTGTCGTTCTCATAGTTGTTCTTATACACCATTCGGATGAAGAAACGCAGTTGCGATTCGTTGAAGTTGGCGTCTATAAGCGGCATAATAGCGTACGTGTTGTTTGCACTGCCTGACTGACCATACAAGTGAAGAGCGTTCTCGCCTGTGTGAGCATACTCTTTCACATAACTTGAACTATGTTCGTTAGTCTTTATTTCAAAGGTGCTGCCTTGTCCCTCTGCACCTACAAACCAGCACTCTTGCAGTGCCTCTAACGTCTCTTCGAAGTCCCAACTTGCTGCAGCATACGGAATTAAGCAATAGGTTGAAGCACTGAACACAGGTGCCCAATCACTGTAGTCGCTTCCGCCGCAGATGGCACGTACTACTATGTTGTATGTTTTCGATGGCTCTAACGATGTCAGTTTGGCCTTCTTCTCGCTCACTGTCAGTTTACTTGCTTCCGACAATGTCTGACCTTCGGCATAGTAGGCCACCTCCCACTGCGATGCAAACTCGTCAAACCACTCTACCTCTACGAAGTCTTTGCCTCTACTGGTCAGCGACGTATTAAACGGAGCCTTGCAAGATGGTGTTGGCGTAATACTTATGTCATCTATGAATACCTGCGCAGCTGCCGAAGCATTGCTGTTGTCACCGCCTACAAAACCGAATACTATCTGCTTGCCCGCACCGGTGTATCTCTGCAAATCTATATACTTGTGCTGCCATTCGGTATTGGTGAATTCTATAGAGTCTATCCATGTGATACCGGCAACCATATCATTATATGGCTCACTCACCGTTGTTGCACCTATGTAGAGTTTCCTCTGGCTTACCGTGCCGCTTGCTGTCTTCGCTGAGAGTTTCACACTCAGCGTGTTCAGTGCCTCTGCTACTGCCGGCAACACTGCATACGAGTCGTTGTTCGTGCTCTTCTGCGAAGTGAGCAACAACCCCGCATTGCCGTTCAACTTGGCTTCGGTGGCCACCCTTGCCTGCTGGGTCAGCTCCGCTCCGCCGTAATATAGAGTCCAGCATGTCGGTTGTGTGTAGGGTGCCGCAGCCTTCACTGTGTAACTCTCAAAGTTCTCCACTATCGGTAGCGCTGTCGTCTCAGGACACTCTGTCGTTGCCCAACGCACATTCGACCACTTTGACTGCTTGTCACCGTTTATTGTCCTTACATACAGATAATATGTCGTAAGAGGAGCAAGGTCGCCGAACAATGCCGTAGTATCGTTCTCTATCGTCTTCACATTCAGACCCGGAGACGTTACAGGGTCAATAGGCTCTGTCGCTATCTTCACCTCAAACTTGTTGCCGATGCCCTTCTCCCAGGATATCTGAATCTTGTCGCGGCCTACTGCATCGAATACCAAATCCACAGGCTCAAGTGTCTCAGGCAAACTCTCAATCGTCAGGTTGTCTATGTATATTCTGTCTGCCTTGCCGTTCGACACGGTGATGAAATATGGCTGAGTACCGAAATTACCATACAAGTCACCGTCATAGTTGTTGAAACGTACTGTATAGCGGAATGCCTCGTCAAAATTGCTCGCATTGCTTACTATCGGCAACTCCAACTCCTTCACTACCACACCCGTCGCCAGGTTCTGAGCGTTTGTTACAACACCTATGTTCAATATGTGAGTGTCTTCATATACCGTACCTGCATGAGCATCAAAACTAATCTGTATATCCTTCACGTCACTTATTGTCAACTGGGGCAATACTGCGTATGAACCCTCTGACGACGCATTCGAATACAGATACAATGCCCCGTTGTTCACCGTAGGCTTCTGTGTACTTCCGCTTGCAATACCCGTAGTCCAGCAGTTTAATACTCCTGCCGCATCAAACGTCTCCACTCCCGCAACTCCGAAGTCCTCCGGACCTACTGGTTGGCACGCCGTACGGAAACTTACAGGTGTTGACCACTCGCCGTATGAACCCTCACAGTCACTCCTTACTACTACGTAATATGTGGTATATGGCTCTATCAGACCTGAAGTGAAACTCAGCAGATTTGTCGTTGCTGACTCGTTCACTATCACTTCACCGGTTGTTACCAATGCCTCATCCGGATCTATGTTACTCTTCTGCACTAACAACTGATACTTCGCTGCTCCGCTCGACTTCCAACTTGCCGTGGCACCATTATGCTTGATATCGCTTGTCACTACATCGCGTACCTTCCTGCACTCTGCCACCTTGCTGACGGTGATATCGTCTAATACATATCCTCCCGTATTCCTCGTGTTGTTCATACAAAAGGCTATATACTTGCCGCTACCCGTGTACTCTTCAAAGTTTACCACGTATTCCGAATATGTAGTAACACTGTGTTTGAATACGGCTATTTCTTCAAATGTATTATTGTCTGCCGGATCACTCATTACACCTACTATAAGTGAGTCGCTTGTCATATTGGTTGTACTGTAACGGCGCATCCAGAATGTCATCTCAAGATTCTTCACCTCCGCATCAAACAATGGCAGTATGGTGTATATTTTGCTGCCTGCTGTACGATACATTCTCATCGACTTGCTGCCCGTATGTGCATAACTTGCTGTCGCAAGTGCTGCAGTCGTGGTGTTGTTACTGCTGAACTTCCAGCACAAAGGCTTGTCATTCAACGCATATCTCTCAAAATTCTCTGTATATGGCAACGATGTCTTCTCCGGACATTCAGTAGTAAAACTGCCTACCGAACCCGATACTGCACTCTCTTCGCATACCGATGATACTAAATAATAATATGTCGTGGACGGCTCCAAACCTGTCACTTCTACCTCCGTCGCATTCTCCACCACTTTGCTGCTCACTATCTTTTCCGGGTCAAGCGCTGGCAGACCGTTCACGGTTGTCGTAGCTGACGCTACCTCTACCTTGAATTTCGTCATTCCCGACGCATCCCACTTTATTGTTGCACCGGTCATCGTTGGTGTCGCCGTCACACCGGATGGAGGAACACAGTTTGTCAGCACATCCACTGTCACATGGTCTATCCTTGCCACTATAGCATACTGACCTGTTCCACTTGTGTTAGATGGCAATGCCTGGGCGCGGAATGCCAACCAGTGACCGTCACCCTTATAGTCCGCCAGCGACAAGTACTGACGGTTAAAATCAGTATTCGTGCCCGGTGTAAACGTACTTACCACCTCAAATGTCGATGGGTCATACGGATCGGTCATCACACCATACTCTATCGGACGTGTTGACATCGTAGCAGTCTGAGCCTTGCTGTATAACTCCACTCCCAACGTGTTCACCGGCACATCTGTCGGCAACTCTGACAATGCAAATACCGTATTCGAATACAATTGCAATGCCACCGTGCCGTCCATTGTGGTCTTCGCTGCCACTGTGCCCGTTGCATAATATGCTCCATACATCGCCTGCTCACTGCTAAGTACTACACACGATGGTACCTGATGTGTCTGGTTGGTCGTACTTGTCTGCCAGATAAACATGTTCAACTTCGTATATCTCGGCGCTACATCTGCCTCAAAAGTAAACGTATATGGCAAAGACGTTACATGGTCAGGAATACGGTACTTTGCCGGCATCGACCATTTGCTCTTCTCTTCTCCCTTAACTGCCTGCGTATAGATAATGAAACTCGTAGTTTGGTAGTTGAAACTCTCAGGCAACTCGCTCATGTTGATTGTCACCTTGTTACCCGTAAGTCCGTCTTTGCGTAAGATAACATTCGCAGTAGCAGGCTCCGAGCCGTCTTCTATCGTCATTGCTGCAGTACTCCCCGATGTCAGTATCAGGTTCCAACTGTCTGCCCCGTGAGTGTTCACCTCAATATCAAAACTCTCCGGCTTCCAGTTGCCTGCCTTCACTTGGGTAGGTTTGTCTGTCGCACCCGCTTTGGTGATAACCACATCGTCTATCCATAGCATATTGTCCTTGTTGGGGAAATCACTCATGAATGCCACATATCTGCCCTCACCCGTGTAGCCCGACAAATCTACTTCGAAATACTTGAATTGGGTGAAACCTCGGCTATACACTGTCTTCACCGGCGTAAACGATGCCTTGTCTGTCGGGTCAACCATCACACCTACGGTTATGCCGTTTGCAGCGTTCATACTCTGATACTGATACGATGTCGCCCAGAAACTTACTTCTACTCCCTCCATGCTCTCTACGTTCAACTTCGGAGTTGCCATATATGCCCAGTGACCTGCAGGGAAATAAGTGGTGGTAGTGCCGCAGAACTCCACGCATGTTGTCTTCGACCACGAATAATATGCCATGAAGGCTGCAATATTATTAACGTCTGTGTTCACGTGAGGCGCAGGATAACTTAGGTCGTCCTCGCCAAGCAAATCTGTTCCCCAATACCAGTCTGCCAACTGCTCCACCGTACTTGAGCCCGCCGGACGGTCAAATGTCTGAACGTATGGCAAATCCACTACATTCGGAGTGTTGAACTTGAAATATGCCCAATCCGTCTCCTCATCACAATATGCCTTCACGTATGCCCAATACTGACTCCGTGTCTCCAATCCGCTTACCACGTATGTGAAATCAGGAGTCATCTCGTGTATTATCACACTCTCTGCCTCTCCGTCTATCGTTATCAGCGAGTCTTTCGAAATAATCAATTCAAACTCATTCGTGTCGAAACTGCCGTTCCACGTCAGTTGCACTGTGTGAGGGTCCAAATCCGTTACCTCAAAGTTGTAAGGCACTGCACATGTAGGCATCGGACGCACGCGCACATCATCTATCACTACTCCGTGACCTAATGCATCGGTGGCTTCGAACGCAAACTGATAAGTCGCACTCTTCGCTACCAACTCCAGCGTGTCCTCCTCCCAACGCGGAATCCTTGACGTGTACTCCTTCAGCAGTACCCAACTCGCACTCTCGCTTGTCTTGTAATATACCTTCAGGTGCTCAAAGTCGCCCGTACGCTGTGGCTGTGCATGAGCAAATATCAATATCGGATTGAATATATCACTCAAATCTATCACAGGTGATATCAACTTAGTCGTAAATCCCAACGTCTGAGATGTCTCATTTCGCAACGCTACCCGCTTCTCACCCTCAAAATTGCTCGTGGGATAACCATAGTCCGAACCTGATTCCGCAACCCAATTCTGGCTGCCAACCACGTTCTCCTGAGTCCATGTCGCAGGAATACCCTGCTCAAAACCCTCTCTTAAAACAAAGTCGGTGAACTCTGCAGAGAAGACTGATACTGCCATCAGACAGTATAACCAAAACAGATAAATTCTCTTCATACCTTCATTTCCTGAGACATCACACCTCATGTCTCCTTTTAAGTTGATAATTACCTTATCGACAATTCCTTACAGTACCTTAGCGTAATCTGCCGATAAACGAAAAAACCGTGAACATTGGTGCTGATGTCCCCGCTTCTTTCTGCTTGCGGGTGCAAAATTAGCACTAATATATAATATGTGCAACTCTTTTTTGACAAAATGTAGTAATTTCCATGCCTTTTGTGTTATTTTCGTCATACATATTCACAATTTTACCATCACTTTGATAAAAAAACACCATTATTTCTGACACTCTTTTATCTCAGAGACCTCTCACCCTAACCTCCCATCCCAATATAACTCACACCTCTCTTTAACGTGAAACAAAATAACCTCCCCTCAATGAATCTCAAGCCTCCCCTCAATCAATGTTAATTCTCCCCTGAATGAATGTCAAGCCATCCCTAAATGAATGCCAAGCCTCACCTCAATGAATGTCAAATCTCCCATGAATGAATATTAATTCTCCCCCTCAATCAATCTTATATGTTGCTCCTTTCTCCCCGCCTCTCACCAACTGTGTCAACAGCGGATCACATCTGTATTTACTTATTTATTGGGCGATTATTGGTATATTATTGGTTGATTATTGGTAGATAACCGATATATAACTCGTATATAAACCTAATTCACCTGTCTTCATATCATCAAATCTGCAAATCTTCATCTCAATTTGCCAATCTCAGAATAAAACACTAACTTTGCACCCGCTATAAAACATAAAGTAAACATATAATAAACCCCGATAACAACCAAAATGAAACTCAAACCTCTTTTTCTAATTGCATTGACTATCATGGCAATATCATGCAGTAAACAACAGACAACCGGTATCAACCTCACCAATCTTGATACCACCGTTGTAGCACAAAACGACTTCTACCAGTACGCCTGCGGAGGCTGGATGCTACAAAACCCTCTTACCGCTGAGTACAGCCGCTTCGGCAGCTTCGACAAACTTGCAGAAAACAACCGTAAGCAACTCAACGAACTCATTGAGGAGATAGCCGCCAAGCAGCACAAAAGCGGTAGCATCGAGCAGAAGATAGGTGACATCTACTATCTCGCTCTCGATACCGCCCGTCGCGACAAAGAAGGCATATCCACCCTTCAGCCCGAACTCGACGCTATTGCTGCCATCACCGACCGTCAGCAACTCAGCAGCCTGCTCGGAGCAAGCTTGACCTATGGACTTTGGGGCATGTATGTTGACGCCGACGAGATGAATAGCTCTCTGAATATCCTCAAGACCTATCAGGGTGGCTTCACCCTTGGGCAGAAAGAGTATTATCTCGACCAAGACGAGAACACCGTCAATATCCGGAACCAATACGTGCAACACGTGCAGAACATGTTCGCTCTCTTTGGCTACAACAACCCCGAGTCGGCGGCTCAAACCGTCCTCCGTCTCGAGACAAGACTTGCTACAGCAGCCAAGTCCAACGTCGAACTCCGTGACCCTATGGCCAACTATAACAAGATGTCGGTTGCTGACCTGCAGAACCTTGTGCCTGAGGTGGATTGGAACGCTTTCTTCGCTGCAATGAACATCACCACCGACTCCCTCTCTGTCGGGCAGATTGCCCACCTTCAGGAAGCAGGCAAGATGCTCAACGACGAACCCCTCGAAGACCTCAAGACACTCTTCGCATGGCAGACAATCAACTCTGCTGCCTCCTCGCTCTCCACTGACATATACAACGAGAACTTCAACTTCTACGGTAAGATTCTCTCAGGCAAACAAGAGCCTTCCCCACTGTGGAAACGTGCCGTCGGAGTCGTCAATGGTACACTCGGCGAAGCCGTCGGACAGATGTATGTAAAGAAATACTTCCCTCCCGAGGCTAAAGCACGTATGGTTCAGTTGGTTAAGAACCTGCAAACAGCCCTCTCAGAGCGTATCGACCTGCAAGAATGGATGTCAGACGAGACCAAGCAGAAGGCGCAAGAGAAACTATCTTCCTTCTATGTCAAGATAGGTTATCCTGACAAATGGCGTGACTACTCCGCACTCGATATTGACCCCGCCCTCTCTTACTACGAGAACCTTCAACGCGCACACAAGTTCGAGCAGGATTATACTCTCAGCTTCCTCAACAAACCCGTTGACCGAGACAAATGGTATATGACTCCCCAGACCGTCAATGCCTATTATAACCCCTCCACCAACGAGATCTGCTTCCCTGCAGGTATCCTCCAATACCCCTTCTTCGACATGTCGGCAGACGATGCCTTCAACTACGGAGCCATCGGCGTAGTCATTGGTCACGAGATGACTCACGGTTTCGACGACCAAGGTGCACAGTTCGACAAAGACGGCAATCTCAACAACTGGTGGACTGATGAAGACAGACTCAAGTTCCAGGCCCGCACCAAGGTTATGGCGGACTACTTCGATGCGATAGAGGTTGCCCCGGGCGTAATGGCAAACGGCCGTCTCACTCTCGGTGAGAACATAGCCGACCACGGCGGACTCAATGTAGCCTTCCAGGCTTTCAAAAATGCCACCAAAGACGCACCTCTCGAGACTCGCGACGGCTATACTCCCGAACAGCGCTTCTTCCTCGCCTATGCCAATGTGTGGGCACAGAATATCCGACCCGAGCAAGTGCTTGTACAGACCAAATCCGACCCCCACTCTCTCGGTCGCTGGCGCGTCAATGGTGCTCTGCCGCATATCGACGCCTGGTACGAAGCGTGGAACGTAACCGAGCAATCACCCATGTACCTGCCCAAAGAACAACGTGTAACAATCTGGTAAAACCCAATGCCCCCCGTAGAGACGCAACACCGTCAAGTCTCAATTAGTCCGATAAGCCTGCTCACTTGTAGAGACATTTGACTAAATGTCTCTCAACAACCCGGAAAGCCCCCCGTAGAGACGCAACACCATCACGTCTCCCCAACGAAAAATGAAAAATAAGGGCACTGTACTATGCTTATGAGAGAATACTATAATATACGTTTTTGAAGAGAACTATAAACCTTTATTCAGTAGGTACATCTTTCGAACCTTTTCATTACTTTTATTTAGTGCTTTATTACTTTTTCATTCTTCATTTTTAATTGAACTCATACATAAAACATGCTAACTATGTTCATCTCCTACGCAATTGTCCTTCATAGTGTTGTGCCTGTTCGTCTTGCCCCCGATGAAGCCGCCGAGCAAGAGACACAACTCCTCTTTGGCGAGACCTGCCGGATTATAGACGAAGTGCCACGCTGGTATAAAATCAAAAACGACTACGACGGTGAAGAGGGTTGGGTAGATTTCAAAATGATAACCCGTATGTCTGAAGAAGAGTATAAGCAATACACTTCTTCCGACCTCACTGCAATGGTAAAGATGCCTATGGCATACGCCGTCAGTCAGGGCAACGGTCAGACTTTCCCCCTCACGGCGGGCACACGCCTCTGCAACTACAAAGACGGCACTTTCGAGATACTCGGCAGCAAGTTCGTCATCGACCCGCAAATGGTGGCAGAGCAGCCTCTCAAACTCACTCCCGACAATTTCCGTGAGGTGGTGCGATGGTTTCTGAATATCCCCTATCTCTGGGGCGGAAAAAACAGCATGGGTATGGATTGTTCCGGCTTCTCGGGTGTTGTTCTATCCCTCTTCGGCAAGAAACTGCTTCGCAATGCCCGTCAGCAAGTCAACCAAGGTACAGAAGTAGGGTTCCTCAGCGAGGCGCAATGCGGTGACCTTGTGTTCTTCGACCACCATAGCCGTAGTCCGGAACTCACCTCTATCTCGCACGTAGGTATCCTCCTCACACCCGATACCGTCATCCATTGTTCGGGCAGAGTGAAAGTGGAGCGCATCGACAGCAATGGTATAATAGAAACCGAGTCTCAGACATATTCGCACGACCTGCGTGCCATCCGCAGATATTAAGATAAAGAAACTCTATACAATAGATACGCGGCACAAGAGAGAAATGCCGTGCAACGGTCGTTACACTATATGCCACTCTATTGCCTTTTTCACAAGAGAGGCTATATTGTTTACATCGAACTTCTGGTGAAGCGCCTTTGTGTATGAATGTACTGTTTCGAAAGCGAGGCACAGCTTGTCTGCTATCTCTTTCATTGTCATGCCTTCCACCAATAGTTCGAGTATCTCATGCTCCCTTTTCGTCAGTTGCGGCATTTTCTCTTTGTTGTCCTGCAGGAGTACTTCTGCAGCCTTTGAGATATATCTGTTTCCTGCGGCTACCTGCCTTATTGCTTCCAATAGTTCTTCCCCGTCACCGTTCTTCAGTACATACCCTTCTGCACCCTTTTCTATTGCACACTCAATCATTGCCGCCTCGGCATACATGGTCAGCATTATTATCTTCATCTCGGGCACTGCTTTCTTCAGCTTGGGCAATGCCTCCAAACCGTCACCGTCCTGCAACGCTATGTCAAGCAGCAGCACATCCGGCTTCTTCTCTTCTACAGCACTGAAAGTATCTTTCAAGGTGGACACTTCGCCTGTCACCTCTAACTCACCCGACTTCTGCAGGGCAACGCTCAGGGCCTGTACCAACATCGTGTGGTCATCGGCTATAATAACACTAATCATTATTGTTGTACTTTAGTTCAATAGTTATCTCTGTTCCTTTTCCTTGTTGCGACGTTATAGTCATCTCCCCGCCTATGCTCTTTACCCTCTCCTCTATGTTCTTCAGTCCGCGTCCTTCTCTGTCAGCATCTATGTCAAACCCTTTGCCGTTGTCACTCACATAGATTATCGTCCTGTCCGGCTCCGCCTCCATCTGTACTGATATATGTTGTGCTCCGCTCGACTTCACTGCATTGTTCACCAACTCATACACTATGCAATACACCACCTCCTCGTCTTTTATGTGTCTCTCCTCACCTGAGAAAGCGAAACTTACATTCTTGAATGTGGCACAATAGTCTCTCAATGCCACTCTCAGACCGCTTCTCTTCAGTGAAGCCGGCAGCAGGTGATGAGCCACATTGCGCATCTCCTGTATCGCCTCGTCTGTCAGTTTCACTGTCTCCGAGCCTGCAGGCAGTTGAAGCCTTATCAGAGTGAGCAGACCGCCCAAACGGTCGTGCAAGTCTCTTGAGATACGTATCCGCTCGTTTATCTCTCCCGACAGCTGTGCCTGTATCATATCCTGCTTCCTCTTTTGCTTTACCACCCGCCATAGCAATACGAACACTATCACCAGTGTCAGCAGTACCACTATCACCAGCAGCAGTATCGTCATTATCCACTTCTTGTCTTTCTCCAGTTGCTCTATCGCACTCTGTTTCTTTTCTGTGTCGTATGCTACCTCCATCTCCGAGATGCCCGACTGATAATGCATGGTGGCAAACTGCTCCATTCCGTTGTATATCCTCACCACCTGCTCTTTGGCTTTCTCTTTCTCCCCTAATTCGGTATAGATCTGTGTCATCCACACGTATGTGCCTATGTCGTCGTATGTCTCTTCGCCGTCGGCATCCACTGATTTCTGTGCATACTCCAATGCCTTCCGCCACTCTTTCTTCTCCATCTCTATCTCGCACATGAAGTTATACACCGCCGCCACTGTCTCTGCATCCGTATCCTCTGTCAAACGCGACATGGCCTCTTCTGCATACCTCTCTGCCTCACGCATATTCTTCAGCTTAAACAACTGACGCCTGCCAAGAGCGTTTATTACTTCAATATATGCATCATTCTCAAGGTCTTTATGAGCGGAGTAGTACCCGTATGCCTCTCTCAGATACGGCTCTGCACGGTCAAAGTCGCCGCCGGCAGAATACATCAATCCCAAACCTTTGTTCGGTAGCGCAATCAACAACGAGTCTTTCGAACAAAGGGCGGCAGCAAGAGATAAATTATAATTCTTCTCCGCCTCGCTCTTGTTTCCTATTGAGTTATACAGTTCTGCTACATTATGATACAGTGTAGCCATCGATTCCTGCCAGCCGTATTTCTCGAATATACGCAGTGCCTGCTGGTAGTATGCTATCGCTAATTGCAGTTTGTCCTGCATATTATACAGGTTGCCTATACTGCCGTACAACGCACTCAGGTTGTCGTCCACATCGCTCTCGGAATACTTCTCGTCATCCTTCATCCTCTCGGTCACTTCAAGTGCCTCTTTATAATACCCGAGAGCAGTCTCATAATCGTTTCCGCCGTATGCTACCAAACCCATTATACGCAAAACATCTGCCTCCGAATTGAGGTAACCGCGCTTTCTGCTTATCTTCAGCGCCTTCTCCGCATACTCCGTTGACTTCTTGCCGTCGGTCTGCAGATAACCCCACATCAAATCTTTATATATCTTCAATAACTCATCGTCAGTGAGTTGCTGTTTCCGGCTCAGCACTATCTCCAGTGAGTCCACATGGCGGTTGCGGTGGTCGCTGTATTTGCCATAGACCGGTGCCTTCACCAGTATCAACAATAGCAAAACAGGTATTATATGTTGTTTCATAGCGTGATTCATGCTGCAAAGATACAACTTTATTTTTATATAGAGTTGCATATTCTTAATCTTACAGTAAAATACCCCCATTTGGGGGATTGGACATATAAAAGGAATCTCCTAACTTTGCAGCGCATAATTGTTTGAATATCAAATTACCACATTTGGGGGAATAGGTAAAAGCCCCGATTAAGGGTTTTTTCATGCCTGACGGAGAAAGTTAAGGATAAAGTTAATATATAATACCAACTCTAAATACACATGAATATGAAAAGTCTTAGAAAACCACTTTTGGTCATCGTAGCCCTTGCGCTATTTGCACCTGCCGATGCACAGTTCCTCAACCGCCTCGTGCGCTCTGCAGGCAACACGGCTGAAAACGCTGTGCAGAGCAATGTCAACCGTCAGATAGACCGCGCTATCGACGATGCCTTCGAAGGCAACCACAACGAGCGGAATAATTCAAAGAAAGACAAACGTCAACAAGACGAAGAGCAGACAACTGTATATGAGCAGCAGACCCAGCAGTCATCTCAGTCTGTCTCTTCCTCATCCTCTGCTTCTCAGGGCTGGACTTGCCCCGCTTGCGGTACACAAGGCAACACAGGCAAGTTCTGCAACGAGTGCGGCACAAAGCGCCCCGAACAGCAGTCAAATGTCTGGACCTGCCCTGCCTGCGGACACGAAGGCAATACAGGCAAATTCTGCGACGAGTGCGGAACCAAGCGTGACGGCACCAAGCAGGCTGAGCGTGCTGCATCTGAATGGAACAAGTTCGACTTCGTACCCGGCGACGAGGTTATCTTCTACGACCAGTTGGAGAACGAGCAACTCGGCGAGTTCCCCTCCAAATGGGAACTGATAGAAGGCGAGGCAGAGATACAAAAACTGAACGGCGAGAATGTGATTGCCCTGATGAATAATGTACGTATCATGCCGCTTATCGAGCCTATGTGGAACTACCTGCCCGATGTATATACCATTGAGTTCGACTACTATGAGACCTTGGAGAAAAAAGAAGAAAACTATGGAGAAATAAAATGCTTAGTGATGCCTGAAAACGAACATAACCTGTATTATGAATTATGGAATGTGAATTTTGAGAACTTTATTTCAGAATCTTCGCATAGCTACTACAATGA
>CAJOMJ010000010.1:0-21486 GCA_905235505.1 Paludibacteraceae bacterium
GTATTCCTTTCACGAACTGCTCACGGTCTGCCGACGAGAAACTGCCGTGATGCAGCCATGAGTGGTAAACACCCTTATGCTGCAGACTGTATTGCTCATAGTCAAACTCTCTGTCGGAAGCAAGAAAACGCAGGCATGAACTTATTGAGGCAGGGTTATACAGAATACCGAAGGGGTTGGTAGTAACCCGGAAGAATGACTGCCGGAGTTTCTCCGATATGTTCTCCGTGAAGCACGAGCCGAGCATGAGAATACTGTCGGAGTAGGAAATCTCATGCGCGGAGTGGGTAATATCGACCGGTGTAGTGAACTGCATATAGGCTGAATGCGTGTCGGTTATTCAAACTGCATCACCTTGGCAGGAGAGATGCGTGTTATAATTGCAGAGGGGGCCAGAAGTATGAGCAGCGATATGACAAGCGTGCCGATATTGACTACTGCCCACCAGCCCCAATGGAAACTTACAGGCACATAACTTACGTAATATGCCGTAGGGTCAAGCGGAATGATGTGCAGACAGTATTGCAGCAGACATACCGCAATGGCAATCACGTTGCCCCACAGTAGCCCTTTGCCCGTCAATATGGCGGCTTGCATCAGGTATATGCGGCGCAGGTAACTGTTGGTCGCACCCATAGCCTTCATTATACCTATAAACTGAATGCTGTCAAGAATGAGAATAAGCAACCCCGAGATAATGCCAAACCCGCTGACACACAACATCAGTATGATAATTACCAGCACGTTCATGTCAAGCAGATCAAGCCATGAGAAGATGGCGGGGTTCAGTTGTATGATGTTCTGTGTCATGTAGAAGTTACCCTCGTCGTCTGCACGGTTGGCTGTGGCAAAATATACGTTGTTGGTAATCTGCTCTATATTGTCAAAGTCGTCAATCAGTATCTCCACTCCGCTCACCTGCTTTGTCTCCCACCGGTTAAGCCGTTGCACCTGACAGATATCACCCGTGATGAACAACTCGTCATAGTCGGAGAAGTCTGTATTGTAAGTACCTGCAATGCGGTATTTGCGTACCAGAATGTCATCTCCTATGAAGTAGCAGAGAACAGACGTGTCGGCAGACAGGCACAGCTGTCTTGCTATATCATCGCTAATAAGTATCTCATTGCTTTTCTGAGGCATGCTGCCCGAGGTGAGATTCTGTCGGAAGAAGTCTCTGTTGGCAGTGGCATCGAGAGGCATACCTTTGAAGATGACGGCATGAAACTGGCTGTCTGTCTTCAGTATCCCGGGTTTGGTGGCAAACGGCTCGGCGGAGACTACTCCTTTTATTGATTTCAGTTTTATGAGCAGCGTGTCGCTTACCGATATGGGTTGCATCTCATAGGTGTTGTTATTGTCGAAGTTGACCACCTGTATATGACTCCCGAATCCCACCACCTTGTCCGTTATGGTCTGCTTGAACCCTACAACTATGAACACTGTCACTATCATCACAGCCACGCCTATGATGATACCCGCAAGAGCCACCCGTACGGCAGGGGTTGACATGCTCCTGCCCTGTCTGTTGTCCTCCGAGAACAACCGTCTTGCTATGTGCCATTCGTTAGTCATCTGTGGGTCTTTAGTGTGCAAGCAACCAGTTGCTGCCGTAGCCGCAGTCTGCTATCAGTGGTACGGAGAGCGATGCTGCCGACTGCATCTCGCTTACCACTATCTGCTTCACGCGGTCAAGCTCGTCTGAGGGTACATTGAAGTTGAGTTCGTCGTGTACCTGCATAATCATCTCCGTACGTAGATTCTCCTCTTTCAGGCGTTTGGCAATACGCACCATCGCTATCTTTATTATGTCCGCTGCCGTACCCTGAATAGGGGCATTGACTGCATTGCGCTCTGCAAAATTGCGCACTGTCGGGTTGCGTGACAGTATGTCTTTCAGGTAGCGTCGTCTGCCGAAGAGTGTCTCTACATAGCCGTTGTCGCGGGCGAACTGCTTCTGTTGCTCTATGAACTGCGCCACCTTCGGGAAAGATGCGAAATAGCCGTTGATAAGCTCTTTTGCCTCTTCGCGTGACGAATGTAGCTGTTGTGCCAGACCGAATGCAGAGATGCCGTATATGATACCGAAATTGGCTGTCTTGGCACGCCGCCGCATGTCTTTCGTTACCTCGCCCAATGGGCAGGAGAATATCTTTGCTGCTGTGGCGGCATGAATATCCTCACCGTCAAGAAAGGCTTGTGTCAGATGCTCGTCACCTGAGAAATGTGCCATCAGCCGGAGCTCTATCTGTGAGTAGTCTGCCGAGAGGAATACGCAGCCCGGGTCGGGTATTACCGCCTGCCGTATCAACTTGCCGCGCTCCGAGCGGACAGGGAGATTCTGCAAGTTGGGGTTGGAGCATGACAAGCGGCCTGTAGCCGTCACGGTCTGGTGATATGTGGCATGTATCTTGCCGTCTCGGGGGTCGATATACGTGGGCAGCGGGGTGATATAGGTGGAAATCAGTTTCTTCAGTTCGCGGTAATCAAGTATCTTGTTCACTATCGGATGCTTGTCCGTCAGTTCCTGAAGCACTTCTTCTGACGTAACATACTGACCCGACTTGGTCTTCTTGGCCTTCTTGTCAAGTTTGAGTGTGTCGAAGAGCAAGTCGCCCACCTGCTTTGGCGAGTTGATGTTGAACTGCCCTCCCGCCATGCCTGTTATCTCTTGTTCCAATTGGTCGAGTTCTGCGGTGAGTTCTGTTTCCGCCTCTTTCAGCATGCCGGTGTCGAACCTTACCCCTGCCTTTGTCATATCGGCAAGCACGCCCATAAGCGGCAACTCCACCTCCTGATACAGATTCCATAGTTTCCCGTTCTGCCTGAGAAGGTCAATCTGCGGAGGCAGGTAGGGGTTGAAAGTGTTCTCAGGGTTGATGAGATAACTTACAATACGGTTCTCAGGAGTGTCGTACTCGGGCGCATCAGTGTCCTCAGCCTGCGCAAAGAGGTCTGTCTGCCGGTTGACGGATTGCGGTGCACTGTCTTGTGGGGTGGAGAACAAGTCTTGCTGCAGGGCGGTCGTCTGTCGGCTCTGTTTGCTTGGTGCCTCTGCCTTTGGGTTGCTCTTGTTCAGCAGCGAACGGAACTCAAGGTCTTGGTAGATAGGTGTGAGGGCGGCAAGGTCTGGCTCTTTCTTCAGAAGCTGTTGCTCGTTGAGCTCGATAGGCACGTCTGTGCGTATCGTGGCGAGTACACGGGAGAAGCGTATGTCATCCGCCTGCGTCTCCACCTTGGTCCGCAGCGCCCCTTTCAGTTGGTCTGTGTTGGCGAGCAGGGTGTCTATTGAACCGAAATCCTGCAATAGTTTCACGGCAGTCTTCTCTCCGACTCCCTTGCATCCGGGTATGTTGTCCGAAGCATCACCCATCAGAGCCAGGAGGTCAATAACCTGCGCGGTGCTTTGCAGCCCGTATTTGTCACATACCTCTTTCGGACCCATATCTTCGAAACCTCCTGTGTGGCGGGGGCGATACATGTGTATGTTCTCCGTTACCAACTGACCGTAATCCTTGTCAGGTGTAGCCATGAGAACAGAATAACCCGCTTTCTCCGCTTTAAGGGCGAGTGTGCCTATGACATCGTCCGCTTCGAAACCTTCCACTTCAAGTATCGGTATCTGCATGGCACTGAGTATATTCTTTATGTAAGGCACTGCGGCATGTATATCTTCCGGAGTGTCAGGCCGTTGGGCTTTGTATTGCTCGTACAGTTCATGCCTGAATGTCTTCCCTTTCGGGTCGAAGGCAACGCCTATATGAGTGGGATTGACACGCTTCAGAAGGTCTTCAAGTGTGATGACAAAACCATAGATGGCACTTGTGTTTCTCCCGTCAGAGGTAATGCGCGGGTGTTGCATGAAAGCATAATACGCCCTGTATATCATTGCGTATGCATCAATCAGAAGAAGTTTCATAGGGTCTGCATTTAAGTCGGTGTGTTTCAGTGGTTGGCTTTGGCGGCTCAGGTGGTCCGGAGCGCTCTTACGTACTACTTGTTGAAATAGTCCTTGAAAGTGCTTTCAAACAGTTTGACAGCCTTCTCTATCGTCTCGTAGTTGTCTCCTCCTGCCGCATTCTTGTGGCCGCCTCCGTTGAAATAGTGCGAGGCATATTCGTTCACGGGCCTGTCGCCTTGCGAGCGGAAAGAGATTTTTATCTTTTCTTTGTCCTCCCGCATGAACACACTGTAATATACATCTTTAATCTGTAGCGGCAGATTGACAAGACCTTCCGCATCTCCCGAGGTGAAGTTGAACCTGAACAGCTCGTGGCGGTCAAGAGTGATAAGTGCAGTGTGCTGTTCGGGGTATATCTTCATCTTCTTGTACAGACAATAACCCATAAGCCGCATTCTGTCTGCCGAGTATGTGTTGAACACAAGGTTGTATATCCGGTCTTTGTCCACACCTATACCCACAAGTTCGGCTATGATATTGTATGTGTCAATATGGTTGGAGTTGAAAGAGAAATTGCCAGTGTCGGTCATCATTCCCGTATATATGCATTCTGCTATGGGCAGACTTATCTTGTTGAAGTCTCCCATGCTGCATATAAGGCGGAATACAAGTTCTGCCGTCGAAGGGCTGTCAGGGTAGGAGATAACAAGGTCAGGGAAGGCGGCAGGATTCAGGTGGTGGTCAATCATGAGTTTCTTCGCAGGAGAACCGGTGAGGGCGTTCTCCACCTTGCCGATACGCTTCTCCTCATTGAAGTCAAGACATATAATCAGGTCTGCAGAGGCAATGATGGTGTTGCATTCCTGCTCCGAGTTCTCATATATGAGAATATCCTCTGTACCGGGCAGCCAGTTGAGAAACTCCGGAAAACGGTTAGGACTGATTACTGCCACAGGCTCCTTGCCTAAAGTGCGCAGATAGTGGCACATCGCAAGTGATGAACCCAGCGCATCGCCGTCGGGAGACATGTGGGTCAGTATAGCCACCGACTGTGCCTTGCTGAGCATGCGCTTCGCGTCACTTACCTGCTTTGAACTTATCTTCTCTGATATCATATTGTAGTAGTGTATCCTATATTATGCGTTCTATATTGAGTGTCTATGTTGTATGCTCTGTGTTGGGTTTATACAGTGCTTTGTATTGTGTGCCCTGTGTTGGGTGTTTATATTGTGCATTGTATTGTGTGCTCTGTGTTGGGTGTTTATATTGTGCATTGTCTTGTGTGCTCTGTGTTGAGTATTTATATTGTGCTTAGTTGTGTATTTTATTGTGTACCCGGTATTCTGTATTCTATGTTGTAGTGTGTCGTTGTGGGTCTTGTATTTGCCGACAAAGTTATATAAAAAAAGCGGATTATGCAAATCTATATTGTATAGAATATTGCATAGAAGCCTAATGTAATTGTATAAAAGCCTAATGTAATTGTATAGGATATTGCATAGAAGCCTAATGTAATTGTATATAAGCCCCTGTAGAGACGCGACACCGTCACGTCTCCACAATATCGATATCTCGAAATATCAATATCTCGATATCCCGAAATCCCAACATCCCAACATCCCACCATCGTCAATATCCCCCCAAAAAGAAAAGTGTCCAACTTGTAGAGACATTTGACCAAATGTCTCTCCCCCCACCACAATCCCCATATTCCACAATCCCCATATTCCACCATCCCCATATTAATAAATATCATGCCCCCCTGTAGAGAAGCGACACCGTCACGTCTCCACAATATCGAAATCCCCAACATCGTCAATATCCCCCAAAAAAGAAGAGTGTCCAACTTGTAGAGACATTTGCCCAAATGTCTCTCCCCCCTCACTCACACAACCGCCACCTCCTAATAACTCCGTGCAACACGATTCCCCTGTCAAACTGCCCTTCTGATGCATACTTTACTATGTAATTACTATGTGATTACTATGTGATTACTATGTGATTACTATGTGATTGAGCCGAAATATACATATAATCAATAAGTTATCCGACTAACCCTGAAAAAGGTTGACTCGATAACTGCGACAGGATCTTAAGAATCGCAATCTTTTGACTCGTCTCCCTCTTCAGGCAACTCAACCCCCGGTTCGACTAACCCGCCACTGACCAATCAAATCTCTGACATTAACAAAAAAACGCCTGAAATCCACACCAAAAGCACATCTCATTTTGTATTTTACGAAAATAGTAGTATCTTTGCCCCCAAATAGATAATATACTATTATAGTACTATGCGCAGCAGTGATATATCATTTTTCCTCGCTTTTTGCATCGAGCAATACAAGCACCGCCACCATCTCACGGGCGAACAGGCAATGCAAACGCTTGACGAGCACGGTGTACTTGACTATCTTGCAAGGAATTATGAACCTTTACATACACAAAGCGCACAGTGGATAATGGAGGATATTGACGACTATATAAGCAACCGGCAATGAGAGTTTATCACGGTAGTTTAGAGCGTGTTCCGAAGCCTGAAATTCGTGAACCCAACCGCACACTTGACTATGGCAGTGGCTTTTACACCACCACTTCCTACGAGCAGGCGGAGCAGTGGGTGCGCAAGCGAATGGACGACCGGCGTATGCGCAAGGGCTATATCAACGAATACGAACTTAACCCCGACCAACTCAGGTCATTCAAATGCTTGTTATTTGACAAGCCTACCGATGAGTGGATAGATTTCGTGATGAACAATCGCCTGAAAAGAGGCTTCACCCACGATTACGATGTCGTCTATGGACCGGTAGCCAACGACCGCGTATATACTTGCTTTGCTTTGTATGAGGGCGGCTTGATGAGCAAAGAGAATCTGCTTGCAGAACTTCGCACATACGACCTTGTGGATCAATATCTTTTCCATACCGAACGCTCCCTCCGACTGCTAACATTCATCAAAGGAAAGGAACTGCTGCTATGAGCGAGATAACCCAGGATAATCTTTATTTGCTACTGCCGTCAAAGGTCAGTTGGCTTGCAGACATGCTGTGTGAAGATAAACATATCAGCGTAATAGAGGCAATGCGCCAAATCTACCATTCCGATATGTACAAACAATTAGAAACCGAAAATACCAAACGCTGGCATGAAGGCCCGGTATCATTATATCAAACCATTTAACTCTGTAGCCTATGAATAACCACGCATCGTAAAGGCGATGCAAGACATACATAATATTTAGCGTTTTAGCCAATCCTTTAGGTTCTTGGAAATCCGGACAATTTATCAAGAACGATTAACCAACAGGAAGAAGCCGAAATGCTCATGCGAAAGCGTGGGCTTTTTCCGTATAGTAAGGTTAATCAGGTAGTCCGGTAAATCCTCAAGAACCTAACGAAACGAAATAGTTTCACGCTTATTTTATGTCTATATCAAAGTAAAATACAAACGTGATAACGCCGAAAACCAGATGAAGAGTAAGTAAACATATTTATCAACTTTTAACATTTTACAACAATGAAAAAGGTATCTTATCTAATGTTAGTGGTTTTACTAACCGCCGGTTGTGCTACAGGCTATTATGCCCCGCACAATGTAAACCAATTTGGTACACAAACACAAGTAGTGCTCGGACAAGCAAATTTCCGGGTTGTCAGACATCTGGAAGTCGTAATTGACATTAACAACACTAATTTGAAACGTGCTGATGTGGAAAAGAGTGCGTATGCCGAACTCTTACGCAGAGCCAATCTCACAGGAAGCCAAGCACTCATAAATGTGGTAATCGAAGAAGTGCGTCGCGAGAGCAGTAATGTCTTCCGTGTTCTATTCAGTGGAATTCCCAAAGTAACTCAGCATGTTGCCGCAAGAGCCACCATAATTGAATTCTTGGATGAAACAGGAAATCCCATAAAATCACCGACATGGACGAATGAAGGTACCGCTCCAAGAGAAGAAACTTTAGTACAAAATCCAACAGAGACGAATGAAGGTACCGCTCCAAGAGAAGAAGCATTAGTACAAAATCCAACTGAGGCTGCTCAAACTGAATCTCTTGTTGAAAAGCAACCACAACCAGCAGCAGATGAATTCTTTATAGCATGGATATATAAAACAGGAAAACTAACTAATGACGAGAATTTGATTGCTGAATTAAAAGAGAAATACGATTACAACAAAATTACGAGAAAAGCTCCTCAATATACAGCAACTGATCTAAAGAAATGGAGTGAAGGACATAACTTATCGTTAGAAAAATATGTAAGATAGGTAATTGACTAAACTTGAAAAGGTTGACTCAATAACTGAGATATAATCTTTAAAATAGTACATTTTTATCGTTTTATGAGTAACCCTATTTCAGAATAAGACACTAAGCATATACACCATTCTATAACATCTAATAATCCAAGCTCTACCATCACAAATTGCTGCAAGTATATTCACCCGACCATCGCCGCCCGCTATTTCAAAGCCTGTCGTTGCATATTCTACATTACTCTGTTGCATATTTTTAAAAATTCTATTATCTTTGCGGTCGGAAAATAGTAAATGAGACGGCACAACCCTGCACCACTGTCTATCAACTCGTCCGCCTACTACGAGAAGAAGATAAAAGTTTAATATTAGTATAACATCAATATTATGAATTCAAAATTATTTATTGACACCATACGTAAAAGGAAAACTACTTTCCCCGCACCGGAAGAAGCTATAGATAAGGCAAATGCATGTAATGCCTTATCTCGTGATATTTATACAGACAATACTCGTTTTATATACGAGTTGTTGCAAAATGCAGATGATGCAAGTTGTAAGTCAGGTTCTCTTACTTTCAACTTGGAATTTATTGGTGACTACCTTGTTGTCTCGCATAAAGGAAACCCCTTCGATGAAAATGATGTAGAATCAATTTGCAGTATTGGTGATGGTAGTAAGGCGGCAGATGTTGAACAAACCGGCTTCAAAGGTATTGGCTTTAAGTCTGTTTTTGCTTATTCAGATACTGTTATAATCAAAAGTGGTGATTTTTGCTTTAAATTTGATAAAGAAGAATCAAATAACTATTGGGATGATAAATGGGGCAATAAAAACTCTTGGCAGCAAATGCGTAAAGGCAAGGGAAAAACAGATAAAGTTAGTATGCCTTGGCAAATTATTCCTAATAATACAGATATTCCACAAATTATTCCTGCAGAAAAAATATCTGAATATACCGTCTCTACTATTATTAAATGTAAGAAGGTTGCTGAATTAAAAGAATCTGTTCAAAAGTTATTTTCATCTTCTCAGCTAATCTTATTTCTGAGAAGTAAAAATGTGAATGTAATTGTCAATACAGGGAGTTTACTTCAAATTGAAAAAAAAACCACAAACGACATCACTACAATTTCAAAAAACGGAGAAGTGATAAGTCGGTGGCTTATGCATACAACTATTCCATTTGATGTCCCATCTCATATTCGAGAACAGATGGAAGAAGATAAAGATCACTATCCCGAAAAACTTCGAGAGGCAACCAAAGCATCTATTTCTTTTGCCATTAGCTTAGAAAATGGAAAAATTGAGAAACTTGATAATGAAACGAACAACATATATTCTTTCCTGCCAACTACAGTTTATTCATACGATTTACCGTTCATTGTTAACTCAAACTTTATAACCAATGCTGGTCGTCAAAATTTACACCAAGATTATGTATGGAATCAATGGCTGTTTGAAGAACTGCCTAACCATTACTTAAAATGGATTGCTCAAATTGCGAAAGATGGTAAGTATGGATTAGATTTTCTTAAGGTTATTGCAAAAAAATCAGGTTCGTATGATGAACTTGGAAAAGCATACGATAGGGGAATGTTGGAAGCATTGTCTAACACCGCAATCCTTCCTAATAACGATGTTCTATTGAAAGTAAAAGATGCTGTTTTTGACAAAACCACGATTTCTGCACATATAGATGCAAATCAAGTATTAAGTTATTTAGAATCCAAGAATCATCATTTCGAGTCAAATGGCTTATTGAATCGTGGATATATGCCATTTTGCGCAAAAATAAAAAGTTTGGGTGTATATATTTTTGAGGAGGAAGAACTTAAAAATATGATAGCATCTCAAAATTTCATAGATTCACAAGATGCTGAACAAAATGCGCAATTAATAACCTTCTTAAGTAACAGGTACGACCTATCGGAGAATAAAGATGAAACTATTCTTTGGTTACAAAGCACACCATTCATATTGGCAGAAAGTGGCAGAATGTTCAGCCCACAACAACTTTGCTTCCCTAGTATTACCAACACCGATAATAACGAAGTTGAAACTATATCCAATTCTATATATGAATCACTTCATGCTAATGTTATAACATGGTTGAGAAACATCGGAGTCCAAGATGTTTCAGACACAAGCATAATTGATACGGGGAAATTGTTTGAAGAGGGATTTATAACAACTGATAATGCAATAGAAATATGTAGAACGATTTATGGATTGCATGTAAATGCAAAACTCAATGAAGATCAATATCTTCAATTAAGAGAATTAAAGTTAATAACAACATTAGGGTCATTACAAATTGCAAGCGATACATATTTATGTGGAGAATATAATCCGGCCTTGAATATAGAACCTTTTTACCATAAAGATTGGTATGTTTCCTTTAATTATGCCAATGGATTAAGCAGGCAAGAAAAACGAGATTTATTAGTGTTCTTTGAAAAAATTGGTGTCTCTCAAAATGTGGAGATTGAAAGTCCATCTATACATCTTGTAGAAGAATCACAGAGAGAAACTACTAATGAATATAGAAAAGAGTATTGTAAAATAACAATATCAGAATTAACAAATGAACATCCAAATGAATGGGCATGGTACAGAGCATATACAGAGTTTAACTCTATCAGGATTTTAGACGAAGCAATTGATAATTACGACATATCTAAAATTATTTGGAGTGCTATTTTTGATAATAGCCAGATTAATCCAAGTGAATTATTTGATGATTTTGTTGTCTGGAAATGGTTTGGATTCCATAAAAAATCATATACATCATGGTTAGTTGAAACACAAAAATTAATCCCCACGACATTACATTATTGTTTGATTGCATCTGACGTATATAGTAATTCAATTCTTCATATATATGATTTGGCACATGACATATTGCCAATTATTGATTATCACTCTCCTTTATCTGAAGAATGGAAAAATAAACTTCACTTAAAAGAGCAGTTATATATAGAAGATTATATCTCATTATTATCGATATACCCAAATTTGAACTTAGATTATGATGACGTAAGGAATAGAATTAATATTATGTATGGAATAATATGTGAATTATTGCCCACTTTGAATTATGAGCAAAAATCTAAGTTGGAGAACTATGGGGGGAATATGTATAAACTTCTTGCAAAAGATAACAATTTCTACTATCCCTCAGAACTATCGTATATAACAATACCCGGTTTTAATGCGCAAAAAGAAATTTATGCAGAAAATGTTGATGACAATATGCTGGAACTATTCCGCCTATTTGGTGTAACTGTCATAGATAAATTTGAAACTAAAATAATAGACGAAATCCCAGAGGATAATCTCAAGAAGAGATTGTTTGAAAATGCTCCATTGTTGGCAATACTGAGCATAAAAGATCGTTCCTTTATAGACGAAGTAAATAAAATTAAAGATAGAATCTCTGAATTATCGATAAAGCACGCATCGTCCATTCAGTTAACCTATGGAGATAATAATGATGTTCAAGAGCGCACAACATTTTACAATAGCGATGAAAAATGTTTCTATTTTACAGGAGATTGGGAGAAACCACGAATTATACTTAATCTTGTAGAGCCTCTATGCGAAATTTTGCATATCAAGAAGTCATATTCAAAAATACTATCCGTCATCCTATCAGAACCGAATTTTATTGATAATAAGAAATATTTGGAAGAGAATGGATTTGATGTAAGTTGCATTACAGAAGATTTAGAACTTGTAGAAACGACTACATTCAAAGGATTAACAGCAAGGGAGGAAATAGAACTGATCAATAGTGACATACAAGATGGTAATTTACCATCCGATGGTGTTGGTGGAAACAGAAAAGTTTCTTATGCGGTAGAAGCACAGCAGCGGATAATGGATATTCTAAAGAAGAATAATTGTACCTTTGAAGATAGTGGTCATAGTTATACTGTTTTATATTCAGTCAAGAGACCTGATGGAACAACAAGTAAAGCTGTTATGAAGAGTGCAAAGGGTGGTTATATATACTTTACTCCACGTGAATGGTTGGAACTTGCAAGTGATAATGCGATGTTGCTTCTTGTTGATAGAAATAATCAAGTCAGAAATGTAAGACTTGAAGAATTAGAGGAAAGTAACGACCACTTCCACATGCGATTCGACACGAGAGATTTTGCTGTTAAAAGCAATCTCAGAGTTTTTGCAGAATTTTTCAGACCGATGCCACAAGGTAGTGTGTACTTCGTATTCGGAGTGCCATATTCATTAAGTAAAGCAGATTATTTGGAAGAATTTGGATTAGATAAGCAAAACACATCTGCGATTGAATTGACTAATGATGACGTAAATATGTTGGCAGAATGATTATAAATAGAAAAGAACATTATCAGTTTCTTGAAGACGAACTTCGTGCTCAAACTGAGCAATTCGGACAAAAATTAGCTACAAACGCAACTTATCTCCGAGAAGTAAAGGGAGAACTCTTTGCTGCACAATACGTAAAGTTTGAGGATGGTGAGATGATTTTAAAATTCTCAAACAGATATTCTGTTCCACGAAAAGGAGAATATCTTTATTGCTTTACTGTACCCAAAGAATTGAGAAACCCTCATAATTGGGGAAAAATGACATATGGCGATTTAATTAAAAATAAAGGAAACTTTTCTGAAGTTGTATGCATTTGGCAAACACCGATCAAAGATAATCCAGATTTCTGTTTATCTGGGTTTCGTGGCGTTGATACAGACTTTGCTAATTGCATAGTGGGAGGTGAAGGTATGATTTTATTATTAGGTCCTAACAAACCTCCATATGAATATATTGCGAATTTACAGACTATTGTTCGTTTAAATCATAATATTAAGATCGATCCTTTATTAGATTGTGAAGCCACGAATTCGCCTTTTGAACCATATCTATTAGATAGTAAAATAGATGTTTCTAATTTCCTGCTGACTCAATTATCATTATCCGATTCTATAATACTTCAGGGTCCCCCTGGAACAGGTAAAACATTTCAGATTGCAGAATTGTGTAGAAGGTTGTGCGAGCAAGGTCATTCAGTGCTTGTAACAGCATTGACCAATAGAGCATTGATGGAAGTGGCTTCAAAAGATTCGATGCATGAACTACTTCATAATGGCAGGATCCATAAAACAAAACTGACAGTAGATGAGGCGAAGGAAATCCCCGATTTACTAAATATTAAACAGATAAGTGCAACACCGGGACATATTATTTTATCTACATTTTATATAACCAGCAGTGAAGCGACAAATATTGTTTTTACTCCTCCTTTCGATGTTGTCATAATGGATGAGGCAAGTCAGGCTCTATTAGGGATGTTTGCTGCGGTTGTTCTTTTAGGGAAAAAGTGTATATATGTAGGTGACCAAAATCAATTATCACCCGTAATATCAATTAACGAAGATAAAATAGCACGAAGAAACTATAGCGTATATATAGATGGGTTAACTACAATCTGTAACATCGCCAATATACCGGCATATCGTCTTACAGAAACATATAGATTGCCATGTCGAGCAGCAGCATTTACAGGTATTTTCTATAACAACACCCTAAAGTCAAAAGCTGACACTATAATCAAGTTGAAATTTCCGGATATAATAGATGAGATTTCGGCATTTCTCAATCCTAATGGTGGACCTGCATTATTAAAAACAGATTTATCATTAGGAGACAAAAAGCCCGCAGCGGCATTAGCACTTTCTACAATTATTGTATCGTCTCTGTTATGTGTTAAAGAAAAGTTAGGTATTGCAGTCTTATCTTCCTATGTGGAAACTGCAAAGGCTCTGCAACGTGCTATATATCAGACAATAGGTAATCATGGCAATTTATTAATTGACACTGTCACAAGGTCTCACGACAGATATAGTTATCTTTGTTATCCCTAATACGGGTTACGACTGGAGTCTAAACCGAAGATTATTTAATGTTGCAACAAGCCGAGCTCGGCGACATACAATTATAATAGCAGATAACAACATTATAACCTTCAATTCGCCTTTAATCGACCGTGATGTAAAATCATATCTACAAAAACTAAATGATGAACAATCCGTCTATATTCCAATAAATAGCAGCGATAGAATAAGAGATAATCAGATAATCGCCAAATACCCACCGATTAACTCACATAAAGATGACGAATTAAATAGAGATGCTATTAATTCTTCTATCACGGCTTTACCAGCTTATGATGACCCATGTTTCATAAAAACCGAAGTACCCAAAGTCGAAGTAAAGGTGGTAGGCTTTCTTGATTTAGAAAAGATTCAAACAACAAAGAAAAAGAAAACAAAATCAGGTTGCATATACATCATAGACACTAATATTTTTGTTGATTACCCGGATATATGCAACAGATTAGGCAAAGATAACCAAATTATATTATCTGCGAAAGTAGTGGATGAATTGGACAAGTTAAAGATAACTCTTGCTGACGAAGATAAAGAGAATGTTAATAAAGCCCTCAAAAATCTTAATCGAGCCATTGAGCAACCTAACGTTGTGTTCGAAGTCGCGAATACTCAATTATTACCGCCTGACTTTAACCGTAAATCACCAGATAATATGATATTGTCTGTAGCACTGAAATATAAATCTGACAATCCGATTTTATTGACTTCGGACAATGGGTTACAGATAAAGGCTAAAGGACTTGGACTTCAGACAATCTCTCTAAAAGAATATCTAAAAGGAAAATAGTTCTGATGTAAAAAAATAGAATAAAAGATTAATCATTATTATTACTACCCGATAAAACTCTATTGGGCAGTCAAAAAAAAACGGGTTGCTCCCTTTGTGTAGTCAGCCCTTTTGTGTACTTTGTAGTAGTAAAACAAAACCAAAATAAATCATGGGCAAAGGTAGAACTTTTGCACAGATAGCCGCTATATTGAAGGCTGATAAATTTGCCCTATTAAGTCTGTTAATCCTCATGCTTTTTCCCAAAATCTCAAAAAAATACGACTTTTTGGGAAAAAGACCCGTCTTTTCTTTCGTATTTCACAAAAGATACCTGACCGATAAGTCCCAAATCGCCACCAAAAGAGGTGGCGGTTCATACATACTTATTCTAAGGGGGAGTTTACTTTTAACGGGGGAACTTACTTTTAGAAACGCTGTAAAGCAAACTTGATTACCGGAATGTTATAACGCTTCAGCGGACTTGTTATGAGTTTATCGGATAGTAATATTTTGCTGTATTAATCGTGTAACCCGATTGTCATTTATTATATTATATATGGCAAGAGGTTGTCTGACAATTACTTCAGACAACCTCCTGATTCTAATCTGTATTCTCTTTCGATTTATTTGCTGATAGCTCCGCTCGGGCAGACGTCAGCGCATGTGCCGCACTCGGTGCACATTTCAGGATCAATAGAATACTTCTCGCCCTCGGAGATAGCTCCCATCGGGCACTCGTCGATGCATGTGCCGCAAGCAACACAATCATCACCAATTACATAAGCCATAGTTGTTTTGTTTTTATAGTTAGTATTTTCACTGCTTGTCACTTAATGACGCTGCAAAAGTAATACAAATATTTGGAATTCGCAAACTCTTATTCCTCTATTGCATAAAAAACAGAGATGTTCTGCCACCTCTGTTTTCATTCTCTGTCTGTTATCTGTTAGTTAGAAGATAAAGTCGCTTTCAGGATTCCCTGTCTCTACGTCCGGTTCTTGTGCAGGACTCTCGTCAATAACTGCAGTCTGAACATTGGTGTTGTTCTGCTGGGGACGATACAGCACCTGAATGTTTTCTGCAACAATCTCTGTGCGCTGTCTCTGCTGACCGTCTTTTTCCCAACGACGGGTCTGAAGCTTGCCTTCTACGTAAATCTTCATACCTTTCTTCAGGTAACGCTCCGACCACTCGGCAAGGTTGCGGAAAAGTACGATGTTGTGCCACTCTGTCTTGTCTGGTACTTGGGTGCCGTTTTGCATAATGTAGCCGCGCTCAGTAGTTGCCAAATTAAAGTTCGCAATGGCGACTCCACGGTCAAGGTAACGTACTTCAGGGTCATTGCCAACGTTACCAATTAGGATTACTTTGTTTACTGATGACATGATAGTTGTTTTTTTAGATAAATAATAAGCAGCAATATTGCTTTTGTTGTTAATTACGCTGCAAAGGTACAAAAATATTTGCAGATACAAAAGATTTGTTGTACTTTTGCACAATAATTTCACTAAATATCTACAACGCCATGAAGAAATATCTCTTTATTTCACTCGCTCTGATGGTTTGCATGAGCTGTGTCTATGCCAAGAAACCCAAGAAAGAGAGTCCGCAGAAAACCAAGACTGAGGAGAAAACTTCCTATCGCGTCAGCTGTGTCGCATTCTATAATCTTGAGAACCTTTTCGACACTATTCATGACGAAGGCAAGAACGACTATGAGTATCTGCCTGACGGAGGCATGAAGTGGGATGCACTCAAGTATGAGAACAAACTCAAGAACATGGCATACGCCATCTCGCGCTTCGGAGAGGATGTCACCCCGCAGGGTGCTGCCTGTGTCGGTGTAGCCGAGGTGGAGAATATGCGCTGCATGGAAGACCTTGCGAGGACACTCAAAGAAAACCATAATAAGAACTATGTACCCGTTCTGCTTGAGGGTCCCGACCGTCGTGGAGTGGATGTTGGCTTCCTCTATAACCCCGACCTCTTTACTCCTGTCAATATCAAAGGGCACGAACTGAAAGCACACTATGCTGATGGCGGAGTGGTACGCACACGCTTGCAACTGCTCATTTCAGGCTACCTGCAGGGAGAAAAAGTACATATCATCGTCAACCACTGGCCCTCAAGATATGGCGGCGAACTCTCTTCACGTCCTACGCGCGACACTGCCGCCATGCTTACCAAGAGTATCTGCGACAGTATCTACCGCAAAGAACCCCGTGCAAAAATCATTATCATGGGCGACCTCAATGATGACCCGTATAATAATTCCTGCAAAAATGTGCTCAATGCAAAGAAAGAACGCAAAGACGTGGAAGAACAGGGGCTGTTCAATACCATGTGGCAGATGCTTGAGCGCGGCAACGGCTCACTCGCATACAACGGTTCGTGGAACCTCTTCGACCAGATTATAATCTCCGAACCTCTCATGAACGCCGACCCCAAGAAAGGGTGGTCTTACTGGAAAGCACAGATATTCAACAAACCCTTCCTCACTGTGCAGGAAGGCAAAGACAAGGGCACTCCGCTGCGTACTCACAAAGCAGGTATATGGCAAAACGGCTACGGAGACCACTATCCTACAATGATATATCTCATAAAACAAAAATAAACCCTACCAAACAACTCTAAATGCAAGACGAAATTCTGATAATGCCCGAATACGGGCGCAATATACAGCGAATGGTGGAATATGCCCTCACCATTGAAGACAGGCAGGAAAGAACACAATGTGTCAATGCTATCATGCACACAATGGAGAACCTGTTCCCCTATCTGAAAAACGAGGAGTCAAGACACAAGATGTACGACCATCTGGCTCTGATGTCTAATTTCCAACTTGATATCGACTACCCCTATTCGCAACCTACTCCCGAAGAACTCAAATATCATCCTCAGACACTTGACTACAATACCACTGTCCCGCTTCGCTATCGTCATTATGGCAGAATACTGGACAATATGATTGACGAGGCTGTGCAAGAACAGGATGTGGAGCGGAATCGCTGCGCGTATGAGGCAGAATTTCCTTGTCTGGAATAAAGATAATATCGACCCCGCAAAACTCAAAGAAGATATATATGCCCTGTCGGGCGGACAACTTGATTGCAACTTCCCCGAGTTCGAACAGATGATGCTGCAGAAGGTGCAAATACCTCAAGGAGTCTCGCAACAGAGCAACCAGAAGAAGAAAAAAAGAAAGAAAAAATAGGGCGTCAACCCTATTTTTTTGTTGGTCATCGTGCGGTTACCTCTTTATCGGTTAACCTTCTCTCCCAATATGGTATATTGGTTTTCTCCTACCACTATTCTGAATGTGCCGTCCCTGAGAACTTTCTTTGCCGCACGGGTGTCGTTAACCTTTGCCGCAGACTCTGCATCAGTATTCTTGCATTGGCAGGTGCAACCTGACTTGTCTTCAGTGGTTTTATACTCCTCGGTAGTAGTCAGCAGCAGGGTACTCAGGTCAACTTCTTCTCTCTGTCTCTCTCCCCATATATACTCCACTAAACAAGGGTAGTCTATATAAGGGTTCCTGTTGTGCTGAATACGTGCCACCTCCGCATTTCTCCGTATCTCTTTCTCCGACACAGGGTCTTGTCTGTGCCAACTCAGAAGCAGTTTTCTCGCCCATGGCTGAAGCAGTTGGGGCGAAGACGTGTCGAGTGTATAGGCGGCAGGCGTTGACATATCCCATTCAAGGTCGGAGTATGCGGTCAGTATGTAGAAATATGCTCTTGCAAAGTCACCCTTATACCGGTCTGCCGGTTCAAACACTTTGGGCGCAGGGCAGTCTGACGATGGTTGCCCGATAAAAAACGAGCCGTTGTCGAATGTCGCAACATCCACTTCCCCGGGCGCATTGTTGCCCTTGCTGCGGTTGGCACTGTAGTCTGCCGGTACAAGATGATGCAAATCTTTGTAAGCATTGTTTACCTCTCCTCCCCACCACGACTTGGGAAACATGTGTTCTATATCAAGTTCTGCCACCGAGGCGGTCGGGTTCTGCTCGGAGAAATAGCGTTTGTTGTCTGAATACATGTCAAGCACCAGCATGCTGCCCTCCTCTCTGTCTGTATGGTAGAATGCGTCCCATGTGTGTAGTGTTCCGCTACCGTATGTATATCTTATTCCGCCGCTGATGGTCTCTTTCAGCACCCTTTTCAATGTGGTATCTGCCGTATGGTTTATGTTCTCATAGTAGTCGGCACGAAGCTGACTCCAGTCGGTGGAAGGAATATCTGAAGATATCAGATGACCCATGTACACCTCTTTGTGACTCTCTTTGTAACCTACATAGTTCTGCAGGCGGCTGTGTATAAGCAATGTGTCACCTTTGTGAATGTTGCCTGCGTCAATGAGTGCACCGCCCTCGGCAGTCATGGCATATACGTATAAGGTGTCGCCCTCCCATGCAAGGTCGAAGCTGAGTCCGCCGGTCGAGCTGCTGACTGCAATACTGTCGGAGGCAACATAACCGCGTATATACCACCACTCACTGCTTGTCTCATTGTCTTCCAGCTCCTCCATCCTGCTCAATGCGTCTGCCACTGTATACGGGTCGTCTGCCTCGCCTGTGTGGAATATCTCACTGCATACACCAATGCTGACAGGCACTTCGCTGACTACCGGCTGCTCGTCCAAACCTGTGGAAGAGAGTGTGAGTATGGCGGTATATCTTGCTTTCCTGCTACTGCTGAAATTCACTTCTACCACTCCTCCTTCCTTCGGAATAGAACGCAGATTTACCCCGAACGAACCTGTGTTGTCCGAGATTGACAGGTTGATGTTTGACGTGAGATTCTTCGCTGATACATCTATCTCCGTCATAGTCTGGACTACACCGTTGGACAAATGCTCGTAGCCTAAATCTATACTCTTCTCACAATATATCTTGCCTCTTAGCGGGGCAGGGTCGGGCGCTTCTATAACGACCTTGTTTATATATAGTCTGTTGCTTGTGTTCTCATTTGCGGAAATGGTTATGCTTGCCACCTCTGTCTCACCGTCCAATTCAAACTCATAGTCGTGTAGTTCTATACCCGAAGCAAAGTTCTGAACCATATCGTTCACCTTGAACGATTTGGTGCTTACAGAGTCTTGCTTGGCATTGTATGCAGCGGCAGTAACCGTAATCTTGCCCGGTTTATACGTGTCATGCAGATTGAGACTGATTCTGCCTGCGGCACTTGCAGTGCCCAACTTGAGTCCGTAACCGCTCTTGGCAAGATAACTGTTCTCCGAACTCACATTGTCCACATAGTCTTCTCCCTCAACTATGTAGTCTGCAGTTCGTGTAGATGTCAGTTTCTGCGTTTTGTCGCTACCTGTACCGCTGTCTTTGAACACGATAGTATAACTATCTGCCATACATAAGCCGTATATGGCGCAGAGTAAGAAAATGCTTGTTATACGTTTCATAATGACTATAAAAGAGTTCTATATTATTTTATATAAGAGTGCCGGATATCTCACGTACACACGCACCACCGTCACGTCTCAAAAGAGCATAATACATTTTTCGTTTGCAAAGGTAATACTTTTTTTCTACTTTTGCACAATCAAACTTGTCAAACCTCTATTTTATGCACATAGGTATTCTCGGTGCCGAATCTACAGGCAAATCCACTCTAGCAAAACAGTTGGCAGAACATTTCTCCGGTATATACATAGAGGAATATGCGCGCGCGTACGTGGAATCACTCTCCCGCCCGTACAATGAGACAGATGTTGAGAATATCGCCCGCATGCAGGTTCAACAACTCAGTAAGAGCTATCCTGCCAAGTATGTGTTCTTTGATACGGAGCTCATTATTACCAAGGTTTGGTTTATGGATAAATATGGTGCAGTGCCGTCATGGCTCAGTGATACTATGCTCACACTCAAACCTGACTTCTGTCTTCTCTGTATGCCCGACCTGCCCTTTGTAGCCGACCCTGTCAGAGAGAATCCGCACCGCAGGGAATATCTGACAAGTCTCTATGAAGCGGAACTACAGAACTATAATATCCCCTATGCAGTTGTCTCCGGGCAAACCGGTGCACGGCTTGATACGGCAATCAATGCTGTCTTGTCTTATTCTCTCTGATTGTCATCTACTTTACCTTATCGGTACATGTGTCGCTCAATAAACGGAATGTCTTTCTATGATAAGGTGTGATGCCGTATTTTCTTATAGCCTCTCTGTGTTCTGCAGTAGGGTAGCCCATGTTTCTGTCCCAACCGTATTGCGGATATTGTTCATGCAGGCGCAGCATATATTCGTCACGGTGAGTCTTTGCCAAGACTGAAGCGGCTGCTATCGACATGTATTTGCCGTCGCCCTTGACTATTGTCTGATGCGGCACTGCAATCACTCCTCCCTGCGGTATATATGGTTTGAAACGGTTGCCGTCAACGATTATATGTTCGGGTTGCGGGGAGAGTTGCTGCAAAGCGCGATGCATGGCGAGTATAGAGGCATTGAGTATGTTTATCCGGTCAATCTCCTCGGCAGTCACTTCAGCCACTGCCCATGCGATGGCATCTCTTTCTATTATCGGTCTGAGTGCCTCCCGCTGGTGCAGGGTGAGTTGTTTGGAGTCGTTAAGCAGTTCGTTCCTGAAGTCAGGCGGCAGAATAA
>CAJOMJ010000010.1:21501-69745 GCA_905235505.1 Paludibacteraceae bacterium
AAACACAGAGCCCGCCAATGGTCCGCGACCCGCTTCGTCGCAGCCTGCTTCCACTACATTATGTATTAGACATTGTTCCAACATAACCTGCCACCTGTCAGCATGTAGCTAATCAGAACGGATATCCGATAGCGAAATGAAATGTCATGTCATCCTTCCAGCATAATCCGTTGCTGACTGTGCGCCATGGTCCTCCGAACTTGGTCTCGGAGTCGAAACGCCCGTCGTAGTTGATACGGCTCGGGTCGTAGAGCTTCACACCGAAGTCAAGACGTAGCACAATGAAGTTGAAATTCAGACGGAGTCCTACACCGTAGCTCCATGCTAATTGTTTATAGAACTCATCGAACTTGAACTGCCCGTATTTAAGGCTGTATTTGACGTCTTCCGAGGGGTCGGAGTAATCGTATATATTCCAGATGTTGCCTGCGTCAGTAAAGAGCGCAAGCTCAAGTACCCACACAAGTTTGAGCCGGTATTCGAGGTTGAGGTTGAATTTGATATCTCCCGACTGGTTGTTGAAGTCTATCATGCCTCCCTTCCCCCTGTAGCCTCCCGGACCGAGTGAACGCATAGTCCAACCGCGCACACTGTTGGCTCCGCCTGCGAAATAGCGCTTCTCAAAAGGAATGACAGAGGCGTTGCCGAAGGGTACTGCAATGCCGAGATCGGTGTGGAATACAAGGCGACTGTGACTGTCGAAGATACAGTTGTATGTATAGCTGATGTCGCCTTTGGCATATTGTGCGTAGGGTATCTTGAATATCTCATACTGCCCGTTCTCGTTTTTCTCTTGCCGGAACAGGTTGCTCATGCCATATAGGAAATTGCCTGCGGTCTCTATTGAGTATTGTAGGTTGCTATAGTTCCTGAGCGGTTGCTGTGCACGGTAAGTAGAGTAGGTGCCTGAGTACGCCCAGTCCATGATGAGGTGGTTCTCGTAGGAGTATTTGAGTATGTTCGTAGGCTTGAGGAACTCACTGCGGAACCGGTCGCTAATCCACGGCAGATAGACATAGTTGATGTCAACAAGGTTGAAAGAGTGGCGCCAGCGGTTGTTGTGGGAGAGTACATAGTAGCTGAGTGTACCGTTAGCAATGGTACGACTGAACTCCTCTGGTCTGTTCTGATAGCTGTAGCCGAGACTTATCTTCACATTGCTCGGGAATCGGAGTGAGGCGGAACCCTTGCCTTCTATGGCCCTGCTGCCGTTCTGCCTCCACTCGTAGGAACCTCGTGCGGTGATGTTAAACTCCTCCGAGCCTTTGAATATGTTGCGGTTGGTGTAGCCTACACCGGCTCCCACTCCCCAGTCGCCTGCCGAGAAAGTGCCTTCGGCTTCGGCAGTGACGTTATGTATCTTTGCCCTCGCCAATGTCACATGACAATCAAGCAGACTGTCGCCTGCAGGAGTGAAGTTGATACTTACATACTTGACTGCGGACAGACGGTTTAATAGAGTGTATGATTTCTCAACCTTGCGTATGTCATATTTCTCTCCTGGCCGGATGGCACATTGTCGTTTGAGAGTACCCTTGCGAAGCAGTGGTCTGCCATAATAGACGAAGATGTAATCGCCGTCAGCGACAGAGTCGGGCGTCTGCTCGTTCTCTTCTGCCACATTGCTGTTGGTAGAGAAGATGACGTGACGGATAGTGTAGGGGGTGAACAGTTGTTGCCGGATGGTGTCGTCAAGCTCGGTGATGTAATCCTGCAGTGTCAGTTGGGCGTCTATCTGATGCGGGCTGTAAGTGCTGTCGGCAATATATTGCAGCAACTCCTTGTCGAAATAGTAGTAGCCGCGGCTCCGCATGGCGGTAGTGATACGCTGCCGCTCTTCGTCGAAGACGCTATTGTTGAATATCATGCCTTCCGATATAAGGCTGCGGTTGGTGGCTATATGCCGCAGTTCGGGTTGCTCAAGACTTACCTTGTAGTTTCTCAAGTAATATGGTTCTCCGGCGGTAACAAGATATTTGAGTTTTATCTTCTGCCCTTTGGCCGTAATTGCAGTATCAACCGAGGAGTCATAATAACCTTTCCCGTTCATGGCGAGCTTGAGTTGTTGCATAGAGGCTGCTGTGAGACTCTCGCTGTATATCTCAGGCGGCTCTCCGAGTTTGCGGAGTTGCCGGTTAATCCATTTGGCTGAATCGCCGTTCTGCATGTCCCAGATGTTAAGTCGTGCCTTCCAGAACCCGAACACTTCCGAGTTGTTGTCTTGCCTGAGATAGTTGCGTAACTCGGAGGCATGCACGTCTTTGGTGTCAGTTACCTTCACACTGGCTTTGTCCAGAAGATACTTGCCTTCGGGTATGAACTTGGTGGTGTGACAAGAAGTGAATGTCAGTGCCAAGACAGCGGTTAATATCAAAAAAAGCCTATTACGCATATTAGGCTGCAAAGATACAAATAAATTTTGATATAACCCTCAAAAAAAATCCGTGGCAGGCAAATTGAGCGCCCGAGTGAGGCAACTTGAGTACCCGAGTGAGGTAATTTGATTGTTATTGCTGCCCTACCTCTTCGAAATCTCGAAATCTCAATATCCCCCAATCGGATGCCTTAATGTTAATCCGCGACACTGTTACGTCTCAGATAGAACTTAAACCATGAAGTTATTCCGCCAACGGGTAGAGTTTATAATTATTCAAAATGCTTATAAAATCATGAAAAAACTGACTTTTTCGCAGAAAAAGATGGTTTTTTGTATATTTTTGTTGCGAGATTGCGGGATTTTGTATAATTTTGCAAGCTCATTATAGTGCGTAAAAGTTGTTTTTCACATTATTGGTGACGGAACTATATAATTAACAATATATTATAAATTTAAAAGATTGTGCTTATGAAGAAAGTTTATCTTCTTGTGTCGGCAATTGTGATGATTGCAATGTTGCCGGCGACACTGTCTGCTCAGGATATCATCCTCAGCGAAGGTTTTGAGAATGGTATTCCGTCGGATTGGATACAGGAGTCTGTGTCCGGACAGACATTATGGGCTGTGGAGACAGCGGAGAATGGTGCTGCGGGGTTGGAATACCCTAATGGCGCATACGGAACCGGTAAGTCGCGTGCATATCTGCGTAACACGACAGGTCAGACATTAGGTTTCAAAACGCGCTTGATAACTCCTGTAATGAACATTGAGTACGCGAAGAATGCCGATGACGATGGTAATCACAGTGTATATCAGCCTATTCTGCGTTTCTCACATGCACAAGCCAAGTGGACAGCTGATTTTGACACTTTGCGCGTGTACTATCGTACGTCTCAAGAAGAACGTGCCCGTTGGATATTGCTGCGTGAATACACCCGTCCATACGCAAACTGGGTAAGGGAGGAGATTGAGTTGCCTCAGGCGAACACTACTTATCAGATCGCGTTTGAGGGCAGTGACAACATGGGACGCGGTATCGTGTTGGACTCTGTTGTCGTCCGTTCGAAACCTGAATGTACAACTCCTCATGACCTTGAACTGTTCAACATGGTGGATGGAGGTATAGACCTGCAGTGGATAGCTAACTACGATAGTTATGCATTCCAGTTTGTTGTAATGAAAGGTGAAGCGTTGAACTACGATATTGATACAGTTGACCTGGACAACTCTTCTATGATTGTTTACAACGAGATTTTGGAATACGAAATTGGAGAGCAGTGGGTACACCGTATTTCTGGTTTGGAGGGTGGAACAACCTATACAGTATATATTCGTTCTCTTTGCGAAGGTGGCGAGTTCTCTGATTGGGAAAGCGTAACCTTCAATATGAAGAACGTGAAAGCAATACCTTATTATGAGAGTTTCAACTTGCCTTTGAACCCGGGTACAATATCAAAACTATCGGGTTGGACAATGACCGGCAACACAGGTAATTTCAACCCTCATATTTGTACTAACCTTACAGGTAATGATGCCCGTCATGTGACTCGTTCCGGTACTTCGCTTGTCTTTACCGGCAAGAATAATAGTTATGATACTTCAAAAGATGGTGAGATACTTGCCGGGGAATATGTGTATGCCGCAACACCGGAACTTACTGGTGCTGACCTGCAGGATTGCCAAGTGCGTTTCTGGATGACACTTGGTGCATACGGATGTTTCAACGATTATGCCCGCAGTATTATTGTCGGTGTGATGACAGACCCTCAGGACCTTGAGACATTTGAACCGGTTGATACTGTTTCGGCATGGCGTTATGCAACATGGGAGGAGCATATTGTATCATTGGAGAACATCAGTTCTGCTGGTAAGTTCGTAGCCTTCTTGAGCAACTTTGACAAGCCTAACAAACTGTATATTGAGGATATGACAGTTGAGATTCGCCCTGCTTTGCAGAAAGTACAAGGTGTGAATGCCATTGTTGATTATGATGCTGCGCACAACCGCAATTACAAAGCATTCTGGAATGGTCAGGACGGCGTGCAGCAGTACAAAGTGTTGTTGGCAGATGTACAAAGCGAAACACCTGATTCTATTGCCGTGTCGGATATAATAAAGACTTATCAATGTTCTGCTACGGAGCAGATTATATCTGCGAGCGACATAGAAGCCGGTGATGTATACTATTTATATGTACAGGCTGTGCAGGGTACAAGTAAGGGTGAATGGTCAAACGGATACAAGTTTGAAGTTCCTTGCCAGAGGGCAATACCTATGATTTTTGATTTTGAACCGGAGAGTGGTGAGTCACAGAAACAAAATCCAAACAATCTCTCGTCATACTATTATGCAGATTGTTTGGGTACATACTCTACCGACCCGGAATATCCTTATACCTATAAAGCATCATCAACTTATATGCATACGCCAGGCGGCAAAGGCATACTTTGTTTGAGCAAACAGCCCGGCCGTGATGCATGGGTGACTCTTCCTCCTGTAGAGCGTGTGGATACAATGGAATTGGAGTTCTATATGCGTGCATACTCCACTTCGTATAGGGCACGTGCTGTTGTGGGTATTATGACGGATCCTGCCGACATTGAGACTTTTGAGCCGATGGCAGTATTTGAGAATACTACTACTACATACATACATTGCATTACTCCATTTGCTTCTTATAAAGGTAGCGGCCATTATATAGCAGTGCGTTGGCAGGAAGCATCAGGAGTTACCGTTAACAATTATATGTATATTGATGACATGGAGTTGCATTACATAGGCGACTGCGTTATGCCGGGTCAGTTGGATGCAACAGAAGTGGAGAGTGACAGAATAACCGTTGAGTGGGAAGCCCCGCGTATGGATACATGGGATGTTGTAGTTAGTTCAGCTCTACTTACGGATGATCAGGTTGATGATGATCAGTACATGAATAATGTTCTCGCCCGTAAGAATGATTTGAAAGAGTCAAAGTATAGTATTAGTGGTCTAAAATGGGGACATACATATTATTTCTATGTTCGTTCGGTATGCGACCGTACAGCCGAATTAGGCGGAACGAGTTATTGGGCAGGTCCGTATAATGTAACAACAGCGGTTCCTGACCCTATGCCATTGCCTTATCTTGAAGATTTTGAGGACTGGGCTGCCGGTTCGCCGGGCTATTTGCTGCCGGCAGGTTGGACAAAAAACTCGTACGGCAATTATCCGTATGTATATAATTCGTCAACATATAATCACACTTCCGGTGGTTTACAGTCGTTGTACTTATACAACTATTCATCGAAGACATCTGCTATTTCCAGTCTTGGTGGTATTGCTGTATTACCCAAACTTGATATGCAAGATCTTACTGACCTTAAGATTACATTCTGGGGAAGGGCAAGTACAGCAGCAACTACTGCCGCTCAGGCATCTACGTTATATGTGGACTCGCTGTATATAGGTGTAATGACCAATCCGAACGATACCAGCACTTTCACTCTTCTGAAAGAGGTTTCAGTTCCTACGACCACGTATAGCGAATATAGTACCGTGCTTGACAACTGGAATCCGGCCTATGGCAACTATGTGGCAATCACTACCCGCCATTGTTGGTCACCACGCGCCACCAACCCGACAACCGGTGCTGCAGGAACACTGTATAATACGCTATATATAGATGATATAGAATTTACGAGTTTTACTGATACTCGTGTGATTTCGTTTGATGTTACCGATATACAGGGTGACAAATTGCAATTTGAATGGGTAGGACGTGCAAGTGAATCCGGATGGGTTGTGATTGCAGCCTCGCAGGAGATAAATCCGGATACTCTTAATAAAGTTAATCCGAGTGTTATTATCAAAAATGATACTCTGAGTGCTTCTGCAACATCGTATATTCTTCAGGATCTTACACCGCAGACATGGTATTATGTATATATCAAACCGGTTAATGCAAAGGGCATTGGGTTCTGGGCAGGTACCAGAGCCTTGACTCTATGTCTGCCTCTTACACCAACGAAGAGTTATATGATGGACTTCGAGTATCTTCCTGACTCGACAGCAAGTGCAAAGACACTTTATGTTCCTGAATGTTGGACGGCATACAACTCTGTCAGCTCGGCTTCAAACTCTTATATACCCGGTATCTACCGTTATAGTATAACTACCAATATCACAGCTACAAGTAACTGCCGTCCCGGAGGCAGGAAATCAATGTGTGTATATACATATATACCTGCAACTCCTACTGCTACTTCAGGTGGTCCTGCAGTATTCGCTTCACCTGAGATCAATGTGAATGACATGGCATCGTTGTATGTGTCGTTTTGGTTGAAAGCATATAGTAGTACATATACATCCGGCTTCGGCGTGATGAAAGATCCTGATGATATAAGTACTTATACCGAGTTGGCAGTTATCTATCCAGGTAATACCAATTGGGCTCAGTATGAGTTTGTGCTTGGTGACCTTGGCTATACACCGGAGATGGGTAAGTATGTAGCGTGGGTAGCAGATTTGCATCTTGACAAGTCAACCGCCCGCTACGCCGGTTGCTACATAGATGACATTCAGATGTATGAGCAGACTTGCAAGAATCCACAAGTCAATATCAGTCAGATAAGTGACACCTCTGCAATAGTTATGACGGGTCTGCCCTCAAGCTCGGTAATTCAATATGTTTTGTTCAAGGACACTGTGGTGGATGTACTTAAACTGAATGATCCTACCACAGGTGCCGAGTACTTGCAGTCGTTTGTCGATTTAGGCAAGGTGGCTCAGACAGGTACATTTGCAAACGGAGCCGGACAGATATTATATAATCTCGATGAGTCAACCGAATATGTTGCAGCTCTTCAGATGTTGTGCGACGAGGGTGCTACATCAGCTTATGTAATCAACTCATTTGTTACACAATGTGCCGCAAAACAACTGTCATATTTCGAGAATATAGATTTCGAGCGTGTGGTTGATTCTGTTAATATATATAATGATACCACTTATGCTTCTACATCCGCCACATGGGCAGGCGGTGCGCGCCCGATAGACTGTTGGACTTTGGGTAACAAGGCACTGGACCCAAACAATAAAACAGCTGGATTAGTTCCTTATGTAATCCGCAGAACAGCTGCTCAAACCAACACAACAATTGTTCCGAACGGTTGGAATGCTCTGCGTTTTTACTCCACTACAACCAATAATGGTGCATACGCTATAATGCCGACTCTTGATACTGATGACATTCGCGGTTATCAGGTTAGTTTCAAAGGTCGTGCAAACGGAGGCACCGGTGCAACCAAAACTGCATTGTCTGCAACCTATGCAGGAGGTATTATAGTCGGCATCGTTTCAGATGCAAGCGACCTTTCTACATTCATTGCTATTGATACTATTTATGTTCAGGATACGGCAGTTCATCAGATGGCTGTTCGTTTTGACAAGTACAAGGGTGATGCAGACGGCAATATGGGAAAACAAGTGGCTTTCATGTCGGAATTTGCTAAGACCAATGTCTTTATTATTGACGATATTTCGGTCAGCGAAGTAGATGCAGGTTGCCAGATACCTTTGCACCTGCGTGCAAATCCCAATGTGTATGATGCGGAATTAAGTTGGGAGGCACAAGCCGACAGTTTCTATGTATATATATCAGAAGAACCTGTGGCAAAAGGCAACTGGGACTCATATAGCAAATGGTTGACTGTAGGAAAAACCAACAAGGAATCAGTGCAAATAGAAGGACTTAAGGGCTCAAAAGCTTATTATGCATATATAAAGGCTCTATGCTCTGACACATCAATATGGGCACTTGATCCTCTGTATTTCAAGACTGAATGCCCTGTATATCTTGATTTGCCTTATTACGAGAACTTTGACAGTTATAGTTCAGGAACTACAATTCACCCCGATTGCTGGGATGCATTCTATAACGGACTGAATTTAGTTGACAACCCGACTTCTACCATTTATCCGTATGTATATAGTTCTGCCAACAATAATTCAAAGAACGGATTGTATTTCTATTATTATGGCACATACAATACTCCGGAGAAACGTCCTACCACTGCCACTCCAAAGATAGCAGGCAAGATAGGCCAGACAATGATTTCGTTTGATTACCGTAACACCAGTACAACTGCTGTTTCAACAACAAGCGATTATACTGCTTACTTAATTCTTGGTGTTGCAACTGAGACTTCTTCACTTGATTCTTTACTCAGTACTTTTGTGCCGTTTGATACGCTTGCAGTGCCTCCTTATACCGGTGCGAATGCTGTATGGAAGGAATATTCACGCGAGTTGTCAGATGTAGAAGGTGAAAATATGCACATTGTACTTGCTGTTTACAATCCGTGGGGAACAGGAAGTACTTATCACGGAGGTCAAGGTGGTAGCGTGTATGTTGAGAATCTGAAGGTTGAGAAGATTCCTTCATGTTTCACTCCTAAGGTAGCTAGTGTAACAGAGATTGGAGTAACTAGTTGCAAGGTAACAATTACAGCTGCCAAACCCAATGATAGCGCATGGGATATACGTGCTATAAGCGAGGATGAAACAGATACGATAATGGTCTCTGTAACTGACAATGAGACTCTACTCAGCGGTCTTACTCCTGGTACAACATATAATATATATGCCCGTACCAATTGCGGAGATGGTGACGTAAGTTCATGGAGTGATCCTCTAATGATCTACACTAAGGCACTGATTACAGGTGAGGCGTTCTACGGATTTGAAAATAGTCCTATTGAGCGCTCGGTACGCAGTCCGTTATCAACAAGTGATTCATATCAGTTGCACCCCGACCTCAAATCCTACAATATGTCATCTGCAGGTGTGGCTTGTACATCGTATTCGTATTATCCGTACAACTACCAGCAGACAGGTGCAACCCAATATGTGCGTACCGGTACAGGTGTTTTGAGGTTCTATAATTATTCAACAACCGCTACAGGTGCAAGCTTGATACTGCCTCAAATAGTGAATGCCGGACAAAAGCAGCTCAGAATGGATATTCGTATGGGTTATTCAACGGCAGGTGATAGTATCTTAGAGACAAACACATATTATAGGAACTCTACGCTTGAGATAGGAATGGTGGATGCTGGTGCTGAGAACTATGATAGTTATGAAGTGCTTGCAGAGTTCAAGACATCACCGCTGTTCCTGCATGACAAGCTTCTTGATAAGAATAACAAGTTATTCGATCAGATTGTGTTCCCGATACCTGATGTGGTGACCGCGGATAAACAAATTGTATTGCGTTTGCGCGCATTCGGTACATCAACCGGTTATATGTTTATTGACAATCTTCATATTGAGAATCAGACGCAAAATGTGGTTACTCCGCATTTCAGCAGTTCAGCCATCACTGCCACTTCGTTGACTCTGAACTGGAACAAGAACGGTGCTGAAAAGTGGAATGTATATGTAGTAAAAGCAGACGCTGCAATCAATTTCCCGCTTGACTCTGTTGATAAAAAGGATATTGTGGATAGCAAGTTAGGTGTGACAGACACTACTGTTACCTTCACTGCTTTGACGCCGGGTGCACGCTATTATGCTTATCTGCAGTTGGCAGACTATAATGGCTTGTGTGCTACGTCGCCTCGCCGTTACGAGCTTATGCCGCTTGATATTGCTATCAGTACAAAGGATACTATAGACTTTGAGAATAATCTTATACCCCTGTTCGGTGTTACTGCTACTGCGGCCGACTCTGCATATCAGACTATTGCAGGGTGGTATATGGGTAACGAGACATCAGCGACACGAGCCAACCAGGCTGATATACACTCAATGGGTACGTATTGGACTTCGAATTCACGTTCTTCAACCTATCAGTATGTGCGTTACAGCCATAACAATAATGCCATAGAGACCCGCGATGCCGGCAAGTCCGCATTGCGATTCTATACGACTGCAACCACGGTAGGCGCATACGCTGTAATGCCTAAGATTGATTGCGATATGCTTGATACGCTGCAAATCAATTTCTGGGGTCGTCCGTTCTATGGTACCAGTGTTGCTGCTGCACCGAAAGTAGGTGTATCAACGTCAGGAGCTTCTACCAGACCTCTCATTCTTGGTACTATGACCGATCCCAATGATCCCACCACATTTGAGAAGATTATCTCCTTTGTATATCCTGATGAGTCGCTGACGACATCAACTAACCTGTTTGATGATAATGAACAGTGGTACAGGGAATTCAATGCATCGCTGAAGGGTACTGAAGGCAAATACATAGCCTTTAAGTTTGACACTGTAGGTTATTGGTTTATTGACGATATAACATTCTCAGCTGCGACCTGCTTTACACCCACAGCGTTGCAACATGCCGAAGTTACTAATCATGATGCAACACTTCAGTGGAAGACCTTCGTTGATGCACCTTGCCGTGTGCAGGTTGCAACATCTGCAACTTATGCATCGAATGCAATGATTATTGACACTCTTGTAGCGGAAGGTATAACTAAGATAACGGTGAACGGTCTCGATGCAAGTACAGAATATGTTTGGCGTGTCCGCTCTGAATGTGGCGGAGAATTGTCGAACAGCAAATGGACTTTGTCAGATAACTTTATAACTGACTGCCCCGGTATAGAAGCAGGTCAGGTATATTCGTTCGAGAGTAGTGAGGGGTTGATACAGGCTCTCAGCACTTCAACAACTTATATGGTTCCGCCATGCTGGAAATTCGGTACAACTTATACAACCCTATGGAGTAGTTATACTCCTTACACCGTTGCAAGTTCGGGTACTACATGGTATAGTCATGCAACCGACCCGCTTGGTGGTAATGAGCAAAACTTGCGCGGTATGAGGTTCAATAACTATAGATCCAGTACCAGTTCTACTTCTTATAGAAGTTGGACAATAATGCCACCGGTTGAAGGTAATATAAATGATATGGAACTTTCGTTCTATATTCTGCCTACTACCTACAACCCGCAGACTGAGAGACTGCTTTCTACAGGCCTTGCAACGACTTCTTCTTATTATTATGCGCATACTATCTATATAGGTACTGTAACCAATCCGTCAGATATATCCACTATTAATATCATTGACACAGTGAAATACACTCGCGAACTGAATCCTTCAACTGCAACTATTGCAAACAAGGATAACGACTTCATGTGGCAACAAGTGAACGTATCGCTTGAGAATGCCAATGGTCAGTATATTGTGTTCCTGTCTGATGTTGACATGTTGATGGCAGATACCACCGAAGTTGAATTGCAAGAGTTTTTGAAGCAGCAGACGGAATCAGGATTATCGAGCTATGTTTATAACTATCTATTGATGGATGATGTTAAAATCGGTCGCAAGTCAGAGTGTGCAGTACCTACCGATGTTAGTACGAGCGAGATAAAGAAAGACGCAGCTCTGCTGACATGGAGCAGTGATGCGGCAGCTGATATAGTATCTGTTTATACAAGTGCCCAACTGACAGAGGCCACTCTTGTTATTCGTGATACTATTGATACCGACACTTTGCAGCTTACTGATCTTGAGCCTTTCCAAAACTACTATGTTAGCATTGTAGGCGACTGTGGTGACATGCAGTCAAATCCGTCGCAGACGTATGTGTTCCACACTTTGCGCGTGCCGAAGGTTACTGAGAACTTCATGGCAAGTAGTTCGGTACCTACTGAATGGGAACAAGGCGTAGGTTATGCAAGTGATGTGTTTGATGGAAAGATAGATATTACTCCCACTCAGACTTACGCATGGTATCACGGCACTGCTCTTGATGGTATTGGCTATCCTCACCAATACATGTACATGTATGTTACTTCCACTGAGCCTACGGAAATCACTCTTGACTCTGCATATCAAGGCTCATCATACGAGAAGAATGCGTGGATGATTACGCCTTCAATCGTTCTTGATGACGAACATGAAGCATGGCTGACATTCGCAGCCTTTATGTCGGGATATGGTTCAGTTAACGGTAGTCCGACCGGTTCGGTTTCTGTTTATCGTGATGCTGACACCAATGGTCGCGACGACCAGTTCATGGTTATTGTCAGTGATGACGATGGCGAGACATGGAAACGTGAGAATGCTGTCATCTGGAACAATGAGACAGGTGAGGATAACGGTATCCGCGTGAACTGCAAGGAGCGTAATTATTGGTACGGCAAGGGTGACTATAGTCTGAATGATCTCGCAGTAACACGCACTCAGGCTCAAGCTAATCCGATACGTGTTGATTTGTCGAAGTACAAAGGCAAGACCATAAAGATTGCCTTCTATACTGAGAATACGTTGCACAATGCACGAAACTATATCCGTGTTTCGAACATGAACCTGAACTATTATGTAATAGAGCAGGGTTCATTGACCAATTGCCAGTACAACGAGTTTGACGATGCTGACCTGCTCGGTTTCAATATCAACGAGGATATGGTGGCAGCCGGCGCTCAGCACTACGAGCGTATAGTTTATGCCCCGGCATTGGACGCTGACTTGAGTGATTACACAGGTTCGTTCCTTGACTCTCTGTATGTGCTTGACGCTGAGATACTATCTGCTCCGACCTACGTGATAGAAGCAACTATCTGCGAAGGCGAAGAGTATTCCGAATACAACTTTACTCCGCGTACACAAACGGGTGTTTACAAGCAGAAAGGCATCTGCACAGAGACAGGTTGTGATAGTATCACGGTACTGAATCTGACGGTAATACCGCGTCAGTACGCTATAGTGGAAGACACTATATGTGAGGGTCAGGTTTACATCTTCAACGGCAAAGAATACAGTGCACGCACTATAACGAACGACACACTGACATCGGTTGTTACCGGATGCGATAGTATTGTAACATTGTTCCTTGAGGTTATTCCTGCAATTACTGAGGAGCGTGTGGTTCAGATATGCTCAGGCAGCACTTATTACTTAAGCGAGAAGTATGCTACACTTGACCAGAGTGGTCACTACATTGACACAGTTCTTAATGATGATGGTTGCAAGTTGGTTATAGATCTGCAACTGACTGTGCTTGACACTTTGCGCTCAAGTGATGCGGTTGTTACCTGTGCAGGTGAGCCTGTGGTATATGCCGGTCAGACATTCACTGAGTCGGGTGTATATCCTATCAATCTCCAGTCTGCTTTGGGTTGCGACTCGATAGTAACACTTACCGTTACCGTATTGGAACCTGCTGTAGATACACTTGACATTAAGATTTGCCAAGGCGATAGTTACAGTTTCAACGGAATGGATATAACTGTCAGCGGTCAGTATAAGCAAACACTTACTTCTGCCGCCGGTTGTGACTCGCTGGTTGTACTGAACCTTGAGGTTCTTGAAGTGGTTGCAAGCTATGTTGACACTGTGATAACTGTTGACGAACTGCCTTACTTCTATGGTGATGTTACATATCCGTTAGGCACAGAACCGGGTATCTATTATGATACCATATCTGACGGCGGATTGTGCAGCGGTATTTTGTATCACAAACTTACCATCAATGCCGCTGAAGGCTTTGACAACCTGAAAGCAAATGATTTGAGGTTGACACCGAGTGTCATCAACCGTGATGAGACTGTGAAGGTGGCAAGCCGGTTCACACCAAGCGAACTTAAAGGCATGCGTATTGATGTGTATGACATGACTGGTCGCGAGGTAACAAGCACAACGAGTGTAAGTGAGCCGATAGAACTTAATTGCTTCCATGTAAGTGGTTTGTACAACGTCCGGATTACAACGGGAACCAATTCAGTCTATGTCGGAAGAGTAGTGGTTAAATAATCATTACCCTCATATATGAAAAGAGGCTGCCTGATGAGATATCAGGCAGCCTCTTTGTTTCCATTTGTCGCATTAATAGGGAGAAAAAAAGAAAAATGACATAAAAACGCCCTGATTGTTGTGCAGTTTGAGAAAAATGCGTAACTTTGCAAGCAAATTTGTAATATGGGGTAGGTAAGGACGTGAAGATTAAGATTTATATATTGGTAATTGTCTGTTCGGTTTTGATTGGAGATGCATACGCACAAGTGCGCAACTATGCTACACTTGGTGTGGATGCAGGTTACGCCGCGTTGCTCGACAACGAGAAGGCGGCATATCCGATGGGTGGGGCGGCGTCATCTCTGTCTTTTGGTTATGAGATGCAGTATAAAAGACGGTTGCTATTTAATGTGGGAGTTTCAGCACGTTATGCCTATACAATGAGCGGCGTGGGTGAGCAGACATTGCCATTGCGTATGCGCGACACCGAGGGTGAAGAGTTTAACTATAATTGTTTCTTCTTTGACGGTAGAAACAGATTGAACTCTCTTTATGTTAATATTCCTGTTATGATTGGTTGTCAGACAAGTAAAATGTACTTTCTTGTCGGTGGCAGGTTGTTGCTTGATGTGTGGTCGGCAGCCAAAGTTTCCACTCACCTTACAACGACAGCAAGTTATGACCGCTATATTGGTGTATTGGAGGGAATGGAGGAACATCAAATTTATACCGACAGGTATATTGAGGTACAACCTGCGTCTCCTCGCTTTGCTCCCCAATTGAATGTATGTGCCGAGATAGGTTGGCGTCTGGAACATAGTATAGAGAATGTTACCGGTTTCGATGTGGAGCAAAAGAAGATTCTGTATAGGTTGGGAATATTTGCCGAGTATGGGGTCTTGGATCAGAACCGACATAACGCTCAGGAACCACGTTTGTCGTTTTATGATGACGGTAAGGGTCTTGAGTATAACTTGAATCATGTATATAATTCGGTGGATACCAAGAATCTGCATTTGAGTAATCTGCTTGTCGGGTTGAGGTTTACGGTATTGTTCCAAATACCGGAGCGTAAGGATTGTGTACTTTGTCGGGATGAATATTCCTCTGCAAGGCATAGCAGTGGCGGAGGTAGAATAGATAAATAAATACAATATAGAATAAGAACGGCATCACTTAATTGAAGAATATGAAGAATAAGACAAAAATACTTACTATTTGCTTACTGATATTTTCAGTATTGTTTAGTCCGATAGCAATCGCTAATGTATCGGCATCACCTGCACAGACTCAGGCTGAGAAGCAGAAAGCTCAACGACAGAAGGAAGCTGAAAAGAAGCGTAAGGCTGCAGAGAAACAAAAAGCCCAGCGACAGAAGGAACAGGCAAAACGCCAACAAGAGAAGGCTAAAGCTGATGCCCAACGTAAGAAAGAGCAGGCTCGCGCTGAATCTGCTTCCCAAACAAATAAGCAACAAGCGAAAACTGCCGCGGCAACTGACAGCAGAAATGCTTCAATTATAGATGCAACAGATGCATACGAGCGTCGCGTGGCTGAGATAGAGGCTCAAAACAAGAAGATAATAGAAAGATCAAGACGTGATCTTACACATGCAATAGGAGTATGGGGAATGATGGGTTATTCTGCTATGTTCCAGAATATTAAAGAAAACGCTGAAGCTGCCCCCGGTAACATAGGCTTTACAGCGAAGACATTGGGAGGCTTCGGTGGCGGAGTGGGATTAGGTTATCAGTTGAAGTATAACAATTTCTTGTTCAACACCGGATTTGAGTTCGAAATGTATAACTCTAACACGAAGATATACTCACCATCAGAGTCGGACGATATGTTGGTTAGATATTACCCGGTAGCTGAGTATCCGACGATGAGTTATAAGTATGAATTTGAGATGCGTGACAAATGGCAGGGCGGTTTTGTGCAGTTGCCTGTGTTATTTGGCGGTGAGTGGGACAGATGGTATTTCCTTGTCGGTCCGAAGGTAGGAATAGGTGTGATGGGTAAATCACAAGTGTCATCTGTTCTTTCGACCTCTGTGCATGACATAGAGTTACCTGACATAATGATAGATATGCCGGGTCATAATGTAGTGACAGCTTTGGATATGGGCGAGAAACAACAGTCGTTGAGTTACAGTTTCAATCTCGGTCTTGCTGCCGAGGCAGGACTTTATCTTGACGAATGGCTTCAACCAAAACCGAAGAAAACCAAGGGGGCCCATAAACAGAATGATAATTTTTTCTCTCACATAAGATACAGATTGAGCATATATGCTGACTATGGTCTGCTGAGTGTTCAAAGTAAAAATAATCTTGCAAGCGGAGCCATTGATATTCCGGCTGTGTTGCCCGGTAATCCTGATCCTTTGGTATTTCCGGTTACCTCTGCATTATCAACTACTTACGCAGCTGATAAGCGTGTAAATCCGTTTCTTGTAGGTGTTAAATTGGCTATATTCTACCAATTCCCGAAGAAGCAGGAAAAACTGATACCAATCCCTGCTCAACCGATGCCTTTGTTCAGGGCAAAAGTTGTGGATGAGGAAACGGGCGAGCCTGTTCAAGGTGCTATGTTGTCTTTATATAATGTGCAGAAGGACAAGTATAGCAACAAGGCGACAAGCAAAGAGGGTGTAGTACTGCAACGTATGCCCAAGGCTGAATATGCAATTAGTGTGAAGCGTGCCGGTTATGAGCCGAGTGACACGATTAGTTATCTATTGTCGAAAGATATGTCAGACACTCTTTATATCAGCATAAAGGCGGAGGAGATACCAACAATATACTATCTTACTGCTTTTGTAAAGGATGCTGAGACTATGAGTCCATTGGCAGCACGAGTATCTATTACTGACGATATCGGCTCTGCTCAACTTTATGATGGAGAAGCCACTGAAGATGGTCTGCTTGTAACTGATTTGACTGCCGGAACATATAATGCACATTTGACTTATCCCGGATATATGCCGTCTGATGAGGTGCTTGCTTTCGAACAGGATACACTGACGATATTGATGCAGCGCATACGTGAAGGAAAGAAAGTGGTGCTTCACAATTTGTTCTTCGCCACCAACAAGACTCAGATTCTACCTGAGTCGGAGGCTGCATTGGAAGAGTTGGCAGGGTTCCTGACGGATAATCCGACAGTAGAGATACGCATTACAGGTCACACTGATGCAGTAGGTTCTGATGCGGCCAATCAACGTCTGTCTGAAGGACGTGCGAAAGCAGTGCGTGAAGATTTGATAATGCGTGGTGTGAATGCTGAGCGCATAACATCAGAGGGTAAGGGCGAGAGTGAGCCTATAGCGGATAATGAAACAGAGGAAGGACGTGCTTTGAACCGTCGTGTTGAATTTACTATTACAGCAACAGGTGGTGAGGATATAAAGCAAGTTACAGAATGAAAAGACTATTCTTCATATTGATTGTTATTTTGCCTTTTGAGTTTGCAACAGCTCAATTGGCAGACCGTCTGTCCATGCCATACGAATGCAATTTTGAGGATGAAGATGAGACAAGCAAGTGGGTGCTTAATTATGGTACTCCGAGTGCTTATGACCAGTGGGTGGTAGGAAAATCAGCTCGTAATGGAGGAAAGCATGGACTTTATGTGAGTTCGCATACATGGCCGGTAATTTACACTGATGGATCAGTAGCACCTGGTGATTCTGCGGCATTGTTTGGCGCACGGCCAAACAGAATAATGGCATATCGCAAGTTCCGTCTGCCCGAAGGCGGAGGAAGGTATGATCTTTCGTTTGACTGGAAGATGATTGGAAACTTGGATAACCCTGGTCAGGCAAAGTTTTATGTGTATGTTGGTTTGGCATCATCTTTAACATCAGGCACATATCCATATTTGAACTATGTTAGTGCAACATCGGGAGCTGCTTTACCAGTTAGAATGCAGTTCACTCCGTTTGAAGTGGATGGTGAGATGAGGAGTGAATGGACATCAGCTAACGGGTCAAAGAATTGGAAGTTTGCCCATATGACTAAGGATGCTCCTCTAAAAGTAACTAAAGAAGCGGCGGAACAAGAGTTTGTAATATTGTTCATTTGGCTGAATAATACAAGAAATTCATTAAGTACGAATGTGGGTATTTGCATTGATAATATTCAGATAGCTTCTGCAGATGTATCCAGACCGGATCAGTTCAAAGTAACCAATTATTGTGAAGATGAAGCATTGCACATGGAATGGAGTACACCTGCCGACTATATAGAACTTCAGTATAGGAGTGTGAATGATGATGATTGGCTATATTCAATCAGTCCCTTATATGGTGGCTCATATAATCTTCACATGCGGAATGAAGGTTCTTACAATCTGCGTGTCAGGGCGATAAAAGAGCATGATGAGATGGAACCTGATACCAGTGCTTGGGCGATGGTGAATGATGTGGTGTACTGGTGCCCGGATGCACATTGTATCAATTATGTTGACTTGGAGAGTGAGGATGTTGTGTGCAGATACGGTTACTATGGGGAAGAATCAGGTTTAGGTATACCTCCGTCTGATAATACATTGAATGTCGGATATATACCTGACGGCAGGGAGCATCCCGGTTATGAGGATGATTGGGATAAGTATGCCCGTCATCGCGTGATATGGGAGCAGATGGACGATCCTCGTACAATAGTGTCGGTTGATGCAGCGGGTATGCCTGTAGCTCCATTGAGGTGTGTTCCTGATGGTGTGATGGCTACAGTACGTTTGGGTAATCCTGAGGTTAGATATGGTCATGAGGATATAACATACAAGTTATTGGTTGATAAGAGTTATCCTTTGTTAGTGATGAATTATGCGCCTGTATGGGGTAGTGCTGATCACTCAGATATGGAGGGCTTTGAAATACAGGTGATGGATCAGAATATGCATATCATTAGTGCCAATACAATATGCGGTAATCCACAGTTTTCTTACAATGAGTCGTTGGCTGAGGTGTGGAATACCTCCGGACAATACAGATGGAGGGATTGGTCTGCGTTTGGATTTAATCTTTCGGCGTATGTAGGCAGAGTGGTATATATTCGTATTCATAATTGGGATTGTGCACATAGTGGTCATGCCGGTTATCTGTATTACTATATGACTTGTGTTAGTGCCGAACTATCTACTGATAATTGTGGCGAGAATAGTCATATAGATATAGATGCACCTGCGGGATTCTCCTACGAATGGTATGATGAGACAGGTAAGTTGATTAGTACTGACCGTCAGTTGTTGAATGTAGAATCCGGTCACCACAATTATTCGTGCAAAATGTGTATGACCGATCCTATGACGGACAAACCTCTTGATTGCTGTTTGGAACTATATACATCTCTTGAGCCCCGTTATCCGGTCCCTGATTATGATGTAAAGATGGTGCCAAGAGAGTGTACCAATATAGTTAGTTTTACTGATTCGAGTCATGTAATTACAAGATATGCTGATGACTCAGGCAATGTTATTGAAAATTATGCCCAAGGTGAGCACATAGACCAAACAGAGATATGGCTCTACCGCTTGAGTGATAACAAAGAGGTTATGCATACCGTGGAGACAGCGTTTGAATATGAAGCACCCGAAGAAGGCGAGAAACTTCTTGTGCGTCAGCGTGCGGTATTCGGCGGTGGTGCTTGTGATAGTATTATGGAGTCTTTGATAGAAATCCCCTCGATATTAACTCCGCCGGCAGTGCTGGATACAACAATATGTTCCTCGCAAATCCCGTTCCGTTTTGACCAAAAAGGTTTCTCGGAGTCGGTAGAATATGTGTCGGAGAAGCTAAATGTGGCAGGTTGTGATAGTTTGACCACCCTCCGTCTCACTGTGATTCCGACGTCATACGAAACCAAATATGATACTATTTGTTCGTCTGACCTCCCTTATGTGTTGAATGGGTTCTCGTATCTTTATACAGGTGTTGCGACTCAGTACTTAAGCAGCAAAGTTAATGGTTGTGACAGTATACTTACAATCAATTTGAAGGTGGTTGAGCGATTGGAATTGAACGTTGATGAAATGCCGCGTGTGATGTGTTCTGATGACGGACTGTTGACTATTGACTGGTCGAATCTGCCAAACAAACGTGATAGTGTCGGTCATTTCGATAGCGTCGTAATCCATTTCAGTGACAATGCATTGAGGACAGGTTATTTCCGTGATATAGTTGTCTATGACAATGACGTGGATGAGGTTGAAATAGAATTTTCCGATGCTGTTCCGGCAGACAACTATTATGTGACATTGTCGTTCTATCAACCACGAGTATGTGATGTGCAGACATTTGTTCTGCCGATTGAGATGCATTATGGCTCAATAATTGAGCAGAAGTGGAACAATGTCTTGATGTTGCTCAACGAACAATATAATCACGGATTTACATTTACTGAATATCAGTGGTATAAAGACGGTATTGAGATAGAGGGTGCAACATTGCCATATCTGTATCAAGACCTGGATTTTGATTCTGAATATACGGTTCGTTTGACTCGGACAGACGGCGTAGTGGCATTTGCATGCCCATTCAAGCCCTCAGACCGTACTGACAAGCAGGTTAGTTCATTCCCGACGTATGTCTCTCAAGCATCCAAGGTGGTTGTGCACACTGAAAAAACTGCATCGCTCACCATATATACGCTGACAGGTAATGTGTATAGCACACAAAGACTTCAGGTAGGTGAAAATTCAGCAGAAATGCCTGCATCATTAGGTATGTATGTAGTTAGAATATTCACAGAGGATGGAACAGATAATATATCCCAACCTTTAATGGTCGGCAAATAAGTATGTTTAACTGAAAAGTATGAATGAATATGAAAGCAAAACGAAATATCTTATCATTGGCGTTCCTCACTATTGTTAGTTCAGTGTCGGCGCAGATTCAGTACTATACATGTGATTTTGAGGATACAACTCAAAATAAGAACTGGATACTTTCTTCGGGGCAACTTGCAGCAGATATACCTCATAAGTGGACAATAGGTTCGGCGACGAATAATACTTACGAAGGTAAGCAAGCTATGTATGTATCTCTTGATAATGGTGCTTCTGCTTCGTATTTAAATACCTCAGCTTATGTAATTGCTTATACTACAATATATCTGGAAGAAGGTGAGTATGATCTTTCTTTTGATTGGAAAGCAGTTGGTTACTCTCTTACCGAAGTTGAGGGTCTTTATGTAGGTTGGGCTCCTGAGAGTGATTTTCTTGGCCGTCCGATAAATCTTAATTCAAACACAAATACGTCAATTAACACAACTGTTAATAATTATATCAGGAATCTTGATAATCCGGATGACAACAATACAAAAACCAGACTTCATGGCAAGTCGGAGTGGCAAACGGTAAGCACGAGTATAAGTTCTGAGGGAGAACCGATGAGATTGTTCTTTTTATGGGTGAGCAGTCAGTCGCCAGCTATCAATCCCGGAGGGTGTATTGATAATATTCTGATAGTTCGCGAGGGCGCATGTTCTGCCCCATCGGATGTGTATATAACCACAGATGAAGAAATAAATATAGTAACGCTTACATGGCATGGAGACGCTCCTCGCTACGAAGTGCGCGTCTATAATCATACTTCGGATCGTTGGTTGTCAAGAATTGTATCAGATACAACTACCATATTCAATAGTTTGAGCGAGGGGAAATGTGACTTTTATATCAGCAGTTTGTGTGATGACGGTTTGCGTAGTGTTCCTTATACTAATTCTCCGTTTATATATTATCCTGCCAATCACTGTATAGATTATTTGACTCTGACCGATGAGAATTGCTACTACACTTCGGATTTTTCTCAGACGACTGATCCTGAGCGCCCAACATGGGATTGGACTAAAGGCAAGGTTGACTTTGGAGTTGACGATGTTGAAACCCAGCATGTGAGATTAGACTCTCATGGTGAGCGAGACCCATATACCGGTGGCAAGTTGCTTAAAGTTCCGGATAATGAATTGGCATCTGTAAAACTTGGTAAGGAGGGCACGTCAAGTACACACCATACAGCCTCGCGCGTAACATATAAATATCATGTTGATGCTGAAAAAACTCCGGTGCTTTTGATGAGATATGCTGTAGTGCTTCAAGAACCCGGACATGATATTGGCAGACCAAGCAGCCACCAAGATCCGCGTTTCACACTCAAGGTCCTTGATTCAAACGGACGTTCTATCGGTTCGTGTGCAGAGGCCGACTTTACATCGTCAGGTGTGGATGAGTCAAACGGGTGGTATTTGTTTCAGCCGGAGATAGGATCCAGTCTGCAAACGACAAAAATTGTGTGGAAGGACTGGACTACAGTGGGAGTAAACCTGGCTGAACATGATGGTGAGGACCTGACAGTGCAGTTGACCTCATACGATTGTGCCCTCGGCGGACACTTCGGATACGCTTATTTCACTCTTGGATGTTCAAACGGTACTCTTTCGGGATTGTCGTGTGGTCAGGAAAATACAGAGTTTATAGCACCTGACGGTTTCAAATATCGCTGGTTCAAAGCGTCAGATGAGACGAGAGTTCATAATCCGTTGCTATATAGAGAATCGTACATTACAAGTCGTGAACGAATATATGCTGTTGATGCAAATGATACTACCAAATATGGTGTGGATTTGATGTTTGAGGGTGACACTTCATGTTATTTCACTTTGTATGCATCGTCATTGCCTTATTTCCCTGTGGCTTCAATGGAATATGAATACAAACCTTCGGATTGCAAAAATATATATAAGTTCACAAATACCAGCCATATCAAAGAATATAATAAGATTTCTCAGACTGAGGTACACACTACAAACAAAGTTGATTATGTTGAGTGGGATTTTGGTGATGGTACGACTTCACTGCTTGCCAATCCTGAGCATGAATTCCCGCAGGAAGGCGGATTATTTACGGTTACTCTACGTGCATATTTGGGAGAATGTGACCCGGACGAAGAACAGTTCTATGTATTGGTACCGAAGATAGGTACACAGATTGATACTATACATATCAATGCATGCAGGGCAGATGGATATACTTATAGAGACACAACATTCAAGGAAACGACCGTCTATGTGGACTCTCTAAAGTCCGTGATAGGTTGCGATAGTATTTCTGTGCTGGATATAAATATACTTGACACGCTTTACACCGTGATTGATACGATGATACTTGACACTGAGACATTCATGTTCAATGGCAATGAATTATCAAAGCAAGGTACATATACGGCCAATCTAAAGAGCGAGTACGATTGTGATTCGATAGTTACATTGCATTTATATGTTCATGACATTCTTCGTGTTGATATTGACTCTGTGTTTGTTATTTGTGCTGATGACGGAGTACTTGATATCCCATATACGTTTTCAACCGGATATTCTTCCACCTATTCACTTAAGTTTGGCAATTCTGACATCCCTGATATTTTGAATCAAGATACTGAATTCGGAGTGTTGTCCAATGACCTGCCGGTGTATATCACTCCTAATGAGTATGGATTTATGCTTGAGTTCTATGATAGTATCTCCGGCGATTTGTATCTGCCGTTAAAGTTGGTAGTTGAATATCCTTCATCTGTGCTTACGCAGCGTTGGAATGATGTGATTGCGGTTAGGAATAGTGAATATAACGGTGGATATGAGTTCTGTGATTATCAGTGGTATAAGAATGGATTGCCAATAGAGGGAGAAAAGGACTTTTACCTGTATGTGCCTGAGGGCTTGGACTTGACAGCGGAATATACAGCATTGGTAACAAGGGCTACCGATAGTGTCTCTATGTTTGTTTGTCCTATAGAATTGGAAGACTATTCGGGTGTAAGGATGATTCCAACATTGGTTGAGCAACGTCAGCCGATAATGATGAGGAATATTAGCGGTAGAGCAACATGGATATCTTTCATGGGAATGCCGGTAGATGTGTCAGATTTTGAGGCGAATGGTGTAATATATGCCCCTGACAATAAAGGATGGTATATACTTAATGTTGTTGAAGAGTCCGGTATAGTGAAATCCTACAAAGTGAAAGTAGAGTAAATCCGTTTTTACTGACTTACAAAGATATTTCATCAATGGAATTGATATTTTCTAATGTACTTCTATGAGAAAAGTCTTTATTATATCAATTCTGTTGCTGTCTTTTATCTCTCAAGTATATTCAACTTCACGTTCTAATGATGAAGCTTGCCGAATAGCAAGCGGTTTTATAGCGACCCGAAGGTATCAACAAGGGCAAGTCTCCAACACACCTGCACGTAACATCCGTGTGGTAGCTGAGTCGGAGGCGTGGAAGGCTGTGAATATTGGGGGAGGTTTTGTCATTGTTGGTTCAGATGACTCTATGCCTCAAGTGTTGGGCTATTCTTACGAAAGGGAGTTTGCCCTTGACTCTATAAATGAGAACTTGAGATACTGGTTGCAATGCAATGATGAGGAGTGGCAGCGTGTTAATGCGGATAACTTACATGTGAAAGAATACAAGTTGCAGGTGAAAGGTGAAAATTTGCCACATGAGGTGAAGCCGCTATGCAGTACGACATGGAATCAGACAAATCCATACAATCAGAAATGCCCGATATACAGCGGCACGAAAAGGTCGGCAACGGGGTGTGTGGCAACAGCGATGGCACAAGTGATGGCAAGATACAATTATCCTGACATAGGAGTAGGAGAACATACATACAACTGGGTGCGGAGTGCCGGAGATACGGTGGAGTTATACGCACGGTTTGACTCGGTGGCATACGACTGGAGTCTTATGAAGGCGGAGACTACACTCTCTATCTATAATGCCCAGTGCGACCAACTGTCGATGCTGATGTATCATTGCGGAGTGTCGGTAGATATGAAATACGGAGCAAGCAGTTCGGCAAGCACAACTACTGCGGCCCGCTCGTTAGTAAAGTATTTCGGCTATGACACGGGCATACAGAATATTCAATGCAACATACTGCCCTCAGATAGTGTGCTTCGTATTCTTTTCGGCGAGATAGCAGCAGGGAGACCTGTGATTATATCGGGGACATCGGAGCAGAATACGCGCCATGCGTTTATTGCTGACGGGTATAATAGTGACGGCTATCTGCATATCAACTGGGGGTGGGGCGGAAACTCTGATGGTTACTACCTTATGTCTGCACTGACTCCATCGGGTCAACAAGGTGCCGGTAGCGGGGGAAAAACATACGGAGGAAACCAGACGCTGATTATAGGCATGCAGCCATCTGCAGAAAACCGTTTGCCTGCATCGCATTTGGGAATAGACAGTCTGACGGTGGATCAAACAGATTATAAAAACGGACATTCTTATCTTTCAGGTCTCATAGATCTCTCTCCGACAATAAAAGTGAATATGGTCAGGGTGCAGAACTTTGGTCTGTACGATTTTGCGGGAGAGTATGGTTTGGCACTAATGGATATGGACAGTGACAGCATTGTGAGTGTGCTGGACTCAAGAGAACTGACATTGCGTAGCGGCTATTTCCGCACTGGCACAAACCGCAACTACCGTGAAGTGTTCTCTTTCAGGGCAAGTAGTTGTGACACTGGTGTATATAGATTGGCACATATATATCGCGACACAGACCGGACGGACTGGCACATATCGTATGCGAGATACTCGCCATCGTTTATGTATATCTCGGTTAGAGAGGATTCAGTGCTGCTTAGTTATGACAGGCCCAAGATAGAGGTTCTGCCTGTGGATACAACTCAAGGTGACAGCATAGTGGTGCCGCCGGACACTATACCTCTCACTCCTCCCGACACGACATTGACTCCGAGTGCGATAGAATATGCGATGAACAATGAAATCATGCTGTACCCGACTTTGCTTGGACCGGCGGAACCGTTTGTTGTGTACGGAGACAAGACTGCGGAAGAAGTGACGGCAGAGATACAGATATTCGATGTAAACGGAGAAATGGTTGAAGAGAGATGGCATGCAGAACTTCCAGTGCGGCAGGCTGCGCCTTCGCGGCAAGGGCTATATCTGGTGCGCATAATCTCAGGAAAGCAGACTTTTGTGAGAAAGATGGTAGTCCGTTAGGCGGCATGACCGGCACAAGTCTCGGCATGAGAATACATGTTTTCAGGCTTGTAAGGCAGTGATAATCAAAACAGTGTTTCCGTAAACTTATGGCTTTTCGGCATTTATACTTCGGTGCTGCCGAAGACTCGGAATTCAAAATGATTGTTTTCTGATGCAGATGTTACACATTTTTCTTTTACGATGCTTATAATATTTGCATAATTGTCAACATTTTTGTAATTTTGCAAGCAATTTGTGGTTGCAAAATAAATATCATAACGTATGAAAAAGATTATTAGTTTGTTACTCCTGCTGATCACGGTGTCTGCCTATGCGGGTCGTTATGATTATCATCTTGTTGATTTCTGGGGAGGTGCAGGGTATAGCGGTATGGTAAACAATTACCCTACGATGAATGGTGGTATAAACTATACCGGTAGTTTTGACAGTAAGTTTATAGGTGGCGGAGGAGGTCTGCTTGGTGTAGGCTATGAGTATAGATACAAGAAGTTTATGCTGAATACAGGATTAGAGTTCCGCTTGTTCTCCTCAAAGGACAATCTTTTTCTTGACTCCGCTTATCACTATTCGGGTGCAGGAATGGAGTATGCAACACAGACGAAACACTATAGGTTCAACACATTGTCGGAAAATCAGACAGTGGGACAAGTGATGTTGCCAGTGATGGCAGGTGCAACATTCGAGTACTGGTATTTCCTTGCAGGTGTGAAGTTGGGATATACAGTATTGGGTAATTACAAGCAAAAGGGTGAGTTGAAAACCACTATCACGGACTCGTGGGCATACGACCCTGAGTGGGAAGATTTGTTCTCACATGATATCAGAACATCAGACTACCTGCAGAAGGGTAAAAACAAGTTCGGTTTTGATGCCACATTGTCTGCGGAGATAGGTCTGAACCTGAATCCGTTCTTGTCGAAGACATGGAATACTAATAATCAGAAGCGCAAGTATCCATGGCACATGCGTCTGGCAGCGTTTGTAGATTATGGTTTGCCTAATATGAATGTAAGTGAGGACGTGGCATTTGCCCAAGTGAACGCAGATAATATAACTACGACATCGCTACATCAGTCGCAGTGGGGGAGTAGCAGGCTGAACAGTCTGCTTGTAGGAGTGAAGTTCACCGCTTTATTACAGTTGACTAAACCTAAGGGTCCGAAGCCACTGAACCCGAGAATGGTTGTATATGCTGTTGACAGTGAGACAGGCAGCGCTCTTGCAGGTACGAAGATAGCGGTTTACAACGAGAAGACGAAACGTACAGCCCAGAAGACAACCAATGCGAAAGGTTGGATGGTATCGCGTTATCCTGCAGGTAACTACCGCTTGACGCCTTCTCATTCGGGATATCTGCCTATGGAACCGCTTGAAGTAGTGCACGAGCAGGATCTGAGGGATACGATTACATTCAGCATGAAACCCGAACCGGTGTTAAGTTACATGGTAGTAGATGCAAAGACGGGCCGCCCGATATCCGCAAGTCTTGAGTTTACAGACTTGGCGACGGGCAATGTGGCATTCACGGCAGCAACAGACAGTGCCAAGACTGATGCATCGCGCCTGAAACTGACATACGGGCATACATACAAGGTAAATGTATCCGCCCCTGAATATATGGCAGATAACTATGAGATTACAGATTTGGGTTCGGATATGAAATTTAGCTTGCAACCTGTAGAAAAGGGCAGGACATACATAATCCAGAATCTGTTCTTTGCGACCAATGAGACGACTATTCTTCCCGAGTCGGAAGAGTCACTCAACGAGATGTATGAGTTTATGAAAGACAACAAGACAGTGAGGATACGTATCACGGGTCACACCGATGCAGTGGGTTCGGAGAAGGATAACCAAGTGCTGTCAGAGGGTCGTGCCGAAAGTGTTAAGAAGGCAATAGTGGAGCGCGGAATCAGTGCTGACAGAATAGAGGTTGAAGGTAAGGGTGAAACTGAACCTATTGCAACAAATGATACAGAAGAAGGACGTGCGAAGAACCGTCGTGTAGAGTTTACGATACTATAAAGGCTGAGTTAACCCGATGGCGGAATAAAATAACATTATGATGGAACTCGTTATGCAGAATAGTAGAAAGTGACAAAGTGTAAGCAAAAGTGGAGAAAAGGTGACAAAATGTCATGATGGGGACAGATGCCGATGGTTTAATCCGCAAACAAGAGAAGTAGAGTTAAGTTAAGATGAAGAATTAAAGAAAAGTAAAATTAATATGAAGAATAGAGTGTTTCCCGGGTTGGTGATGGTATTGGGTATATTGCTCAGTTCGTGCGTTGCGCAGCATAAGATGTCGTATTTCCGCAATATTGACAAGGTGTCGTTAGATTCCATCAATAAGCATTACGAAGCTGCGAAGGAACCTGTAATCCGCAAGGGGGACAAGCTTGTGATACTGGTATCCGCTCTTGACCCGGAGGCCGTGGCGCCATTCAATCTGCCGGTGGTGAGCACATTGGAACCCAATATGCTTGAAGCCACTTCGACAGGTAAGGTGCAGTACTACACGGTTGATAACGAGGGTGATATAATGTTTCCTGTAATAGGTAAGGTGCATTTGGACGGACTCAGTAAGTCGGAGGCGATAGATTTGTTGCAGCAGAAGATAGGAGTGTTGGTAAACAATCCGTTGGTAACTTTGAATTTTGTGGGTTACTCTGTGACAGTGTTAGGCGAGGTGAAAACACCGGGCAGGTATGTTGTATCTCCGGAGCGTACATCCGTGTTGGATGCATTGGCTCAGGCGGGGGATTTGACAATATACGGCAAGCGCGATAATGTGCTGCTTACAAGAGAAAAAGACGGGAAACTGGAATTCGTAAGACTTAATTTGAACTCGTCAGATATCTTCATGTCACCGTATTTTTACTTGCAGCAGAACGATGTGCTATATGTAGAGCCCACCAATGCGCGGGCAATATCGTCGCAGAACCTGCCTCTGTACTTGAGTGTGGTAACGACGCTGGCATCAATGGCTACGGTGATAGTGTCGGTAGTGAATACCACAAAAACTGTTGTGGAGTAATTCCTAAGTAAGATATATTGAATTGAGAATAGAGAATGATATGACAAATCTTAATCAAGATAATAGTAAACAAGATACGATAAACGTGAGAGAATTGCTGCTCCGGTATTTGAAGAGGTGGTACTGGTTTGTGTTGTCAGTGGCAATATGTGTAGGTATAGGTGTGTTGGTATTTTTTTCAAAGACGGCAGTATATAACGTATCTTCGACTTTGCTTATCCGTTCTACGGATGAGAACGGAATGGGGCAGATGCCGCAGGTGGATATGTTGTCGATGATGGGTCTCGGGTCTGCCAAACAAGTGGCAGATGAGTTGGCTATCATCAATTCGCGCTACGTGATGGAGCAGTCGATACGGGAATTAGGTCTTCAGACAGAGTACAGGAAGAAAAAGAAAATGCGTTGGGTGGGTCAGTACCCGAAACAGGATGTGCAGGTGGTATATCCGGAGTGCTTTACCGACACCATGCGAAAGACGGTAGCGATGGAACTGAAATCTACGAAGGACGGTTACAGTTTGAAGGTAAAATATGGAGGGCTGTTGAACGGCAGGAGTAGCAAGAGCAAGTTCGGTTCGCTGGGAGATACAATAAATACTTGTATAGGCAACATCAGTTTCAGGGTGTACACACAGCCGGAGCGTGGCGACAAGTACCGTATTGTAACGACGCCGCTACCGGTATTGACTGACAACTACCGTTTGGAAGTAAATGGCAGGCAGGTGAAGAAGGAAAGCAATGTGATAAGAATAAGTACAGACACAGATATGCCACTCCGTGCTATTGACCTCATGAACAAGATGATAGACCTGTACAATTACGATGCTGTGATTGACAAGAACATCATGGCCATGAATACCAAGAACTTCATAGATGAGCGTTTGAAGATTATCACTGAAGAACTGGAGGAAGTGGAGACCGATGTGGAGACATACAAGAAGCAGAAGGGAATCACGAGTTTGAGCGATGAGGCTGCCATATATCTGAGAGGGTCGAACGAGTATCAGCGTCGTCAGGTGGAGATAGAGACGCAGCAGAGCATACTGGATTTCCTCAGAAAATTCATTGCCGATGAGCAAAACAAATATAACTTCATTCCTGCCAATATAGGTATCAACAGCGAGGTGTTGCTGGAGGTTATAGGTGAGTACAACGAACTTCTCCTGATGCGCATGAAGACGATGAGAAGTGCTACTGCCGACAACCCCGTATTGTCGAATATAGACCTGCAACTGCAAGCCATGCGGAGCAACATAGAGATGAGCATCAAGAGTGCCGAAGAAGGCCTGGAGATAATGCGCAGAGACCTCCAGAAACAGGAGCAACGCTATGCGGGCAGGATAGGCGATGTGCCGACGCAGGAACGCGAGTATCTGCAGATTAAGCGTCAGCAGGAGATAAAGCAGAATATATATCTTTTCCTATATCAGAAAAGGGAGGAAAACGCGCTCACGCTGGCATCCACAGTGATGCCTGCCAAGACGGTGGATGCGCCACAGATGATGACAGACCCTATTGCACCCAATCTAAAATGGATACTCCTGATGGCAATAATATTGGGAATACTGATTCCAATAGGTGTGATATTTGTGTATAACATCTTTGACAATAAGATAAAAGACAGCAAGCAATACGGTCATTTGGTGAAGGCACCGGTGCTCGGACAACTGATACAGAGCAGGAAACAGACGGCTGTGGTTATCTCGCAGACGGAGAACAGTGCTTCGGCGGAGTTGTTCAGGTTGCTCAGAACCAATTTGCGATTCATGCTGCCTGCCGAGAACAAGTCGAATGTGGTGCTTGTTACATCAAGCATCAATGGCGAGGGAAAGTCGTTTGTGGCAATAAACACGGCATTGTCGATGGCACTGTTAGGCAAGAAAGTATGCCTTGTGGGGCTTGATATACGCAAACCGACATTAGCATCGTATATCGGACTCGGCAACCAAGGTCTGCTCACAGCGTATCTGTCGGATTCGGCTTATTCGACGGACGATATAATAGTGCCCTCGGGTTTGGACAGCAATCTTGATATTATTCCTGCGGGAGTAGTGCCGCCCAACCCTAACGAACTGCTACAGACAGAGCGCCTTGACGAGTTGTTCGCCCAACTGAGAGAGCGATATGAATATGTGTTTGTAGATTCTGCGCCGGTGGCTATGGTGAGTGATACCTTCCTGTTGAACAGGGTGACAGACATGACGATATATGTGTCACGCGCCAACTATACAGAGGTGGAGATGACCGATTTTATCAATCAGGTGTATGACCAGAAACGCCTTAAGAATATAGCATGTGTGCTGAACGGCGTGAGGCCTTCGGCAGCAGGCTACGGCTCTACCTACGGCTACGGGTACGGGAAAAGCGAGTAGCGGGTTGCGACCTCATTTGAAGATATCAACTTCGGGCAGTCATTAGGCTATTTTGTGCCTGCAAGGATTCAGAAGAAAAGACCAGAGTCGGTGTGCAAACAGGTCTCTTTGTTGTCACACTTGTTGTCAAATTATAGATTTTCCGATTTCTTTTCAGCGTTTTTTTATTAGCCGGAACATGCTGTAGATGAGCATGTAGCGGTGTCTGTATGTGAGAGTGGGGGCAGGTGACAGGTTTCTGTTGTCATTTTGGCAGAAAATGACAACAAGAACACGCTTGTTTTCCCCATTTATAGAGGCGTGTATTTACAGAGACAACACAGAAACGGCGGAAGACGTAAATATGCGGTAGGAAAATGCTGATGACCGAGGGGTGGGGAAGACTCTATGGCGTGGGTTAGAAGTTCTCCCGATAGCTGCATCCTTCGCGCCAGCGTGAGCAACCGTACATTGTGTTTCCGCGGATAATGAGTCCTTTCTTGCAAATAGGGCAGAGCATTCCTGCCTTGTCCTGCTTGACATCAAGCACAACCTCCTGCGTCATCTGCTTCAGTTCGTCAAGAAACTGTTCTGCTGTATAGTCACCGCTTTCTATCTGCCGCAGTTTTTTCTCCCAGCGTCCTGTAAGCTCGGCGCTTTTGAGCAGGGGCGAGTGGACGATGCGGATGAGTTCCACTCCGACGGGAGTCGCACGAAGCGAGTTGCGCACTTTCTCGATATAGTGCCGTTGATAGAGTTTCTCGATAATGGCAGCACGTGTGCTCGGCCGTCCGATACCATTCTCTTTCATGGCATCACGGAGTTCTTCGTCGTCAACGGTCCTGCCCGCAGTCTCCATTGCTCTGAGCAGAGTGGCTTCGGTATATGGCTTGGGAGGTGTGGTCTGACGCTCAATGAGGCTCGGGTTGTGAGGACCTGACTCGCCTTTCTTGAAATCGGGCAGTGTCTTGCTGTCTTCCGCTTTTGTCTCCTCATCGTCGGGGTTGTCGGTATCTTCGGACTTGTTATTATCCTGAAAGACAGTTCTCCAACCCATATCCAAGACCTGACGACCGGAGGTGCGGAACGGAATCTTTCCGTCAGCGACTTGCGGCTCGTTCCCAACGAGCACTTCTCCCATGACGGTGGTAGTGCTTATCTGGCAATCAGGGTAGAAAGCGGCAATGAAACGGAGTGCTACAAGGTCAAATACCTTTCGCTCGTCAGGTGTGAGGTTGTCAGGTCGTTGACCGGTAGGTATGATAGCATGGTGGTCGGTTACTTTCTTGTTGTCGAACACCTTTTTGGACTTACGGAGGGGTTTGCCGTGCAGGGGAGCTATTTGCTCTTCGTAATAGCTTTCAATGCCCCGTAGAGTAGCCTGGCATTTGGGATAGACATCGTCAGGGAGGAAGGTGGTATCCACGCGGGGATAGGTAGTGATATGTTTCTCGTAGAGCGACTGAATGAGTTTGAGGGTGGTGTCGGCAGAGAACTTGTATTTGCGGTTGCACTCCACCTGCAGGGAAGTGAGGTCGAACAACCGCGGGGCGGATTCAGTACCTTTCTTTTTCTCGACAGAGGTGACAGTGAAAGGTAAGTCTCTGATGGCATTGCACAGGGAATTGCCTGCTTCAAGTGAGGGGATGGCATCAATTCCGGGATTGTTTTTCTGCAGTTCGTCAAGCGTAGGAACGGGAGTTTTGGATTTACCGCTTTCAGTTTTCTGCTTCAGTTTTTCGATGTCTTCGAGCAACTCCTCGTCGGACTTACGGACCAAGGCAGAGAAAGTAACTCCGCGGTATTCGGTTTTCAGTTCCCAGTATGTGCGCGGCACGAAGCGCTCTATCTCCTGCTGACGGCGGACGATGAGAGCAAGGGTAGGGGTCTGCACCCGTCCGATAGAGAGGACTTGTCCGTTTTGCTTGCGGTATCGGAGGGTGTAAGCGCGAGTGGCATTCATGCCGAGCAGCCAGTCGCCAATGGCACGGCAGAGGCCGGCTTCGTACAGACGCTGATATTCTGACTGGTCTTTGAGTTGGTGAAAGCCCTCGCGTATGGCTTCTTCGGTAAGAGAGGAGATCCAAAGCCGGCGTACAGGGACTTTGCATCCGGCTTTCTGATACACCCAGCGCTGGATGAGTTCGCCTTCTTGCCCGGCATCACCGCAGTTGATAACTTCGTCTGCTTTGCTGATAAGGTCTTTCAGAATGTTGAATTGCTTCTGAACGCCACTGTCATCGGTCACTTTGATACCGAATCGTTCGGGTATCATGGGCAGGGATGACAGGGTCCACGGCTTCCACTCGTCTTTGTAGTCGTTAGGGTCGAGGAGGGCACAAAGATGTCCGAAGGTCCAACTGACGCAGTAGCCGTTGCCCTCCATATAACCATCGTGCGAGGTGGTAGCGCCCAACACTTTGGCTATATCTCTGCCAACCGAGGGCTTTTCTGCAATGCAAACAATCATGGTGCAAAGATACTGCTTTTTCTCAAATATGCGAAAAAAAATACACCATGTGTCATTTTTTATACATAAAACAGGAATATTTGTGGTAATTTTGCACGCTACTAATTATGTGGCATCACAATCTTACTTGACCAAAATAATAACAAACTCAAATAATACTCATGAAGAAACTGAAAATCTTTACTCTGGCAGCCCTGCTATGTCTTGTGGGGACTGCCCAAGCAAAAGTGATTCGTGGTACAGTGACCGATCAGACAGGCGAAACCATCATTTCCGCCACTGTCATAGTGAAGGGCACTACCATCGGTACGGTTACTGATTTTGACGGTAACTATGAACTTGACGTGCCTGATGATGCACAGACTCTGGTGTTCTCCTACATCGGTTTGGAGACACAGGAGGTGGCTATTACAGGCTCAGTTATTAACGTTGTGCTGAAAGAGAATTCGGAGGTGCTTGAAGAAGTGGTTGTAACGGGTTACGGAACGACCAAGAAGCGCGACCTTGTGACCTCGGTTGCCTCAGTGAGTGCAGACCAGTTGAAGGACATCCCCGTAACATCGGCGGCAGAAGCCCTGCAGGGCAAGTTGTCGGGTGTGCAAGTAACTACCACCGAGGGCGGACCTGATGCCGATATCTCCATCCGCGTGCGCGGTGGTTCGTCTTTGACCCAATCAAGCGAGCCTCTCTACATTGTTGACGGTTTTCCCGTTTCCAGCATATCCGATATTGCTCCGAGCGATATTCAGTCAATGGACGTGCTGAAGGATGCTGCTGCCACCGCTATTTATGGTGCCCAGGGTGCTAACGGCGTTATCATTATTACTACCAAAGAAACGCAGGGAGGTGAGGATAAGATGGCGTTCCATGTCGATTATACAGGTTACATGGGTTGGCGTCAGATTGCCAAGAAATATGACGTGATGAATACTGAAGATTTCGTTCGTCAGCAGTATGAGTTCGCATATATGAGTACACGTGGTGTGGAAAACACTATGAATAGCCGCTTCTATGCTTACCTTGATCCGAACTACGATTCTACAGTAGGTACCGCTTCGCGTTCAAAATTCAGCGATATTCTCGCATATTGGGATGGACAGGAGTATCATAACTGGCAGGATGAGATTTTCTCCAGATCACTCTATTCCAACCATGCATTCACAGTATCGGGCGGTTTGAAGAAAGCCAACTTCACATTCTCGTACAACCGCGTTGACGATGCCAGCATTATGTACGGCTCGGACTATAGCCGCAACAACCTCTCTTTGAAAACCAAATTTCAGCCCATCACAGGTATGACAATAGGTGTGACTACCCGTTTTACCAACACCAATGTCATAGGTTCAGGTACTAACTCTGCTGAGGACTCCGGTTCCAAGTCGGAGACACGCTTGCGTAATGCCGTGGCTTATACTCCTATCAATGTAATACTTCCGCAGGATGAAGACGATGACTTCGGTAATATCTATCCTCCCAAGATTGCTATTGACGACAACTACAGTCAGAAAACCGACAATAAGCTTACGCTGAGCGGTTATGTTCAATACAAGTTTCTGAAGCACTTCACCGTCAAGGCTGAACTGAACTATGAAAACAGGGACATCAGCAAGGACCGCTACTATGGTGCTTCGACACAGTATTCTATCAAGGGTACCGGCTTCAGCAAGATGGACGGTGTTCCCGGTTACGGGCATGGAATTGCGACCGACGACAAGTTCCGCAGACTGAAAGAAACCAACACTTTCGAGTATGCACAGAAGTGGAACAATGCCCATGACTTCAGCGTTTTGATAGGTGAAGAGCAAACCATCACCAAAGAGACTCTGCGCACCAGCATGGGATTCGGTTTTGATCCTTCACTCACAGGAAAAGAAGTGTTCAATCTTATGGGGCAGTCACCTGTTGCAACAGTGCAGAGTTATGAAGCACCGAACGACAATATGCTGTCTGTTTTTGCACGTGCCAACTATAACTACAAGGGACGCTATTATGTTACCGCTACTTTCCGTGCTGACGGTTCATCCCGTTTCGCACGCGGAAAACAGTGGGGCTTCTTCCCCTCTGCTGCAGTGGCCTGGCGAATGATTGACGAGGAGTGGATGGCTCCTGCACAAGATGTGATGAGCAACATGAAATTGCGTCTGAGTTTCGGTTCGGTAGGTAACAACAATGTGCCTCTCGGCTATTTGAACTCGGCATACTTGAGCGATAACAACAAGATATATATGGATGGTGCTTCTGTCGTGCTTATTGACGGTAAAAACGGCAGTTCTTCCGAAACCGAACTTATTGCTGCCAACTCCGACTTGACGTGGGAAACCACTATCACCCGTAACTTCGGTATTGACTACGGTTTCTTCAACGAGCGTCTGTCCGGTGCTATCGACCTCTATTGGAACAACACCAAAGACCTTATCCTCAAGTACGAACTTGCCACCGGTGGCTATAACTACCAGTATCGCAACATCGGCTCTACCGACAACAAGGGTGTTGAGTTCTCTGTCAAGGGTGTTATTCTTGACCATCAGTCCAAGAACCTCAGTTACGGTTTGACAGTTGATGCCAACATCTCCTTCAACCGCAACAAAGTTACCGACCTTGGCGGCCTGGACGAGTACAAGATATCTTCCAAGTGCTTCTCCACCTATTATTCGCAGACCTACGAATATATGGTTAAGCCGGGCGAGGCTGTAGGCAACATATACGGTTATCAGACCAACGGCATCTTCACAACCGCTGATTTCGCTTCTTACAACAAGTCGAAAGACCAGTGGCTTGATGCTGACGGCAGGCAGATAGATACTCCGCTTGGTGCCGCTTATCCCGGTATGACTAAGATTGAGAAAAACAGCGATACCAATGGCGACGGCATAATGGACGACTACAAGATGGTCAAACTGGGCAACGCTCTGCCAGTTGTTAACGGTGGTTTCAATATCGGCTGGTACGTAGGTTCAGAGAAGTGGGGCAAGGTTGATTTCTCTGCCAATTTCACTTATTCCATAGGTAATGACGTGGTCAACATGTCCGGACTTGACTATTCCACCATGTGTTCCTCTACGAAGGGTCGCAACCTGCTCAGTTCTGTAAGTTACGACAAGCGTTATTCACTCTTTATTCAGAATGAAACCACAGGCGAGTTTGACTTCATTCCTGCAGGCGCTACTGCAGTTAAGAATGTTGTATCCGGCGATAACTACACAGCTCTGGCTCTCCAGATTGACGAGGCTAACGAGGGTAAGACAGTGGCCAATCCTTATTCGGCTACCTCTACCGTTCTCACCGACAAATACGTTGAAGATGCCGGTTTTCTTCGTCTTGCATCACTCAATATCGGTTACACTCTGGCCAACAAGTGGACCAAGAAAGCGCATATCTCCACTCTGCGTTTCTTCTTCTCTGCTTCCAACCTGTTCTGCGTGACCAAGTATTCAGGACTTGACCCTGAGGTAAGCACCCGTACCAAAATCAATCCTCTTGCTATAGGTGTTGACTACGGTGCATTCCCCAAGAGCCGTGGATTTAACTTTGGTTTGAATATCTCATTTGAATAATCCTTAATATGCTTACAAATATGAAAAACTTGAAATATATAATTTTGTTGCCGGCAGTTGTTGCCTTGGCAAGTTGTTCTGATTTCTTCGATACATCGTCTGTTTCGACTATGGATGCATCTGAGGTGTTCGGCAGTTCAATCCGTACCGAGCAGGCTATTCAGGGTGTATATGAACTTTTCGGAGAGAACAACTCCTACAGAAACCGTATTGCTTGCGGTTACGTGGGTTTGAATACTGATATAGAGCGAAGCACCAAATCGGCATCTTCTTCTGCACCGGATGATGAGTTGATGACCTATGCTATGAAGACCAGCCACAAGTCTGTTTCTTCCACCAACGGTTCTGACATCTGGGCATATCTGAACTCAGCCATCGAGCGTACCAACAATATTATTGAAGGTCTTGAGACTTATAGTTGCTACAACAATCCTGAGGCTGACGACTATGCCAGCATGCGCTACTATCTGGGTGAGGCTTATTTTCTTCGCTCATTTGCATATCTGGAGATGGTGAAGATATGGGGCGATGTGCCTGCACGCTTTGTTTCTCTCGGTGCTGAACCCGAGGGACTGAAAGTAAAGAAAACCGACCGCAACGTCATCTACGAGCAACTGCGCGTGGACCTCAATAAGGCTGCCGAATATATGCCATGGTCAACCCAGATACCCGTTGCTACCGCTGCCAACAATGTAGGTCGTCCCAGCAAGGCTGCCGCTTTGGCACTTCTGGCAAGAGCCGACCTTATGTACGCAGGCAAGGCAGTGCGCCCTGACGAACTTGTGGTAGGCGGCACCTCTGCATACTCAGTCAAATACAATATCGACGATGCCGCCAAACGTCAGGAGGTTTACAAAGAGGCTATGGATGCATGCGCACAGATTATCTCTTCCCGCGAAAAGAGTCTGGCGGAGGATTTCGCCACTCCTTTCAAGCAGATATGCTCCGATGCGAAAAACTATTCCGCTATGGAACACATCTGGGTGATTCCTTTCCTCAATGGCGCACGCGGACAGGTGCTTAACTACAATGCTCCCAAACTGCCGTCTATTTCCACTACTGCAGGTCCTAATTCTGTTGCAGGCCACCTGCCCGGCTATGGAAACGGTGGTTCGTCGAACGGACATATTACCATCACTCCCTGGCTTCTTTATCAATTCGACAAAGAGGACAAGCGCCGCGATGTTACTATCGTTCCCTTCCAGTGGTACTACGACAACGGAAACAACGCTGTCAAGGGTGACTCTGCCCGTGTCATTGCTTTCCTTGGCAAAGATTCTGCCGAATTCTGTCTCTATCAGAAAGCCAATGCTATCGATGCCCTCTATTGTGGCAAGTATCGTTTCGAGTGGATGGCACCGGGTCGTGAGTTGGTAGGTACTGACGACGGAGTTGACTTCCCGATTCTGCGTTATGCCGATGTGATTATGATGTTTGCCGAGGCTTCTATCGGTGGTATCAGTGGCGATGTTCCTACTAATGAGACCGGTCTAAACCCGCTTGAAGAATACAACAAAGTTCGTGAACGTGCAGGTCTGAGCGGCATTCCTTCTTTGACTATGGAAGAGATACAGTTGGAGCGTGCCAAAGAGTTTGCCGGCGAGTATATCCGCAAGTGGGACCTTATGCGTTGGGGCATACTGAAAGAGCAGATGGTAGCCGCCACCGACTACATCCGTTCCATTGCACGTCCGTCAGGTCGTTTGGGAACAGAAGTCGGCGACACTCTTTATTATAAATATGCTTATGACAACAGTCTGAAAGCATACGTGCTTGATAGTATGTATGGCCTGTGCCTCGGCGAAAATACTTGTCCTCCGTATTATAAGAGCGCTAACGGCTGGCTCAAGAAGAATATGTTCTATTCCGACAGCAAAGACTGGCTTTTGGATGCTTCCAACTATGTAATCTATGCCGACGAGGAGCAGCTCGAGTCGCGTCAGTATTGGCCCATCTGGGGTGTGAACGTGAATGCATCGCCTGAGACACTTTGGAACGACTACGGCTACAGCAATGAATAGAAATCTGTATATTATCATTGTATCGTTGTTCTCTTGCTTACAAGTTGCATGTTCCAATGGAGAGCAAGAACAGCAATCGCAGCAGTCCGGGCAGAACACTGCCTTGGCTGCTGCCTGCGAATGGATAGGTGGCGGGGGCAGTCAAACCGTCGGTGGGGCAGGTGGCACGGTCTATATAGTTACTACACTTACGGATGACCTTGATGAGGAAGGCTATATTGACTCAGGTTCGCTTCGCTATGCCGTTGAGGCCAACGGACCCCGCACAATCATCTTCCGGGTGGCAGGCACTATTCATCTCACCAAACCGCTTGTGATATCCAATCCTTACATCACTATTGCAGGTCAGTCGGCTCCGGGCGACGGTATATGTATTGCTGACTATCCGCTCATCGTTGAGACGGATGAGGTGATAATCCGTTTTCTTCGTTTCCGCCTTGGCACTGTCGGGGCCGTTGCCAGAGACAAGGAGTTCGATGCCGTGTCGGTGAACAATAGCAACAATGTGGTTATTGACCATTGTTCATGCTCATGGTCGGTTGATGAGTGCGTAAGTTGCTATGGCAATACCAATTTCACCCTCCAATACTGTTTCATCACCGAGAGTCTCAGAAACTCTGTTCACTTCAAAGGTAATCATGGTTATGGCGGCATCTGGGGCGGAAGCAATGCATCGTTCCATCATAATCTGCTTGCCCACCACGACTCGCGTAATCCGCGTTTCGACCACGATTATGTTGACAGCAAATGCCGTGGTCCGCTTGATTTTGTGAACAATGTGGTTTACAACTGGGGAAGTAATTCCGCCTACGGAGGCGAGTCTGTGAATACCCGTCGCACTATCAATTTTGTGGCAAACTATTACAAACCGGGTCCTGCTACCAAATCGGGCGTCCGTGCCCGTCTGGTGAATCCTACCACCTCGTGCGAATATTGCCTCAGTGCCATCTCAGGTAAGGTAATGCCACCATATATCTATTTGGCAGACAACTATATGTGTGAATCAGAAGATGTCACTGCCAACAATTGGGCAGGCTCCACTACCTTGGATTCCAAGGCAGACTCGCGTTTCCCTATGAACTACGAGTTGAAGGCTGAAACTGCCTTGCAGGCATACGAGACAGTACTTCAGAAGGCAGGTTGCTCTCTTGTGCGTGATGTTCAGGACAAGCGTATCGTTGAAGAAGTTACCCGAGGAACTTACACCTACAAAGGTAGCAATGGTTCAGCCAACGGGCTTATAGATGCCGTATCTGATGTGAACGGTTGGCCTGAGCTAACCGGCACTCCGCTCAAAGATTCTGACCTCGACGGTATTCCCGACGAGTGGGAGGAGCAGTACGGACTTAATCCCAAGAAAGCCTCCGACAGCAAACTCAAGACTCTTGTTGAGGGCTATACCAACCTTGAGGTCTATCTGAACTCTATAGTGGCACATCTTTATTAAAGTTTGTGCATAAGGTAATCATGTAAGTGCCCTTGCCTGAATGTCGTGCGATGTGTTACAAAGCTGAAGAGCGAGATTTCTCCCGCTCTTCCATTCACCCTCGGCTGTCAATAATGACTCACCATATATAAACTTTTAATTTTTCATTATTAATTTGGAGTGCAGCTCCGTTCATCCTCCATTTAATCGTGCATGTATGCACGATTATAGTTCTTCCCCGTTCCAAAGAATGGCTTTGGTGTGTTTGAGAGTGTTCTCTTTGTCGGGGCTTATGGTGCAGTTTTTGAAAGTGATGTTTTCTGCGTAATCCATAGTGATGCCTGCTTTTACTCCGTAGAAGTTTACATTCTCGAAGGTCAGATTATGAACGGGTTTGCCTTTAATACCGGTAATATCCACTGCCTGATAGGGGTTCACGCAAGTGATATTTTTGAAAGTGAAATTGCTCCAGTCGGGGTAGAAAGCAGACTTGTCGTCAGTGTCGGTTGCTCCGCGCCCGCCTGCTGAGCGGTCGGCATAACCTGACTCGAAGAAGACGGCGCTCTCGCGTATGTTCTTCATCACGATATTGATGCAGTAGATGTCTTCACACCAACCACCACGACCCGGGGCGGACTTGAAGCGGCAACCGATGTCTGTGCCGTCGAACATACAGTCTTTGACTATGATGCGTTGCATACCACCGGAGAACTCGGAGCCTATAACGAAGCCGCCGTGAGCGCGATATACAGTATCGTTGGTGATGAGGAAATCGCGTTGCGGACCCGCCTCAACACCTTTCTGACCAACGCCGCCTTTCATACAGATGCCATCGTCACCTGCGCTTATATGGCAGCCTGCGATAAGAGCCACCTGCACGTTGCCCGGATCCATTGCATCACCGTTTTGTGCCCACCATGGGCAGTCGATGGTAACATTCTCGATTATAAGATTGTGTATGCGGGTAGGAACCAAGTGGAACTTAGGACTATTGCGGAGAGTTACACCCTCGACCACTACGTTTTTGGAGTCGGTAATATTTATAAGGTGCGGGCGCATCTTTTCCTGTATTTCTGCCGTGGCGGCAATATTGGGAACTCCTAATTCGGGTTTCAGATTGAAAGGATACCACAGATGGTAGGTTTTGTCGTCCATTACCAGTTTTCCGCCCATTTCAATAGCGGCGTCCCAGACCTCTTGCAAGCCACCGTCTCTGACGACTTTCTTTTCTTTGATAGGACGCCAGAAGAAGCCTTGCCCGTCGATGACACCTTGTCCGGTGATGCCAATGTTCTCGCATTTGGATGCCCGAATGAGTGCATTGCATTTCTTGGAACCGTCACGCGGGTCGTTTTTCTGAACATAGAGTTCTTTGTTCTCGCTGAAAATGAGAACAGCGCCTTTGCGGAGGTTGAGGTCGATATTGCTTTTGAGTTCTATAGGACCTGTCTTCCAAGTACCTTTAGGTATAATGACATGCCCGCCACCGAGTTTGACGAGACTGTCGATAGCAGCGGCAATTGCATCGGTGCAAAGTGTCTGACCATCGGGTACAGCTCCGAACTGGGCGATATTGAGAGCGTTTTTGGGAAACTCTACGGGTACTACGCGCTCGATTTCAACGGGCAGATTGGTGTAGTACTTGTCGTATTTGCTTTGTGCGAAGCCTGATGCGGCAAGCATAGGCAGGAGAATGAGAAATAATGTTTTTTTCATGTCGTAGTAGAATTTTTGTGCAAATATACTTATAATAGTGCGAATATCGTGCCAAACTCTGACTATTTAGCATGTTTTTCCACATTTTGTGTCAAAAAGTGATTGGTAGTGTAAGAAATTGGCATTATCTTTGCAACGTGTAAAAGTGGAACATAACTAACATAAAATATTAACTCTTAAAAACACAACTAACATGAAGAAAGTTTTCTTTTTTGCAGCTGCCCTCGTTGCAGCTATGACCATCAATGCAGAAACCGTTGTTGACCAGATTCGTTTCACAGAAGCTGCTGCTGCAGGCACTCTCGTCGACTCTGTTTTCTCAGGTGAAAACGAACTCATTGATTTCGAAATTATCGATGAGAAAGAGAAGTTTACTATTGACAATAACAGTGCTTATTTCGGAACAAAAGAGAATTACGAGCAGTTTTCCATGCGTCTGAGAAGTAATGCCAAATCAGAATTTGTTGAAGGGAAGCATTGCCAGATCAACGTATCTGCTTATGAGGATGGTACTCTTAATATTTATGTCCGCACCGGTTCGAACAGTGCAACCGACCGCAATATCGTTTTTGCCCAGGGTACTGACACTTTGCTCAACGAAGTTCTCCTTGAGTCGAATGCTGTTTCTTATATTACAGAAAAGAACGACACTATTAAGATCAACCCAGTTTACACTATTGAACTGAAGAAGGGTGACTACGAAATCACTTTCCCCGTGGGCGCTATTAACTTCTACGGTTTCGACTTCGCTGCTGATGTACAGACTGCTGTTGATGACCTCTTCGCAAAGAAGTCGAAGGCTCAGAAGGTTATTGAGAATGGTCAGATCTTCATTCTCAAGGACAACCGCAAATTCAATCTGCTTGGTGCCGAGGTAAAGTAAACCGAGACATAAATAGTAGAAAGATGATTGCAGGGTAGGTTTGCTCTGCAATCATCTGTTTATGGAATCAGTTTGTTAGAGAGAGTGAGTGCGTAGAGGTATGCGACAAATTGTTAAATTCAGAGATAGCATACACTGAGCATGGAGTGAGCATACCGAGGGCATAGCGCCTATATGGAAAAAGCGACAAATTGTTAAAAACGGAGGTTGCAGTAGGAGAGTAGTCAGCGGCGACCTATAGGTGTGCAATGGCAAGTGCGGCATTGATTCCGTCGAGTGCACTGCTGGTTATTCCGCCGGCATAGCCTGCACCTTCGCCGCAAGGATAGAGACCAAGAATATCGGTGTGTTGCAAGGAGTCTTTGTCGCGGGGGATACGAACAGCACTGCTGCTGCGGCTCTCTACACCAAGAATGACAGCATCGTTGGTGAGGAAGCCCGGGTATTTGCGGTCGAAATCGCGGAATCCTTGTTGCAGTCGTTTACCTATGACAGGAGGCAGCCAGAGGTCAAGCCGGGAAGGCACAACACCCGGTAGGTAAGAGCAGGGTGGGAGGTCTTTGGACGGTTTACCCTCTACGAAGTCTTTTAGTCGTTGGCATGGCGCTTTGTTGGGAGTCTGACCATGTTGTGCAGCCAGTTGTTCGACATACTCCTGAAAACGAAGCCCTTCGAGACCATCGAAGGTGTTGAGACGTGACAATGTCGTGTCTCTACGGAGGTTTTGAAGAGTAGCGGGGCGAGTGAGGTCTTCGGGGCGTATTTCCACTACTATGCCGGAGTTGGCGAAGGGGGAGTTGCGATGACTGGCGGACATGCCATTGACCACACAGCCATCACTCATGCTGCCTGCCGGAACGATATGCCCTCCGGGGCACATGCAGAAGGAATAGACACCACGACCATCAACTTGCGTAACAAGCGAATAGGAGGCGTTGCCAAGCAGACGCACCAAGTCATCATCGGAGTCGGGCTTGTTTGCCCCATGTTCTTTCTTACCAAGGTGATACATGAGACGGTTGATGAGAGCCTGCGGGTGCTCGACGCGCACTCCCATAGCAAAGCCCTTGGTTTCGACACGAACTCCGTTGTCCACGAGCATACGATAGGTGTCGTGAGCAGAGTGACCGATAGCGAGAATAACGGCTTCGCCAAGGTATTCAGTGCCGTCCTCGGTGATGACACCTGTTGCTTTGTTTTCAGTGTTGAGGGACTGAGCGTTGCCGGTCTCTATGAGCAGTTGTGTCACTTTAGTATTGAAGTGTATCTCACCGCCTTTGTTTATGACAGTCTCTCTTATATTCTTGATGATTGAGGGCAGTTTGTCGCTACCGATATGTGCGTGAGTCTCGTAGAGGATACTTTCGGGTGCGCCATGATAATGGAAAAGTTCCATGACACGCTGCATGTCACCTCTTTTCTTGGAGCGGGAGAAGAGTTTGCCATCGGAGAAAGTGCCTGCACCACCTTCGCCGAAGCAGTAGTTGCTTTCAGGATTAAGACCTTCGTTGCGGTTGAGGAGAGCGATATCACGTTTTCTCTCAGACACTTCTTTTCCCCGCTCGAGGATGACGGGTTTAATGCCGTGTTCAAGCAGAGTGAGGGCGGCAAAGAGTCCTGCGGGTCCTGCACCTACGATGATTACCTGCCGTTTTGCAGAGTGAACATCCAGGTAGTCAGGAGAGAAGGCGGGAGTAGCAGGGGGAAGGGAGTTATCACTTATTCCTTTGACGACAGGTTGTACGGTCAGCAGGACTTTGATATTGCGCTGGCGTGCATCAACACTGCGCCGTATGATTCTGACGTCTTCAATATCAGCAAAAGGCAGGTGCAACTGTTGTGCCACTGCCTTCTGTATTTGTTGTTTGTCAGCTGCCTGCTGAGGAGTCAATATGAGTTGAATCTGATTCAAACGACTGACTTAGAGAGATTGCAATTACTTCTTTTCTTTGACAGCCTCCATTATCTTCTGCTCCAGTTCGTCTGCGAGTTCGGGGTTGTCTTTGAGCAGTTGTTTGACGGCATCGCGCCCTTGTGCGAGTTTGGTGTCACCATAGGAGAACCAAGAGCCTGACTTCTTGATGATACCATATTCTACACCGAGGTCAACGATTTCTCCGACACGTGAGATACCCTCGCCGAACATGATGTCGAACTCAGCTTTCTTGAAGGGTGGAGCCACTTTGTTCTTCACAATCTTGACGCGTGTTTGGTTACCGAGCACTTCTTCGCCGTCTTTGAGTTGCCCGACACGGCGAATGTCCATACGAACAGAAGCGTAGAATTTGAGGGCATTACCACCGGTAGTAGTCTCAGGATTGCCAAACATGACACCGATTTTCTCACGGAGTTGGTTGATGAAGATGCAGGTGGTGTTGGTTTTGTTGATGGTGGCAGTGAGTTTGCGAAGTGCCTGGCTCATAAGTCTTGCCTGCAGACCTACTTTGTTGTCACCCATCTCTCCGTCAAGTTCAGCTTTGGGAGTAAGTGCGGCAACGGAGTCGATAACAATGATGTCGATAGCCGATGACCGAATCAGTTCGTCTGCAATCTCGAGGGCCTGCTCTCCGCTGTCGGGTTGTGAGATAAGCAGGTTGTCAACATCCACTCCGAGTTTCTCTGCATAGAAGCGGTCGAAGGCATGTTCAGCATCGATGATAGCGGCGATGCCTCCCTGTTTCTGTGCTTCAGCTATGGCATGAATAGCGAGTGTGGTTTTACCGGAGGACTCAGGTCCATATATTTCTATGACGCGTCCGCGCGGGTATCCACCGACACCGAGTGCGAGATTGAGTCCGACTGAACCGGTGGGGATAACGGGAATGTCTTCTATTTTATCGTCGCCGAGTTTCATGATGGCACCTTTGCCGAAGTCTTTGTCAATCTTCGCCATTGCCATTTGTAGGGCTTTAAGTTTTTCTGCTGAAGGTTCTGCCATAGTGCTTATGAGTTTTATAGGTTAGTAAGTTGATATGTTATTAATTTATTTGATTGCAAAGGTAGTAAGAATAAAAGGATTATGCAAGGGTTAGTTGCAAGTTTTTTCTTTCTGACAGAATCTGCACCAAGGTGTGAGTCCACATTCGCTGCATTTGGGGCGTCTGGCCTGGCAGACATATCGTCCGTGAAGCAGGAGCCAATGGTGTGCCTTAGGAATGATTTCTGCGGGGATATACTTCACCAACTGTCGTTCTGTCTGATAGGGGTTGCGGCTATTGGTGGTAAGTCCGATACGCTCGGAGACACGGAATATATGTGTATCGACTGCCATAGCAGGTTGCTCAAAGATGACTGCACAGACCACGTTGGCAGTTTTTCTACCTACTCCGGGGAGAGTCTGAAGGTCGTCGATGTTGTCGGGCACCTGTCCGTTGTAAGCCTCTACCAGTCGTTGTGCAGTGGCGAGTAGATGTCCGGCTTTGCTATTAGGGTAGCTAACGGAGTGAATATAAGTGAGTATGTCTTCTTTAGAGGCTTGCGCCATGGCTGCGGGTGTGGGGTAGGCATGAAAGAGTGCAGGTGTGACAAGATTGACGCGCTTGTCGGTGCATTGAGCTGAGAGCATGACGGCAATGAGGAGTTGGAAGGGATTCTCATAGTGCAGTTCGCTCTCTGCGGATTTCATGTTCTGCTGAAACCACGAAAGGCAGCCATCGAAGCGTTGTTTGGTAGTCATAATATAGTGATTGGGTTAGAGCGTTTCAGACTTTGCGTTTTCTTTGTAGGTCTTGCTAAGGTAGGCGAGCAGATGGCTGATTTGTTGCTGAAGGGCGGTGGTTGCAGGAGATATTTCTTTCTTCTGCATGCGAAGGAGCATAATGTTGTAGAGGAAGACGAACATCATGCTGAGGTCTGACTGTGAGGGATTGTCAGATTTGGATTTGAGTATGTTGAGTTGCGGCATAAGTTGCATGTATGCTGCGCGATAGGTGGCTTCGGTGTCAAGCAGTTCGAGGTGCAGGTCTTCGAGTTCCGAGAGTGCGTTAATGGCAAGTTGGACATGCCCTGAGTCGATTACACCTTCCTCGCGCATCATCTGTTGGAGGTCGCTGAGGAAGCGGTTTTGCTGCATTGCCTCGTCGGTTCCGAAGGCGCGCACCACATCTTCCATCTGCCAGAGGTAGAGGATGTATTCTGCGATATTGTCTTTTTTACTCTTCATGATTGGCTGTGTTTATTCGTCATCGTCGTCAAGAAAGTCAAGTTCGTAGTCATCGGAGAAGAAAGTCTCTATCTCGCGGCGGTCTTTCTTAGTGGGGCGCCCGGTGCCACGGTCTCTGCCTTGCTTACCGGCAAGACGCGCCATTTCGAGGAGTTCGAGTTGGTCGGGGGCGGTTATGTCCTGCATATACTCGGGCACAAGTCGGGCACCGAGACGGTTTTCGCTGAGTTGCAGTACTTTATATGTGAAAGTGATAGGATTTTTCCGAACGGAGAATACGTCTCCCACTTTGAAGGTACGAGAGGGTTTGAGTTGTGTGCCGTTCATAGTTACACGCCCTTTCTTACAGGCATCGGCGGCGATAGAGCGCGTCTTGTAGATGCGCATGGCAAAGAGATATTTGTCAACTCTAACTTCCATGATAGTTTGCAGGTTGTTTCAGTCGGGTAATTGCTTGAATTTATGTTAATCACATA
>CAJOMJ010000011.1 GCA_905235505.1 Paludibacteraceae bacterium
TTTCGTTTGCGGTTTTTCGCCTTCATCCGCACGCATTCTGCGCGGAGCGTTGGCCGAACCGTTACCTTCTTGCACTAACGCAAGAGCCTTTGCGTTGTTCAGATTAACGCCTTTGAAGGTCAATTTACTGCTTGAACTTGGTTCGTCCTGACAGGAGACGAGAAATAGCATGGCAATCATTCCGATGCCAAGTGCTGAAAGAATTTTTGTGTTCATAATAAATGAGTATTTGTTCCGGCTCTTACACCTTCGCCGGGCTTGGGGTTTTATGAGTTAATTTCGCTCGTTAGCCCTTTTATCCTCTCTTGGATATCCATACAAAAAGCATGGGCTTTCTCGCTTGTTTATATTGGGTCTTTCGGGCCCATTACCTCCAATACACGCAGAAAGTCCACACTTTAGTGTGAACATTCGCTATATTAACGAAGGTAATTTTCAAGTTGTCGAGAAATGAAAGACTCCTTAATAAAGCAAATGTGCTTATTTATGTATGTCGTTTGTCGCTGTTCTTATACCATAGGCGATTAATTAGTGATTTTACAATTATTTTGTACTTAACTCTTGTTTAAGTATATCGTAAAGATAAACGGCACTTTGATAATACAAACCAGTGCGCTCATCTTCCAATTTGCGATATGTATTGGAAGTATAGAGTGTATGCATAGCAGTCGGAATATCGTATCCGTAGTCCTCAATCAGCATCTGCACAACGGCATCCGAAAGACATTCAATCATAAATTGTTTGTCATTAATATGTTGTTCTTGCTCGCTCATATCTTTTGTAGTAATTGGATTGCCTTTTCTGTACCAAAGAAATACTGAAAAGTGGGTGCAATAAATTTAAGTTCCTCAACCAAACGCTCTACATCAATATATCGTTGCACATAGCGTTGCACCTGCACACCGACGCGGTCATTGGCGATTGGACCATAAACGATATCGAAATCATGAATAGGAGTGTCGGTTCTGTTTTGACGATTAGCTACAATAAATTTCGCCCACTCTGCCGTATAAGCTTCAAAGCGTTTGAAACGGATATTTCCTTCGGTGAGATGTTTCTCATCAAAAAGATATGTTGTCACCACCGGCATGCCGTAGTCCTCACGCTCCACGGCGATCTGAGCCATGCGCCGAGCTTGCTGCAAATCAGGAGACAAATAGAAGCCTTGACCAAAGTCCTTACCTTTTCTGCTGATAGATAAGTCTATCTGCTTGATGGATATATTTGAACCGTGATATAACTTAATCATAACGTATCATTTAAGCAAGTGTTCCTCCGTTTCTTTGGCATACGCGAGTAATATCCTCAACCGCATCGTCAATCGAAAAAGTATGCTCAATATCATAATTCCTCAATAAGAAATCGAGCCCCTTATAACGATAGAGGTACTCGTACGAAGCACCATTGAGCAGACCGAACCGTTGTGCGAATGCACCTATGCAACACACAAGCCAAGAGATAGTATTTTGTGTAGTTCGAGACATTTCTATCTAAAATCGCTGCAAAATTACGAAAAATTTTAGCACAAAACAAATAAATCAACCAGAAAATGACTAATGAGAGTGTTTTGTTTGCAAATGCCATGAGAATGTGCTGCTTATAAAGCAGCTTAGGCATTTTGGTTCACGTTACAATTACTTATGCCGCCACATGGGACAATCCCTTACTATAGCACGGTTAGTGCGGGTCGGGGGGGGGGCGAGTCCGGGTAGTGGCTCAACACGATAAAAGTGAAAGCCCTTCTCCTGCGATAGCCGGTGTCCTCTTTGCAAGGACTTGAAGCCCGCTGAAAAGGATGAGGCAAAAGGTCTTCACCTCATCTGCGGAATAGTTCTGCGTGAGCAGGAAAAACACATACCGCATCTGCGAGGATATTGATGTTGCCGTAATCAATGCCAATCAATTTTCCCCAAACCAGTTAAAGCGCCTTATCCATTGTTTGCACATGTGATGAGTGAGGGTTTGGAGGAGGTGGTCGGTGACCCGATTACCATTAGTAAAAATGATATTGTCCTCCGGTACTAACCACGCAGAACTATTTTTTCATACCTTCTTGCGTAATATGGGCATTCGTCTCACGAATATACTTATGCTTCGTGTCCTCACGGAGCACTGTGCCGCTATCCGGCACAAAAGCCACGGACGCTTTTGCGTTTGGCAGCTGCTCTATGGAAGAAAGGAAAAGTCCATCGTTTTTGTAATTTTTCGCAAAGGTACTAAGCGAGTGAGGGCACAGAAAAGACACAAAATTTGCAGGAAAATTGCAGTAAAAAGCCCAACATTACGAAAAAATGCATTTTTTTTGCATCAAAAATACGGCAAAATTTTGAAATATTGCCAAATTTTTGTATCTTTGCAGCCGATTTTGAATTTGCTATGTGTAAGAGAGATATCATATTGGATTATGCCTCAGTACATCCGCTATTCACAATAACGGATTTGTCGGCTGCGTTGGGCGACCAATGGCCGGCAACAAAGCAAGCTATGGCATGGCAGGTGAGCGAACTGGTAAAATCCGGTTCTCTTACCCGTGTTGCGAATGGACTTTTTGCAAAAAATAACAAGCACAACTACATGCCAGAGTTATCTCAACAAGCAAAAGCAGTAGGCAAATACCTGCATGAGCAGTTTCCGTTACTTACGTTTTGTATGTATGAAAGTAGCCATATATCGCCGCTGCAACATCATTTAGCTTATACCAACACCATATTTGTTGAAACAGCACGTGAGGGAATGGAGACGGTCTTTCATGCCCTTACTGACAAATATAAACAGGTGTTTTTATCACCTACGCAGAAAGAAATGGATCTTTATCTTGACCAAAGCAAGCGGAATATCTTTGTGAAGCCGTTGATTTCGGAAGCACCGGTGCTGGGTAAAGCAGAAGTCAAAGTGCCTACGATAGAGAAACTATTGGTGGATATATACTGCGACAAAGATTTTTTCTACCTGCAAGGTGCAGAATACGACTATATTTTGGAAAATGCTTTTACTCTGTATAACATCAACACTTCCACACTGTTGCGCTATGCTGCACGGCGTGGAGTGAAAGATGAATTTAACAAAATGCTACAATGATACAAAATGACTGTTTTACGAGTGCTTGGATTGACAGTGTGTCCAAGCGACTCAAATACAACGACAAGAACCTGATAGAGAAGGTTATTCGTGCTTTATCACTGTTAGAGATGTTGGTGGAAGCCAAGTGTCCGATGGTATTCAAAGGCGGCACATAGCTAATGTTGATACTGAACGATACTGCAAACCGACTATCAATAGATATAGATGTGATTTGTCCTCCCGGTACTGACATCGAACAATATCTGACCGCATACAAGCAACACGGATTCACCGAAAAGGAGTTGGTTGAGCGCAAGAGCCGTGGCAATGATGTGCCGAAGAGTCATTCCAAATTTTTCTATCAGATTGCCTATACAGATGGGAACAACACTCCTTCCTATATCCTTTTGGATGTTTTGTATGAGGATATACACTACAACCAGACCGAACAAGTGGCAATCCAATCACCGTTCATTCAGTATGAAGGAGAACCGTTGATGGTAACCGTCCCCTCTGCGCCTGATATTCTTGGTGATAAACTTACAGCCTTTGCGCCAAATACTACGGGTATTCCGTACTTCAAAGTGAACAAGCGTGGTGAAAGCAAAGATTGCGCATTGGAAATCTGCAAGCAGTTGTTTGACGTAGGCAGACTGTTTGAAAAAGTAGATGAGCTGTCCGTTACCAGCGAAAGTTTCAAAAAAATTGCAGAAGTGGAATTGTCATATAGAGGACTTCCCAATGACCTATCTATTGTTTACGAGGACATCCGTCAAACGGCATTGTGCATCTCTACGCGTGGCATAGCCGGTAATGGCAATTTCGCACAGCTGCAGCAAGGGATAAGCAGATTGAGGTCATTCATGTACAAGCAGAAATACATCATTGACAATGCCATTGTGGATGCTGCTCGTGCAGCTTATCTTGCTACACTAATAGAAAAAGGAGTCAATGAAATTGAGAAATACCATACTGCGCAAGATGTTGGGGATTTGCAAATAGCAGATACGCTAACCAATAAGTTGAACAAACTGCGTGGCGCATTGCCAGAAGCGTTCTTCTATTGGGCAAAGACCAGTAAATTATTAAAGCAATAAACATCCGTATTTTTTGCAAAAATTCGGATATTTGAATTATCAAAAATCTGGCAATAAATTCAATTATTGCCATTTTTTGTGCCTACAAAATCACCTCCATACCGTTGATTTGGAAGATGCAGACATCGCGCACTTGGCGGATTTGTCCCGATGATAGGAGTTTGATCCGGCGTGTGCCGGAACGAAAAATCGTTTCCCAGTACTTCTGTGCCACCTCGATGTGGTATTTGATTGGCGCGGCATTGCGCAGTTTCGCCTCTTTAGTCAATGGGACATCGGGGTGTTCCCTCGAAATCCACTTTTCTTGAAAATTCCCAAGTCTCATACTATTCGTGTGTTGTTGAGAATATCTTATTTAATCCGCTATTTATTGCTTGTAGAATATCTGCAGTTTCATCCTCTCCACATCCTTCAGCTTCGCATGATGCAACCATAATGTGCGTCTTTGCGTCTCTCATCTGGATGATGATGCAACTCGCGTATGAGAATAACGACAACTGCCGTCTGCCTGTGTAACCATACGAAACAATCAGCGTCTTGTCCGCTAATTCGGGTGTGATTGATGGGAGTATGGTATATCCCAGTTTCATCATATATCCCGAAATCACCTCTGATGGATTGATTGTCTTGGTGCTGCCACCATATACACCATATTGATTACCATATACTCCCGAACTTGACTTTCCATTATTTAATTCCTATAAATTCTGACAAAGGCACTATTTTAGCGCGGTATGTATTTACTCGCTGTTTGATTTGAGGCAAGTGCTTAAATGGTTCGGGGGTGTTGTTGAAACTAACAACGATGTAATACTTTGCGTGTTCGGGGGTGAAGCCGTATTGCTCAAGTGTTTCTTTGCTCCATATCTGAAAAGTCCCAACTTTATCTAATTTGAAGAATTGGTAGTCATCGCCGTTGGTGTGTAGTAGCACATATTTCATACGCTCGAATCCGGGTGTTACTTGCAATGAACCTTTGCTGTCACCTGCTCGAAGATAACAGATGCCTTTCTCTATCATCAGTTGGCGCGTGTGTTTGTCGGCGTGATTGACAAGGACTGTGTCTTCTTTGTTGATTTCCGACATCTTGCGGCGGAACTTGTCGGCTGTGGTTTCGTCCTCTATCTCTTGTCGGCGGCGGATGCCGAGTTGCAGGTATTCTTCTGATTGGTCGATGCCTATGAATTTACGGTTAAGTAGATTGGCGGCAATGCCTGTGGTGCAAGAACCTGCAAAGGGGTCAAGGATGGTGTCGCTTTCGTGGGTGCAAGCGAGGATAATGCGATACAATAGGCGAAGGGGCTTTTGTGTGGGGTGCTTGCCACAGCGTTTTTCCCACTGACCAACGGATGGTATCTGCCACACATCAGGCATTTGTTTTCCACCGTTAATTTCGGTCATCTTCTCAAAATTGAGATAATACTTGCTCTTTGGAGATTTTGCTGCCCAAATGATATATTCCGAAGCAAAGTTGAAGCGAGTGCCTGTCATTGATGGTGGCGGGTCGACCTTTTGCCAAGTAATAACATTAAGTAGTTTATATCCCAACTTATTCAAACAGCGTTCAACAGAATAGATATTGTGGAAAGTACCGCATATCCAAATAGTGCCATTGTCTTTTAGTAATGGGCGACAAAGTGATAGCCACTTATAATTAAATTCGTCCTTTTCTTCATCGGAGCGAACAGTATCCCGGTCGCCTTTATTGAAATTACTTTTGTGGCCGTTTTTGGTGCGAATATAAAAGCCTTACTATTCGTTGCTACCTCCCTCTAACAATTTTTTAAATTCTTTTTCGTTTGGCAACGCTTTGCGCAGACGTTCTGGCATATCATTAGCAGTAGTATATGTCGCAACTCCCATAGGTTTCCCGTATTCCTTGATAACATACTCAACATAGGCTTGGTTGGCCGATTTGCAAAGCACAATTCCAATGCTTGGGTTTTCATGCGGTTTGCGAACTTTATCATCCAGTATTTGCAAGTAACCCATAAGTTGTCCTAAATATCCGTTTTTGAACTTGCCTGTCTTTAGTTCGACTACGACCAATGCGTTAAGTTCTCTATTAAAGAATATTAAATCAGGAAAGAACTCTTCACCATATATCTCCAAATGATATTGGTTGCCTACAAAAGAGAAATCATTTCCAAAAGTCATAATGAAGTTCTTAATATTATGCACTATTTGTTGCTCTACGACTCTTTCGTCAATATCTTGTTTGTCTCGCTCACCAATTTCTTCGGTATTTATAAACTCTAAAGAATACGAATCTTTGAACATCATTACAGCTTTGCGAGCCATTGAGGAATTAGGCATTGTTTGTAAGAAGTTGTTTGGTATGTGTTCTTGGTTCTCGTAAGCTTGTCGTTTGATTAGTTTTTCGAGTGCTTCAACAGAGAGCTTTTCTTGTGCGGTGCGATGCATATAATAGTATCTGCCCTGCAAATCTTTGCATAGATTGATTATTCTTGAATGGTGAGTAAAAGGGACTGTAAAGAAGTCTTCAATGGGAAAATCCGTGAGATTAGGGATGGTGATTGCATGATTTATATCTATCTGATTATTCGGCATTTGTAATTCAGCGGTCATAACCGCTGAATTTATTGTTGGCAATTCAGCGGTTGCAACCGTTGAATTATTATCATACTCTTCGACGACTTCGTATTTTTCTGAATCTAATATCTGCCAAGACTCATAAAAACGTCTCATATCACGCAACTGTGTTTCAGAAAACCCTCTAAGTCCCGGCATTTCACGACGGAGTTGGTCGCTTATAGCTTTTAGTGCCCCGCTGCCGTAAGCAAGTTTGCGAGTGTTCTTTGACAAATATTTGCCTATTGCATAATAAACTGCAAGTTGCACACGATTGACATCTTTCAATGCTTCGTATTGACCTTGCATAATTGCCGTTTTAATGGCTTCTACGGCATCTCTTAATGGTATGAGTGAGTTGTTATTGTCCATAGATGTATTATCTTCGAAAATAGTTTTCACCTTTATTGGTTAATGTGTACATCCCTTTTTCGCCTCGTTTGTATATTCCTAATGATGTTGAGTATGTGCTTTCATCGTGGTGCTTGTTGAGTTCGCCACGGATGGTGTTATGGAATGTTTCAAGTTTGTAACGTCCAGCAAAAATAGGGTCTTTGATTCGTTCGTCCAATCCTGCGTAAATGTCTGCTAATGATACAAAAACTATCCCTTCAGACATTTTCTGCTTAATAAGTTCTACAATCATTGCATTAACAGATGGAATCGTGCCGGGAAGTTTTGCTTCTTTTTCGGTCATCTCTTGTATGACTTTCTTTATGCCTTCATCTTTCTTGGCTTTTTCTTCATTGGTTGTTAATGCTTTATAAACATCTGAATACTGACATAAATAATCTTCGTCAGGGGTAAATAGTGTATCAGTGTATTTGACTGCGTTGTAGATTGCTTGCAGCTTGGAATAATAGATCGGTGTTTGCTCGTTGAAGATAGTGTTTACCTCAAAATTACTCATCAAACCGCCCTGTGTAAGATTGGTGCTACCGACAATGGAAACAGTTTCTTTATTGTTTCGAAAGAGATAAATCTTGGGGTGGAATACTATGTCATTTTTGTTTTCTCCTTTGTCTCCATAGCAATAGAATCGTACATTTTTGTTTTGTTTGCACAAGTCCATAAAGAACTTCATTGCCATGGGGTCGGTTGTCTTAAAGTCAAGACCTACAATAAGTTCAAACTGACCACCCTTATCAAGCGACATTATCAATGAATCCTCAATTGTCTTTATACCAGAGCGTTTAAGAAAAGCGACTGCAATTTGTGTTTCGAGTGAATTTTGCAGTTCTTGATTAATGATTTTGCCTATAGGATAGTCTGTATTGGCTAATATTTGTACTTTCGGTTGCATTTGTTAAGCGGCTGATAAATAGTTATAAACTTTGTCAATATCTATATCTTTCGGATGGTTGCATATCATATCGATAAATTCAAAATTACCTTGATTATCCGGCATATTATTTCTATACTTTAGCAAATCCTGCCAAGTGGCATATTGTAAGTTGATATTGTCCCAACGTGCACATTCCTCTAAATCTCGGATAATATAGTCATATTTGTAAGTTTCCATTCTTTCAAGAATATTCGAAGCAGAATAGAAAAAGTCAGATTCTATATCACCTAAATTGGCTTTTTGCCCATCCTCCAAACCATAGCACTCTATACCGTCTTCGTCTATTCTACGGCATAAATAGAACTCAGTCATATCAAGGAATTCGATAAATAATTTTTCCCATTTATTTAGTTGTGGTTTGTTCATGCTACAAGTTTATTTAAGTTGATGTCATCAAGATGATTATATAGCATATCTATTATGTCAAAATACCATGCCTTTGATGGTAATATTTTGCGGAATTTTAATACAAGTTGTGGTTGCGTAAAATCGCTCGTAAAATGAATATTTCCCGTCTCTATACATTCACGCAGGTTACTGAAAATATAATCTTCTTCTAAATAGGATAATTTTTCTGCTATTTCAAGAGCATTAGAGTATTGTTCACCTTCCATATTTGCATAATTTGTTCCCATATTATCATCTAATCCATATAAACTATCACTGATTCTATATAGTGAACAATCTACATAATCAATGTATTCTAAAAACAATCTTTCCCATAACGTAATGTTGGATTGTGTAGCACGCAGGCTATCTATATATTTCTCATAGAACCCCTTTCCCCAACTAATTGTCAGGAATATAGGGAGAGAAATCAATGTAGAGATATGAGTATCCTATATCGTTTGGTTCAGAATCGCCAATGCTAAATCCCACTACAAGCGTATCACTACACCAATAGTAAAACATATCATTATCTTTCCATGCCATCCAAAATGCGCCCGTGTCCGCTCCCGGGATAAGCTCTTTAGGGAAATCCATCTTGTCGTAAGTGGGTTCGCCTAGTTCTGAACTGATAAGGCGAGATAGAGAATCAAATTCAGATAATGAAATATTAGTTGCCAGTGCTTGAAATACAGAGCCACCCTCCTCGCCGAAAAATTCCCAGTTTCTTCCTGCCCATTCGGATGAAGCATGATTTTCGCCATATTGGGCATTTGAGATTATATCTAATACTGAAGTTTCGGAGCTGGCTGAAGTTTCGGAGCTGGTTGTACAGCACCCTACAGATAGTAGTGCGACAAACATAAAACAAAGTATAACCAGCCCTTTCATTTGCTTAATTCCCAAATAAACCCAAAAACGACGCAAAGATACTCAAAAAATAAGCAAATATGCAAATTTTGGGGCTATAAAAGTTTAATTTTTCAAACTTTTTCACAGATTTGGGCGTTTTCGCGATAATTTGCGACAAAAGTAGTGCAAGAATGTGACGTAAAAAAGCGGAGTGTCGGGGACCCCCTATATTTAGCGTTCAGCAACAAGGTCGCACGGATGAGCGGACGGCGTGTTGCCGTCCGCTCAGGTTCGTGTTCTGCCATTTTAGGCGATGGTGTTCAAGCGTTCGGGCATGTTCACCTGTCCTGTGGTTGCGTCGTAGCACTTCCATGCTTTGCCGAAGAGCCAGCCACGGTAGGTGGTGTACTTGAAGGTTGCACCTTTTGCCTTGAGCTCGTTGAAGAAATCCATCCGGTCGTAGTTGAGGCGCATGGGGTCTATTGCGCGCCGGCGTGCGGCCTCGCTGACAGTTTTGAACTTTTCACGATGTTTCAATTCGTCAGTACAGGGCTGCGTGGTACGGTCGCCGTGGACGGAAGTGAAGTTGAGTCCGCTTGCGCGTTTGTGGTTATAGCACGTGCGGTACTTGCGCGAGATTTTGCCCGAAATGTAGTTAATCAGGTCGTTATAGAATACCTTTCCCATAATATAAAGAGGTTTTAGTGTTCCGGAAAATCAGGGTTATTCTGACCGCTACGCTATTCCGGGTAGCGTGTGGCGGTGAAGCCGGATGGCATCCGGCGGAATAGAAGAATTGTTATCGCGCATCAATGCGCGAGACACAGCCGCGACTTTAGAGTTTAGCCATTTCTTGTGCGATGGCAACTTTACAGTTTTGCAATCTCTTGTGCGATGGCAACTTTACAGTTTTGCAATCTCTTGCGCGATTGCAACTTTACAGTTTTGCAATCTCTTGCGCGATTGCAACTTTACAGTTTTGCAATCTCTTGCGCGATTGCGAAACCACGGAAGGTTTTGTACTTGGACTGCTTGCGGAAGTCTGCCATGTAGGCAGCTTTCTGCTCCGTGGTCAGTGCGGCGACAGCGGCGACAGCAGTAGCCATCTTGGTGCGTTGTGCGGTCTGCGCTTCGGAGGGTTCGCCTGTGTAAGGGTTGCAGATTTGTGAGGTGAACTTAGTGCCGTACATCTCCTTGTAGATGATGTTGGAGTGTTTGCAGATTTTGCCACGGAAGGCAGTGAAGGGGGCTTCTAATTTAATTTGACTCATAACTTTAGTTTTTTTAGGTGCATCTACCGCCTCACCACTTGAGGACGTTAGACAGATGTGTGTTGAGAACAAAGACGTTGGTACAATAACAACATCTGTCATCGTGCTCTCTGCGTTCAATCTCAGTCATTATGTCCACATAACTCTTTCGATTGTGCGTTGTATCTGCACCCTAAAAAATATAAAGCGGGTGCGGGGAGACGATAAATGCGGGTTAATAAATCGGGTTCGTCCGGGTCGAGGGTAGGGATATATCGCTCAGATATGGTCGATGCCTTTCTTGCCGGATAGCATCCGTCAATTTATATGAACGGATGTTTTTCTGTGGGAGGCGCTTCCATAAAAAGGGAAAAAGATGCGGTTTTTGTTGTCAGAATAGAAGAAAATGACAACAAGTGCCGGATGTTGGTACCTAAAAGGGCACAAAGAGAAATCGGAACGCACTGAGATTGAGTGCGTTCCGATTAAAAGAAAAAAGAGAAAAAAGTTTCAGAAAATTATTGTGTTGACAACAAGCATGACAACAAAACGTAGAAGTGGCTTCGGTATAGGTTAACCGACTCGGCGGCGGAGGTCTTTGGTAGCGTGGAGAACATTCTCCAAAATCTTACTATTTTTTCACTCGTTCGTCTTTCGTAGTTCCTTCGTAGTTCGCTCGTCAGTTAGTGCTTGCGAAAGGGGAGAGGTCAGAGAGACGTAATCTTAAAAACAGGAAACTTTACGGGAGGGGAATCTCAAAGGTTGTGACCTTTGTGTTATAGTTAATCACCTCCAACGGGCGGTTAAGATATAGATAGATAGTGCCCATGGTATGTTTCTTAAAATATGGTGCAAAGATATGTATTTATCTTTATAACTACAAATTTTTCAGTGTGGTAAATACAAATATTTAGAAAAATGACGATTTTTTTAGTTAAATAGTTGCATGTATGGAAAATTTGTTGTACTTTTCAGCACGTAAGGTTAAGGGGGCCGATTTGGTTCCCTTATTTGTTGCGAAAAAGTGAGCAACAGGTGAGGGGAGGGCGGGTGAAAGGAGAGTGGAAAGTGGGTGAAAGAGGGGCGAAAGGTGAGTGGAATAGGAGTGATAAGTGAGTGAAAGAGAGGTGATAAGTGAGTGAGAAGCGGGGGTGAGGGCGTGTGACAAGTGCATTACCGGTCCCGAGGATAGTGATTTGATTATCTGTGTGCATACCGCAAATTTTCTGCAAAGGTACTCTTTGGGGGACACTTATGCAAATAAAACTGCTTTTTACCACCAATATCTACCGGAATTTTGTTGATCTTGGTAAGATTTCTGCGCAAACAGCTCTGCGGCTTGCGAAGTATGCCACTTCGGGAAGAGTGATTTCTGACTTTTTTAGTGTGTCTATGTAAGTGCTCTACAATTTCACTTTACTTGCATGCCAATTGCGGAATAAACTTTGTTGTCACGAATAATGAGAAGTCGCCCATCATTAATGAATTTTGTGTATTTTACTTCTGTACTTTTAATGTCGTCAATATCTAAAGTCAGGTCTTCGGTCACCAACCTAACGCCCACTCCGTCTTGAATAGCATGACAATAGGTAACAATAGAATATCCATCCATTATGGACACACTCCATGCTGAATTCTCATTATCCTTCGTACTTGACCAATAGCCGCTCGATCCGTCAGCTGCGACCGGTATGAACTTAGTACCCAAACGCGAACCCATTGCCGGCAGGAACACAGCGCCTGCCTGCTCCATTTGCTGCCATTGGGCTTCTGTATAGACATTGCCCGCCCATGTAGTCGCATCGGCTGCAAAACTCAGTCCTTGCGGCAGTTTCCATGCATCGGGCAGAAGAATACAGCCATGCACGCCGTTCACTGTTGCCAAGGCACGGAGTTTGTCCGCATTGGCACGGTCGTAAATCAGATATTCCCATTCCGCCTTGGATAGCGTGCGCCATTTATTGGCGGTGTTGGTGCCGTTGGAGATGGGATGAATGCCCCAGTCGGTGAAAGTGGCATAATCTGCCTCATCCTCGGAAGCAAAAGTGGGATTGTTACCCGTTCCCCAGCCGAACAAATCAATGTAACCATTATATGTCGGAGAGATATTGGCATTGTCGGCGCCAATCATGTCGTACTGTTTCTCGGCAAAGCGCCAGATGTCCTCTTCAGGGTTGTACTGCAGGTTGCCTTGAGAGAAAATCACTTTTTCCCGTTTTCATTGATGAAAAACTGTCCGGGAATACCGCCTTAGGCGAACATAGCCATGCTCGCTGCTAGCATAACCGTTAGTGAGAAGATTTTTGTTTTTATAATGATGATTGTTTGGTATGAATGTGAGTTTACTGTTTATTCTGCATTCAGGGCGTCGCAGGCATCGGGGTCTGCGGCTGTGGATTTCTCATAGGAAGCCGTTCCGACACCCGTGCCGTTTATCGCGTTCACTTGCGCTTGGGCTTCTGACTCGGTGCCCCAGTAATACGCGACAGAGGTATGCCCCATGACGGTGGATGTGATTTTCCAGCAGGCTTCCTCACCTTCCGTCGGATTGCTGTTTTCTTTCAACTCGTCGCAGGCGTCTTCGTCTTGGGCGTCTGCCTCAGAGTAAGTATATTGGAGACCCATCTTGTCAAACTCTTCATTCAGTTGCCGCTCTGTCATCCAAACATAATTGGTAATATCCATGCCATAGGCGCTTTGGATAACTTGCCAGCATTTGTACGTAGTGTTGTCAAACTTGCTATAGTCTTTAGGCTGATCCGGATTGCCGCCCGGATTGTCTTCCCCGTTCAACGCATCACATGCCTCTTCATCAGCGGCAGCTGCACGTTTGTAGCTGTGCGTCACACCTTTGGACTGATAGTAATCATGGCGCTCTTTCATGTTTTTCTCCGGCATCCAGCCATAACTCGTCTCCGATTGTCCGCCTGCGCTCATGGTCTCTTCCCAACATTCAGCGCCTTCCCAAACCTTTTTATGGCATGCGTCTGCGTCGTTGGCTTCAGCCTCCGTGTACATGATTTTCTTGGTTTGTTCGCCCGCAAACTGTTCGTCCATGGCGAGAAGCATCTTGGCGATGGCGCCCACTTGGGCTTCAGTGCCCCATTCATACTGACGGCTGATGGTTGTGCCGTCGCACCATAGGTCAATGGCCCAGCATTTGTAATCCTTGTCGTCCATAATGGACAAATCAATCCGGTCGGCAGATGTAATCCACTCGCCCGGCTCGGCGGGTTGGTCGGTCGGTTTGTTCTGATTGCAAGCATTGAAGAATACCACGCTTGCCATGCACAGAAGTGCTACATAAAATCTTTTCATACTTTTCATATATTTAAATTAGTAAGTTGCGTGTTGTATTTACACGAAACAGTGAGAAGTGATGCTAATATGATACTAATATATTTGAATCAGAAAGTATAATCAATACCTGAAATTCTGTGCAAAGTTACGGCTTCTTATTTACTCATACAATACTATATATCAAAAACCCCCATTTGGGGGAATCAGAAAATATTAGAAATTTCGTTCAATTTTCTTATATACTATGAGGGAAATAAAAGGGAGATATGTGATATTGATTAAGGAGGGATGATTATGTTGCAGAAGATGGATGATTGTGTTTCAGATGAGGATAAAAACAGCGATGAAAAGGTGTTTTTGGGTGAAAAATGCGTTTTTTTAAGAAAATAGTTACAAAATAGTTGCAGGAATGGAAAATTTGTTGTACTTTTGCAGCACGTAAGGTTAAGGGGGCCGATTTGGTTCCCTTATTTGTTGCGAAAAAGTGAGCAACAGGTGGGTGAAAGAGGGGTGAAAGGTGAGTGAAAGAGAGGTGATAAGTGAGTGAAAGAGAGGTGATAAGTGAGTGAGAAGCGGGTGTGAGAGCGTGTTACAGCGGGTGAGAAGATGGTGTGAAGATGGTGGAGGGGTGTGCTGAGGTGGAAACGGAAAGAATATAAAGTAAAGGAAAAGAATATGATACAGAAGGAAAAAGTGAGCGAGATAGTAGAGAAGTATCTCGAAGGAAAGAAGTATGAGTTGATAGATGTGCGTGTATCGGGTGATAACGAGATACAGGTGGAGATTGACGCGTATGAAGGAGTGGATGTGGACTTCTGTGCAGAGTTGAACCAATATATCCAGTCGCAACTTGACAGAGAGGTGGAAGATTATGAGTTGGAAGTCGGGTCAGTGAGCCTGACGGCACCTTTCAAGACTAAGATGCAGTATGAGAAGAATGTGGGTCACGATGTGGAAGTACTGGGCAGGGACGGCAAGAAATACAGGGGCGTGCTGGTAGAGGTGAATGACGCAGATTTCTCAATAGACACAGAGGTGATGGAGGCAGTGGAAGGCAAAAAGAAGAAACAAAAGGTGGTTAAGACACTATGTTTCAAGTATGAAGAGGTGAAATATACTGTATATGACTTGAAGATATAGGGTGGAGAGACAGAGGTATTAAAATATACTAAAGAATCAGAGTAAATATAAATGGAAGAGTGAGCATGACGCCGGCTACCTCTCGGCTTACCGATAGCATGACGAGAGCAGGGGTTGGTGTTAAGAATATGGGGCAGAATAATAAAAATATGCAAACGGAATAGGGTGTTGCAGAGGCGTAAACGCTTGGGAAGAAGGGTGTAAACGCTTGTGAAGAAGGGGCTAATTACTTGCGGAAAGATGGGTGATTACTTGGGAAAAGGAGTGTAATCGCTTGTGAAGATGGGTGGAATTACTTGTGAAGATGAAGTTTGACAACTAAAAAGAAGAATAAATGACAGTGTTGTTGGAGAGGCAACAATGATGTTGAATAAATAATCATAAAAACTAATATAGCAATGGCAACAAAAAAAGAGTCAGCAAATTTGATTGACACATTTTCTGAGTTTAAGGAACTCAAGAACATTGACCGTCAGACATTGATTAATGTTATGACCGACTCGTTTCGCAATGTGATAGCGAAGATGTACGGTTCGGACGCAAACTATGACGTGATTATCAATCCTGACAAGGGAGATTTGGAAATCTATCGCAACCGTGTGGTAGTAGAAAACGGAGAGTTGAAGAATCCGAACACGGAGATAGAGTTGAAAGACGCTATGCTGATTGACGAGGAGTCGGAAGTAGGTGAGGAGGTTACGGACAAGGTTGATTTCAACCAGTTCGGTCGCCGTATGATCCTGAATCTGCGTCAGACATTGGCAAGCAGGATACTTGATTTGCAGAAAGAGAATCTGTATTTGAAGTACAAAGAGATGCTTGGTCAGGTGGTTACGGGCGAGTTGTATCAGGTATGGAAGAAGGAGATGCTTCTGCTTGACGAGGACGGCAACGAGTTGTATCTGCCGAAGCAGAATCAGATTCCGACGGATTTCTACAGAAAAGGTGATGTAGTGAGAGCGGTGGTAGTATCTGTAGAGAACAAGAATCAGAACCCGAAGATTATATTGTCGAGAACATCTCCGCTGTTCTTGCAGCGTCTGTTTGAGCAGGAGGTGCCCGAGGTGCATGACGGTCTGATAGCAATAAAGAATATCGCCCGTGTACCGGGAGAGCGTGCCAAAGTGGCAGTGGAGTCGTTTGACGAGCGCATTGACCCGGTAGGTGCATGCGTCGGTATAAAGGGTGCGCGTATTCACGGAATAGTTCGTGAGTTGAGGAATGAGAACATAGACGTTATCAACTACACAAACAACATCAATCTGTACATTCAGCGTGCACTTGCTCCTGCAAAGATTTCGTCAATGGAAATCAACGAGGAAGAGAAGCAGGTCAATGTATATCTGAAACCTGACGAAGTAAGTCTGGCAATAGGTAAGGGCGGCTTCAACATACGTCTTGCCTCAATGCTGACAGGCTATCAGATAGACGTATTCCGTGAGATGGACGAGGAAGACACCGAAGATATCTATCTTGACGAGTTCAACGACGAAATCGACCAGTGGGTGCTTGACCAGTTCAAGTCGATAGGTCTGGATACCGCCAAGTCGGTGCTTGGAGAGAAGAAGGAAGAACTTCTTCGCCGCACAGACTTGGAGGAAGAGACAATAGACGAGGTGCTGAAAGTGCTTGCTGCCGAGTTTGCCGAATAAGCGCGAGCCAAGGCTTGCGAGAGCAAGCGGAAGAGCGCGGTTCCGGGGTGCCGACGACTGCAGTTCGGGACGATATGAAACAAAGAAACAAACAGAACAGAATCCAACCAATCACAGAATATGGCAATAAAACTGATAAAAGCGTGTAAGGAACTGAATATAGGAATGTCCACGGCTGTAGAGTTTGCAGCGAAGCACGGTAAAGAAGTCGCCACCGATCCGAATACGAGGATAGATGATGACTTGTATCTGCTGTTGGCCAAGGAGTTCAACAAGGATATGGCTCTGAAGATGGAGGCGGAGCGCATGCAGCAAGAGCGTCAGGAGCGCGAGATACCTCAAGTGCTGACAGTGGAGCCTGAGCAGCCGAAGGAGCCGGAGAAGAAGGTTATGCCCCAGCCGAAGGTGGTAGGCAAGATAGACCTTAATCCGAAGAAGAAAGCGAAAGAGGACGTTGCACCCCAGCCGGAGGCAGAAGAGCCTGAGCAGAAAGAAGTTGCACCTCAGAAAGAGAACAAGGCAGAAGAACCGGAGGTGAAGAAAGCAAAAGAGCCTGAGGTTAAGCCGGAGCAAAAAGAAGTGCCACAACCGGAGAAGAAACAGAAGCCGAAACAGGAGCCTAAACCGGAGCCGGAAGAGAAACCTGCGGAGGTTGAGCCTGAGGCACCGAAGAAAGCGCCTGAGGTATTCACATTGGGCAAGCCGGTATTGAAGAACGCTCCGAAGGTGATTGGCAGGATAGATTTGGACACTCTCAACCAGCAGACTCATCCTACGAAGAAGACGAAGGAGGAGAAGAAGCAACTGCGCGAGCAACGCAAACAGCAGAACGGCGGTGCTCCCAAACCCGAAGATGCAGCCAATGGCAGCAAGCGCAAGCGTGAACGCATAAGAAAAGACAAGGTTGATGTCAACAATCCTGATTTCAAGAAAGGCGGTAAGGCCGGCAAGGGCAAGAAACCTATACGTGTGGAGGTTGACGACGAGGAGGTACAACGTCAGATAAAAGAGACGCTGAACCGCATGCAGGCAGGCAAGGGCAAGAGCTCGGGAGCCAAATACAGAAAAGAGAAAAGAGAGAATATACGTCATCATCAGGAGGAACTGCTCGAGCAGGAGGCAGCCGAATCGAAGGTGCTGAAACTGACAGAGTTCGTTACCGCCAACGAGTTGGCAACGATGATGAATATATCTGTTAACCAAGTTATTGCCACGTGTATGTCGCTCGGACTGATGGTGAGCATCAACCAGCGTCTGGACGCAGAGACAATCAACATAGTGGCAGAAGAATTCGGATACACGACAGAGTACGTAAGTGCGAAAGTGGTGGAAGACATAGGTGATGATGAGGAGAACAATCCAGAGGATCTGGTTCCGCGTTGCCCGATTGTAACAGTGATGGGACACGTGGACCATGGTAAGACTTCACTCTTGGACCACATCAGAAACACAAATGTGATAGCCGGTGAGGCAGGCGGTATAACGCAGCATATAGGTGCATACAATGTGAAACTGAAGAACGGTCAGCACATCACGTTCCTTGATACTCCTGGTCACGAGGCATTTACGGCAATGCGTGCCCGCGGAGCGAAAGTGACCGATATAGCGATTATCATAGTAGCCGCAGATGATGCAGTGATGCCTCAGACAATAGAGGCTATCAATCACGCACAGGCAGCAGGCGTACCTATGATTTTTGCGATAAACAAATGCGACAAGCCCGGAGCCAACCCTGAAAAGATAAAGGAACAACTGAGCAACATGAATATCCTTGTAGAAGACTGGGGCGGCAAATATCAGAGTCAGGATATAAGTGCAAAGAAGGGTGACGGCGTGTTCGAGTTGCTGGAGAAGGTGCTGTTGGAAGCAGAGATGCTTGATTTGAAGGCTAATCCTGCCAGAAAAGCGAAGGGGTCTATAATAGAGTCGTCGCTTGACAAGGGTAGGGGTTATGTGGCAACAGTGCTTGTAAGCGACGGCACGCTTCACATGGGCGACATAGTGCTTGCAGGTACAGCGCACGGTAAGATTAAGGCGATGTTCAATGAGCGTGGTCAGAAAATAAAAGAGGCAAAGCCCGGCGAACCTGCATTGATATTGGGTCTTAACGGAGCTCCACAGGCCGGCGACGAGTTCAATGTAATGGAGACGGAACAGAAGGCACGCGAGATAGCCAACCGTCGCGAGCAACTGCAGCGCGAGCAATCTATCAGAACAAAGAAGCACGTAGGTTTAGAGGAGATAGGCAGAAGATTGGCAATAGGCGACTTCAAGGAGTTGAATATCATTGTGAAAGGTGATGTGGACGGCTCAGTTGAAGCATTGTCGGATTCGCTGATAAAACTCTCTACGGAGAACATACAGATTAACGTAATCCACAAGGCTGTGGGTGCAATATCGGATTCAGATATACTGCTTGCAGAGGCCTCGGATGCAATAATCGTAGGTTTCCAAGTCCGCCCGACAGCGACAGCGAGAAAGATGGCGGAGAAGGAGGAGATAGACATACGTCTGTATTCAATTATCTACGATGCAATCGAGGAAATCAAGGCCGCCATGGCAGGTATGCTTGCTCCCGAGTTGAAGGAGGAGGTAACGGCAACGCTTGAGGTGCTACAGACATTCAGAATTACGAAGGTGGGTACCGTGGCAGGTTGTATTGTGCGGGAGGGCAAAATCAAACGTACAAACAAGGTGCGCGTTATCAGAGACGGCATAGTGATTCATACAGGAGAACTTGCTTCGCTAAAGCGTGAGAAAGACGATGTGAAGGAAGTGGGTGTGAATACAGAATGCGGATTGAACCTGAAGTCATATAACGATGTGGTGGAAGGCGACATAATAGAGACATTCGAAGAAGTAGAGGTTAAAAAAGAACTGTAAGCTGACAATAGGCATAATCGGTTGATAAGCAGAGATGTCGAACGGAATCTTACATAACAAGCGCGGACTGATATTCGGAGCATTAGACGAGAGGTCGCTTGCGTGGCATGTAGCCAAACGTTGCATGGACGAAGGCGCCAGGTTAGTGCTCAGCAATGTGGAAACGGCAATAAAACTCGGTGATATAAACATGCTGGCAGAGGAGAACAATCTTCCTCTGTTGGCATGTGATGTTACTGACACGTCCGACATCCGCAATCTGCTGGAGAAGAGTCAGGAACTGCTTGGCGGCAAGATTGACTTTGTGCTACATGCAGTGGCTCAAAGCGTGAACCTGAGACGACATCTTGATTACGAGAACTTGAACTACGAGTATTACAAGAAGACTATAGATATATCCGCAGTGAGTCTGCACAAGATACTGAAAACAGCGATGGAAACAGACGCAATCAGCGAAGGCGGGAGTGTTGTTACATTGTCGTTCATAGCCTCGGAGAGATATATGCACGGATACAATGACATGGCAGACGCAAAGGCTATGTTAGAGTCGATAGTACGGCAGATGGGGGCTGTGTATGGTGAGAAATGCGGCGTGAGAGTAAATGCCGTAAGTCAGTCACCGACGCAGACCAAGGCCGGCGGTATATGGAAAGAAATGAACTATTTCTACAGATATACAGATTGCCTGTCACCGTTGGGTAATGCCGATGCCGACGATTGTGCAGACGTATGTGTGGCATTGTTCTCGGACCTTATGAAGAAGGTAACCATGCAGACCATATACAATGACGGTGGTTTCGGCAGAACAGTGCTTACGGACAACATGATAGAAACCCTTAGAAACAGCCAGTTGGGAAAATGATAGATTTACAATATATTCATGATATTATCTACCGCTCAGCGCGTCTTGAGTGGGATGAGCAGACGCTTGCAGATGTAGGCAGATGTTACGATTTTCTTGAGGACTTTGCCCAAGACAAGGTTATATACGGTATAAACACGGGCTTCGGTCCGATGGCTCAGTGGCGTGTTGACGACCAGTATCTGAAAGATTTGCAATACAACATCATTCGTAGTCACTCTACAGGTGCAGGCGAGCCGCTTGGCGATGAGTATGTGCTTGCAGCTATGATAGCAAGAATGGGCAGTTTCGTACAGTGCAAGAGCGGTATTCATCCGGAGGTGGTTGAACTTCTGACTGAGTTTGTGAACAGAGGTATAGTGCCATTTGTGCCTGAACACGGCAGTGTAGGTGCGAGCGGCGACCTTGTTCAGTTGGCCCATATAGCCCTTTGCCTGATAGGAGAGGGTAAGGTACATTACCATGGTGAATGGCGGAATACGGCAGATGTAATGTCAGAATGCGGGTTGAAACCGATACAGATACATATTCGCGAGGGTCTGAGTGCCACCAATGGTACGAGTGTGATGACCGGAATAAGTGCAATAAACCAGCTTCATGCCGAGAACCTGCTCGGATGGGCGATACTGACATCGGTGTGGATAAACGAGATAGCAGGGTCGTACGATGATAGCATGTCGGAGCCGCTGAACGAGTGCAGGAGACATGAGGGTCAGCAGTATGTGGCAGCAGAGATGCGCAAGATAGCCGAGAGCTCGCATTGCTTGAAGAAGAGAGAGCATTGGCTGTACGACAACGGACACAAAGACGTGAAAGTGTTCCAAGACAAGGTGCAGGCATATTACTCGCTTAGATGTACGCCACAGATATTAGGACCTGTGTATGAGACACTTCAGCAGGCAAGGCGAGTGATAGAAGAAGAAATTAACTCGGCATCGGACAACCCGATAGTTGACCCTGAGACAAAGAATGTATATCATGGCGGCAACTTCCACGGAGACTATATATCATTGGAGGAAGACAAGGTCAAGATAGCATTGGTTAGACTGACAATGACAGCGGAGAGGCAACTTAACTATCTGTTCCACGACAGAATAAACGGTATATTGCCGCCATTCCTGAATATAGGTGTACTCGGGTTGAACTACGGAATGCAGGCATGCCAGTTCACAGCCACCTCCACAACTGCGGAGAGTCAGACACTTGCCATGCCCAACTATGTGCACTCCATTCCAAACAACAATGACAATCAAGACATTGTGTCGATGGGAACCAACACGGCGTTATTGACAAAGCATGTTGTTGAAAATGCATATCAGGTGATGAGCATATTGGTAATGGCATTGGCACAGGCAACAGACTGCCTGAGTATGCGTGAGCGACTGAGCAAGAAGACCGGAGAGGTGTATGACGAGATAAGAAAACTTACTCCGACAATAAAGGAAGATACTCCGTTCTACGAAGATATAGAGAAAGTTACAAAATATCTGAAGGCATTATGACACTGACAGACCAACTGCAAAAGATATATACTAAAGAGCAATATTCGGCTGTGGAGGCACAGGATATGGCTCATTTGATATCGTGGGGACCGGTGGTGTTTCAGGTAGCAAGACTGCTGAACAAATACGGCATACTGGAACTGCTTGACAACCATACGGAGGGGCAGACTTTAGAACAGTTAGTGGAAGCAACCGGTTTGTCGGAATATGCAGTCAAGTGCCTGATGGAAGCGGCACTTACGATGCATGCAGTGCTGATAGACGACAAGACAGACACATATACTCTTGCCAAGACTGGTTGGTTCCTGCTGAATGACCCGCTTATCAGGGTGGATATTGATTTCAACCATGATGTGAATTACGAGGGTTGGTTCAAGTTGGATGAGGCATTGGAGACAGGCAAACCTGCCGGATTGAGACATTTCGGGAGTTGGAAGACCGTGTATGAAGGACTTTCTTCGCTTCCGGAGCAGGTGCAGAAATCATGGTTCGGCTTCGACCATTACTACTCTGACCACTCGTTTGACCGTGCAATGGAGATAATCTTCAGCAGAGATGTGAAGAACCTGCTTGATGTGGGCGGTAATACAGGTAAGTTCGCACGAAAGGTGGTGGAATATAACAAGGAAGTGGAGGTGACCATCTGTGACTTGAAACAGCAACTGGAGATGATGCGGGAGCAGACAAAGGGTCACGAGTCGGCAGACAGAATACATGCATACGCCATGAATCTGTTGGACGATTCAGCGGAGTTCCCTGCAGACAGACATTATGATATAATCTGGATGTCGCAGTTTCTTGATTGCTTCTCAGAGAAGGAGATAGTGTCAATACTGCTCCGTGCAGGCAGAATAATGGATGAAAAGAGCAGAATATGCATATTGGAAACATTGTGGGACAGACAGAAATACCAGTCTGCGGCATTGTCGCTAACGATGACCAGTCTGTACTTTACCGCCATCGCCAATGGTAACAGCAAGATGTACAATACAGACGATATGAGCAGACTGATTTCGGAGGCGGGACTTGAGATAGAAACCATAAATGACAATATAGGTATGGGCGGGCACTCAATGTTGATATGCAAGAAAAAACAATAAACAGAATATGGCAACAAAAAACGATATAATAGAGAAGGTGAACACCTTTCTTGTGGAAGACTTTGAGATTCCGGCAGAAAAGCTTCAACCGGGAGCACGTCTTAAGGAGGATGTCGGGATAGACAGTCTTGACGTTGTGGACGTGATTGTAACTGTGGATGAGCAGTTCGGAGTAAGACTGACCAATCAAGAGATGGCTCAACTGCGCACTCTCGACGATTTTTATAATCTGATAGTAGAAAAAACTGCATAGGCAGGATTTGATATACAGATTGTGCAGACAACAAGGGAGATGGATAACAACAAAGCATGGACAGGCAAGACAGGTGGCACTAAGCGTATGCAGCAAAGTCTGATACGCATCTTTTCTCATGTGTCTCCGTGTTGGCTCTATCCGCTTGTTGTATTATGGGTGATAGGATATATAATCTTTTCTCCCAAGGGGACAAAAGCGATATATTATTACTGGAGACACATACAGAAACGCAGTGTGCTTACATCATGTATCATGCTGTTTCGTAACCATTTCGAGTTCGGGAAAGTGATACTTGACAGATTTGCGGCATACAGTGGCAGGCAGTTCAAGGTGAGGATAGACGGTGAGGAATTGATAAACAGACTGCAACAGCAGAGTGGGGGATTTATAGTTATATCGTCGCACATAGGCAATCAGGAGTTGGCAGGATATATGAATCCATCGAAGAAACCTATGTGTGTACTGTTGTGGACAGGTGATACGGAGACAGTGAACACCAATCGCGAACGCATGTTCAACAAGATGGGGCTGTATTTTCTTCCTATACAAAAGGATGGCAGTCATATCTTTGCTATGCACGAAGCGTTATGCAGGGGCGAGATATTGTCAATTCACGGGGATAGAATGTTTTACGGGGGACGGACACTGACAGCCAGTCTGATGGGAGAGAAAGCCGATTTCCCTGAAGGACCATACAAGGTGGCTGCGATAGAAGGTGTGCCTGTGATAACAATGTTTATGATGCGCGAGAAAGCGGATTCATATACGTTATACATAAGAGAACTTGCCACGGGCAGAGAACAGGGTGATACTAACAAAAAGGCCGTTGACATACTCAACAGGTTTGCCGATGAAATGGGAAAGATATTAGACAAATATCCATTACAATGGTTTCATTTCTACCAGTTCTGGCAGCGACAAGAGAAGTAAGATGATAAGTGCAATAGCAGACAATATAATATCACCATTGGGGAGGACAACAGAGGAGAATCTGGAGTCGGTCATGTCGGGCAAGAGCATGCTGCGTTTGCACAACGATGTGCACGGCACGATGTTGCAAGAGCCGGTCGTAGGTAGTTTTTTTGATGAATTGCCGTGTATAGACGGATATACTGCATTCGAGTCGCTTTGTATTTGTTCCATTGAGCAGGCAATAAAGGGCAAGCAGATAGATGTAAGCGGAGAAAGATGTGTGTTTGTGGTAAGTACGACGAAAGGAAATATATGGTCGTCTGCTGCGGACTCGGCAAAGAAGATAGCATTATATTTCGGCAACGGGACGGAGCCGGTGGTAGTATCAACTGCATGTACATCAGGAGTGTCGGCACAGATGGTAGCATGGCGTCTGCTCAAAGCTGGAGAGTATGATACGGCAGTAGTGGTGGGTTGCGATGTGCAGTCGGAATTTATAGTATCAGGTTTTCAGTCGTTCAAAGCCTTGTCGCCTGAATTGTGCAGACCTTTTGACAAAGACAGAAAAGGGCTGAATGCTGGTGAGGCAGCAGCTACAATGGTGCTGTCGGGCAAGACTGAGGGCAAATGGCATTTGTTGGGCGGAACGATTCATAATGATGCCAACCACATAAGCGGACCGTCAAGAACCGCAGAGGGCAGCTGGCGTTGTCTGGAGGACATGAAGAAGATAACAGGAGCTGAGAATTGGGATATGATAAGTGTGCACGGCACGGGTACAATATACAACGATGAGATGGAGAGTATCGCCTTGCATAGGGCAGGGGTTGATAATGTGCCGGTGAGTGCAGTTAAAGGGTATTACGGACACACAATGGGTGCGGCAGGACTGCTGGAGACCATACTCACAATGCATGCATTGGATGAAGGAGTGATTCTGCCATGCAAAGGCTACTCTGAACAGGGGACTACCTACAAAGTGAATCTGTCGTCAGAGAAACGCAGTACGAACGGACATACATTTATAAAGCTGTTGTCAGGCTTTGGGGGAGTTAATTCAGCAGTTGCATGGACGAGTTCTCAAGAAGCAGATGTGGAGGACAATTGCGGCGGGAAAGGCGAATGGATGAATATGGGGGAACTGACTCTGACAAGCAGCGACAACCTGAAAGAACTATATAAAGCGAATATAGGGGACTACCCCAAGTTCTACAAGATGGACCGTCTTTCGCAACTTGGATTTGTGGGTGTGGAGATGTTGCTTAAGAAGACGGGTGTGGAATTAGACGGAGAGAGCACTGCCATAGTGATGGCCAATCATACTGCCTCGCTCTGCAACGACACTGACTATCAGGCTACGATTGAGGACAAAAACAACTACTTCCCGTCGCCGGCGTTGTTTGTATATACATTGCCGAATATAGTGACCGGTGAGGTGGCTATTAGAAACCACGTGTTTGGAGAAACAGCGTTTTATATCTTGCCGGGTGAGGACAGGATGATGCCGTTAATAGAATTGACGGGCATGAATCCATCGGTGGAAACGATAGTCGCAGCATGGGTGGAATGCCCTGACAAAGCAAACTACAGAGCACATTTCATGCTTTTAATGCGGAAATAGAGAGAATATAACAACAAAAATAAATATGGAAAACAAAGAACTTAAAGAGCAACTGAAGCAACAAGTGATTGAGGTACTGAACCTTGAAGATCTTACCCCTGCTGATATAGATGATGCAGCTCCGTTGTTTGGCGAAGGGTTGGGATTGGACTCAATCGATGCTTTGGAACTGCTGATGTTGCTTGATAAAAACTACGGAATTAAGTTTCAAGACCGCAGTCAGTCGAAGGCAGTGTTTGCAAGTATCAATGCAATGGCTGACTATATTGCTGCCAACCGTACCAAATGAAGATTGCTATCACAGGTATAGGTATAATCTCAGCTTTGGGCGTAGGTGCCGAGGCTAACCGTGAGAGATTGCTTGCGGGCGAGTCGTGTGTGGCACCTGCTCAGATTCTTCCTACAGAGCACAAAGAGTGGCCTGTGGGTGAAGTAGGATTGAGCAATGCGCAACTTAAGCGTCTCGCAGGGCAGGACGAAAATGCCGAGTTGAACAGGAATGTACTGCTTGGTATGATAGCGCTGAGAGAGGCAATTACAGACTCGCAACTGACAACCGACATGCTTGCCGGGATGCAACTGCTTAATGGTACCACCGTCGGCGGTATGGATCTTACTGAAAGGCATTATGCAGAGTGGCAACAAGGCGACTTCTCCAATCTTGACGCTATTCTCCAACATGAGGCAGGCATGACTGCAATGATGCTCCAACAATGCTTTGGCATGGCGGACTCAACCACTATCTCTACAGCTTGTTCGTCTGCACTGAATGCAATAGTAACCGGCGCAATGCTTATTCGTGCAGGAATAGAGAAACGCGTGATAGCCGGGGGTACAGAAGCACTTACCCGCTTCCATCTGAATGGTTTCGGAGCATTAGGCATTCTGTCGAAAGAAGTGTGCAAACCATTCAGCCCTGACAGAGACGGAATAAATCTCGGCGAAGGTGCCGCCTATCTTGTGTTGGAAGATGCTGACGAGGCAAAGAAGCGGGGAGCAAAGATTTATGCGTATATTGCCGGATATGGCAACCGTTGTGATGCTTATCATCCTACGGCCTCGTCTCCTGATGGTGATGGTGCATACGATGCCATGGCTCATGCTTTGAGAATGAGTGGTATCAGTTTTGCATCAATACCTTACCTCAATGCTCATGGTACGGCAACTCCAAATAATGACGCAAGCGAGATGCATGCTATCTACCGTTTGTTCGGTGAGAACCCGCCTCTGACAGAATCCACCAAGCCTCTGACCGGACACACCACCTCAGCCAGCGGAAGCATAGAACTATGCTTTACAATATGGCGCATGCAGGCGAACGGATACAGATACGCAATGAGCAATGCATTCGGATTCGGCGGAAACGACACAAGTGTCATTCTGAGCGCTGAGGAGCATGAACTGCCCGAACTGACAAAGGTGGGAAAGATAGGAATTACAGAGACTGTGGTTCCATGTGAGGACGATGATTACAAGACTTATATCCCTGCCATACAGGCACGACGAATGACACCCGTGATGCGTCAATTGGTAGTAGCGGCAAAGAAAGCATTGCTTGCTGCAGGTATGGACACACCGGATGCGATAGTGGTTGGCACGGAGTGGGGCGGCATGTGCCCGACAATGGAACTACTCACCCATCTGACTAATGAAGGCGAGAAAGATTTGAGTCCGATGCAATTCATGTCCTCCACGCATAACAACGCAGCAGGCACTTTGGCAAGGTTGTTGTCATGTAAGGGATATAACACTACTTTTTCGCATGGGAAAGGCAGTATGGCGGAGGCAGAAGCACATGCCGCACTACTGTTGATGACAGGCGAAGCAAAGTCGGTGCTGGTATGCGGTTTTGACGAGATAGCAGAAGGCTGGCAGGAGTATCTCGTAAGAAAAGGTATTCCGGCAGAGAATATAGCAAAAGCAAAAGTAATGGTATGCTGAGATTGGTATTGTTGTCCATATTGCAAAGTATGCTGTTGTGCGGTGGTCAGGTAATGCTCAAACTGGCAGTGTTGAGCATGGACAAGACACAAGGCAAATGGGACTTTTTTGTTCATTCTCTGCTACTTAACTGGCAACTTGCATGCTGTGGCATACTGTTCACGGGCGCAGGACTGATGTGGATGTATATACTTCGCCATTTCCCGTTTTCTAATGCGTATCCGCTCACTGCTCTGAGTTTTGTGTTCGGCATGCTTGCTGCAATGTGGGTGTTTCATGAGAGTGTCAGTTATTGGCAATGGGCGGGGATATTGTTCATACTTATCGGATGTTTCTTCCTTACAAGATGAAAACAATGCTTATCATATTGTTCGTGTCGCTGTTTGACGCTGATTTTGTGCAGACAAGAACCTCTGACCTGCTGGTAGAACCTCAGGTTGTGACAGGTCACATGCGATTTGAAGCACCGGAAAAGATAGTATGGCAATATGACGGCAGAGCAGAGGCAAGGTTGCCCGAACAGATGCTCACCCACATACGGAGTCTGATTGTTTCGGAGCAATACAAAGAGGACGGCTGGCAGACAATAAACCAGTTGCCGAAACAGATGAGGAAAATGTTCAGCGAGATAAAGATTCTTATCAAAAACAAAGTTGCTACCGAGGTTATTCTGACAGAGCCTACGGGCGATACAACCCGGATAGAGTTCCGCAATGAAAAGGTTGAACATTCATCGGAGAAATGAAACATTGTGCTCTCATACCAACCTACAACAATGTTGCAACAGCAGCAGAAATTGTACGCAAAACACTGGAGTATCTGCCGGTGATTGTAGTGGTGGATGGAGCCACCGACGGTACTCTTGAGAGCCTGCAACAGATTGAAAACGACCAACTGACTATTGTTCACTACGAGAAAAACCGAGGCAAGGGTTATGCATTGAAAACAGGCTTCAAGAAAGCTCGTGAGATGGGTTTTACTCATGTAGTTACCCTTGACTCTGACGGGCAACACTCGCCCGAGGATATTCCTAAGATGCTCCGTGCCTCAAGAATACGACCTGAGGCACTGATAATAGGCAAACGCGAGTTGAAGCAGGACAACATGCCGGGGAAAAACTCATTTGCCAACAAGTTCTCCAATTTCTGGTTTTTCGTACAGACCCTTACATATCTGCCCGATACACAAACCGGCTTCCGTGTGTATCCATTGGAAAGACTGCATGGCGAGAAACTGATGACCAATCGTTATGAGGCGGAGTTGCTGCTACTTGTGTTCACTGCGTGGGCCAATGTGTCGCTGCTATCAGTTCCAATCAATGTATATTATCCTCCGAAGAACGAGAGAGTAAGTTATTTCCGCCCTGCAAAGGACTTTGCAAGAATATCCTTACTGAATACCATTCTCTGCGTGCTGGCAGTGGTGTATGGCCTGCCGCGACGTTGGTGCTACACTGTGTTCTATTCTCTGTTGTATGCCTTACTATGTCTCTATTTGGATTTCGCATTATTGTTCACTGCTCTGTTCGGAGGAGGAAAATCGCGTTCTAACAAGAAGTTTCGCAGGGTGGTCGGCAGGTCGGTAGGTTGGTTTATGCGAATATTCGCTAATTCGGACTATAAGATAAAAATGGCAGCAGAGGCGACACCGCTTGATTTCAATCAGCCTGCAATATATATTGCCAATCACTCTTCTTTACTTGATGTGCTTAGTCTGCTTGCACTGCATGAGAATCTGGTGATTGTGGGAAAGAAATGGGTGGCAAACAATATATTGTACGGACATTTAGCAAGAGCAATGGGAATAATAAAGATGGAGGAGGGAATGGATAAATTTGTGTCTGTAATAAAAGAGAAGGTGGACGCGGGCTACTCGGTTGCCATTTTCCCCGAAGGAACCCGCAGTCTGACAGGTGAAATCGGGCGCTTCCATAAAGGCACTTTCTATCTGGCAGAGCAACTGAATCTGTCCGTCAGACCCTTGCTGATGCGGGGACATATAGATGCTCTTCCCAAAAAACCTTATATAGTGGGGTCTCCAAAGGAAATAAGTGTAACCATCTTGCCAGAGATAAAACCCGGTGACACACGTTTCGGCATAGGTTATAGAGAGAGAACCAAGAACATAAGAAAATACTATTACCAACTGCTCGAGCAGGAAGCGGATTAAGAAACAGCGGGAATGAATAGATTATATGTGATATTGATTTTCTTTCTGAGTGTCGCCACGCTTGCTGCCAAACCAAAGAATGCCTTGCGTGAAGATGCACATGGAGCAAAGGGTAGGGTGACATTACAGCCATACCTCGCAGATTCTGCAAGTAACACGGGTATTGCTATCATTGTATGCCCGGGCGGGAGTTACTCATGGCACGATATGAAAACCGAGGGAGTGGGGGTGTGCGAGTGGCTGCAATCTATGGGAATAAACGCATATCTGCTTAAATACCGTGTGGCAACAGTGGCTGCTTATATAACAGGATTTCGTGTGCTCGGCATAGGAAATAAATATCCTGATATGCTTGAAGATGTGGAAGATGCATTAGCATACGTTTATTCCCGTGCAGAGCAGGACGGAGTGGATACATGCATGGTCGGAGTAATGGGGTTCTCCGCAGGAGGACATTTGGCCATGTCGTCATACATATACAACAGAACGGATAACAAACCCACTTTTATCTGCAGTGTGTATCCTGTGGTTACTATGAGCGACAAGAAACTGACACATCGCAGAAGCAGGCGCGGTGCTCTCGGAGTATGGAGGCAGTGGAATACCACTATGCAGGACTCGTTGTCGCTTGAAAAGCATATTCCGGCAGACTGCCCACCCGTGTTGTTGGTAAATTGTCAGGATGACCCTATAGTCAAATATCAAAACAGCGAACTGCTTGATTCTGCCTTGACTGCACAAGGTATAGAACACAAATATATACAATACAACACAGGCGGGCACGGCTTCGGTGCATCTGAAGAAAAAGGTACTGAAGAAAGCCGCCAATGGAAAAAAGAGTTTACGGAATGGATATCGAATTTGCAACAGCAGAAGAAATAAAAGCCCTGCAAGAAGAGAAACTGAGGGAGCAAATGCACTATTTGGCAACTAACTCCCCGTTCTACAAACGTATGTTTGCCGACAACGGGATTAACCCCGACTCAATCCTCCACATAGAGGACTTGCAGCATTTGCCGTTTACCGAGAAAGAGCAACTTCATAAGTATAACAGCGATTTCCTTTGCTGCGACAAGAGTAAGGTGATAGACTATGTTACCACCTCCGGCACAATGGGTGACCCTGTCACTTTTGCCTGCACCGACAAGGATTTGCAACGTCTGGCATACAATGAGAAGAAGTCGTTCGAGTGCGCAGGTATAACACCTGATTCGGTGGTGCAACTTATGACCACTCTTGACAAACGCTTTATGGCAGGAATGGCATATTTCCTCGGATTGCGCGAACTTGGTGCAGGTGTAATCCGTGTCGGAAACGGTATCCCTGAGTTGCAGTGGGATACTATTCAGCGCCTTCAGCCTACTGCCATTATGTGTGTGCCGAGTTTTATACTACGGCTGGTGGAATATGCAAAGCAGCATAACATAGACTATCGTCATTGCTCTGTGAAGAAGATAATAGGAATAGGTGAGGGTCTGCGCGACCAGCAGTTTAATCTCAATCTGCTTGGCAGACGTATTCATGAAGAATGGCCTGAAGTGGAACTCTATGCCACGTATTCATCTACCGAAATGAGTGCCACCTTCTCCGAATGTGAGTATGGCTGTGGCGGACATGTGCATCCGGAGTTGATTATAGTCGAGATTGTCGATGAAAACGGTAATGTCGTGCCCGATGGTGAGGCAGGGGAAGTGGTTGTGACCACCCTCGGTGTAGAGGGCATGCCTCTGCTTCGTTTCAAGACCGGCGACATCGCAGCAAAAGTAACCGAACCCTGCCGCTGCGGAAGAAACTCTTTCAGACTCACTCCGCTTATCGGCAGAAAAAACAATATGATAAAGCTGAAGGGCACTACTCTTTATCCGCCTGCAATCAACGATGTGCTCGACAATACCGACTATGTGCAGAACTATGTGGTTATTGTGCGCTCCTCTGAGGCAGGTACTGACGAAGTGCTCGTGCGTATCGGTCTCAAAGACGGCAATTTGCAGCACGAAGATGTCATCAAGAACCTGAAAGACCGCTTTCGCGCCCGATTGCGCGTGGCTCCTGACATTGAGATTCTGCCTGCAGATGTAATTCAGGTAATCAATTTCCCCGCCAAAAGCAGAAAACCGGTGAAATTCATTGACGAAAGATAAACAAGCTCACCCTAAGCTCACCCTAAGCTCAAGCAATCTCCTCTAACACTTATTACCACTTCCTTGTCCTTCCTCCTGAAAACATACGATTGGCTTTCCTCTCACAAACTTGTCCTTTGGATAAGTCTGGCGGTAGTGATGGCAGTGATGTCTGTTATGGCTTCACGCTTGCGTTTCAGTGAGGATATAATGGATTTTCTGCCTGTCACCGATGAATACAAAGAATCTGCCGGTATATATTCATTGATGAGTGATGCCGATAAAATCGTTGTTATATTCGAGGGTCAGGATATTGATAGCATCACTCAAGCGATTGACTATTTCTCGGAGCAGGTCCCCGAAGCAGTTACGGAAGTTGACTTCTCAGGTTTCCTTAATAGACTTGATTATATATATTCCCATCTGCCGTATTTCCTCACGGAGAAAGACTATGAGCGTCTTGACAGTATTATTCTCAACAATGGCGTTCACGATGTCCTGCTTCAGGACAAAGAAATGCTATCCATGCCCGGTATGGGTATGTTGCGAAAGTCTGTCATGAGCGACCCACTGCGTCTTATCCCTTTGTCCAAAGGTGCCGGCGGACAGTATGCAGGTGCTCAGTCAGCCTTCATGTCACATGACGGATACATGATGACACGCAGCGGCAATATGGGCTTTGCTTTTGTTGACTCTCCATACGGCAGTACAGAGTCAAGCAGAAATGCAGGTCTCGTTGACTCCCTTGAAGTGGAATGTAGGAATACCATGCAACAGTTTTCCTCTATTGATGTGCGTCTGTTAGGGGCTCCGGTTGTGGCTGTAGGCAATGCCCGGAGAATAAAGAAAGACACTCTGCTCGTATTGTCACTCACCTTTGTGCTACTCGTATTACTGCTTCTCTATTCTTTCCCACGAAAGACGGATATATTGCTTATTCTTCTTTCTGTAGGTTTTGGCTGGCTGATGGGAATGGCTGCCCTTGCCCTTATGAATAGAAGCGTGAGCGCAATTGTGTTCGGTATAGGGGGAATACTGATAGGTATTGCCGTCAATTATCCTCTTCATCTGCTTGTGCACCGCCGTTATACCGGCTCTGTCCGTCAGACGCTTGAAGAGGTGCTCTCTCCGCTCATTATTGGAAACATCACCACCGTGGGAGCTTTCCTCACCTTGCTCCCGTTAGATGCTGTCGCACTTCGTCAGTTAGGTCTGTTCGCAGCCATGATGCTTGTGGGCACAATATTGTTCTGCATACTCGTAATGCCTCATCTGATGTCACGCGACAGTGTGCCCGTGCGCGACCTGCCTCTGCCTCAAACAAGCAGCAAACTCAAGAAATATGCTACATGGTCATTATTGCCTATACTCCTCATATCGCTTGCAATACCATACATCAAGCAACAGCCGTTGTTCGACAGCAACATCTCTCATCTCAACTACATGACAGAGCAGCAGCACAAAGACTTCCTTATGTTCGAGTCGCTTGCTTCCAATACTGACGAGCCTGCTTATCTTGCAGCCACTGCACGCGAAGAACTGACTCTCCGTCTTGACCGCTGGAACAAGTTCTGGCAAGAGCATGATGCAGAGCAACTGGTCAGAACAATAAGGCAGGAGGCACAACAAACAGGCTATCGACCTGAGACTTTCGACTCATTCTGCAACATGATTACTGCTCCTTTTGCCGCTGCAGACCTCTCCGACTCTGCCACTCTTGCCGCTCTCTGGCCCGGTAGGTTCGACTCGCAGGCTCTCAATGCTATGATTGCCTCCTCTCTAAACGACAATTTCAATTATATAGGCATTATCTGCTCGCTGATAGTGCTGCTGTTCTTGTGCTTCAGTTTCCGAAGCCTGAAGATAGGACTCGTGGCATTTATGCCCATGCTTGTCAGTTGGATACTGATAGTGGCAATGATGCAGTTGTTCGGCATTCAGTTCAATATCGTCAATGTGATTCTCGCCACCTTTATCTTTGGCCAGGGCGACGACTATACTATCTTTATTGTTGAGGGATTGCAGTATGAACACAACACGGGCAAACCTATTCTGCCGCAATACAAACAGTCGATATTATTGTCTGCGCTCCTGATGCTTATTGCAATGGGAGTACTTGTGTTTGCACAACATCCTGCCATGCACTCTCTTGGAACAGTTACCTTTATCGGAATGTTCTCCGTTGTACTGATGGCTTTCTTACTTCCGCCTCTGCTTATGAGACTCGTTTGGAAGTTAGGCAGGAAAGAGAGAATAGGGGAAAAATAACAGGCAGTCTATAATTTCTTCACACCTATCAGGCGGTCGGCACGCGAACCGAAAGGATGGTAATACACATAAACCGTGTACTCGTTCTGTGTCTGCCAATGACTGCCTTCTATTGGGAGAGTGGTGGCTTTGTTCTTGCCCTTCTCAAGCAAGAGATACTGATAGTCATACCCGCCTTGTTTCAGATACAGAGACAACACGTATGCCTTATGCTCGTTGTCGTATTGCATACGGTTGTCTGCCGTGAAAGAGTTGTATGTCAAGTCTCCTGATACATATACTCCGCCTGTGAACCAAGGATTAGCGGTAGGCAGAAGAAAATGCACCCACATATAATCCGCCTCCGTGTCATCATCTTCCACTTTCTCTGCATGCACTACACACTGGCCGTTGGCATCATATTCGGTAAGATAAGGCGACTCCGCTCTTACTTCATCAGGGAAAAGAAATGCATGATAGTAGTTGCGGTCGAACGTTATCCGGTCCACATTATAGCCCTTGAAATATTGTGAGGCAATATCGAAGTGCCGGAACTCGTTACCTGCCTCGAAGATGAGCTGTTTCTGGTTTATATAGCGCAACCTGTTGCTCTCCACGAAAGTGGGTTTGGGGTTCATTACTTCATTGTCGGTTCTTCCATTCTGCCGAACAAGGAGTGTGATGTCGTTAGTAGGATTAACAATGTTCATATCCTTGAAACTGACATCTATGTCAAGTTGCTGATACCTGCCTGCAAGTTCAATATCGGTGTTGCCACGCACATTAACATCAATACCCGCCAAAGGCTCGACAATAGAGAAACATACGTATGCTACCACATTCTCAGGGTCGCCGTCTTCATAAATCTTGAGCGCATAGTTGCCGCTAACCATAGGCAGCATATCATCGTTGGGGAACAGGAAAGAGTAGTGGGTATAGAGCTGTTGCGTATTAAACGAGGTGACATAGTCGGTTATGTCCAGAGTGGTGAATCCGCTCAGATACTCGCTCGTCGTGAGACTGCTCTGCGTGTTGTCTGCATTAAGATGAATGAGAGTATATGTGTAGTTGCGTGTGTCGTGAGTGAGTTCATCAAATGATACCTCCAACTGCTCATCGCTTCCGAGAGTCAGGATAGGCCGCTCCGGCTGGGTAGTGTCCGCATAGCGCACACGCAATGTCTTCACTTCGTCTTTCATCACGCATGTCTCATACTTGAGAGCACGCTGCGAATAAGCTGACAATGCAACAAACAAAAGAAGTTGTATGTAAACTAATCGTTTCATAATATGGTTTTGCTTGCAAAAGTACAAAAAAAATGCCAAATACCAATCATTCTATGAATATATCGAAATATTTTTGTATCTTTGCAGTGAATTTCAGAAGATGGGGTGGAGTCGTGTTGTAAGAAAGTTAAAAGAGAATCAGACGTGTCAGAATATCCTTCCATACTGCTTGAGAATGCAGTGAATCAGTTTTCCTCTCTGCCCGGATTGGGCAGAAAGACTGCATTGCGACTTGTCCTGCACCTGCTTCGTCAGCCCCAAAGTGATGTAGAGGCGTTTGCAGACTCTCTCACCCGCCTGAAGCATGAGGTTCATTATTGCAGGATTTGTCATAATATCTCCGACACTGAGGTGTGCCCTATATGCCAATCTACGAGGCGTGACCGGCAGACAGTGTGCGTGGTGGAGAACATACAGGATGTAATGTCTGTCGAGAAAACAGGGCAATACAACGGCTTGTATCATGTGCTCGGCGGAATTATCTCTCCTATGGATGGTATAGGACCGAAAGATATTGAAATAGACTCACTCGTGGCGCGTATCGTGCCTGAGCGGATTAAGGAAGTGATACTCGCTCTGCCTACCACTATGGAAGGTGACACTACCAACTTCTATATCTATCGCCGACTGGCTCCCACCGGAGTCAAAGTGTCGCAGATTGCCCGCGGAATGGCTATCGGTAACGAACTGGAATATACCGATGAAATCACTCTCGGCCGCTCTATACTCAACAGAACGGAATTTAAGGAGTAGTTAGAAAACATAATATACTAAATATACCATGGAAAAGAAAGTTAACAATACACTCAACTGTTTTTATTATGGTTTTTATGTCCTGATAGTGGCTGCCGCTGTCCTGATGTGGCATCTGCTGGTCAAAACGCAGCAAGTCGCTGCTATTGACAAGATGAGTGCTCTCGGTCAGGCAATGCAATATGTAGTGATCGGCTACGTGATAGTGTCGGTAGCGGGAGGATTATTCGGCTTCAAGAAACTGCTCGAGAGAAATAAAAAGAAAGGAGTGAGCGGTGAAGAACTGCTGAATAAATATCGTGGTTTAGGCATCGCCCGTATATGTATTATTGGCATAGGTGCCGTGCTCGGCATTGTGGCTTTCTACTGGCTCGGCGGTTACACGTCAATGCTTTGGTGCGCAGGTATTTCGGTCATAGGGCTCTATTTCTGCAAACCTACACTCAGAAAGATGGAGATTGAACTCTCAGACAATTCCGGACAAACTTATCAGAACTGAAAACCTCTCAAACATCTCCCTATCATGATAATCGCAGTAGATTTCGACGGCACAATAGTTACTCACGAGTATCCGCGTATTGGCAAACCCATTCCTTTTGCTATAGAGACACTGAAAAAACTCCAGCAGGAGGACCATCATCAGATTATCCTTTGGTCTGTGCGTGAGGGCGAACTCTTGCAGGAGGCTATTGAGTATTGCCGTGCCAAAGGCTTGGAGTTTTATGCCGTCAATAGCAACTATCCCGAAGAAACCGACGAACACAATGCTCCTCGCAAGATAAATGCAGACCTCTGGATTGACGACAAGAACCTCGGCGGTCTGCCCGACTGGGGAGTCATTTATCAGATGGTGCATTCGGGCAATCCTCACAAACCATTCTCGGGGGAGAACACTGCTGACATGCCCAAGAAACGTTTGTTCTCAAAGTTCAGGAAATAGATTTTGTTGCATACAGACAACATATTGCTAAGAAAGGTCGAACCCTGTGACTTGCCTTTTCTCTATCAGTGGGAAAACGACTCCCGCTCATGGGCGGACTCTGACATACATAATCCTCTCTCCCAAAAGGACCTGCGCGACTATATAGAGACCTCTACCGGTGATATATACAAAGACGGGCAACTCCGTCTGATCATTGAGCTGAAGTCTGAATCTGTCAATTCCACTATAGGTTGCATCGACCTCTTCGACTTTGACCCCCACAACCGCAAGGCTGCTCTTGGACTTTATATCGCAGAACATGCTCGAGGTAAAGGAGTGGGGAAGACAGTGGTAAGACTATTGGAAGAGTATGCATTCAGCTACTTGAACCTGAGAATGCTGTATGTATTCGTGGCAGAAAACAATGCGGCTTGTATAAGGCTATATAAGTCGCTTGGTTGGGAGCAGACCGCATCTCTGAAGGAGTGGCTCAATACAGGCGACGTGGTAGTGCTGCAACGTTTGAAACAATAAAATTCGACTGGATGTTGTGTATTTAAGATATTTATACTACCTTTGTAAACTACTTTAACTAAAACACAATTATGCGAATCCCCCCCGTGTAAATAGCGATATATTCGCAATAGATACACTACTGCAAGCAGTGTCCGATAACCATGCGGATACTGCTTGTTGTTTTAATATGAACAAAAGGAAATACTATTACAACAGAGAACTAAATTAACCAATAAACATAAACAACAATGAAGAAAACTTATTTATTCCTGCTTGCGGCACTTGTGCTTGCTGCTTGCACACCGTCGGAGAACAATACTCCGAAGGAACTCAAAGGCATTGGTCTTAACAAAAAGTCAATAGAAGTTGAAGTTGACGACACTTACCAACTTCGAGTATGGTATGATCCTGAGGATGCGGAAGATTCTGCACCTGAAGTGGAATGGGAGTCTGCCAACACGAAGATTGCCAAGGTAAGTCAAAGCGGTAAGGTAACAGGAGTGAAGATAGGCAAGACCGCCGTCACTGCTACCTGTGGCAAGTTTACGGCAGAGTGCGAAGTAGAGGTCGTAAAGGCTACTTCTAATCCAGATAATCCGGATAATCCCGAGAATCCGGATAATCCGGAGAATCCGGATGATGTCAAGTTTAGCGTATTTCCGACAAGTATTGAGTGCACGGCAGACGGAGGTAAGTTCACCATCTCTGTTACAGCAGAGGGCGCAGTTTGGAGTGTAGAGTCATCAGAGAGTTGGGCTGAACTTTCCACAACAGGAAGTATGGGTAATGCAGATGTTATTGTATCAGTAGAGCCCTCAAAGTCATCAACAGAGACAACTGCAGAAATCACATTTACGTGCAATAACAAGAAAAAGGTAGTTACAATCACCCGTGCCGCTGCCAAGTATTTCTCTGTCAGCAGTTCGAAAAAGGTGAGATTCTCTTCAGGCAACCTTAGATATCAGGCAAGCACGAACACATGGAGTTTTGCCGAGAACCAATATGACATTGTCGGCAATGACAACGAAAACATATCTTCTACATACAGCGGTTGGATAGACCTGTTCGGTTGGGGAACAGGTCAGAACCCTACAAATGCATCAACCAAAACTTCTGATTATCCTGCATCATTCCAAGATTGGGGAGCGAATCCTATCTCGAATGGTGGTGATGAGTCAAATCAATGGAGGACATTGAGCTTGGATGAATGGAAATATCTTATCAGTAGTCGCAGCAATGCATCAAGTAAACATGGGAAGGGAAAGGTAAACGGCATTGAAGGTTGCATCTTCCTGCCTGACGATTGGACACTTCCTGTAGGAGTAAGTTTTACTTCAAAAGACTATAGTTGGTCAGACAATCTGTATTCTGCTGCCGAATGGGAGAAAATGGAGAATAATGGAGCAATATTTCTTCCTAATGCAGGCTTTAGATTTTATTTTTACGATCAAATTCATATAGGTAACGTTAATAATAGTTATGGAAGATATTGGACAACCACTCCCGGTGATACAAGTGGAGAGGCATATTATATTGATTTTGGTACAGATGAAAGCCTTGGAATAACTACTACATCCCATAGAGAAAAATGTGATGGCTTGTCTGTACGTCTTGTGCAAGACTTGTTATAATAGTATATTAGAAATTCAGGGTGGCAGTCGTAAAGGCTGCCACCCTGAATATTGAATAGAATGGAATATCCGGGTTTGTTAAACAATCTTGGCGGGTATCAGTTTCTCCCTAATCTTTACGTAGATTACCGTATCTTTCTTTGAATACTCGGTCTTGACATATCCCATGCCGATACCTGTGCGCGTACCCGGAAGCATAATTCCCGAGGTGACATTACCGATAGTCTCGCCTTCTGCATCGCAGAGTTCGTAACCATGGCGGGGAATGCCTCGTTCGGTCAGTTCAAAATGTACCAGCTTGCGGTTTACTCCCTCTGCTTTCTGCTTCTGCAGATACTCCTTGTCGATGAAGTCCTTGCCGTCAATGAACTTGGTTATCCAGCCGAGTCCTGCCTCTATAGGCGAGGTGGTGTCGTCAATATCGTTGCCGTAGAGACAATACCATTTCTCAAGGCGCAGAGAGTCGCGTGCACCAAGACCTATAGGTTGCAGACCATAGTCTTTGCCTACTTCGAATATAGCATCCCAAATCTGCTTTGCGTGCTCAGGGTAGAAATACAACTCGAATCCGCCTGCTCCGGTGTATCCTGTGTTACTGATGATAACAGGTTGCACTCCTGCAAAACTCCACTCGCGGAAAGAGTAGTATGGAATACTGCTCAGGTCCAAGTCGGTCAGTTTCTGCAGCATCTCTGTTGCCTTTGGTCCTTGCACGGCTAATTGTGCCATGTTGTCAGAAGCATTCTGCAGCGTACAGCCGAAACGCTCGTTTTGCAGGTTAACCCATGCCCAGTCCTTGTCGATATTCGAGGCATTGACTACAAGCAGATACTTGGTAGTGCTGTATTTATATACTATAAGGTCATCCACAATACCGCCTTTCCCGTTCGGGAAGCAGTTGTATTGTGCCTTGCCTGCTTCCAGTTTGCTTATGTCGTTTGAGCAGATGTATTGGAGCAGGTCAAGTGCACGCTCGCCTTTTACCCAGAACTCGCCCATGTGACTTACGTCAAACACACCCACTCCCTGACGCACGCAGAGATGTTCCTGTGTTATTCCGGTAGGATACTCAATAGGCATATTATAGCCCGCAAACTCGTGCATCTTTGCACCTAAGGCTATATGCGTTGCTGTAAACGGAGTTTCTTTTAACATAGTTCTATTATTTTTAGTATAACCTGCATGGCCTTCTCCATGCTTTGTATTGGTAGATATTCAAATCTGCTGTGGAAGTTCTCGCCTCCGGCAAAGATGTTGGGGCAGGGTAGTCCCTCGAAACTGAGCCTTGCTCCGTCCGTGCCGCCGCGAATAGGCTGCACTTTCGGTGCCACACCTGCTTCGGCCATAGCTTTCTTCGCTAATTCCACCACATGCATCACAGGCTGAATCTTCTCCAGCATGTTGTAGTATTGGTCACGAAGTTCAACAACCACTGTTCCCTCACCGTATTTATCGTTCAGTTTGCCTGCAAGAGCTTGAACAAACTGCTTGCGGTCTTCAAAACGCTTGCGGTCATGGTCACGGATGATGTAGTTCAACCTTGCTTCCTCCACTGTACCCTCCATACCTACTATGTGGTAGAAACCCTGGTAACCCTGCGTGCATGCGGGAGTCTCTGCCTGCGGCATAAGTGATACGAACTCATTGGCAATCAGCATCGCATTCTTCATCTTTCCGTATGCCATACCCGGGTGCACATTCACTCCTTTTATTATAACCTTACAGCCGGCTGCGTTGAAGTTCTCATATTCCAGTTCGCCCACTGCTCCACCGTCCATAGTGTATGCCCAGTCAGCACCGAAACTCTGCACGTCAAAGTAGTCGGCTCCTTGACCAATCTCTTCGTCAGGAGTGAAACCAATGCGCACCTTGCCGTGCTTTATCTCAGGGTGCTGCAGCAGATACTCCATGGCTGTGATTATCTCTGCCACTCCCGCCTTGTCGTCTGCTCCAAGCAGTGTGGTGCCGTCGGTGCAGATGATGTCGTTACCGATATAATGCTTTATCTCAGGATATTTCTCCACTTCCAGCACTATGTTCTTCTCAGCATTGAGCATTATGTCGCCGCCTTGGTAGTTCTCTACAATAAACGGACGTATGTCTTTCCCTGAAGCATCAGGCGCTGTGTCCATGTGAGCTATGAAACCTATCACGGGCTTGTTCTCATCTGTGTTGGCAGGCAAGGTGGCCATCAGATAGCCGTTGTCATCAAGTGTCACATCCTCCATACCCATCTTCACCAACTCGTCGCGTATTGCACGCGCAAGCACCATCTGTCCCGGAGTGGACGGAGTCGTGCCTGTGGTCTCGTCCGACGTGGTATGGAAGGAGACGTAATGTAAAAATCTGTCAGTAATGTTCATAATGGTAATTTCAAATCCGTAGAGACGCGACATTGTCACGTCTCTACCTTCCAATCTGGCGCAGTCCGATTATTTCTTGAACATGCTGATGATGTTTGTTACGCTGTTGGCAACATTCTGCACCTCAGTAGCGGTTGCTTGTCCTTTCTGCATGGCGGCCTGCAGTTCGTCAACCTTCGTCTCTTCCATCATGTTGGTGAGATTGTCGGTTATAGTGCCGGCATTCATGTCGTCGATATTGACTGAATTGGCAATCATACCCTTGATGAATCCCTGACGGTATTCTTTGTTTGACTTGTTCTCATAAACCTGCTGTGCAGCTCCCACGAGGTTGAGCATCTGTGCGATGTTCATCATGTTGGTCATGTCAAGTTTGCCGTCTGCCTTGTACTGATAAGCGAGGTTGTCAATGGCCATACCTGCGTTTTTGCCCATCATGGTAGCGTCTGCTGACGTTGCCTGAGTGGTGGTGGTTGCAGTTGTGGTGTTGGTTGTTGCACTCTTGCCGAATCCGCAAGAGGTGAGCATCAATGCTGCTATAGCCGATGCGAAGATGATAGTCTTTTTCATACTATTGAATTTTATATGTGAATATTGTTGTTATATGCATGGTTATATCTGCCTCGTAAATTCTCTGCAAAGTTACAACTTTTTTTTGAATTAACCAAAATACATACAAAAGTATTTTCTGGGGCATGTTTAGTCTCTTTTATTTATATTTGCACAATCCAAACATTTCTTGTATCTTTGCAGGCGTAATGAGTATTATGTGCAGTGTGCTGCAGCAAAACGTGCTCATTCGGCGGATTCTATCTACGCCGCGCCTGCCATGCGCAGGAGGGTTAGAGGGATTCATTACATATTGAAAAGGCGTTTATTGAACGCTTTGTTATTGACGAACTGAAAGCTTCGCAACCTTTTTAATTGATAAGTCAGAAACAAAGTAGCAATAGATGCCTGCGGGATATGATATTATCATGTCGATTCATGCGATGTGACATCATATCGGCGTAGGTTTCATTGTTGTTTATTTGACTTATCGGCATGCGAAGGCCTCAGTTCGTGAGTAAGCAACGAATGAGGTCTGCGCTTCTTTTTTGTATTTCCTCTTTGTTGCTATTGACGTGACTTATAGCGAAACCTGTTTCGCATAAATCTTAATCAAGGAGTAACTCCCTGCCAAATTGTAAAGTGGGAGTAAAATTAAATGTAAATTATTATGAAAGAAACAGATGTTATTATTAAGACCTATACAACAGTATCTAACAAAATAGAAAGAAGAATAGCATATTATGGGTGGGATAGCAAGTATCCCATTGTGGCATTTTTCAACTATGCAGATAGTTATAGGTTTTCTGCTGATATTATATTCGAAAAATTTCAAAGAAAAGAGACTCCTCTAAGTGATTTAGACCGTTTAGGTTTTGCAATCTGTTTTTTATATAGGCAAAGCATAGAACTTTCATTAAAGTTCGTATACATGACTTGCAGGCAGTCAGATGCAAATAATGAAACTTTTCTTAACAAAGGACATCGCTTGTTAGATTTATGGGACACACTACAGCCATTAATAGAGTCATCAATTAATGATGCAAAGGAGATTAGACACTATATTAATGAATTTTGCAAATTAGATCCAGATTCAATGATGATGAGGTACCCTGTTAAGAAAAATAATACACCTAACAAAACGGATACAAAGTTAGATATTATAATTTATGCACACGCAGCACAAAAACTTCAAAGAAGATTAATAGAGATAGGGGAGTCTATTCGAAATCAATAAAGCAACCTTTGAACTTAATATAACCGACTTCCCTCCTGCCGAATAGTAGAGTGGAGTCTACTAAATAAATATATGTTATGAAAAAATATCAATGCATTGTTATTTGGACATTTAACGATGATTTCAATGAAGAGAATCGTAAAAAGTTATTAAAAGTCTTAGATAATTTTAATTTCGAAGAAATTGATCAATCAACCTGGGGCTCTCAAAAGGTCAATATTCAAGATTTGATAAATAAATTAAAGGGTGAATCTTTCAACCGCTGTAAAAACGACTTTATTAAGGTGGCATATACAGCAATTTCTGAAGGGATAATTGTGCAAGAAGTAAAAAAAGGGTTCCAGCCGGTTAATGAGGGGCATGCACGAATGTTGGAAATAATGAATTATATGGTGTAAAACATCATTGGTGAACACAAATATATAATAACCATTCGCAAATATTGAAACGTCTATGAATAAGATGTTGATTTTGTGAGCATAAAAAATAATTTATATGGGAAATACAGATTCTCTAAAATTGGTAGATGTCAATGCCGACAACATTGTAATGAATTTTTCTACTCTTCTTCCAAGTCAGATAAAAGAGATTGAACTTAGACAGAAGGAGAAAGAAGAGAGACTCGAAGCCGAACGTCAAAGGCTTGAGGCGGAACGTCGTGCTGAAGCGGAAAGGCTAGAAAAAGAAGCAAAAAGAATAAAAACACTTATAGCTATCTTCATAATTCTTTGCTCTTTACCCGCGGTTGTATTCGGGGTAGTCGTCCCCATAGTAGACCATATTAATATAAACATTCAAACGCGAAAGGCTCTCAAAGTATCTCAACAAAATATATCCTTAGGTGATAGTTGTCTGGCTATCTATCATTTTGAAGAGGCTAATAAATATTATGAGGATGCGATAATTGATAATGAAAAGATTAGGGGAGAGATAGAGGTCCGTGAAATGAACGAATATATTAGTAAGAAACAAGAGGAGAGCGCCGTGTATCAGCAAAAAATTGATGAAGAGTATAACAAATATCTCAAGCGTCTCAAGGTGTTGCTTATTGCGGATGACAATGAATTCAACCAATACAGCAACGAATGCCTTGACAATATGATTCGCATTTATCCGAATAAAAAAGAAACAATATATTATAAAAATCTCAGAAACAAATGAAAACACGACTATTAACAATTATCGTTTGTGTACTCCCTGTTATGCTATATGCTCAGAGTTACGAGCAGCAGGGAGACGAATTGTATGCCCAG
>CAJOMJ010000012.1 GCA_905235505.1 Paludibacteraceae bacterium
CAGTCGAAGGATAACCTGTCAATGATTACCCTTGAACTGGAGTGGGGTGCGAACATGGACGAGGCGGTGAACGATGTGCGTTCGTTTGTGGATATGGCGGCTAACAATCTGCCGGACAACTGCTCCAAACCTGTTATCTTCAAACTCTCGACCTCGGCAATGCCTATCTGTCAGTACAGTATAACAGCCGACGAGACGTACGCGGGTCTGGACAAGATATTGAACGACGAGGTAGTACCGCAACTGAACCATATCAATGGTATAGGTAATATCTCGCTTTCGGGTGCGCCGGAGAGGCATGTATATGTGAACATAGACCAGCAGAAACTTGATGCATACGGACTGACATTGGAGCAGGTGGGTCAGGTGGTGTCAGCCAACAACCTGAATCTCTCGTCGGGTACGGTGAAGATGCCTCAGGAACAGTATCAGATGCAGGTGCGTTCGGAGTATATAGAGTCGAGCGAGATAGAGAACCTGATGGTGGCAATGACTCCTCAAGGGCAGCAAGTGTTCATCAGGGGCAGCAAGTGTTCATCAGGGATATAGCCACAGTGAAGGACTCTATCAAAGACCTGTCTCTTGACGAGAAAGCCAACGGCAGGGAGTCTGTGCGACTGATTGTAGCCAAGCAGACGGGTGCCAACACGGTGCAGGTATGCCGCGATGTGCGCAAAGAACTTGATAAGATACAGAAGCAGTTGCCTTCGGATGTGAAAATACAGAAGATATATGACTCTTCGGAGGATATACAGAACTCTATCAACTCGCTGGAGGAGTCGGTGCTGTACGCCTTGCTGTTCGTGGTATTGGTAGTGCTGTTCTTCCTCGGCAAGTGGCGTGCGACAATCATCATCGGTATAACTATTCCTATTGCCCTTATTGTGGCGTTTATCTATCTTGGTGTGGCAGACTCGTCAATCAACATCATATCGCTATGTTCACTGACGATTGCCATAGGTATGGTGGTGGACGATGCAATTGTGGTATTGGAGAACATAACGCGTCATGTGGAGCGTGGCGAAGAGCCTCATGAGGCGGCGATATATGCCACCAACGAGGTGTGGGTAAGTGTTATCGCGACGACGCTTGTGTTGGTAGCAGTGTTCATACCGCTGACGATGCTTGACGGTATGGCGGGTATCATGTTCCACGAGTTGGGTTGGATTGTGACAGTGGTATGCTGTACCTCTACATTGGTGGCCATCACCCTCACGCCTATGCTTTGTTCGAAACTGTTGAAGGCAAAGAAACTGAAAGTTGACGAGGATGGTAATCTCATTGAGGTTGACAAGGGCAAGAAAAACTTCTACGAGCGCACGGTGGTTCATGTATTGGACAAGGTGGACGAGTATTATGCCAAATCGTTAGGCTGGTGCTTGCGCCACAAGGCTATCACACTATTGATTCTCGGGGCGTTCTTCATTGCCTCTCTTATACCTGTATTCACTCATCAGATAGGTACCGACTTCATGCAGCAGCAAGATAACGGACGCCTTAGTATCAGCGTCAAGTTGCAGCGTGGTACGCGTATAGAAGAGACACTGAAGACTGCCCGTCAATTAGAGAAAAGGTTTGTGGAATTAGTGCCGGAAATAGAACTTATCAACACCTCAGCCGGTTCCAACGACGATGCCACTATTGCTGCCATGTTCTCGTCCACAATGAACAACAAGATATCTATGACGGTTCGTCTGCCGAAGAAATGGAAGCGTGACCGGGATATCTGGACTATTGCGGAGATACTGCGTCAGGAGATGTCCACTTATCCGGAGATTATAGAGTACCAGTGCTCTGTTTCCAGTAATGGTCCCGGTGGTGGCAATACCGTTGACCTTGAGATATACGGTTATGATTTCGACAAGACCTCACAGTTGGCGGAGCAGGCAAGACAACTGATATCAGAGTTGCCCGGTGCCCGTGACGTGAATATATCGAGAGAGGATGACCGTCCCGACATCAAGATAACTGTGGACAAGGAGAAGGCATCGCGCCTCGGATTGTCGTCAGCCACTATATCCACTTACCTCAGAAACCGTGTTACGGGAATGTCGTGCGGATATCTGAAAGACGATGGTTCGGAATATGACATACTTGTGCGCCTTAACGAGGAGGATCGTAACTCCATCTCGGATATTATGAACATGAGTATACCTACAGCCACAGGGAAGACAGTGAAACTGAGCGAGGTGGCAGAAGTAGGTGAATACTGGGCACCTCCAACCATTGAGCGTAAGGAGCGCCAGCGTATTGTGACAGTGAAAGTAACACCTTTCAACACCACCTTGGGCGAATTGGCACAGGCGGTAGAGACAGAGGTAGTGCCGCAACTCGACATGCCTGTCGGCTACTCGACACATATAGGCGGAAACTATGAGACACAGCAGGACACTTTCCACGACATGATTCTGCTCGCTGCACTGATTATACTGCTTGTATATATAGTCATGGCTTCACAGTTTGAGTCATTAAAGATGCCGGGTATCATAATGTTCACAGTACCATTTGCTCTTTCGGGTGTGATTATAGCCCTCTGGCTTACAGGCAGGAGTTTGGATATGATTGGTGCATTGGGATTAGTGCTGCTTGTGGGTATAGTGGTAAAGAACGGTATTGTGCTTGTGGACTATATCAACCTTATGCGTGAGAGGGGTCACGAACTGAACGAAGCAATACAGATGTCAGGAAGGAGCCGTATCAGACCTGTATTGATGACTGCCTTCACCACTATATTGGGTATGATACCTATGGCAGTCAGCTCGGGCGAAGGTGCAGAGATGTGGCAACCGCTGGGTATTGTCGTTATAGGCGGTTTGACGGTGAGCACATTCCTGACGCTGTATATAGTGCCCGTGCTATACGGAACATTCACCCGTCATGGTGACCGCGACAAGAAAGAGGTGCTAAGGAAGAAGTACTTCTTCATGGATATCAAAGTGAAAGACAAGGAGGTATAAACTTGCAATGCATTATAAATAATCAGAGATATGAAAAGTGTATTTATAGTATATAATCAGGCGAACAGCGAGCGTGTAGAATACATGCTTGACATGTTGGAGATTCGCGGTTTCACGATGTTTCAGGAGGTACAAGGTCGTGGTACGACAGACGGTGAGCCGCGTCGCGGCACACACACATGGCCAGAGATGAACTCGGCGATAATGGCGGTAGTGGAAGACGATCAGGTGTTTTCTCTCTTGCAGGCAGTGCGCCAACTTGACGCGCGCAACAAAGAAGTGGGTGTCAGGGCCTTTGTCTGGAACATTGAGCAGACGGTGTAAACGACAGGGAGAGAATCTGTCAGCGAAAGAAAGAAGGGAACCAGATGATGGCTCCCTTCTTTTGCGGTGCCGACGAGACTCGAACTCGCGACCTCGCATTGGAGGGCATTCGCTGCGTTCAGTCTCTACACGAACAAGGGAATCCTTGCAGATTCCCTTGTTGCGGTGCCGACGAGACTCGAACTCGCGACCTCCGGCGTGACAGGCCGGCATTCTAACCAGCTGAACTACAGCACCTCATTCCTTACAGGCAGTGCCTGCTTGGAGGATCTCTATAACAGAGATGCAATTGATTTCTCAATTGCGGGTGCAAAAGTACTGCAAATTTTTCATTCCCACAATACCCAAGTACATTTTTTTTGAAAATAATTGCAGAATGATAGTGGTTATGGTGCAGAAAGCGCAAATAATCAGTTGGAAAATGGAGAAGATGCGGAAATGATTTGTATAATCAAAATATTTGCACTATCTTTGCATGTTGCATAATGTGGGGTTGTATCGGGAGGCTCTATATTAGGGAGGAGAGAGAACTGGTTGAGGGAGGAGAGAGAACTGGTTGAGGAGGGGGTGAGAACAGAATGAGGGCGGAGGAGAGAGAGAATTTGGGCAGAGGAGAGAGAGAATTTGGGCAGAGAGAGAACTGGTTGAGGAGGGGAGAGGGGGAAGAGAAGGAGAAGAGAAGGAGAAGAGACGGGGAATAGACGGAGGATGATATGGGATGGGTGTGGAATAGGTGTTAGATGGGTGTGGGATAGAGAATAATAATGAAACAATAAAAGAATCATAGTGATACAATATACGAATAACAATGATATAATATAAGAAAAGATTATGGATAAGATTAGTTATGCAATAGGACTCAGTTTGGGTCAGAATCTGCTTGGGAGCGGAGTGAAAAAGTTGAATTATCAGGATCTTGCGTCAGGAATAGAGGATGTGCTTGATGCCAATCAGCCGAAGATAAGTTATCAGGAGGCACAGCAGATATTGAACAAGTTCTTCACTGAGTTGGAGGAAGAGACAGCCAAAGTGGAGAAAGAGCGCGGTCAGAAGTTCCTTGAAGAGAACGGCAAGCGTGCAGGAGTGAAGACGACGGCGAGCGGTTTGCAATACGAGGTGATAGAGGCAACGATAGGTCAGAAACCGAAGGCTACAGACACGGTGAAGGTGCATTATGAAGGCACGCTGATAGATGGTACAGTTTTTGATAGCAGTTACAAGCGCGGAGAGCCTATTAGTTTTGGTTTGAACCAAGTGATACGGGGCTGGACTGAAGGTCTGCAGTTGATGTCGATAGGTTCCAAATACAAACTCTATATACCCTACCAACTGGGATACGGGGCACAGGGTGCAGGCGCACAGATACCTCCCTATGCAACACTGATATTCACGGTAGAGTTGTTGGGGATAGGATAAGAGAGATGACGAAAGACCCGAGTGAGGGTGATTGAGGACGAGGGGTGAAGAAAAGGGGCCGGAAGGGTGCCGAAATGGTGCTGAGATGGTGCTGAGATAGTGCTGAGATAGTGCTGAGAGGGGGCAGAAAGGGGGCTGAGAGGGTGCTGAGAGGGGTCTTGGAGTCAGAAAGTGTGATATTTTAAGATTATGCATTTTTATGCATAAAGGAAGAGATGGCTAACACTCGGCTTAGGGGTAGCATGACGAGAGCAATCCGAAATGTGCGTTTTTTTAAGATTTCTGCATAAATATACAGGATTTTATGCAGAAAGTGCATAAAACGGGTTGCGGCGGCAAGGGTCGGGCAGGCAGACGGTGAGAGAGGAAGGAGAAAGGAAGGAGAAAAGAAGGAGAAAAGAAAGGGAACGGAAGGAAAATGGAAAGATAGTAGAAGAATAAACGGTTGAGAGAGGAGGAAGGATGAGTTAAGAGAGGAGGGAGGATGAGTTGAGAAAGGAAGGAGAAAGGAGGGGGAACGGAAGGGAAATGGAGTGAGAGGAGAAGAATGAAGGGTTGAGAGGAGAATAATGAAGAGTTGAGAGAAGAGGGAGGATGGGTTGAGAGAGGGGGGATGATGGGTTGAGAGGGGGAGGAGGATGGAGAGATGGAAGAAGGAAATGAACAATCTAAAATAAAAGTAACAAGATGAAGAAACTAACATTAATGACACTTGTTGCCACAGTGGCAATGGTGTCTTGCGGCAATAGTTACGATGCGAAGAACATTGCCCTTTTCAACCAGACCGACAGTATCAACTATGCTCTCGGACAGATTAACGGTGCTCAAATCAAGATGAATTTCATGCAAGGAGATACGTCGAAGAAAGCAGTGAATCAGTTTATGCAGGCACTGGCGAACGGTTATGAAGGTAAGGTACAGGAAGAGAGTCAGATAGTGCAAACGGGCAAGAGCATAGGTGCGTTTGTGAAGGATTGTGAGAAGAACGGCTTAGTCGGCAACAAGCAGTGGGTTATCAACGAGAAGTTGTTTTTCCAAGGTCTTGTAAACGGAATGAAGAACGACACATCGGTTATGGCACTTGAGAATCCGCGGGAGTGGTTCCAGAACAAATATGCTTTTGCAGCATACGGAGGAGCCAACGACAGCGTGAAGGCAGGCAAACCGGTACGCAGCACATGCGGCACCAAGGTGAAAGGAGTGAAGTTGCAGTCGGAGATTGACAGTATAAACTACGTGTTCGGTTATTTCAATGGTGTTGACATAGCCAAAGGTTTGCTCGTCAACGACTCGACAGGAAAAGATTTCAAAGAGTTTGTCAAGGCAATCAATACAAGTTTGAAGAGCGATGTCAGCAATCCGCAGTTGATACAGATGGCTCAGCAGATAGGTAAGACAATAAAAGAGTATGAGACAACAGGTTTGCACGGCATAGAGCAGATAGAGACCGAGTACAAGTTGATAGAGCAAGGTTTCACCAACGGTCTGAACGGATATACGAACATGATGACCGATGATGAAGCAGGCGAATATCTAAGCAACGCTATCAACAAAATCCTATATGGAGACACACAGGCAGAAGGCGAACTTTTCCTTGAAGAGAACAAGAGCCGCGAGGGAGTGATAACGACAGAGTCGGGTTTGCAGTATGAGGTTTTGAAGCAAGGCAAGGGCAAGAAGCCTGAAGCAACAGACAAGGTGCGCGTACACTATCACGGGACACTGATAGACGGGACCGTGTTCGATAGTTCGGTTGACCGTGGCGAACCTGCAGAGTTCTACCTGAACCAAGTGATAGCAGGTTGGACAGAGGGTCTGCAGTTGATGCCTGTAGGTTCGAAGTACAAGTTCTATATCCCACAGGAATTAGGTTACGGTTCGCGTGCCGCAGGCAGCATACCTCCCTACTCTACCCTTATCTTTGAGGTTGAGTTGCTAAATATAGTGAAGTAAAGGATTCCTTCCCTCCCCTCGATGAACAGAGGGGAGGGAGGACTGTTTTGAGGAGTCGGAGAGGGGAAAGGAGAAGATAGAGGAAACGGGACAGCAATGGAGATGGGTGTAATAGCCAAGCAGAGTATCCGGGGCACGATAGTGACTTATACAGGTGTCCTGATAAGCATCATCACAACGTTCTTTGTGATGACGCGTTTTCTTACGGCGGAGGAGATAGGTCTGAACAGAGTGCTGGTTGATGCCGGCACTTTGTTTATAGGTCTTGCCCAACTTGGCACGTCGGCATCCATAGTGAGGTTTTACCCGTATTTCAAGACGGAGGACAGGAGAGACCACGGATTTTTCTTCTGGACGGTGGTGATACCGCTGATAGGATTTATAGTGGTAGGAGCGTTGTATATCCTGCTTCGGGAGGACATAACGGGTTTCTTTTCGGAGAAGTCGGCATTGTTTGTGAACTACTTCTACTACGTATTGCCACTTGCGTTCTTCATGCTGTATCAGACAGTGTTCGAGACGAACTCGAACGTGAGGATGCGTGTGGTGTTTCCCCGAGCAGTGCGGGAGGTAGTGACGAGGCTGCTGCTACTGGTGATGTACCTCATGTATTCGTTCGGGGGGCTGACGCTTGACGGTTTTGTGATATGTCTGTGCGGGATATATGCGGTGGCAGCGGTGATGAATATAGTGTATTTGTTTGCGACGGGCAGTGTCAGTCTGAAGCCGGACATGGGGTTCTTAAGAGAGAACAGGGAGTTGGTAAGGCGATACTTGTTCTACACGGGTTTTCTCATATTGTCGGCGTTAGTCACGGTGTTCGCTCCGTTGATAAGCAGTTTCTTCGTGTCAGCCAAGATGGGGTTGAGTTTTGCAGGCATCTTCAGCATAGCGGTGAACATGGCAGCGTTGGTGTGCATACCCTCCCGTTCGCTGAATGCCATTGCATCGCCTGAACTTGCGCAGACATACAAGGACGGCAATGCGGGTCACAGGCAGCGGTTGCTCAAGAGGGTGTCGTCGGACTTGTTTTTCATAGGAAGCGCCATACTGCTTGCAATCTGGATAAACATAGACCTCATCTATCATATCCTGCCCAACGGTGAGACCTACGCCACAGCACGCGAGACAGTGCTGATATTGTGTGTGAGCCAATTGCTGCTATCGACATTCAACATAGCATTGTATGCCATCAACTACTCTCACTACTACTATTTCTCGCTGATATGCTCAGCCATTCTGACAATATGCACAATAGTGCTGAACAACTATTTCATTCCGTTGTACGGCATAGACGGAGCAGCGATTGCCAACTGTCTGTCGTACATAATATTCTTTGTCTGCGTGCTGGCAGTGATGGGAATATGCTTGAAGACAACTCCGCTGTCGATGTCGCATTTGAAGACATTGGTGGTAGCATTGGCAGTATTCGCGGTGAACGAGGCGGTGGTAAGGCTTATGCCGGATATGAACATCTGGCTGTCGTCGATTGCGAGGACAACGGTGTTGCTCGGAGCATTTGCGGCAGTGGCATGGGTATGGGAGATATCGCCCGATGTGAACGGATTCATAAGAAGTAAGACAGGCAGAGAGTAATGCGCTACTTTATATATTTCTCATATTGCGGAACGGGTTATCACGGTTGGCAGCGTCAGCCCAACGGGAGTTCGGTGCAGGAGGTGATGGAAGATGCCATGTCGCTGATAACGGGTGAGCAGATAAGCCTGACAGCGGCGGGGAGGACGGATGCGGGGGTGCATGCGGAGATGATGGTGGCGCATTTTGACATGGGGGAGCAAGAGGCAAGGAGCAAGGATAGACTCGGGCAGTTGACGGCACGGCTGAACAATTATCTGCCGAAAGATATAGCGATAGAGCGCATAGTGAGAGTGAAGGACGATGCCCATGCAAGGTTTGACGCACTGTCGCGCACATACGAGTACAGATGTGTATTCAGGAAAGACCCGTTCAGGCAAGGGTTGGTGACCAGAATAGCACAGGATTTGGATTTCGAACTAATGAACGAAGCCGCCAAGGTATTGCTTGAGACAGAGGATTTTGCATCGTTCTGCAAGGTGCATACGGATGTGAATACGACCTTGTGCAAGGTGACGCAGGCCGAGTGGAGAGTGACGGAGACGGGTGCAGTGTTCACCATAACGGCGGACAGGTTCCTGAGAAATATGGTGAGGGCAGTGGTAGGAACATTGTTGGAAGTGGGCAGGCACAGAGTGACAATCAGCGAGTTCAGGGAGATAATAGGGAAGCAACACCGCACCGCAGCGGGGCAGTCGGCACCCGCAGACGGATTGTATCTGACAGATATACGATACCCTGAGGAGGAGATAATTTGAAGAGTATCGTATTGATGCGGGGGTATTACGCATTATTTTATTTATGGAAACGTGACAGTGTCGCGTCTATACGTGGATTAGGAGGGTGGGACAACAAAAATTCACCCTATTATAACAATAAATAGACTTAGCTTAGTGTATATTGCTTTATCTTTGCATTGTGAATAAAGTGCTAAATCAGATTACAATGAAAAAGATAATCCCACTACTATTGACTGCCATAGTTGTTGCCTCATGCGGAGGTACGGACAGCAGGCAGCAGACGACCCAATCTTCGATTAACAAGTTAACAAAGCAGGCAGGGTTTAAGATGCACGTAAGTGTGCCTCAGTTTCCTGACCGCACGTTGTCGGTATTAGATTTCGGAGCAGTGAACGATGGCAGTACACTCACGACGGAAGCCATCCAGACCGCGATAGACCATGCGTCGGAGCGCGGCGGCGGTACGGTGGTGATACCTGACGGAGTGTATCTGACAGGTCCGATAGTGCTACGCTCGAACGTAAGACTATACACCGAGCACAACGCATTGATTATCTTCTCGGACGACTTCTCGCTTTACCCTGTGCGTGACGCTTCGTTTGAGGGGTTGGACACCAAGCGTTGCCAATCACCCATATCAGCATACGGGGCAGAGAACATAGCAATATGCGGCAGCGGCACTTTCAACGGTTCGGGCGACTCATGGAGACCAGTGAAGAAAGCCAAACTGACTGACCAGCAGTGGAAGAAGAAAGTGGCAGCAGGCGGAGTGGTGTCGGAGGACGGCAAGGTGTGGTATCCGGACTCGGCTGCGATGTATGCACAGTCGTTGTGCGAGGACCAGAACGTGCCAGTAGGGTTGACAACAGACGAGGAGTGGAACAGCATACGCTCGTTTCTGAGACCGGTGATGCTCAATTTTGTGGGCTGCAAGAACATACTGTTAGAGGGCGTATGTTTCGAGAACTCACCGGCATGGAACCTGCACCCGCTGATGTGCGAGAACTTGGTATTGAGCAACCTGACGGTGAGAAACCCGTGGTACTCGCAGAACGGCGACGGAGTGGATGTGGAGTCGTGCAAGAACGTGGTTATCAGCAACTGCTCGTTTGACGTGGGCGACGATGCCATCTGTATGAAGTCGGGCAAGAACGAAGACGGCAGAAAGAGAGGGGTGCCGGCAGAGAACATATTGGTGGATGCGTGCACGGTATATCACGGTCACGGAGGGTTTGTGGTAGGAAGCGAGATGTCGGGCGGAGTGAAGAACGTGCAGGTAAGCAACTGCCTGTTTATAGGCACTGACGTGGGTCTGCGCTTCAAGTCAACAAGAGGCAGAGGAGGAATAGTGGAAAACATCTATATCAACAACATCTGCATGAGGAGTATCCCTAACGAGGCCCTGCTGTTCGACCTGTTCTACGGAGGCAAGGGTGCAGGAGAGGAAACAGAAGAGGAGATAGCGGCACGCATGGCGGCAGCAATACCTGAGGTGGACGAGACGACACCGCAGTTCAGGAACATAAATATAAGCAACGTGATATGCAACGGAGCCAAGCGTGCAATATATTTCAACGGTCTGCCCGAGATGCCTATACAGAATGTGACGCTGCGGGATATACACATGACAGCGGACGAGGGTGCCACATTCAACAAGACAGAGAATATCACTCTGGAGAATGTTTACGTAAATGGTCAGCAGGTTCTCTAATGCTATTATGAGAAGTTCGAAAGGTTTGTGTAGAGATGTGACAGTGTCACGTCTCTATATTATACAAGCAGTATTCATCGTGCTGCTTATTGCTATGCAGGCATGCACTCCTGCGAGGGAGCAGAAGATGGTTCATGCGCAGATGTACCTGAAAGTGCCTCTTGACAGTGCGGGGGCGACAGAGTGCTTTGCAGAGGGCAAACATTACGGCATAATGTCTGTAAGAGAGCAGACTTTCTATCCGAATGAGGACTCATTTCACAAGATGCACCATCACGGAGTGGCATTGGAGAGCGAGGTGACGGCATACAGAATATATTTCGACAAGCGGCAGACGGTGGATGTATATGCCAAGCGGACGCCGAGACTGGAATTGGCAGAGAGTCTGTGGTATCCCAACGACAGTCTGCTTGCGTGCGGGTACGGCGATGACGTGCTGAAAGTGGGTAATACGATAGGCGTGGGGTCGGTAAGACCATACGACAGAGAGAAGCAGAGACTGCAGAACATGGACAAGTTTGAGAGCCGCACGCAGAGAATAGTTGCCTTGACGGACACGTCAGCCACGGTGGAGGTGGAGGTGAGAGGGCTGCAGACAGAAGGCAAGGCGGTTGATATGCTCACTCGCTACACCATACTTGCGGGGCACCGCGATATGAATTGCCAAGTGTATGTCTCCGACACGCTCGGGACACTGGTAACAGGCGTGCAAAGTATAGGTGGCGGGGAGATGATGACATACGAAGACAAGGGCACGTTGCTCGCTTCGTGGGGCACAGACTGGCCGGTGAACGACACGATAAAATACAAGAAGGAGACGCTCGGCATAGCCGTGTCGGTGCCATGCCGCTATGCATGCGAGGTGGAGAAGTTGAGCGGGCAGACACTGGTCAGTCTCACTCCAAGATACTGCAACGGGTCAGAGATGCCTACCGGCTACAGATACTATGCAGAGTTCAGTCTGACGACTGTGGCGATGAAAGAAGATACTCCCCCTGCAAGCAATGCGGAGGAGTTTTTCAAGTATGCAATCAAGTGGAGCGAAGAATAAGGTTGAGAGGTTAGGAAGGTCGGGCAGGTTGTAGATATGCGGCACTATGTGAATGCGGGGAGATAACTTCGGCTTGGCAGTTCAGTACACTGACGAGCGTGCGGATGTACAGATAGAAGCAATGCTGTCAGAGACTGACATAGGCAAGGGGACACGTATTATGAGTGCTTAGATATTTGCCATAAGATACAACAAAGGCGGGCTGTGACCCGCCTTTGTTATTTGGTATGTCATGCCGTTTACTTGAGCATGAACTTCTTTCCGCCTTGAATAACAATGCCTTTGTAGGTCTTGTCAACCTGCATACCGAGCACATTGTACATCGGGGCATTGGTGTCCAAAGCCTCAATATTCTCAAGTGCTGTTTCAGTGCCGTTAGTGAAATACACCTGCATCTTGATAAATCCACCGTCACCGCCTGTTTGGTTGCTTTCGATTGCTACAAAGTTGGTTTTGCTCTTGTCCAAAGCTATCACAATGCTCTTGTTGGATTCTGCTGTTTTGGTGATTCCTGACTCTACATTATTTACGTATATCTTGACATCACGATTTGCTCCGCTTCCGGAAACCAATGCCACAGAGTCGGCTGCAGGCAGTGCCATATAGATGCGAGTGCGACCTTCAGATACGCGTTTGTTACTTGCCTCTTCTGTATTCTTGGCAAACTTCCAACCCTTTGCACTATCCCAACCATAAGGTGCAAATATATAAGTCTCGGTGCTATCGAAAGTAATCTCTACATTTGTTTCTGCTGATGCCGAGAGAGCAACTTTAGTAATGGTGTACTCGGCTTTAGCCTCATCTGCACCTGTAACTACCAACTTACCCTCAACCATAGCAGCGGTTGCACCCTCTACACCTGATGCAAAATTCACTGACTGATATACAGGTTCATCTTCACCGGCAAGATAAGGAACAGTGATATTGCCGTTTTTGATTGCACCCTTGGCTCCGTTTGAGAATATCACGTCAAGCAAATCTTTCGGAGCCGGTGCAACAGTAATCGTAAGAGTATATTCTTTCTTATCACCGTTTTGGGCGGTTACAGTTATTATAACTGTGCCTGCAACGGTTGTAATATCTGAATATGCAACGGTAGCGGTAGCATCTTCAGGTGTGGCAACAACCTCAGGTATTACAGTGGTGCCAAATGCTAAAACATACGAGTATGTATTGTCTTCATTAAGAGTAGCCTCTTTGCCGTTAACTGTGATACCGGTTATGTTGTTGTTGCTGCTTTGCTCGGCGGCAATAGTTATATTCAATGTATAAGTCTTCTCGCCTACTTTGATAGCAGTATAATTACCGCCAACAATGGTGTAAGTGGCTTCTGTAGCAGGACCTGCAAGCACGTATGCACTATTCCAATCTTCTGCCGTCAAGGTGGTGCCATACGGCAAAGAAGCAGTAATTGTCATATTCTCGTGGTCAATCTCTGCCGTAACTCCTGCAATAGTGAATGATGCAATATCTGCCTCGCAAGGACGATTGACAGTAATATAGTCAATTGAAGGGTTGGTTAGAGAAGAGAGTCGATAGATATAAATCCACTCTACAGCTTCAGGCAATACGAACACTGCAGGTGCAATAGTGTCAATAGGCACTGATGCTTCTATAATCCTTTTTGTACCTTTGTCTGAGAATATATCAATAGCATTTCCTCCTTCAACTTTTGAAGCGACTACTGTCACTATGTCTCCTGCCTGGAATTTTCCATTGGCAAGCTTTATTCCAAAGTAATGACCATTGCTGCCAAGTTTACCACCGCTTTGGGTGTTCTTATCTACTGAACCACCTATAACGCCGGTAACGGTTGCTGTAGTAGAACCGGTGTGAACAGCCTTTATGATTTCACCACACTTGAAAGCGCCAATAGTAAAATTGACAGTGTATGTTTTCTTTGTTGTGCCGTCTTCTGCAGTCACTTCTATTGTAGTAGCTCCCGGGAGAGTTGTTGCCGGTGTAATTACTACACTTGCCTTGTCACTTGTGGCGGTTGCAGCAACTGTGGGTACTGTTGTGGTTCCATAAGGAAGTTCAACACTCATAACATCGCTTACACTGATGGCTTCTCCGTCAATAGTAACTGCTTTCAAAGTAGCATCATCAACTGCTGCAGGTCCAGCAGGGTACAAAAATGCAACCTCAAAGATTGTGGAATTACCTTCAGATGATCCTCCGCTACCACCGGTAATAGCATATAATGCGATGATATACTCTTTGGACGCATCAAGTTCTCCAATTTCAATGATATTTGTTGTACTCGATTCCATACTATCGGCTTTTACGGGAGTAGCTGCGGCTACACCTCCCGTCAATTCGTAAGCTTCAAGTATTACTGTACGTTTTTTATTGGAACCAGATTGAACCAATGCTTTTGCTCCGATACAATTATTGACTCTATAGAAGAGAAGCCTATCATCGATTTTCCTTACTGTAGCGGAATTGTTAGAACCCCAATATGTATTACCTTTGAAAATATCAGTAGCAGCCCAGTCTTTACCAGTCGTTCCGCCTCCTGTGTTTGCTGTCCAACTTTGTTTCTTGTCCTTGGACGAACTATATAATGCATTAGCATTAAAAATCATTGCTCCATTTGTTTCATCATTTACGTATGGCACATCAGTTGTTACACCATTTTTTGACCACGACTCACCTAATCCTGTAGTAGGAAGTGCTAATGTTCCTGATGGTACAACAATTTTTGGAGCTTGCGCCATAGCTGACATTCCAATACTTGCCAACACAGCAAGCGAAAATAGTTTAATTTTTTTCATGATAAATATGTTTTGAGTTATTATTTAATGTTTCTACTCTTCAACATGCAAAATTAAAGTGCACACGGCAATGAGGTGTGCACTTTCTGTTCAAATAAGTGGAATATTTAACAAGCAATTATTTGCCCGCAAGTTTTATCACTTCCTCCGCTATTCTTCTTGCGGAGTCGCGCTGTGCCAATGTGAGGATGTTCTGGCTCAGTCTGCGCAACTTATCTTCGTTGTGAATGACGCGCAAAGCGTTCTCTACCAACTGGTTCTGTGCGTCGATGTCGCGTACGAGTATAGCCGCATCTTTCTTGACCAATGCCATTGCATTGTGTGTCTGGTGGTCTTCCGCCACATTGGGCGACGGCACCAGTATGCAGGGCTTGCCGAGTAAGCATAGTTCGCTTATACTGCTTGCCCCTGCACGCGAGATGACAAGGTCAGCCATTGCGTATGCCAGGTCCATACGGCTGACAAAGGCTGTGCAATAGACGTTATCCGCGGGGTTCTCCTGCAATGCCTGCTTGCACTGCTCGTGATAGACCTTGCCTGTTTGCCATATAACCTGTATCTTACTCTCTTTCAGCTGACTCAGGTGCGCAATGATACTCTCGTTGATGGTTTTAGCGCCAAGCGAGCCGCCGATAATAAGCAGTGTCTTCTTTTTCTCGTCGAACCCGAAATACTCTGCTGCTTCTTTTCTGCTACCTCCCTCGAGGTTCTGTCTTACGGGATTGCCCGTCAGAATTATCTTCTCGGCAGGGAAGAATTTCTCCATCCCCTCGTATGCCACGCATATCTTCTGTGCATCGCGGCGGAGCAGTTTGTTGGTTACTCCGGCAAACCCGTTCTGCTCTTGCAGAAGCACGGGTACTCCGAGTCTTGCCGATGCCTTCATAGCGGCACCGGAGGCGTATCCACCCACACCTATTGCCACATCCGGCTTGAAGTCCTGCACAATCTTACGCGCCATTCGCAGACTCTTTCTCAGGTCCCAAAGCACAGAGATATTCTTAAACAGGTTTTTTCTGTCGAAGCCTCTTACGGGCAGACCTACTATCTCGTAGCCTGCCTGCGGCACGCGCTCCATCTCCATTCTGTTGTTGGCACCTACAAACAATATCTTGCAGTCGGGTTGCAACTCTCTCAATGCATTTGCTATACTAACGGCGGGAAAGATATGCCCTCCTGTGCCGCCTCCGGAAATAAGGTAATTCATATCAGGTGTTGTATTTATGTTTCTTACTCTGTATCTATATCAGGCACTGTCTCCATACTCTCGTTGATAGTCTCCTGCTGTTGTGCATGAATCTGGTTCTGTTCTCTGCTCACGCCAAGCATGATGCCGAAATATATACTTGTGATAATAGCACTCGTGCCGCCCTTTGATATCATCGGCAACGGCTGACCGGTGACCGGACCCAGGCCTACCGCCACAGCCATACTTACCAGAGCCTGCATCGTTATCATCAGCCCGAGCCCCATCACCATCAGTTGCGATGCGTAGTCGTTGTACTTGCTTGATGTGAGACACGCCCTGAACAAGATACTCAAGTAGAGCAGACATAGCAGGAATGCCCCCACAATGCCTGTCTCCTCCACGATGATAGCAAATATATAGTCGGCGTATGCCAGCGGCAGATGGTTTCGCTCCAACGAGTTGCCCGGCAGCACACCTATCGGGCTCTTGCCGCCTCTCGCCACTGCCACCCTTGCCAATGTTGACTGGTAGTTGTCGTCGTTGATGCGTATTGTAGAGTTGTCGGTTCTGTTCTCCAACATTTTGTTATCTATACGCTTAACCCATGTCTCTGCTCTGTGCATGGCACCATGCATCTCCCTGCCTTGTTTTACATAGGCATTCTCCACATAGAAATAGCCTCCCACCAGTATTACCGCCGCTGTGCCTATAATTCCTACAAGCCAATACCACCGCACCCGGGCAAGAAACATCACCGTCAGTATCACTGCCCCAAGCAGAATGGCGGTACTAAGGTTGCCTATCATGATAAGAACGCATGTTATTGCAGTCAGTGCCAACGACCACAGAAAATATCTCTTCTCCGTCTCCTTGTCTTTTATTCTTGACAACAGGTCGGCAACTACAATAACCAGCCCCAGTTTGGCTATCTCGGAAGACTGAATAGATATGCCCAATATCCTGACCCAGCGTGTCGCCCCGTTGATAGTGACACCTATATGTGCGGCATTGAGACATAGCAGTATAAGTCCGAAGCCGAGCAGTGCATAACCTGCAAGCCGGTACAGCCAACTCGGCAGAAACTGTATTCCGAAAGCGATAGCCACTCCCAGCAGCAGATACAATATCTGGGATGCGATAGGATAGATAGGGTTATGACCCTGTGCAGTAGCACTGCGTATAAGCGAACTACTCGCACTAAAAAGGGCGATGATACTTACTATGACAAGCACTATATATATTATCCAGAAAGTCTTGTCAATGTAGCGGCGTTCTCCTAATTTTAATTTCGTTGTGTCCATAATCGTGTAAGGTTTAGGTTATTATGAATGTTTATAATGCTTTCACTTCCTGCATAAACTGCTCTCCTCTGTCCTCATAACTCTTGAAGAGGTCGAAGCTTGCGCAGCATGGCGAGAGCAATACCGTGTCGCCGTCCCGGGCAGCCTCATAGGCCTTTCGTACAGCGTCTTTGATGTTGTCGGTATCTATCACCCGAAGTCCCATCCCGTCGAAGTGTTCGTGCAGTTTCTCGTTGTGCAGACCCATATACACCAACGTGTGGCATTTCTCTTTTACCAGTTCGTCTATCTCCGTATAGTCGTTACCCTTGTCCTTGCCGCCGAGAATAAGCACCGTGGGAGTGTTCATCGACTCCAGAGCGTACCAGCACGAGTTCACATTGGTGGCTTTCGAGTCGTTGACAAAGCGCACACCCCGCACTGTGGCTACATACTGCAACCTGTGGTCAACACCTCTGAACTGCATCAGGCTCTCCCTTATCACATCGTTCTTTATGTGGAGTATCTGTGCCGCCAGACCGGCAGCCATGGAGTTGAGTTGGTTATGCTTTCCTCTGAGCGACAAGTCGTTTGCCGGCATACTCAGAGCGATAGCATTAGTGGCTTCCAGTATGAAATTCTCGCCGTCTATATATGCCACATTGTGGTTCTTCTCACTGCCAAACGGATACAGCGTTGCCTTCGGACAGAGTTTCATCAACTGTTTGTTAATCACGGGGTCCTCACTCCAATAGATGAAAGCATCTTTGCCTGTCTGGTTTCTTGTTATGCGGAACTTGGCATCCACGTAGTTCTGGAAGCAGAAGTCGTATCTGTCAAGATGGTCAGGCGTGATGTTCATCAGTATGGCGATATCCGCTTTGAAGTCGTACATATTGTCAAGCTGGAACGAAGACAACTCTATCACGTAGTAATCGCGCTCTGTCTGTGCCACTTGCAGTGCGAGACTGTTGCCTATGTTTCCCGCCAAACCCACATTAAGTCCCGCCCTGACTAGTATGTCGAACAGCAGACTTGTTGTCGTAGTCTTGCCGTTGCTGCCCGTGATACAAATCATCTTGGCATTGGTGTATCTTGCAGCAAACTCTATCTCCGAGATTACGGGCGTGCCTTGTGCCGTGAGTTTCTCTACCATCGGTGAGGCGGCAGGTATGCCCGGACTCTTCACCACTTCGGTTGCATTCAGTATCTTCTCCTCCGTGTGCCTGCCTTCCTCGTATGTGATACCGTGTTGCTCAAGCAAAGCCTTATATACGGGTTTTATCTGCCCCATATCGCTTACGAACACATCGTAGCCTTGCTTCTTGCCGAGAATGGCAGCACCGCAACCGCTCTCGCCTGCTCCAAGTATAACGAGTCGTTTCATACTATCTTATCTTAAGGGTTAATATAGTGAAGGCTGCCAGCAGTATGGTTATCAACCAGAACCGCATTGTTATCTTGTTCTCGTGTTGCAACTCGCTGCTACCCTTGAAATGCACTTTGCTGTTCGGGTCCACCTGACTGAGGGATGTGCGGTAATGGTCGTGCAGCGGTGTGCGTTTCCATACCCGCACCGGAGCACCTTTCTTCTTTGTGATTTTATACACCTGTGTCTGTACTATCACGCTCACACTCTCCATCAGGAACACTCCGCACAGAATAGGCAACAGCAACTCCTTGTGAATAATACATGCGCATACGGCTATTATGCCGCCAATAGTTAGACTGCCTGTATCTCCCATGAATATCTGGGCGGGATAGGTGTTGTACCACAGGAATCCTATCAGTGCACCCACAAAGGCGCCAAGGAATACCACCAACTCCTCACTCCCCGGTATATACATCACATCGAAATAGTCCGCCCATACCACCGAACCGCTCACGTATGCCAGCACAAGCAGACCCACACCCATTATTGCCGAGTTGCCCGCACACATACCGTCCATTCCGTCGTTCAGGTTGGCACCGTTGGACACGGCAGCCACCACGAACACTATCAGCAGCACGAAGAATATCCAACCTGCCTTGTATTTCCATGTGTCACCCATAAAGCTGAACATGTCTGCATAGTTGGCATTGTGGTTTTTGACGAAAGGAATAGTTGTGCGGGTTGACTTCACGTCAGGAGACTTATATACCACTTCGGTGTTGTTTTCTATCTTTACCTCCACCGTCTCGTTCATCACGACCTGAGGCGAGTATCTGAGTGTCAGACCCACAATCAAGCCTAATGCCACCTGCCCTGCTATCTTGAACCAGCCGTTCAAGCCGTCCTTGTTCTTCTTGAAAGTCTTGATGTAGTCGTCAAGGAAACCAAGCAAACCGAGAATCAGTGTGGTAGCTATCATCAGCAGCATATACACGTTGTTGAGTTTGCCGAACAACAGCACTGCTGTCAGTATGGAAACAATTATCACTATGCCTCCCATTGTAGGCACTCCCACTTTCTTCGTATTGAACGGGTCGGTCTTCTCGTCGCGCTGTGTCTCAGATATGTGTTTGCGCTTGAGCAGGGCGATAAAACGCTTGCCGAACCACATACTCATCAGCAATGCCACCACACCTGCCAGTATGGCCCTGAAACTGATGTATTGCCATAATCCCCCGCCGGGGATGTGCATACTGCTATCAAGATAACTAAATAGATGATATAACATATTGTGTGTATTGTTTTATTCCGTGTGTTTCCTATGCATTGCCGATGCAGTTCCGTATCTCTTCGTGGTCGTCGAAGTGGTGCTTCACTCCTTTTATTATCTGGTAGTCTTCGTGTCCTTTGCCTGCTACCAGCACCACATCTCCCTTTTTAGCCAGAGTGCATGCAGTCTTTATTGCCTGCCGGCGGTCTTCTATGACGAGCGTAGCCTGTTTTTCCGCCTCGGTCAGCCCTGCAAGCATATCGTTGAGAATATCTTGAGGTTCTTCGTCACGCGGGTTGTCGCTTGTCAGTATCAGTTGCTCACTGCCACGTTTGGCTATCTGTGCCATCATAGGCCGTTTGCCTTTGTCTCTGTTGCCTCCGCAGCCGACTACGGTAATCAGCCGTGCCCCTTGTTTCTTTATCTCATTGATAGTGTTTATCACGTTCTCCACAGCATCGGGTGTATGTGCATAGTCAACTATTGCCGTCCAACCTTGGGGAGAGTGTATTGCCTCGAATCTGCCATTCACCGCTGTCAGTGTGCTCAGTATGCGCAGCACTTCGTCCTTGTCGAAGCCGAGACACAGCGCACTGCCGTATATGGCAAGCAGGTTGCTTACGTTGAATCTGCCTACTAACGGCACGAACACTTCCTGTCCGTTCACACTCAGCAGCATACCGTCGAACCCTTCCTCCAGTATCTGTGCTTTGTAGTCAGCCACCGTGCGTGTGGAATAGGTGTGTACTTCCGCCTTGGTGTTCTGCGTCATCACAAGTCCGTTCCTGTCGTCTTTGTTGGTCACTGCGAAAGCCCCTTTCTTGAGGTTATCAAAGAAACGCTTCTTTGTATCGCGATAGTTGTCGAAGGTCTTGTGGAAATCTATATGGTCGCGCGTGAGGTTGGTGAATATACCTCCGTCGAAATCCAGACCTGCTATTCTCTCTTGCGCTATAGAGTGCGACGACACCTCCATGAAGCAGTATTCGCACCCTGCACTCACCATTCTGCTCAGCAGCTCGTTAAGTGAGAGAGCATCAGGTGTAGTGTGCGTGGAAGGTACAGCCTCGTCCTCGATATAGTTGCATACGGTGGAGAGCAGTCCGGCTTTATGGCCGAGTTTCCGTGTCAGTTTGTAGAGCAGTGTGGCAATAGTGGTTTTGCCATTGGTGCCTGTCACTCCCACCAATGTCAGTTTCTTCGACGGTTCTCCGTAGAACTTCGATGCCATCTCTCCCAGTGCTCTGTGCGAGTCTTCCACCACCACAAACGTGGCACCGCCTGTATTCTCAGGCAGGTGTTCGCACACTACTGCAGCAGCTCCCGCTTCTACGCACTGACCGATAAAACTGTGTCCGTCAACCGTCGTGCCGGGTGTTGCCACAAACAGGCTTCCCTTCACCACCTTTCTCGAGTCAAACTCTATACTGCAGATTTCGATGTCCGTTGACCCTACTATCTGCCGGGCACTGACTCCTTCTATCAATGTTGCGAGTTTCATATATTTTGTTGCTTGATATATTGTCAATATCACTTCAGTTCCAAATACACCTTGCCGCCCTTCTGTGCCTTCGTGCCGGGTGCGACACTCTGGGATACCACCTTGCCTTTGCCCCTGATTGTAACAAACATTCCCGTCTGTTCTATTGCATATACGGCGTCTCTTGCGCCCATACCCACTACATTCGGCACAATGTCGGAGGTTACTTGCAAAGGCACTGCTTCGTAGTTCTCGTTCACACGTATCCACTGCGAGTCAGTCCGTTTGATGTCCACATTGGTTCCATCGCCCGCTCTCCGTATCTCCTTTTGTATTCCTCTCTTGACAGGGGGCAGCAGCAGCGAGTCTTTGCTGACATAGTGTCTGCTTACGTCCACAGAGCCGCTGTATGCCATCGTCTTCTCTGCTATCCGTCTTACCGTACCGCCGCAGTTCATACCTGCATCGTACGCATTGCGCGGTTTATGAATGACGCATATACAACTATATTGAGGATTCTCCATCGGGAAATATCCGCAGAATGCTATCCTGTGGTAGTTCCTCTGATAACTGCCGTCTTCCAATACTCTGGCAGTGCCGGTCTTGCCTGCGATATGCACTATGTCGCTCTGTGCTTTCTTTTGTCCCCATGGACTGACAGAAGCGGTGCCGTAGTCATTATCCCACACCACGGCTTCCAGACATTTGCGTATATCTTTCAGCGTAGATGACTTGCATATACTTGAAGCAACGGTGGATGTGCCGTATTGCTTTACTGTCTTCCCGTTCTGCTGCACTTCTTTCACAATATAAGGTCTTATCATCTTTCCGTTGTTGGCAATGGCATTGTAGAACATAAGTGTATATATAGGAGGCAGTTCCACATAGTAGCCGAAAGCCATTCGGGCAAGGGTCTCGCCGTCTTTGGGCACATCTATCTTGGGCAGGTTCGTTCCGGGTATGTCGAACGGGATACTGTCGCGCACTCGCATCTTGTCGAGTTTGTTCACGAACTTCTCTGCATTCTTTTCGTAGGAATGTGTTACTATCTTTGCCAATGCCACGTTGCTTGAGGCGGCAAGTGCCTGCTCTACTGTTATCGGGTGATTGTATTTGTGGGCATCGGAGATAGGTCGTTTAGAGTCAGTATATACCCACGAACCGTTGCTGGTGGAGATAGTGTCGTCAATACTTATCTTACCGTCGTCCAATGCTGCCATCAGCGAATAAGTCTTGAAAGTGGAGCCCGGTTCCACGCGCGTCACAGCATAGTTTTTGTCTTCCACATACTTCTCTCCTACCTTCCCCAAGTTGCTTATTGCCTTCACCTCGCCTGTTTTTGTCTCCATCAGTATGCAGCAACCCCAGTCTGCGTCAAGTCCTATAAGCGTACTTCTCAGGTTGCTCTCCACTATGTCTTGCAAGTTGGCGTCTATTGTTGTTATGATGTCGCAACCGTCAACTGCCTCGCGATTGACCTGCGATACCGTATGACCCTCGATAGTGTGTGTGTCCATCTCGCCCTCTTGTCCGCGAAGCACATCATCATACATCATCTCAAGTCCTGAAATTCCCCTGCCGTTGTCTCCGTAGATACTGCCTATTGTTCTTGAGGCGAGACTGCCGAACGGTTTTATCCGTTGGTAGTTAGGCTCTATGATGAGTCCGCTCTTCAGCTTGCCCATATTGAAAAGCGGCATACTCTTCACTGCCTTCATCTGCGAATAAGTCAGTTTGTTAGGACATACACGCAGGCGCCCGTCACCTGTGTTGTAGCCGTGCTGAAGCAGACGCTTGTATTCCTGCGTAGTGCGGTCGCCGAAGTAGTCGGACAGTGCAGTAGAGAGACTGTCAAGGTAGGTGTAGAACAACTTGCCCTTGTTCTCATGCAGAGCCGGCACACGTGTATCCATAATGATATTATAGGTCGGAGCACTGCCCGCAAGCAGTCTGCCGCGGCAATCATATATATTACCGCGGTTAGGCTCTATCGCCAACTCCTTGCTCTTCTGCCTCTCGGCAATCTTCAGCAAGTCGTCCCGTTCTACTGTCTGCGTGATAACAATCTTTACCAGGACTGCCACAAAACCTATGGTAATCAAGGCAAAGACTGCCGCAAAACGGATGACTGTTTCTTTCTGTTTGTCATTCATAATCTTAAGGTTGTTTAGGTTTGTATTGTTAAAGGTATGGTCAATCTGTCAGACTCTGCAGTTACTTAATCAGTGTAGGAGGAGTAACCGACTCGTGTATATTGCTTCCCTTCTCTTTCAGTTGCTGGTTGATAGCCGACGGACGGGTCATCTGTGTGTATTTCGACGACAACTCCAGCATCTCGTATCTTGCCTCTTTTATCTCTTCACTCAGCACTCTTATCTGTCGCTGCTGCCCCTGCCAAAGGAAACCGTTGTATATATATACGAATATGAGAAACGCAATCAGTGCAAGCAGTTTGTATTGTCTGCGAAAGAACTCACGGGTGAAGAAACTGCCTGACAGTATCTCCTTCAAACTTAATCTGTGTCTCTTCTCTTTATTCATAGGTTCTTCACTATTCTCCCTTTCTTTCTGCTATTCTCAGTTTTGCACTCCTTGCTCTCGGGTTTCTCTCCACTTCCTCCCCGCTTGCCGTTATCACCTTGTTGTTGACAAGTATGAACGGACTTACAGGATTGCCGTAGAAATCTTTCTCCACCCTGCCCTCAATGTTTCCTGAGCGCAGGAAGTTCTTCACCATTCTGTCTTCTAAGCTGTGATACGTAAGTATCGCCACTCTCCCGCCCTCTTTCAGGACACTCGGTATTGATACAAGCATCTCCCGCAATGCCCCCATCTCATCATTCACTTCTATACGCAATGCCTGAAACACCCGTGCCAGGTCCTTCTTCTCCTTGTCCCGTCCGCAGAGAGGGGTGAGCAGTTCTGTCAGTTGCTCGGTGCGCTCTATCTCTTTCTTCTCCCTCGCGCGTACTATCACTTTGGCTATCTGCCTCGAGTTCTTCATCTCGCCATACAGATACAGCACATCAGCCAGTTGTTCCTCCGTATATGTGTTAACCACCATTGCGGCTGTCTTGCCCGCTTCCTGGTTCATACGCATGTCCAACGGACCTGCAAAGCGGAAAGAGAACCCTCTCTCTGAGCTGTCGAAATGGTGAAAACTGACTCCCAAGTCGGCTATTATGCCGTCTGCAGGTACAGCATTATAGTATCTCAAGTAATTCTTCAGATAGCGGAAATTGCCGTGTACAAACTGCCATCTTGGGTCCTCTACATCTATCGCACCGCTCTGCACGGCATTCTTGTATGCGTCCATGTCCTGGTCAAAACTGAGCAACCTGCCCTCAGGGCCAAGTTGCTTCAGTATTGCTCCGGAATGCCCTCCGCCGCCAAACGTAACATCCACGTATGTGCCGTCGCTTTTTATGGCAAGACCTTCTATGGTCTCACTCAGCAGTGCGGGAATATGATAGACGTTGTCCGGCATAAATAGAAAGGTTTGTAAGGTTGGTTAGGTTTAATGGCGTGTCGGCATGGGTCTAATGTTGCGGTTTAGGTTTATAGGTTTATTTCTTTGTCATTCTCTCTCTCAGTGTCTTTGCAAACTCCCTCTGGTCTATTCTCTTGTTGAGGAAAGTCTGCTTGTCCCAGATGGCGAAACGGTTCATCATTCCCACTATCAGCAAATCGGAGGTCGCGCCTATCTGCTGCAGGTTTCTCTTCTGCAGCAGTATTCTGCCCTGCGAGTCAGGCTCTATATACTCGGCGTCTGCCACGAACTGCATCAGCAACATCTGGTCGTCAGGATTCCATTCGTCAAGTTCCTCACTCAGTTGCTCCACCCGCTGATTCCATACCCGCTCCGGATATATCACCAGACACTCGTTCTCCGTATCGCGGCGCATAACAATCCGCTGACTCTCTTCTGTGGCAAGAATCTTCCTATATACAGCAGGAATGAACATGCGTCCTTTCTCGTCAAGCCTGGCTTCAATATTTCCGATAAATGTCGATGTCATATCTTATCTTTTTCCGCTGCAAAGGTATAAAAAATATCTGATATTCCCCACATTTCCCCACAAAATATTTTTCAACAAAATAATTGACAAGTTATCAACATCTATATATCTGTGTAAGTTGCTATATATCAGTAACGACACACACTTATTAACATTAGTGGTGAAAAGTGGGGGAATATAGTATGACCAGACATTGACCTGACATTGCTCTCTCCACCCTAAGCTCACCCTAAGCTCAAGCCCACTCTTATATATATCTTATATATAATCTTACGTAGAGACGCAACACTGTCACGCCTCCCAAAATCACGACTTCCACAATCCGGTATCCCACATGTAGAGACATTTGACACACGCAACGATCGTTCCCCTTGGGGATAAGAAATGTCTCTCATAAGTTAGCATATATACGCGACTCCCTCCCGCCCCTTACCCTCATACCCAAAACATATCAGAAGCGCACCCGTCAGGATGCGCTTCTGATATCTATTTGACTAAATACTTAGTCTGTGGTCATCTCTACTTATTTTGCTACACGCTGACCCGTTGCATTGTAAATCTCCGTGCCACGGATTATGTATAGATTGCCGTTGCGCAATACTTTCTGAGGCTTGCCGTCAACGCTGATATTCTCTACACCTACTGACTGCTCACCGGTGGTGAAGGTAACTTCGATAGGCTCAGCCTCGTTACCTGCCTCGTCGGCTGCATAGATATATACGGTGTAGTCGGTGTTGGGTTCAAGATTGCTCAGAGAAGCTGTGAAGTAGTATGCGCCGTCTTCGTCAAGAGTCGGGGTGTTCTTGATAGTTCCTGCTGCCTGACTTGCAAGCACTGCGCCGTCTGCAGTCTGAATCTCAAGCGTGAGCTTGTTGATCTCACTATATATTTCAGTAGGCAGATACTGCTGTCTTCCTGTAGCCCAATATGTCATAACATCCAGATATCGAGGACCATCAATAACTCCGAACATAACATCCACGTTTGTACCATTTACTTCTACCGGATAGACTTCTTCATTAGTCCAAAGCACAGGAGCATCTGTATCAGCGAATCCTGACATAGATATATTTTCATTTGTGTCATTACTGTATGAACGCATGAAATCGTAAGATTCGTAAGTGTAGAGGTTGCCGTCAGATGCTATTATTGAGAGGTTAATATAGTAAATGTTGTAGTAATCGTAAGATGCTCCGTTATAATTATAGTTTTGAATGAACTTAATCTCAAGTTCTGCATCAACTATCTCAAGTTCTTCTCCATCTACAATAATGTAACTATATTCGAGATCTAAGTTTCCAAGTTCCTCACTATACACACCTGTAAGCGAGTTCAATGTTGTAGTATAGATGTCCAGACCTCCGTATGGTAAGTAATTGTTCGCTTCAGTACCTTGGAAAGCAATGTTATAGTTATAACTTCCTACACTACTATATTTGGGATAATATACAGCAAACCATGCATCTATATCACGAGTTATTGAAATCGGTTGCAACTCAAGAGTTGTGAAGTTCAGAATAACACTCTCAGTACTCTCGTTACCACTTAAGTCTTTAACTTTAACTACAATAGTATATTCGGTCTCGGGAGTGAGTCCTTCAAGAACGATGATTCCGTCTTGAGCTTTCATCTCAACTTCTGTGCCGTCATCAAAGGTGAGGACGTATGTCAGTTCTTCTGCGGTAGCGATGTTGTCCTCTGCAGAAACGGTGATAACTACATATTTGTCGAACACATTGCCTTCCTCGATTTCAGCCTTCAGGTTCTTCGGAGCCTCATTGTCGTTGACAGGAGTGAATGCAAACTCATACTCGTCGCTTACATTGCCGTATCGGTCGGTAGCAGTAATCTTGATATTGTAGAGTTTCGAAGTCAGACCTGCAAGTTTCAGAGTACCGTCTGCCTCAAGTTCATTGGCAAGTGTGATGTCGCCTGACACATTGAACATAAAGTCTTCTTCTGTTAGATATATATTGTTGTCCGAGAAGATTATGCCAAGATTAACCACGCTGTCGGTTAAAAATGCCACATATACAGAGTCGATCACAGGAGCAATAACGTCCTTCACTTCAAACTCCGGACCTTGAACATTAGCAATATAAATCCAACCGTTGTTAACATAGAAAGGCTTGACGCTCCATGTGAATTTACCTACAGGGAGTTGCTGGGAAGTAGCTGTTTCACGAGCAGTGTTGTTATTGTCGTTGTCAAATACGTAAACATTACCATATTCGTCAAGTATATCGACCTGATTGTATACTTTTGCACTATCAGTTGCAGTGTAATAATAATAAGCAGGGAGTGTATTCTTCCAGTTGAAGGTAGCCTTCATTGTCTCGTTATCAACTGTGACTGCAAGGCCGGTAGGAGCATTGGGGTCGGTACCGATAGTGGTACAGATAGTGGCACTGTTACCAAGAGTGTATCCGTAAGGAGACCATACGTTAATGACAATCCTGTATGACGTGTTATCCTTGATTGCAATTGAGTCGGGAGTTGACCAAGTGGTTTCAGTAAGCTCATATCCTGAATTAGCGATCAGGGTATTGGCGGGCATTTCATATACCCGTACCTGATATGCTGAACCTGTAGGAAGAGTAGCGGCGGCATTGCTCCATGTCATAGTGAGTTTGTTGCCTGCGCCTGCCTCAGCCTTGGCATTCTTGATTGCAAATTCCTCACCGGTAAGAGTGAGATGGAAACCGGCTACAGCAATATCATTGTCTTCGCTTTTGGTATCAACAGAAGTACCGGTGGCATCAAGCGGGAAGCCTTGCATCGCATAGTAATAGGTACCGACGGGCAGAGTTACCTTGCCACTGAGCGACGAGATAACCTGACCATACTGACCACTGCTCATCTGGCAGAAATACAGGAAATCATAACTGGAACCGAAGAATTGGTCAAAGTTATTAACGATGGTTGACATCGGGAAGTAACTCTTTGTCGCTGCTATTGGTTGGAGCTGATCGTTAAGAATCAATACCTGATAGTATTTTCCGGTGATTACAGCACTGTCGCCGGGTTGGATTAGAAACTTGGCGATACCGACACCTGCTTCTCCTGCTGCCAACTTGGTCTTTTGTGGTGCAACTACAGTGTCTTCTGCAACTTGCTGTGCAATCTTCTTGACAGCAGTCATATCAATTTGGGCATTCTCCTTGCCGGAGAAACTGATGAGATTGGCAGCATCTGCCTGCTGTGCCCTTTCAACACGCGAGAATTGCTGGTTGAGGGCAACGTTCTGCAAGTTGTCTGCTGCTTTAGCCTCTACTTTCATGGCGGCACTCGTATGTTTCGGAGAGATAGCCGTCACGGGTACTGCCAGCACGCTCAGCGATACCAGCAATGCACTCAAAATAAAAGTAATCTTTTTCATACGTTTAATTGTTATAGTTAGACTTATATGTTTGTTTCTTATGTCTTTTGTCCTTTGTCTTTCGGCGAGGCGGTCTTTTGTCCTTTGTCTTTCGGCAAGGCGGTCTTTTGTCCGCGCTCCCCTTCTGCCAAATTGGTCGCAAAAGTACTGCTTTTTGTTGATTTGTGCAAGCAAATTGGCGTATTTGTTGATATTTTTGCTACAAAACCACGCTTTTTGTGTATTTTTGTATAATAATTATGTGCTATGTGAAGAAAAAAGTAAGGCAGCCCTCCGTGAGAAAGACTGCCTTTTGTATCAACTGATATGTCTTTCTCAATCCTTCACTTTAACCTCGTTGCCGAGAATGTCGAAGTAACAACCGTTTCTCTCAATATATACTGCCCCGTCAATCATCACCTTGCGTGCATGGCGGCTGTCTGCTTTCTCCACATTCTCCACTGCTGTCGGCATGAAGAAGCGTCCCCAGTTCTCGTCCTGTCTGTACTCGCTATCGTCACCGCCTTCCACTATCACCTTCATCGTGCTCTTCACACCCTCGAAAGTTCTACTGCCTATCTTGGGCATTCGTGCAGGTGCATAGAATTCGCCTTCCGACAGTTTCAAACATCCTGCAAACACGAAATTGCCTATCAGGCGGGTAGTGCCCTCCATAGTAACCGTAGCCAGATGCGTGCAGTCTTCGAAAGCATAGTTGCCTATCTCTGTCACTGAGGCAGGAATGGTGATTTCCGTCATTGAAGTGCAGTCGCTGAAAGCATATCCGTCTATAATGGTCAGTGTGCTCGGCAGCATTACCGTCTTCAGATTCTCGCAGGAGCGGAATGCGGAAGGTCCCACCTGCGTCAGTCCCTCAGGCAGTGCCACGGCAGTCAGCTTGGCGCAGTTCTTGAATGCCTCGTAGTTGATGCGTTTCAGTCCGGCAGGGTAGTTGATATTCTTCAGTTCCTTGCAGTTGGAGAAGAAATAAGCAGGTATCTCTACCATCCCGCTCGGCAGTTGCACTTCGCTCAGTGTGTCACAATCGGCAAACATAGCCTGCCCGAACTCCGTAACACTCTCCGGCAGACTAATCTCACGCAACAGTCTGCATGAGCGGAATGCCTGATTTCCTATACTCTTCGGATTGCCAAGGAATGTAATCTTGTTTACACCCTCTCTCGAATTCTCAATCGTGTACGGACGCGTCGTCAGGTCTGCCTGTTGCAAACCGCCACCCATACCATAGAACATGAATGCAGGTATATGCTCCACATTCGCACCTATGTTTATCGTGCGCAGGTCGTATGCCGACCAGAAACTCTCCGGGTCTCCGTCTGCGTCATATACATATTCGCCGTATGCCACATTGCCGAATGAGAACGGCGCAAACGACGGCAAGGTCAGGTCGCGGCAGTTGATAGCGTTATAGTTCACCGTACGCAAGTGACAGCACGACTCGAATGCCTTGTTCTTGATATATTCTATCGACTCCGGAATAGTGATGCTCTTCAGCGAGAAACAGCGTGAGAATGCCTGCTCACCGATTCCCACCACCTTGTATGTCTTTCCGCCTGCTGTGATTGACTCGGGTATTACCACTGTGTTTTTATACTCGTCCTTGTATGCATCGTACCACGTACCCTGATATGACACTTCAACAGCATTGGAGCCGTATGTAGCACTAACATCGGTGTACCAGATGCTTACACCATCCGGGTTCTTTACTTCAAAATCGTGAGCAAGGGCACTTGTGGCAACCAATGCCAACATTGCCAATATGATGTTTGTCCTTTTCATATATCTTTGCTTTTATTTGTGGTGTCAATATATCTTTCTATTGCTCAAGAGTCATCGTGAAGTTGGCATCACTGGTCTTGCTCATCTGAATACCCTTCGAAGGATGGAAAGGCTCGAGAATCTTGAAACTGTATGTGCCTTCAAATGCCTTCACAAAATCCTCGCCGTTGTAGTTTATCAGGTTGTGCTGACCGTAATTGTTGCTATACTCCAACTTGTAGTCGCTACCCTCGTAAGAGGCACTGAAGTAGTATTGGTCCTTTAACCGGTTACTGCCGGTGCTGGTATAGTAAACATCCAATGAAACCGACTTGCCCTCAATAGAGAATCCTACACTTAGTATGCGCGCATTCTTGTTGCCTTTCGCACTGCCAACACCTGAATGTAGGTATCCTTCCAATGTATTCTTAGCGTCTATTATGCTGCTGCCTAAACTGAGAGAGTCCGCCTCCCATATCGCTCCGTGAGCAATACTTGATTCAAATGCCGTACTGCCCTCCATCTCAATGTAAATATTGTTGTCAAGCACCGATACAAGCCTGCTCTTGTCCTCACTCAGATTGAACGATGCGCGGTTGATTGTCTGCTCTGATATCTCATTGTCATGCAGGCGGATGCCGTTCTCCGTAACTATGAACCCGTAATACTCTCCGCCACCTAAGGTGTCAGCCCCGAATTCAAATACCCTGAACTCGTGTTTCGACCCGTTATATAGCGACAGATGCTTGGTGTTCACGTACATTCCGAGAGGCATATCCTCCTCAAACAGGAATTTGTCCATACTGTCCAGTTTCTGGAAATACTCTTCCCAGTCTTGTCCTGCTGCCATCGGGTAGAGGCGTATGTAGCAACTGCGTTTCTTACCTTTCAGCAACTGGTAGTTCTCTTTCTCGTTATATTCGAGCACCGAAAACTCATAGTCTCCGCCGTATCCTGTGCCGTCAGTGTTCCACAACGTAAGCTCAGGGTCAGGATTGCTGTAGCGGTGGAAAATACTGTTGAAAGAGTTGAATGTCAGCACGGTACTGTTGTCGTTGATTATATCCCACAAACTTGTTTCCGTCTTATACACTCCCTCTACCGGCGCTCCTACTACAACCGTGCCGTCATCCAGAAACTTCATAAGGAAGGTATAACCTTTCTTGGCAGCGGGGGCGGACATACTGGTAGAGGTGATCGGGAAATACTGCATTACCCACCCGTTCTCTGCATTGATAAGACGTTGCTTGACAACATCCTTGTTCTGCCCCAAGCGAACTACCGCCGTATCCTCGAATACGTCTTTTACTCGCGGCGAGCAGGCAACAAAGGTTGCTAATATCAATATCGGAAATATATTCTTCTTCATATTCTGTCCTCCTCTTATTTGGATTCAATGGTAAGTACCTGATTCCTCAATGAATCTATATTCATGTTGGCCTGGCGCATCTGTACTTCTTTCCTCAGAGAGTCAAGCTCTATGTTCCATTCGTCATGCAGCCACGTGCGTGCAATACTGAGCTTCTGTTCTATTACTGCCGGACCGTCAACTCCGTCCGGGTCGTCCTCCAACTGGTGAAGCGTGCCGTCATCGTCTTTCTTCCAACCCTTCGATGCATCACTCATCATGCTTGCCCATTCATCATCAGTCTTGACAATATAGTTCGCTATTATCTCCACAAAGTCCTCGCGCTCCTGACTTGAACCGTAGTTGCCCGTAAAACCGAGACTGCGTGCCTCCTGCTCCGTCCTGTCCTCCCAACCGTTGGGCAGATACAGACCCTGCGATATCGTGCGGAACTCTGCCGGATATGTCTTGGTCTGGTGAAGAATATGAGAGAACTCATGGTGCATGGTCTTGAAGTAGTATTCATTCAGGGTCGCCACATTCGACGGATCCACATAGTTTACTGCGTGCAATGTTACCTTTATACCTCCTTGTGCGACACCGAGCACTACCGAACCCGTTGACTTGTGTCCCGCCGAACCTATCAGACAGATGATTCGCGGACCGTACGACTTCAAGAACTCAGGACTTCCCGTCACCGCAGTATAAACATCCCACCATAGATATTTTGCCATAACTGCCATGGTGATGGCATCATCGTATGAACAAGGTACAAGATTGAACTGCATGTCAGAACTTATATCCTGCATCTGATAGCGGAACTCCACATTGTAAACATCAAGGAAATTCTTCTTGCAGAACGAATCCAACTGGAACGTATATGACGACGGGTCAAGCGATTCGTCTATCTCGGGGAAGATACTCTCCGGATCAAGCTTCTCCTTGCAGGAGAACAGACTTGTCGCAACCACCAGTAATGATAATATATATAATGCTTTCTTCATACTCTATATCTTAACTTTAGGTATATCTTATTGTTCATCGTTGTCTAAACGGTAGTTCGTAACAACCGTGGTTTCTTCTTTTCCCTCAGGTATCATTGTAGGATTGGCCTGCATACCTGCCTCTATCACTGTAGATGGAATCTGAAGCGCACGCCTTGGGTCGTCCCACGTAAGTATCATCTCCGGATTCAAACCCTGTTTGTGGCGCACTTCTATTCCGTAACGCTTGATGTCAAACCAGCGCAAACCCTCATGAATGGTCTCCAGACGGCGGAAATGGAGTACGCAGTTAAGCCATACCTCCTGCTTGCCGTCTATCACCCAGTCCGGACAGATACTGCTGCAGTTCAGTCTCGTGGTTCGTGTCAGCTGCGTACCCGATTCGTAGTAGAAAAGATTGTAGTACTGTTCTATCAGCGCCTCTGTCAGCTCGTCAAGTGTCTCCGTCGTACCCACCTTTCTGCTGTCATCCCATACCTTGAGGTCCGCAAGAGCATTGGCATAGTCTTTCTTGTGTACGTATGCCTCGGCACGGCAGAGCAGCGTCTCTTCACCCGTGAACGTGGGGTTCACATTGTGCACATAACCTATACCTGCCACTTTGTCCGAGTACTCGAAATACTCACCCGTATGCATGAAGAACAAACCGTAGTCGGGATTATATGTTCTCAAACTGCTCGTCTTTACATAGCATGGATGGAAACGATATTTCTGCCATGTCGGACCTGAACCATATACCGTTGACTTCGATGCCTGACGGTTGCAGGCGTATCTTCCCGATAGCGAACGGTAGAAGGTGGAATAGGTTGTCGTCAGCATAAAGTTACTCGGCGAGGTCGTGTTCGAGAAGGCATACAGGATAGCCTCCGATGTCGAATACGAACCCGACCAGAAATCTGTCCTCATGCAACTCATAGGATTGCTGCCGAGAGCAAGAGTAGCATACTCTATCACCTTGTCGTAATCACGCTTGTACAGATAGAAACGCGTTGCGAATGCGTATGCTGCCTGCTTGTTGAAGTGATACTTTGGCTGATCGTAGTTGTCCGATACGTATTTCAAACCCTCAAGCAAGTCCTCCTCTATGTTCTTATACAGCTGAGTGAGCGTTCCGCGGTCGGCATTCGAATACACCACGCGCTCCGGCTCCTTCATGTAAGGTACGCCCAGATCCAGTTCGCTCAATGCCGAGTCACGGTATTCCATGCAGAACACGTTGGCAAGAACAAAGTGATTGTATGCCCTGCACAGATATGCCTCCGCACGGCATTCGTTAAAGTTCTCCGTACTGCCCTGCGCCACTATTGTATCTATCGCTGCAAGAGCATGATTTGCTGTCGCTATTGCTTTGTACGCACGGCTCCATATACTTACAGGCGAGTCTCCGTCGTTGCTGGAAGCACTCACCGCTGGCTGCCACGAGAAAACCTCGTTCTCCACCTCACCCTTGTTCACCGACAGATTGTAGCGCGTCCAGGTTCCGTCCTCCGAGTTGTTATCCACAATATTGTCCGAGCTCACCTCGCATATCCATGCAAAGTCCGCTGTCGAATATGCTGTTGTCAGCAACTTCTTCACTTGGCTCATATTGCTTATCGTTGCCCTGTCGTCAGGGTCTTTGTCAAGAAAACTGCATGCACTCAACCCTGCAGCCGTTGCAATTACCAATATATATATATACTTCTTCATAATGATGTATCTCTGTATGTAATATAACTGTCCTTTGTCAATTTCTTATAAGTTAGAATCCTACACGTGCTGTAAGTGTGAATTGCTTTGCCATAGGAGTTGCAACACCACCTGAGTTGAAGAATTCCGGATCCTGTCCGTTCAGCTTGCGGTCAGAGTAGATTAGGAACGGATTGGTTACTTGCAGTTTCAAACTTGCGCTGTTCAAGGCTACATTACTCAGGTACTTCGTCGGAATGGTGTACATGAGCGAAATCTCTTTCATTCTGATGAAGTCACCCTTTGCTATACGCTCCGTCGAGTAGTTGTACGCATTGTAAGCAGTCTTCAGGTTGTAACTTCCATAAGTGTACTGCTGACGTACCGAAGCAATAACAGGTATGGTAGTCTTGTTCTCATCGCCGGGCAGTGTCCAACGATTGCGGAAATCACGGGGCAGAGCCGTTATATCATCATAACTTGACGAGAACACAGGGTCAAGACGAACCACATTGCCGAACGAGTAAGTCATGAAGATATTCAAAGTAAAGCCCTTGTAAGTGAATATATTACCGAAACCGCCCGTGATAGTCGGGTCTGTAGGACCCTCATATTTCAGGAAGCCGGTGTTCTCTATCTCTTGGAAGTTGATGTCTGTCACAGTCACCTCGTTGTCCTGGTTGATGAACTGGGGCAGACCCTCATCGTTAAGTCCTACAAACGGTATAGAGAACAATGAGCGTACCGGATAACCCTCTCTTGCATAACCCAAGCCCGACACAAGGGCCATCACGTTCACACGCGAATCCAGATTCGTAATCTTGTTGTTCGTGTATGAGAATGTCCAGTCTGTCGTCCACTTGAAATTATTCGTTTTGATGTTCGTCGTAGAGATAGTAACCTCCACACCCGACGATTTCATCGTTGCCACGTTGGCATACTTGATACTCTCGCCGCCGATACCCGTTGTATATGTCGGACCTATCAGGTCGAAGTTGTCACGGTAGTATGCGTCCACATCGAGGTTGATGCGGTTCTTCAGGAATCCCAAACTTACACCCACGTTCAACTCGTACTTCTTCTCGTATGTCAGTTCCGAGTTGCCAAGCAGCGCAAGCGAGATTCCAAGCTCTTGGGCGGCTGCGTTCGGACGCCACAGTGAGGAACTTACAAACATCGGCTCTGCGTATGAATATCCGTAGGGGCAACGGTCGGCTGTCAGTGAATACGAAGCCTTCAGTGTCGCCGTCGAAAGCACATTGCTTGCCGGCGCAAACCACTCCTCTTCATGAGCATTCCAGCTTACACCCACGTTCCATGTAGGCAGCCAGCGTGCCGTACGCGTCTTGCCCAAACCGTTGGTTCCCTCGTAACGCCCTGTCAGGTTGATGTTGTATCTGCCGAGATACGAATAGGTTCCTGTGGCGAAGAAGGCCATGCTGCGTGAGTAACGCCATGAGTTGCCGTAGTATGAACCACCCTCCTCTACCTGCTGTTTGAAGAGATTGTAATCCGTGAACGGAGTACGACCGTCATCATAGCAGAATCCGTAACCGTTGAAAGCGATAGTGTTACGGTTGGTCGAGTTAAGCTCCATACCCGCAAAGAAATGCAGAAGGTGCTTCTCCTTCACCGTTGTCGCGTATGTACCCGACAAACGCAGGTCAAACTGCGACATCTTATACTGATTAAGGAAATATATACCGCCTTTGGGCATCACTGTCTCAGGCAATGCATTCGGGTCGTCAGGGTCAGTATAGAGGAACGGGTTGCTGTCGCGTATCGTCGCATCCTCAGGCTCTATACCGGCACGGTAGGCACGCGCTTGGTTCGACTGGTCCTTCACATGGTGCTCGTTGGTCGAACTCTGGTAGCGGTAGGCTGCCAAAGCCGTGAACGACAAACCCTTGATCGGCTTGTATGTGAGGTCTGCTTGGAACTTCACGTCTGTCACACCCAAGTCTATATAGTTGTTGTTCAACTCGTCGAAGATGTTGAACCCGCAGTAGTTACGGGTGTAAGTCTCGTTCGGGTCCATCGCGCGCGATGCATTCAAAGCGTAACTGTACGGGTTGATATCGAAGTCACGCTTCACCTCACCCGTAACCACATCCGACTCCTGCGACAGCGTGCCCGGTGCCTTCTGCTTACGGTATGAGTCCGATGTCAGAAGCGAAAGAGTAAGCTTCTTAGTTATGTCAAACGAAGCATTCGCATTCACTGTATAACGCTGCACATCGCTCGACAATGTCCAACCCGGATCGTACATCGCCGACATCGAAGTGTAGAAACGAGCCCTGTCTGTACCTCCTGATATACTTATCGAGTGAGTCTGTGTCACACTGTTCCTGAACAGCAAATCAAACCAGTCGGTGTTTCTGTACTCAGCCTCCCTTAAGTAGGCATTGCGCGCAGAAGCGGTATTAGCCAGACCGTAGGTACCCGTCTCAGGGTCATACTGTCTTATCAACTGGTACATCTTTCCGTATATACCCGACGTGCTCGCCTTCGCAAGGTTCGCAAACTCAAGCCAGCCCTTCTGCTCCATCTCGCGGTAGATATTCATCTGCTCCTGCGAGTTACTGATGTTGAACTCGTTGTAACTCGGCTTCATACGGACGGAAAACTCACCCGTATAATTTATCTTACTTTGCCCCTGCTGACCTTTCTTCGTCGTCACGACAATCACACCCGCCATCGCACGCGCACCGTAGATACTCGTCGCACTACCGTCCTTCAGTATCTGGAAACTCTCAATGTCGTCTGCGTTCAAACCCGCAATAGCGGAAGATATAAGCGTCACCGCATCACCCGACGACAGCGACTCGGCATCCACCTCCACGGCATCCTCCATAATCACACCGTCAACCACCCATAGAGGCTTGCTCGAACCGTATATACTGGTCGCACCACGCATCCTGATCTTAGGCGCCGTACCAAACGTACCACTCACGTTCTGAACACTCACACCCGCTGCCCTTCCTTCAAGGCTTCGGCTGATATCTGCCACACCGTCCAACTTCGCCTTCTCGGCATCAATTCGGGTAGTAGAACCTGTGCTCATTCGCTTGTCTTGCTGGTACATACCGGTTACCACAACTTCCTGTACCATTTGTGTTTCCTCCTTGAGCTGAACCTTGATAACCGACTTCACCGGCACCGTCTGTGTGGCATAACCAACCGACGATATCACAAGATTCTTCACTCCTGCAGGGACATTCAACTCGAAGTTTCCGTCAAAGTCGGTCGTGGTGCCCACAGTCGTCCCCTCGGCCATAATCGTTGCGCCGATTGCACCATCTCCGTTTTCGTCCAATACAACACCCGTCACCTTCGTCTGGGCTAAGGCTGAAAGAGATAATAGACAGAAACTCAATAATAAAACATATACTTTATTCATATTACGTATAAATATGCGTATATATAACGCGAAATTTCGTGCAAAATTACAACAAATTTCCGATTGCAGCAAATAAAATGTCACTTTCAAGCCCCTTTCGCTTACATTTTGTCTTCTTTTAACCCTCTTTTGACACTCTCCTAACTCTCTCCGCCTCATTCTCACTCCCCGCCGTCACAACCTCATCAAGTCTCAAAACTGAAAACAAATAATAGTGCCACATGTAGAGACATTTGACCAAATGTCTCTCATAATTCCACCAAATGTCTCTCATAAATCCCTTAACCACGTAAATCCGCGACACCCTCACCTCTCCCCCACTCCCCATAAATATAAACTTACCCGTCACCGTCACCCCCCACCGCGCAGCCATCGGGATACTGACCTGATAGAGACCTGATACTGACCTGATACTGACCTCAAGCCAACTCTACCCTCTATATATACCTTAATGTACAGATATTCTTGCTGTCGAACACCTCTTGGGCTGTATCCAGCAGTATCTCCGGTGTGAGACTCTCTATCTGGCTGAACATCTCTTTCCAGTCAGGTGCCGCCCCCGTGTGCAGCATCAGTTTGGCCATCCTCAATGCGTAGTTCTCCTGATTCTCCGAAGAGATAGTCAGTTGCCCCTTCAGTTGCCTTAATGCCTTCTGCAGCGCATATTGCGACAGTCGCGTATCGGTCATCCTCTTCAACTCGTCTCTTACAAGTTGCTCGCACTGCTCTGCATTCTGCGGCTCACAGGCATAGTATATGCACCAGTAACCTGTGTCGGAAAGAGGTGTATAGGTTGACTCTATTGTATATACAAGCCCCCTTTGCTCTCTCAGAGCCATATTAAGTCTTGAGTTCATGCTGCCGCCGCCTAATATATTGTTCAGCATATACAATGCCAACTGTCTCTCATGCCCCAACCGGTACGCCTTGCCCCCGAGCATTACGTGTGTCTGGTGCGTGTGGCGGTGATAATAGGCATCCTCCGCATGCGTCATCTCAGGTGCTCTCCTCTCGTGTGCCCGCATTCTGTTATACCTGCTGTCTGTCAGATACTGCTCCGCTATCGCCACCACCTTGCTCATCGGCAGCGACGACATCGAGAAGAACACCATCCCCTCTGTGTAGTAGTTCTCCTGCATAAACCTCAGCGTGTCCTCCCTGCTTATGTGTCTTAGAGTCTTCTTCGTCCCCAATATAGGCATCTCAAGCGGGTGTCCTCCGAACACTAAAGCCTCAAAGTCATCGTATATCAGCTCCGATGGGGAATCTTCATACGACTCTATCTCGTCCATTATCACACCCAGCTCCATGTCTGTCTCTTTCTTCGGGAAAGATGGCCGGAACACCATGTCGGCTATCAGTTCCGTTGTCCTGCCGTAATATCGTGTGGGCGCCGCCGCATAGAATGTGGTCTCCTCCTTTGTCGTATATGCATTTATCTCTCCGCCGATATCTTCTATGCGGTTTATTATCTGCTTCGCTGTGCGTGACTCTGTACCCTTGAACACCGTGTGCTCTATGTAATGTGCCATACCGCTCACGCGCTTATCTTCGTCACGTGTGCCCGCATTCACCATCAGACCTAACCACGACACAGGTGACTGCGTCCTCCTGTGCACTATCTTAATACCATTACTCAGTCTGTAATATTCTATATTTTCCTTTTTCATTTGCGTGAATGAAATATTTACACTACTTTTGCAGTCCGAAACGCTTTGACCATACGACTGCTCCACGACTGCTCCCGACAGTTGCCCGTCTATGGCTCAATAGTAAATCTCTTGCGGCATTGGCGTAATTGGTAGCCGCGCCAGACTTAGGATCTGGTGACGCAAGTCGTGTAGGTTCGAGTCCTATATGCCGCACCACTGATACGCTGCCCGGCAGTTCCGGTTTTCGGGCTGCAAAGGTAGTGTTTTTTATTTATTCGTAAAAACATCACGCAATGAAAAAACTTGCTTTCCCCATCATCATCCTGCTTGTCGCTACCCTCTCCTCATGTCTCAACGGCAAGTATGAAACCACACCCGTCATCCTTATAGACCCCCTCATCTTCGTCAACGCCGACGATACTATAGGCATAGTTTATAATACCACCGAGGCAAAATATTCTACCGATACCATGCTCCTCGGCGACACTATGTTCATCACCGTCGGCTTCGATGCAGTAGGCAATAACATTACCTCTGGTCAGATTAAATATCAAAGCGAGTATGCCGAACTCACCGTCATGGGAGCCCCTGACCTGGGCGATGACTTCATACCCGCTATCACTGACGGTGCCTACGATTTCACCATGGCTACCGGATATCGTGGTATCTTCCTCATGTTTCGATATATTCCCAAGAAAACAGGTACGGCTCTCCTTGAGTTCTCTATCCGGTCTGATTCCGAATTCTCACCCGCCTCTTTCTCTCTGCTTACACCTATAGCAGACCCCGCTGCCGAATAACCTGCACACGCGGATCAACCGCCCATAATCATATTTACGGTAAAGAGCACAGGCATTTTGCTTGTGCTCTTTTATGTCAGTAAGATAACATCAATTCTACACAATATGTCAATTTATGCACTATATATTGATGAAAAATTATTATCTTTGCAACGTGAATATATGCGCAAACCAATAATCAATAAAATTCTATACTTATGAAACCATTTATGGATAAAGACTTCCTCCTGCAAACACCTACTGCTCAGGAACTCTACCACGAACATGCCGCCGGCATGCCTATCATCGACTATCACTGCCACCTCATTCCCCAAATGGTGGCTGAGAACAAACGCTTCGAATCTATTGCACAGATCTGGCTCATGGGCGACCACTACAAATGGCGCGCTATGCGCTCCAACGGCATTGATGAGCGTTTCTGCACCGGCAAGGACACCACTGATTGGGAGAAATTCGAGAAATGGGCTGAGACCGTGCCTTACACCTTCCGCAACCCTCTCTACCACTGGACACACCTCGAACTCAAGACTGCCTTCGGAATTGACAAACGCCTTAACCCCGAGACTGCACGCGAGATATACGACCGCTGCAACGAACTCATTGCCACCGACCCGAAGTTCACTCCCCAAGGACTCATGAATCACTATAACGTTGAAATCGTCTGCACCACCGATGACCCTGCCGACACTCTCGAATGGCATAAGATGCTCCGGCAGGACCCCGCCGCCAAAGTCCGCATGCTGCCTACCTGGCGACCCGATGCAGCAATGAATATAGAAGCAGCCACTTGGAAGACCTATATAGAGAAACTCTCCGCAGTTAGCGGTATAGCAATCGCTACATTTGCCGACCTTGCCGATGCACTCCAGAAACGCCATGACTTCTTCCAGTCGATGGGTTGCCGTCTCTCCGACCACGGTATCGAGGAGTTCTACGATGAACCGTACACCGATGTCGAAATCAATGCCATCTTCCGTGACGCTCTTGCAGGCAAAGAACTTACCGCATACGAGATTCGCCAGTACAAGCATGCCTTCATGCACATGCAGGCTGAGATGGACTACAACGCAGGCTGGACACAGCAGTATCACTACGGAGCCATCCGCAACAACAACTCCAAGATGTTCGCAGCCCTCGGTGCAGACACCGGTTTCGACTCTATCGGTGAATTTAACACTGCCAAAGCTATGGCACATTTCCTCGATGAGATGAACAGCGAAGGTCATCTTGCCAAAACCATCCTCTACAACCTCAACCCATGTGCCAATGAAGTCATTGCCACCATGCTCGGCAACTTCCAGGACGGCTCTGTACCCGGCAAGATACAGTTCGGCTCCGGCTGGTGGTTCCTCGATCAGAAAGACGGTATGGAGAAACAGATGATGGCTCTCTCCAACCTCGGTCTGCTCTCCCGCTTCGTTGGTATGCTCACCGACAGCCGCTCTTTCTTGAGTTACCCGCGTCATGAGTACTTCCGCCGCACACTATGCAATGTCCTCGGCAACGACATCGAGAACGGTATGATTCCCTACACCGGTTACGAGAAACAACGTGTCCAACAGATGGTCGAAGACATCTGCTACAACAACGCAAAGAACTACTTCCGCTTCTAATAGCCATCCGCCATGCTTGGCGGATTCGCACCCCCGATGAAAAACGACTGGTACACATATTGGAAAGAGCGTGGTGGGTTGCTCAATAGTGCCCACCGCCCTCATTCCGTGTGGCAGAAATACAACGCACGCGGAGTATACCTCATCACGATTGTCACGTACAACCGCGCGCGTCTGTTTGGCGAACTGAACAACAACCCCGCTGCCCCCTCCGTAGTATTGACCAAGCTTGGTCAATCTATTGAGGACCAGTGGCTTCGGACACCCGACATCCAAGCCGCCCGCGGACGAAATATTAGTGTGCTCGGTCACCAGGTCATGCCCGACCATTTTCATGGCATCCTTCAGGTGAATGAGCCGATGGATGTCGGTATCGGCTTTATTATCCGCGATTTCAAGGCGGCATGTACCCGTATCTTCCGTTCTCTGTATCCGCCAAGCTTGGCGGATAACCTTGACCGTGACCTCCTCACCCGCTCCTCCCGCAAACAGCGCAAAGAATACTATCTCTCCAACGGCATTACTCCCCTCTTTGAGGACAACTACGATGACACCATCTGTTACCGTCAAGGGCAATTGGACAATATCGTCCGTTATGTGCAGGACAACCCGCGTCGTGCAGTCATGAGAGCCTTGCATCCGGACTTGTTCCAACGGCGGCAACATATCACCATCGGAGATATGGACTTCGCCGCGTATGGCAATATCTTCCTGCTCCGCAGACCGTGGAAAGAACAGGTCTTCTGTCACAGGTGGAAGATGAACGATGACCAACGCGACTACAACACACCTTATGAAACGACAGACACTTTCCGCCAACAGAGAGATCGATGGATCCAAGCCGCCAAAGACGGTGCTGTGCTGGTCACACCGGGCATCTCGAAAGGGGAACAGCAACTCGTCAAGGATTGCATAGAGAACGCCCTGCCGCTTATCCATCTCCAGAAAGAACCCATGCCGCATGGCTGGAACCCCGAAAAAAGACGCCACCAACTATGTGAGATGGGGCAACTGCTCATCCTCTCCCCGTGGGCTTTGGATGAGATGCAAGCCGTGAACGATGTTGCTGCAACGGCAGACTACAGCCGTTTCCATAACATGAACACCCTTGCCGCCCGGATTTGCACCACCACTTCCTCCGCATCAGCCATGGCTATTGCCTCTCCCTCCTCAACATCCGCCAAGATTGGCGGATCATTACCCTCTGCATCCGTCCTGCCTGGAGGAACGGGTCAATCACCTGCCCAACTCACAACCAAGACCCAACCAAGACATGACCAAGAAAAGAAAGCAAAAAAAATAATCCCTCAGTGGTTTAGTAATAACACAATTTAATAAATAATAGAATTATGTCAAAACTTAATGTTGACCAAAAAACAATCAAAAACTTATTGAGCGACAATAAGGCAGATTTTCTAATCCCTGATTATCAGCGTCCATATGCATGGGATGCCAATAAAGAATGCCAGACTTTATGGGAAGATGTTTTTGAATTTGCGATTCCAGAAGGGAACGCTACTAAATTTGACAGAAATACCGCAGAATATTATCTGGGACCTATCGTCACGTTCAAGAACGATAGTGGACAAATGGAAATTATTGACGGTCAACAAAGATTAACTACCATTATGCTTTTGTTAAGAGCGTTTTACTCACGCTTTAACAAAATGAAAGACGATGATTCTAAACAATTAAAGGAGATAATAGGACGTTGTATCTGGAAAACGGATGAATTAGATCGTCCTGACATGACTCTGCTAAAAATAGATTCTCAAGTGGCGACAGATAATGACAAAGAAGAGTTCTTGTCCATCTTACGTAACGGAGAAGCCCCTGAGAAAATGAAAAGTCGCTATGCAGAGAATTATCGTTTCTTCCAGCAAAAAATAGAAGAGTTTGTACAAGGATATCCCACCTATTTCGCTTTACTACCGAGCCGTATCTTGAATAATTGTATTTTGCTTCCAATTGAGGCAGATATGCAGGATACAGCACTCAGAATATTTTCAACATTAAATAATAGAGGTAAGGCTCTTTCTGATGCAGATATATTCAAAGCGGAATTTTATAAATTCTATACTAAATTAGGTCAAAAAGACGAGTTTATAGAACGATGGCGCAATTTGGATGAAATATGTGAGAAAATATTTCATCCTCAAAGCGGAACTGCGATGGACGAGTTATTTACCCGTTATATGTATTATGAAAGAGCCAAGAAAGGTATCAGTAACTCTACAACCAAGGCATTGAGAAGTTTTTATAGTGAGCAAAATTATGCTTTGCTAAAAGATACAGATACATTAACTAATATGGAAATCCTTGCTGATTTCTGGAAAGATATTCAGGCTCAATCAGAAGAAAGATTCTCTAATCGCGTACTTAGAAGGCTTTTTGTTTTGAATTATGCTCCGAATAGTATGTGGACATTCTTTGTGTCTGTTTACTTCTTACATAATAAAAACGCAGAAGGCAAGTTGGATGATGAGAAATTTTATCAGTTTCTCTGTCGTATAACAGCATTTATTTGGGCTTATGCTATTACAAATCCTGGTGTGAATGCTTTGCGTACACCTGTTTATGCGGAAATGGTTAATCTATTAAATGGCAAAAATGTGGATTTCGCAGAATTCCGTTTCCCGCAGGAGCAGACTCGCCGTCAATTTGACAACTATAATTTTTACAATGGTCGCCCAATAACTAAATCAATGCTCGTTTGGTGGGCTATGGAAAATGAGAAGCAAGACCTTCCCGAATTAGATACTACTTTTGAGATTGAACATATTTATGCGCGTAATCGTCAAGATAAAGAGGGAACATTAAGTTCAAAAAACAAGTTAGAATCTCTTGGTAATAAAGCAATATTAGAAAGCCGGATTAATATTCAAGCCTCGGACTATCGTTTTGAGGATAAGAAAAAATATTATAAAGGATACACAAATAGTCGTAATGAGGCAAAGAAGGCTACTTGTGTATTGGAATTGCTTGATTTAGCAAATACAAAATCTGATTTTACAGAAGCGGATATTGATAAGAGGTATGAAGATATTATTGATGCGTTTATGAAAAACCTGAATGAAAATGGCTTAATTAAAGAATAATGAGACAAACTAAATACTTGCATTTGAGGTGATAGATTTGGGCTTTATTTTGCCTATATTATGGAGGGGTATATGTAAGTTGCCGTAATGCAGGAAAAATAAACATCAATATAC
>CAJOMJ010000013.1 GCA_905235505.1 Paludibacteraceae bacterium
AAGTTAGCCACGAAAGAGCCTTTGTAGTATTTTATGACATCGTATGAAGTGCGCCCGCACTCACGGTCAAGGAGTTTCATAAGCATTTGTCCTTGTGCTGCAGTCATCTGCCTAAACTGGTCTTCATACTGGTCATAGAGTACTTTCTCGTATTGGTTCCAAAACTTGCGCTGTTCACGCTTCGACATACGGGCCATTACCTCGTCTGTCTTTATCATTTCATTGTTGAGAATCTTGGCTATAGGCAGAGTCTTCTTTACATCCCTGACTGTCCGCCAATAGAATTTCTCCTGCTTCTTGCTGGTGAAGTGCATAGGAGGAAAGACATATACATCATGCAGATAAGCAAGGTACAGAGTGTCATTACCCTTTATCTGCACAGCAAGCGAGTCGAGATGTTCGCGGTTAGTACTTGCCGCCTTGCATGGCATGATGCCCAAGCAAAGGGTTAACAAGAGGATAATATGAAGAGTATAACGTTTCATATATGATTGTTCCGATTGCAAAGATACAATATTTGTGCCAATTCCAAAAATGTATTATCTTTGCAGAAAAAAACAGGAGTAGCAGTTGATAGGAAACAGATGATAATAGACAGCGAGAAGATACGGTCAAGCGAGTTTCTGCTTATAGGCGAAGAGGCGGACAGACTCGGTTTGGAATGCTATGTGATAGGAGGTTGGGTGCGCGATTTGCTGCTGCACAGATCGTCTAATGACATAGATGTGGTGGTGGTAGGTTCGGGTATAGAACTTGCCGAGGCCGTAGTAAAGCGTCTTGGCAGAGGTGCCCACTTGGCAGTATTCAAGACATACGGCACGGCTCAAGTGAAGAAAGGAGACCTGGAGTTGGAGTTTGTAGGTGCAAGAAAGGAGAGTTACCGGCACGAGAGCAGGAATCCGATAGTGGAAGACGGCACTTTGGAAGAAGACCAAAACCGCAGAGACTTCACCATAAATGCACTTGCTATTTGTCTCAACAAAGACAGGTATGGCGACTTGCTTGACCCGTTTGGAGGAATTGAAGACTTGGAAGACTGCACTATACGCACACCTCTCGACCCCGATATAACTTTCTCTGACGACCCGCTGAGAATGATGCGCGGGATAAGGTTTGCCTCACAATTAGGTTTCTATCTTTCAAGTGAGACCTTTGATGCTATATGCCGCAACAGAGAAAGAATAAACATAATAACAAAGGAGAGGATAGCGGAGGAGTTGAACAAGATAATGCTTTCAAGAAGACCTTCTGTAGGGTGGAAACTTTTGGACAAGACAGGACTCCTGCAACTGATATTCCCTGAACTGGCAGAGTTGAAAGGAGTGGAGACTAAAGAGGGCAAGGGGCATAAAGATGTGTTTCTGCATACTCTTCAGGTGGTGGATAATGTGGCGATGGAGACGGATAACCTATGGCTTAGATGGGCGGCTCTGTTGCATGATATAGGCAAACCGAAATCGAAGCAGTGGGAAGCAGGTGTGGGTTGGACTTTCCGCAACCACAACTACCTCGGGGCAAAGATGATTTCGAAGATATTCAAGAAGATGAAACTGCCCCAGAATGAGAAAATGGACTATGTGATAAAGATGGTGGATTTGCACATGCGCCCTATCAATCTCATAGAAGATACGGTTACAGATAGTGCGGTGCGCCGTCTGCTGTTTGAGGCAGGGGATGACATAGACGACCTGATGCTGCTTTGCAATGCAGATATCACTTCGAAGAACGAGGACAAGGTAAGACGATACAAACAGAATTACGAGTTGGTAAAGCAGAAAATGATAGAACTAGAGGAGAGAGACCGAATCCGTAATTTCCAACCGCCGGTGAGGGGAGAAGAGATAATGCAACTGCTTGGTTTGGAACCGTGCAGTCTGGTAGGAGAGCTGAAGTCGGCAATAAAAGATGCCATTCTTGACGGAGTGATACCTAACGAATATGATGCCGCAAAGGAATACTTGATGCAGTTGGCAAAAGAAAGAGGACTCGTGTAAGTCCTCTTTCTTTTATTTGATATTGTATGTTCGTCATTACTCATGGCTTTGTTGCGGAAGAAAGACATTGTCCTTGCAGAGAGTACAGATGTTCTTTCTGCCGGATACACAGATTGCCATTGACAATCACAAGTTGGTATCCTGACGAATTGGCAGCAGGCAGATAGTCAAGCGAAGTAGCACTGCGTGAAACATATTTATATATAGGCGGGTTGCCCTCGTCTTCGTCGCTGGTAGTATAGAAAGTAGTGGTATCAAGCCAGCAGATGGCTTCTCCCTGCCATTCTTCTTTGTAGCAAGCCATATTCTCGGGCTGCCGCTTGAGAGTCTCTGATATACTCTCTTCTCCATTGCGCTTCCAAAGTAGTGTAACAGAGAGAGAAGGCAGGTTGTTGTTGTGGTTTTTGATAAGTATAAGACTGCCATCGGGAGATATATCGGCTGCAGTGACGAGGTGGAATCCATGTTGGCCGTCTGCGCCAAGGTCGGCTTTGACTCCGAGTTCACATACCTTGGTAAGAGTCTGAACTTCATCGCCGTAGTCAAAACTCATAGGCAGAGAGTACACACAGCAGACATCATAATAGATTTTGGTGATGATATATATAGTCTGCTCTATGTTGTCGTACATGATAGCTTCGGCATTGTGCAATCCGTCAGGATACTGGAACTTGATATACGATGCTTCTATAGTTTTGTTGACGGTGGTAGTGCCAGCATTGATTTCTGGTTCTTCAAAATAGAAGATGTGGTAGTTGCCTTTGGTTGCATTATTGTCACCAAAAGCACCGATGAAAAGGTAGTTCTTGTCGTTGTAAACACCTCCGCACATATCTTCCCAATCATTTCTTGAAGGAAGGTTGGAGAAGCTGAGTTTGAGGTATGCCATAGTTCCTTTTTCGTCGGTTGCTACTACATTGCGGTAGTCGTCGCTCTCCATCCAGATATATCCGGGAGTGACTCGGGAGCATGCAATACCAGATATCTCAGGAAGCACGGATGCAGTCTTTAGGTAGCCGCTTGTTGTACGCACAAAATCATCATTAAAGTCAAGCGTATCACCATTATAGACAATGTTAACCTTGGCAGAGAGACACATGGCAGAAACAAGCATGGTCAGCAGAAAGACAGAACGATTAAGTTTCATAAGACATGAATATTAGATTTGCAGGTACAAAGATACAACTTATATTGGTGTACAAGCAAGGTTTTTGTGCATAATCTTTATAAAAAGAAGTGTGAAGAACGTAATGAAGAAAGAATAAAACTATTGGAAACGGTTGTATATGTGCTTGTTGTGAGTTTCGAAAGGGTGCTCGTGTTTCGTAACGTTTCGGAAGAAGGCGGGTGAGACGTGACGGTGTCGTCTTGGAGCATTGGCATGAAGCAAACAACAAAAGGGCAGCCTTAGAAGACTGCCCTCTATTTGATATAAGAGAACTCTGTATTAGTCGAGTTTATTAACGTAAATTGCCAAACTTGACTTCAGGTTGGCTGCTTTGTTCTTGTGGATGATGTTGCGCTTTGCAAGTTTGTCCAGCATAGAAGATACCTTTGGAAGCATGGCAGCTGCCTCTGCTTTGTCGGTTGTAGCACGAAGTTTGCGAACAGCGTTGCGTGCTGTTTTTGCATAGTAATGATTGTGAAGTTTACGGGTCTCGGTTTGACGAATTCTCTTCAAAGATGATTTATGATTTGCCATCTTAATGTTATTTTAGTTGTTTGGTTTAAAAATCGTTATTTGTAGCCCATAGCAGAATCGAACTGCTCTTTTAAGAATGAAAATCTTACGTCCTAGCCGATAGACGAATGGGCCATGCTCCCTTCATTTTTTCCGAAAGCGGCTGCAAAGGTACATCAACTTTTTCATATACGCAAATCTTTCCCGAAAAAAAGTTTATTTATTTCACTTTTATATATGATTTTAACTCTCATCAAGCCTTCTTAGGAACAGATATTTTTATAGAATCACAAAAAGAGACAGTATTTGTATTCTACTGTCTCCACAATCAATATATACATATTTAGGCTAATGGTTGATAGGTTGGTAGGTTGATACGCACTCCGCGCTGTTGGCAGGTTGGTAGGTTAGCTGTTTAATGACAACACTAATTTTACGACTGCAAAGATACGGCAAACAGCGGATAACACTTTTAGCATTATCATACAAAATACATACTTTGTTTTGTCAATTTCTTACAAAATGAGATAGTAGAATAATTTTACAGAAGGTTTTTCTGCCCATTATTCTTGATTTTGCCTGCGGAAATCAGATGGAGACACCTCGTAATAGCGTTTGAAACTACGTGAAAATGTGCTTATTTCATCGTAGCCGCACTCCTGGGCAATGTCTGAAATACTCAAGTTCTTGTTATCTTTGAGCAGTTGCCCTGCTTTTTGCATTCGAATTGCATTGATAAAGGCATTGGGCAGTTGTCCTGTCAAGCCGAAAATACGGCGACGGAAGGTCTGAGGAGTCATATTAAAATACGAGGCTACCGTTTCAACGGAATATGAAGTCCCTTCTTTAGCCTCATTTACCGCTTGCACTACTTGAGCCAAAAACTGTTTGTCATCTTCTTTTAAGGAAGATTTGGTTTCTTCAGCAACAGGCTTATTGTCCGGTATCGGAGTTTCTCCCTCCGTTTCTTCCTTGTTATTTATCTGTGCCTGCAGCAACTCTATCTCTCGGAAGAGATTCTCCAAGCGGCGTTGCTGATACTTCTTTGAGACAAAGAAAATGGTGACGACAAGAATGATGAGAGCCACAAGTATAGTCAGAAGCAGAATAATACGCTTTCTGCTTTTCTGCCTTAAGTCATCGTTTTGAAGTTGTAGATGGTAGTTGTCATACTCAGCGGCATACTTCGACAGCAGCATACCCGTTTCACTGTCATAAAGCGAGTCACGGAGTTGGTTGTAGCAGTCGCCATGATAGAGAGCCTTATTCACGTCTATATTTCTAAGAGCATCGTGCAGCCCTTTGTGGGTTTGACACTGATTGAATAGGTCATTCTGCGCGGTAAATATCTCCAATGCCTCTTTATAATATTCCACGGCGGCAGTGTCATTACCCTGCGTATGCATCAATATTCCCATCTGGTTGCAGACTATGGCGAGAGAATGCAGGTTGCCGTCGGCACGAAATTCGGGTATTGCCTCATTCAAGGCAGACTCTGCTTCTTCATATCTGCCTAAGGAAATGAGTGCTGACGCACGCTGAGACTGCCGTATAGCAGCCTTGGCATTATTTGAGAGCGACACCTCCAACTCGTATGCCTCTGTAGCATACTTAAGAGACTTCTCATATTCTCCCATGCGATGGTATATCTCAGATGCCGTGCCCTTTACAAGAGCCACCTTGCCCAAGTTGCCTGTCTGCTTGGCATAACGCTCGGACTCAAGGATATACTTCTCTGCCTCATCAAGTTGCCGCGTCATTATATAGATAGCGGCTATGGTATTGAGAGAAGAACTGATGTGGTCGGGATTGCCTTCCTGAATATCTATTTCATAGCACTCTTTTGCATATCGTGCGGCCTCATCACAATGACCGAGCCTGATATTGATAATGGCGAGCAGACTCAGCAAGTCAGCTTTTGTAGTATTGTCATCATTACAAAGCTGAAGTGCTTTTGTCGCATATTCGTATGCGGTTTTGTATTGCTGAGAGTCGTTATACCACTCGGCGCCCCAATACCACACTTGAAAGTTGATATCTGCAGGGGAAGAGTTGCGGTCGAAACAGATGGTGTCATCAATGAAGCCCTGTTCAAGTAGTACGCTGAAGAAATGATTGGCATTGCTGACCGACTGCACGGAGTCGAAGCGCAAAAGGGCTGTATCAACATCCGTATTTGCTGCAGACAAGTCAAGACTTGCTATCATTAGCAGAAATACTATATAGAGTTTGTGGAATTTCATATTACTTCAGCCGCCTCACTTTTGCAGAACAACAGAATCAAAGATAGTGTCACCGTCAGCCGCCCATGTGTCGATACGCAGACTGTCTTTATACACTTTCATATCCTCATAAAAGCGCATGTATGACGCATACGAGTCTGCCTTTATGTTTTCTTTGGGCGCATAAAACTTGTCAGACGAGTTGGTGAGGATATACACTGGTTTGTCACCGTCAATCGTGCCACGCATATAGTTGTGCTCATGACCGCAGAATACCACATCCGCTTCCTCCAATATCCTGCGGAAAGCCATGCGCATAGAAGCATTGTTGCGGTTCTTGCCGGCGGAATAAACAGGGTGATGCATCACCACTATCTTCCATAAATCGGCTTTCTGGGATATCACCTTTCTAAGCCACGTCTGCATTACGGTATAGTCAGATACCACCTGCAGCGCATCAGTGTCAAGCACAATAAGTCTGCAATAAGGAAAATCAACGAAATAAGTCGTGCCAAAGAATCGTTCCGGTCCGTTGTGCGGATTGCCGAACACATGTGTCCACCGCTGGTCAAGAGTCTTTCTTACGCCTTTCAGATACTCGTGATTGCCTGTGGCTGCAATTATAGGCACGGTGGTTTGTCGGTCGGCAAGAGAGGAGAAAAATATCTGCCAATACTTGTCGGTCGGGCGCTCTATTATGTCTCCGGCGAACACCATGGCAGTAGGTGCCGTGTGCCGCAATCCTGGTAAGTCAAATGCTGATTTGAACAATGCAGCCGAAGCACTGCCCTCCTTGTCTTGTATATCTCCGAAGACAACAAACCGTTGCATTCTGTCGTGCGAGTGTCTGTCAGAAAAATACAAGGGATACCAATCGGAGTGTTTACCGTCTGTTACACATCTATAGGAATAGTTGCCGGACGGAACAGAATCTATATATGCACGATAGAAAGCCGCCCTGCCTGCACGAGACTTGACTATACTACCCTCGGCTTGAAAGCTTACTGTATCACGGTTTGCCCAGTTGAGAAGTTGTACACTTGACAACGACAATGCGGTGTCGCAACGCCAACTGACAATACGGCTGCTTTCAGCATTCTCGCCATAGGAGAGCACTATATTATGCGGTTTGGAAGATACCGAATACTGCTGTTCAGGCTGATTGCCAAACCAGGCATTCCAACGCAGAGCACATACTATTGTTGCCGCAACCACAAGGATGGCGGCAACAATACCGAATGATATCTTAACAGGTCTTGACAAGTTGTTAAGTATAGAATTTAGAACGGCAGGTCGGTGCCGTCGTCAGCAGGTGCCTCGTTCTTGAGTTCATCGAAGGTCTGAACATTACCCACGGCAGGCTGAGGTTGCTCTGCAGAAGATGCCACCTGTGCAGTTGCCGGGTTCTGCCCGGGCGCTGCAATTGCGCCCTGCTGAACTCTGTATGCGCGGATGCTGGTGTACCAACGACCGTTGAACTCACGCGATTCTATATCGAAACTGACCGTTACAATATCATCTATATTGCAGGGGTTGGCCTTGATACGGTCTTCACCGAATATCTCGAAACATACTTTCTTTGGATATTGCTCTTGCGTTTCGAGAACATACGACTGCGACGCCCACTTATTGCCTGTGCGCTGACTTGTACCTTGCTGCAACGGCAATACCTGTATAATTTTTCCTGATACTTCCATATATGATTATAAGTTTGTTATGTTTGTATAGACGCTACACTGTCACGCCTCAATATTTTATTCTCCTTTTATTGCTGCCACACCCGGAAGAACCTTGCCTTCGATAGCCTCAAGCAAAGCACCGCCGCCTGTTGAGATATAACTTACGCGGTCAGCCATGCCGAACTTGTTGATGCAGGCAACAGAGTCACCACCTCCGATAAGGGAGTATGCCCCTTCGTCGGTTGCCTTGGCAATAGCCTCGGCAATAGCGCGTGAGCCTGCGGTGAAGTTATCAAACTCGAACACACCAGCAGGTCCGTTCCAAAGAATAGTCTTGGCACCTTCGATAGCATTCGCAAAAGCCTTTTGTGTCTCCGGTCCGGCATCCATACCTTCCCAACCGTCAGGCACGTTGTTGGCGGGCACTACCTGCTGATTTGCATCGTTGGCGAACTTATCACCTGCCACGCAGTCGGTTCCCAATACGAGATTCACTCCTTTTGCCTTGGCTTGTGCAATGATATCGAGAGCAAGGTCAAGCTTGTCGTCCTCACAGATGGAGTTGCCTATCTTGCCACCCTGTGCCTTGGCAAAAGTATAGGTCATACCGCCGCAGAGGATAAGGTTGTCAACTTTGTCCATCAGGTTTTCTATAATACCTATCTTGGTGCTTACTTTTGAACCTCCCATGATAGCAGTGAAGGGGTGCTTTATATCGCTGAGGATATTATCAACAGCCTTAACCTCTTTCTCCATCAGGTAACCGAGCATCTTGTTGTCAGCGTCGAAATAGTCAGCTATAACGGCAGTAGATGCGTGTTTGCGGTGAGCGGTTCCGAAAGCGTCGTTAACATAGCAGTCAGCATAACTTGCGAGAGTCTTGGCAAACTCTTTCTGACTTGCTTTCATGGCTTTCTTTGCTTCCTCGTATGCAGGGTCTTCTTTGTCGATACCTACCGGTTTGCCTTCTTCTTCAGGGTAGAAACGGAGGTTCTCAAGCAGTAGCACTTCACCGGGTTTGAGGGCGTCTGCTGCGGCTTTTGCCTTGGCGCAGTCAGGTGCAAACTGTACTTCTGTACCAAGAGCTTTGGCTACGGCATTCTGTATCTGACCGAGCGACATCTTCATGTTCACCTTACCCTTGGGTTTGCCCATGTGAGACATTATTATCACTGCCCCGCCGTCAGCGAGAATCTTCTTGAGTGTAGGCAGAGCACCGTTGATACGCGTCATGTCGGTTATCTGTCCGTTTTCATCGAGAGGCACATTGAAGTCCACCCGTACAATTGCCTTCTTTCCGGCAAATTTGTAATTGTCAATTGTCATCATATATCTGTTGTTTTGTTTTATTAAGCCGTTTTGTGTTGTCATAGCTATTAGTGCTTCTTACATGTCAGTCTGCACCTTTTACACTATCAGTCTGCAAAGTTACAATGTTTTTTTTGTTTGTACAAGAATTATCTTTAATAACATTTCGAGGCTACCCTGCATACTGGTGCGCACTCTGCTCACTGTGCCCTGCCGGACAAACCCGCTTGCGGGTTTTCCACCCTTACACACGCCGCCTGCCTATACACAGAGAACCGCAACACAATTGCGGTTCTCTGGCGTTCACCTAAATAGATAGTTATTGGTTATCAGCTTTCCAATACTCTGAAATTCCTATATTCTGCCCATCGCTCGCAGAGTGGCATCTATGGTAGTAAGCCAAAAAAGTTCGTTGATGGTAAAGAGGGCAGTATCAAGAGTGTTGAAAACTGACTTGTAATCTTTTACACCGGAATAGAAACTTGTGAGCATAGTCTCTGTGGTCTGAAGGCATAACTGACCGCAGGTCTTTTTCAACTCTTTTTTATACTTCTTCATTATCTGCGTAACTGCCTTCTCTGTGTTTTCAAAGCTTCCCGGTAACGGCAGGTAATAACATTGGGCATAACTCATCTTGTCAATATCGTCCGCTTTCATACCTGCAGAGTGCTTCTCTATCCAGTCTAATATAATACGCTTGTTGTCGGAGTGTAAGATGTTTGCATTGTTTCTATATACTGCCACCATCTTCGGAGCAAGAAGTTTGTATAGTTCGTCAGATGCCGTTTTCCAATCGCTCACAGATATAGAACCTATGCTGATATCCTCTTTGTCAATCGCACTCAATATACCACGGAGTTCGTCCCTTGCTTGTGCATAGGAAACATCGGTCATCGTACGGTAAATTCCATCAAGCATCATTACCAGAATCATGTCGTTCTGCCCGTAGTTTCCTGCATTGAGAGTGTCAAACACTGTCGTGTACTCCATCTTGCGGGCAACATAGTTCATACTTTCTGCTAAAGAATAGAAATTATCCGATAGCTTATCCTTACATGACTTGCGAAGTTGGTTAACAGTCGCATGCGCCGATGCTTCCTCTGTGCCGGAAACGGTGTTGAACGGCATTACCAATTCGGTATTCATAAAGACATTCATATAGATGTCTTGGTCTTCTTTCTTTACATCATCAAGATATGTTTCCATCCATTCGGCAAGCGGTTCAATCATTTGCATCATACCCGTCATATTCACATCACGACTTTCATAGAGCTTGAAAACTAAAGGCTTCATGGTCTGATACAATTGATCAGCTCCTTTCTTGTAGTCAATGGTTGCGGAGTCTTGCGCCCAAAGACCTGCTGCTAACACCATGGTCAGTAAAGCAAATACATGTCGTTTCATAAGATATTCCTATTTTGAGAATTGATACTAATCATATATACAAAACATGCAATTATCATGCCAAATATCATTCTCACATGTAAATATCAACATAGTCTTCAAAATCAATATAAGCGACATCTGTATCAATAATACCACTTACAGAATATCTTCTTATTGGTTGATTATTACCACTGCATGGCATGTTATATATTGTCTCCACGTTTACTGGCTCCGGACAATCAATATAACCTTGTGAAACAAGATTATCTATATAATCTGAATTATCCAAATATAGCAAATCCTTTTATAAATATAACTTATTTATAGACTCATTAGTAAATGTTGGTATCCCGATAATATTAATATCATTACTATTTAATATCATAATCATATCGCTTGTTGTTGCATTACGATATAAGTGCCAACAATCATTATTGTCTAAAACCAAATATGATTTCGTAATTCTTGGGTCAGGAACGGTTGTGTTCCATAGATGCCTACTATAATAATATATAGAAATCGCTCCATTTATTGCTTCTGCTTCAATTTGAGATATAGTATTGTTGATATATGCTGAGTTAATTATGTCCATAAATGCTACTGTATAACTGTAGAAGTCTTCTGGTGTCATGAGATTTGTAGAAAATTCTATATATCTGTTTATAATGGAGAATTCTTCATAATCATCTATTAAAGATGAATATAAACCATCAGTATAAGAAAATAAACTATCTTCTGTAATTTCATCAATAATTAAATCCATATCATTTGAACTAATAATAGATGATAAATCACTATCCGAGATATTAGGATAGTTTATTGTTGATATGTTATTTTCCAAATACGAAACAAAACTATTCACTTCCATCTCCGTATAGTTATTGTCGGTATAATAATCTATTATGCATGCATTATGGTAATAACCACTTTCACATCCTATTAAATTATTATCAAGAAAATATACATTCCTGTTTTCAACATATATCGGCTCTGATATATTTAATAATGGTATTTCATTATTGTTATTAGTAACTATATTCTCGCCAAATAAAGCTGCTGCGGTTTTTAATGAACATATTGCACCCACAAGCACTCCACCGGCAATGCCACCATTAGCTATTGTCCCGGCAACTCCACCGGCTGCATCCGCTAATCCAACTACCAACCATCGCCACCAATGACGAATCTTTCTCTGTGGAATAGTTGGATCTTCACCTACAGGATACATGCTTTCTATTTCATCCAATTGAAATGAAATATCTTCCCAATTAGGTATTCTATTTTTAGTTACCTCTATAGAACACTGTTGATTCTGTGGATCATTTGCATTTCTTTTACATGCAACTGTTGCAAATGCTATTGTTATCATAGCACAAGCTATTAATACTGAATGTTTCATAATGAATAATTTTATAAGGTTTTTAAAATTAATATAACGCTACGCGCACGCATACGCACGTGCGCATACCATAAATCATTGTTTACTCCACTTCGAATAATCCCTGCAATGGGGCATAGTTCTCGGGAATAATCTCTACTTGGTAGTTGCCGGCAGGGAGCATCTGCTCCAACTCATCTGCAATGTAAGTTTTTTGTGCTGCTTATCTTAAGGCATTGATAGAGTCTATGCAATGCAATGCTGTGACTATTCTGTTGTCTATCCTGTATATTCCTTGAGTGTTGTCACCTTCTATTCTTATCATAGGCTCAAGAGGACGATTGAAACTATCATACTTTTCATTACTTAAATATCCGGATAATACATCCTGAAACCTATTTTGTCGTTCAAAACAACTGATTTTTTAATGCCACCACCGCCGCCGGTATGACTGTTACCTATTGTCACTGTTCTCTGCCTCTCTTGCAAAATGTAACACATTATATTTGCCTCGTTTATAGTTCCCGAATTTAAAAGCACTACAAGAGGTTTTTCTGAATATGCACCGTTACAATTGAGAATATACGGCTCGGAACTGCTCAACTGACAACGGTTTTCTGCTACATTACGATGAGACTCATAATATATCACGTTTTCACCATCAGGAAGTAAATAACGCAATATTTCCAACATCATGTCATGAGGCAACTTTATATCGTTAGTACGCAAATCTAATATCACTCCTTGTAAAGATGCCACATTAAAATTATTGAAAGCAACTCCTATATAATAGCTGTTGTCATTCTGATTATAACCATAATAATGCGGAACCAAATATAAATATGGTTTACTCTGAAGTGTATCTTCTGCTCTATACATTTGGCTGAAAGATATCTTATGATCTGTGGCTACAGAATCATTCCAATAATATATGCCGTTCGTAACATATTTGTTGATTGTTCCCGTCCAAGCAAAATCATTAGCTTCCGTATTCGCGGGAATATAATGATATTCTCCAATTGGAGTTGATAGCATTATGTTTACATCCTGCATTTCATCAACAAGCATGCGTGTGATCTCTATATAGGCCGTATCGTCTTTTGCATCCGATACCAACTGCATATATTTGTTCTTATATGCATCCCAATCATATCCGTTCTCGCAAAAATACACATAATTGCTATCCATTTCTGACCATAAGAACTCAAAAGTCTTTGTTGCCTCATTGCTAACCACCTTCTCTTCCATTGACTGTTTTATAGGATCACAACCGATAAAAAGAATGATTACTGATAATAAATAATACTTTCTCATATCACTGCAAATTTCTTACTAATACAAATGAAAAATATGCTACACTGCCTCTCGCAATAGTATACGCTGGAAACAAAAGCTCGTAATCACTTAACAAATATTGATTCACTGCCTCTTGTATTTCATCTCCATCATTTGCAGACGGGTCTACTAAAACAACATTCTCTCCGTAATACTCAACATGCAAAATATTTGCCCTTATTAGCATCAATGTTACAATTGCTCTATCTGGCATGCCTTGGAACAAGTTATTATCTAATGTCGTATAACCATTATCTTCTACAAGGTCAATATTATATATGCGAGGTGCTTGAGGTGACGTTGGTTGCTCCAAAACAACTCCTGTCCAAGCTGCTACAATTAATACACCATTCTCATTCTCTACATCTGCATTCCAACAAATATCCATCATATCATACCAGCAATACGGAATTTTGTTACATTCCTCAAATATAGGGGCACATATCTGTATTGGTGTTACATCCTGAATTGATATCATTGTATCTGAACTTGTAAGAGTTCTTTCGCCTTCAGACATCACTCTTTCATCATTAAAATTTATTTGACGATTAATGTGCAACTTATATTCATGTTTCGAACTATCACTTGAAAATCTACAACTATCTGAAATTTTCATGTAGGTCGTATTTGCAGAATCAAGAATAATCTTGTTTTCTCCAATATTACGCAATATCACCAAATCGTTAGAAGTTTTGTTTCCGGAATAATTAGTAGCCGAATATGATATCGCTACAGGATTATTTTTACTTAACAATGATAGGTATTCCGTTGGCTTTTCAAACAAAATGGTTGATTTGATTTGTTTAGCTGTCATTTCTTTCTTTTTATCATCATTGACTGAGCAGCCACTTTGTGTTACTATCAATATTGCAACGCTAATATATAAAATGTTGTTTTTCATAATAATACTTATTAAAAATCAGTAAAATAATTATACATATATATTTTCCTAATTCCACTCGTTGGTATGAAACTGCCTTCTACAGAAAAATATATAATCGGGAAACATTCCTCATGAGCATAAAACTGTTTCCACATTAATGTTCCATAACGATTATATTGACTATCGTAAATGTGGTCTATCTTTATAGTTACATCATATTCGATAAATTCATTATCTATAGTTGTTGTCGACCACCAACTAATTATGTTATTATTAAGTACAGGAGAAGGACTGGAAATAACCAACCGGGGACCGTTCATGGTACTTTCATCACATATAGAACCGACAGGTTGCCATATAAATTCTATATCATAGCCGGCATCTGAGAATTGAGTCATAAAATCCTCTAAATCGGTGTATACTTGATACCAATCAACACCATCCAACTCTAAATAACAACAATCATTATTATAATACAAATCTGTATAAAAAGAGTAATCATAGCTTGTATTCCACGAACAATACGGATGAATTGCAAGATTAGGGATTGCAAGATTATCAGTACACGACACTAATAAACTTGCTGTAAATATATACAATAACTTTTTCATATTTTGCTATTTTATATCACATTTATTTATTATTTAGATTACCACGCATATAAATGCGCATACCATAAATCATTGTTTACTCCACTTCGAAGAAGCCCTGCAACGGGGCATAGTTTTCGGGGAAGATTTCTACTTGGTAGTTGCCGACAGGGAGCATCTGCTCCAACTCATCTGCAAGGTCAGTTGACAACACAACACTCTCCGTATCAACATCTGTTATCACTACCACTGCCTCCTCGTCCGAACGGTTGAACACATTCAACACATTGTCCGTAATAGTGGCTGCAAAGCAAATTTGACACGGGGGCAAATTACCAGTTTCAATACCGGGCCCACCTAACGGGGTGTAAACATTCACAGAGATTAACTCGATTTCTTGCGGCATACCTGCCTGCATTGTCGTGCCTGCACATGTAATGCACATAAGCACCATGAAAATTGTTTTCTTCATATGTTAATTAATTTGATATTATTGTTGATTATACTTTAATAAGTTCCGAAAAACATACATCATTTATTTGTGCAAAGTTAAGAATAAAAGACGTGAACCACCAAATTTTGATGGTTCACATTTGCATTTGTTATATAGTTGATTTCCAGATTTTTGTTTCTGATATAGGTTCACATTTTTGTCAGTCAATAGGCTGACTGATGAAATCTATCAGAAATTGGCGCAGTTCGGCAGAGGAAGTTCCGAGTTTTTGAGATGCCCTTGCCTTGGTGTTTTTTATACTCTTCTCAGATTTGTTCATGTATGTTGCTATCTCCTTATGCGAACAATCCAAAATAGTAAGTATATACAAGCGGAGATTATCAATTGTGACATTAGGATATTTGTACTGAAGCCGTGTTGCAAATCCAAACATATACAAATTTATATCTTGTACCAATTGGGAATCATCTTTCCAATGAAGAGATTTCAGCAAATCTGTTTTGTCTATACGATTATTTATGCTGAACAGCAAACGGTTCAGTTGGTCGTCTGTCGCAGACTGATTAAGTTGATTGATGAGACTATCCTTATCGGATATTATTATCTCTTTGGATTTAACTACATTACGGTATTTTATCCGTTGATAAAACAAAAACAGCACGGACAGTAATATCAATATAATTGCACTCAAAGCAGCTGAAACTATGATTTTACGCAGTCGGTCATAAGGTTTCTGCATGTAATCTGAAATTTTTTCTACTGCCAATATACGCTGGTTGTTACTCGTACGTGCTATATATTCCCAATCATTCCGTTTGTCGGCATAATATGCAACTTTCTTAATGTCGTCATCTTTCTCTGCCTTTTGCCCTAAAAAGAAATATGCATCCATGACATGAGCCGGAACAGAAGATATCTGCAAGATCTTTTCTGCATAGAAAGCTGCTGAATCAATATTGGTTAGATTATAGTACGTCAGTGCATACTGCCAATAAAGATAAGACTTATCCGGATTGAATTCACATGATTTCAATAACTCCAATGCCGACTCGGGACGATTCTGATGGTTATGGCTGCAAGCACGGAATGTGTTGGCACGGGCTATAAACGAACTGTCATTGTTTGCAAACATTAAAGCCTTTTCCCAAATGCTGTCTGATACAACATAATTCTGTAATCGCTGATAGGAATAGGACTCATCAAGCAGGGCATAAGCATAACGTAATGTATCGCGTGCAATTAAATATTGGGAAGATGCTTCCTCATATAATCTTATTGCCAGACTATCCTTTTCTTGCTGGGCACAGATATATGACATATTACCGTACAAACGACCACGAAGACGGGCATCCTCCGGTTCAAGCCGGTCTGCCTCTATATAATAGTCAACAGCAGTGGCATCTTCGCCTATTACAGAGTAATTTCTGCCAAGATAATAAAGCGCTCTTGCTTTCTCCGTGCGATGAGTCAACCCGCATAATGCATCAACAGCATGACTAAGACGCACTATATCTGAAAACAATATACCGTTGCTGTCAAGACTGTCAGCCTCTGCCACCGTCTGCAACGCCTCAACACGCTCCTCGTGACTGACACAAGAACTTAAACATAGCAATACTAACAACATAATATGTATAACTCGCCGAAACATTTGCTCAAATGATTATGTTATATTGATTATTATACCTATGATTTTATACTAATGATATTAAACAGATTATATTTACTGATGATATTATACTGATCGTAATACAATTACAACTGCAAAACTCTTATCACAAAAACCATACAAACACTTCAACATCTCACTCAATCTCTCGTAAAGACGCGACAACGTCACGTCTCCTCAACCTCTTCAATTTCCCAAAATCTCGACTCCCCGAAATATCGGATTCCCCAACGTAGAAACGCGACATCGTCACGTCTCCTCCCCACTCACCCGCAGCCATCACGATACTGACCTGATACTGACCTGATACTGACCTGATACTGACCTCAAGCCGTCACAAACCTAATTATTCCACTCTGCCAATACCTCCTTATGCACTTCCTTCCTTATGTAAAGCCATAAATATGGCGGCAACTTCAGTTTGCCCCTCGAATCATATATCGACCCGCCTCGCTTGCGTTGGCTCTCCTTTGCCGCATCATATCGCCTCTGCCACTCCGCCCTCTTCTCTGCATCCGCATACTCTGCCTTCGCCCTCTGAGCTGCCGCCTTGAAGATCTTGCTCCTCTCTGTTTCTGCATACGCCTTCCTCTTCGCTTTACTAAACCTCGGCTTCTTGCACTTTACCGAATATTCAGGCCTACCCGGTATTCGACGTAGATAATAATCACCTCCGCCGTTTCCGCTCGCCTCAGATAAATAATCAGCTGTCTTTACTATCATAATCTTTACTCTCCTTATATTTTGTTAATATTCTTCTCCGATTCTCCTCTGACTGACCCCTTTTTCTGACCGTTTTTTTCGGGTATTCTCCCGTATCATTCCAAATATTCAATTCTCAGGCGCCCAAATTGCCGTGAAAATACTCATAAATCATTGTGCCTCTGCTCTTTCCTACCACGGCAACTATATCCTCAATCTTAGCCTCTTTCAGGCGCTTCACACTCTTAAACTCCTTCATCAACGCCAGTTTTGTCTTCTCACCTACTCCCTCTATCTCATCCAGCTCACTCGCGGTTTGCGCCTTGCTTCTCTTCTGCCTGTGATAACTGATGGCAAACCTGTGCACCTCGTCTTGTATCTGCGTTAAGAAATGAAACACCTCGTCTGTTACCCTCAACCCTATCTCCTGCGGCGGGAAACCGAATAGCAAAGCATTCGTTCTGTGCTTGTCATTCTTAACCAATCCTGCAATCGGTATATGCAAACCTAATTGGTCTTCTACCGCCTCCCTTATTGCATGCATCTGCCCTACTCCACCATCTGCTATGATTAAATCAGGCAAGGCAACGCTTTCATCTAACATTCTCTTATACCTGCGATAAACCACCTCACGCATACTTGCATAGTCATCTTGGCCCTCTACAGTCTTGATTATAAACCGTTTGTAGTCTTTCTTACTCGGTTTGGCCATCTTGAATACCACACAACCCGCCACTGCATTTGTCCCCTGTATGTTGGAGTTATCAAAACTATCAATCGTAACCGGCATTCTATCAAGGTGTAGCAACTGCTGAAGCGAAGTCAATATGCGGGTGGCACGTTGGTCTGGGTTTAACTTGTCTTGCTGGCGCAATCTGTCAAGAGAGTATTGCTTCACATTCTGCATCGCCAAATCCAAGAGTTTCTTTCTGTCACCCGCAGTCGGCACACTTACTCTTATGTTTTCTTCGATGAAATCAGGTATAAATGGCACGATTATATCCTTTGTCTCACTCCCCAGCTGACCACGCAATTCCATAATTGCCCTTCCAAGCGTCTCCTCCCTTTCCACTTCCACCATCCGCCTGTACTCTATTGTCTGACCTTGTACTATACTGCCGTTATGTATTCTCAGTAACGACACATATATATTTTCATCCTGCTCTAAATAACCAAATGCATCAACATCTCTCATCCCCGTATTGCTTACTATGGTCTTGCTCTTGAATCTCTCAATCAGGTCATATTTCTTCTTCAACTCCTGTGCCTCTTCAAAACGCATCTCTACTGACAATCTCCCCATTTCATCGATAAGTTTCTTGCTTATCTCATGCGCGTCACCTCTGATTATCTGCCTTACCTCATCTATATACTGCATATACTTCTCCCTACTCTCTTGCGCCTCACATACACCCGAACAACGATGTATATGATACTTCAGACATACCTTCCACTTGCCCTCTTCTATACCCTTCTCTGTCAGTGGCAAATGGCATGTACGCAGAGGATAAAGCTCGTGTATCAGCTCCAGCACAAGGTCAACCGTATTGCCATAACTGTATGGCCCGTAGTATTCTCCTGCTCCCTTTACTATATTCCTCGTCTTGAATACACGCGGATAATCTTCTTTGGTAATACATATACTCGGATAACTCTTTCCGTCTTTCAGTAGAATATTGTAGTAAGGCTGATACTGCTTGATTAGATTATTCTCTAACAGAAACGCATCCTGCTCACTCTCCACTACAATATAACGTATATCTTCTATCTTGCTTACTAACTGCCTCGTCTTAAGCGACTCATGCTCCTTCTGAAAGTAACTGCTCACCCTGCGCTTCAGATTCTTTGCCTTACCCACATAAATTATCTCACCATCTTTATTAAGATGCTGATACACTCCGGGCTTCTCTGGCAAAGCACTGAGTATCTGTCGTATTTTTTCAGTTAAAGGCATTATGTCCTACCTCCTGCATCTTCCGGCGCAGCAGTCCTTTATCTTTCAGCGTAGCTGTCTTTTCTCCTTCAACGGAGTTGTCTCTTGTCCTTAATAATGAATCAGCGATAGCACCTCTACATCATCTGTAAAGGCTTTTCTGCCATTAAGGTCATCTAACTCTACTAAAAAATTTACATATATCTTCTTCACTCCGAACTTTCTTACAAGAGCAACTGCCGCAGCCATTGTACCACCCGTTGCCAATAAGTCGTCATGAATCATCACAACATCGTCTTCACACAAACTGTCTGTGTGTATCTCTATCGTATCTGTGCCGTACTCCTTTTCGTAACTCTGTCCTATTACATCTGCTGGCAACTTACCCTTTTTCCTTATAGGCACAAAGCCTATATTCAATTCGCTTGCCACTATGGGTGCAAGTACAAAACCGCGCGATTCTAAACCTAATATCTTCGTTATACCTTTGTCTTTGTAAGCATTAGTCAACTGTTCTCTAAACCAATGCATACATTCAGGATTGATAAACGCTGTGGTTAAATCCTTGAACAAGATGCCCTTCTGAGGAAAATCAGGCACATCACGAATGATTTTCTTTACTTCTTCTTGTGTCATAATTAGTATATCTTTTATGTTTGTTTTTCTTCTGTTCCACGTGGAACATTACTATAACCCATGGTCGGCAACCTCATCTTCCAAACAATACAAGCAGCACACTTATATCATTTGGAGATACACCCGGAATACGGCTTGCCTGCCCTATAGTAAGAGGTTGTACCTTCGTAAGTTTTTGTCTTGCTTCTGTAGATAAAGAAAGTTGCTCTTCATAACAGAAACCTGCAGGTATCTTCACATTCTCCAATCTTTGCAGCTTGTCAGCCGCAAGTCTTTCTCTCTCAATATAACCTTTATACTTAATATTGATCTCCGTACTTTCCAACACTTCTTCCCTAAGTTCAGCAGGTATATTGTCAACCTTGGTATGCAACTCGGGCAATACATCTATCAACTCAAATATAGAAACCTGCGGTCTGAGTAAAATATCTATCAGCTTAACACTATGACTAACCTCAGGTGTAGATTTCTGTCGTAGATAACTATTTATCTGCAGAGGTCTTACGGTATATGACTGCATAAACTCGGTTATTTGTTGTTCACAAGCCAATTTAGTGTGAAGAATATCCAACCTCTCTCTGCTTGCAAGACCTATATTATACGATTTCTCAGTAAGTCTTACATCTGCATTGTCCTCACGTAGCAAAATTCTATACTCTGCCCTTGAAGTAAACATACGGTAAGGTTCATCCACACCTTTTGTTACCAAATCATCTATCAAAACACCTATATAAGCCTCATCTCTGGAAAGTACAAACGCCTCACCTTCAACTACCCTCTGATGTGCATTTATACCGGCTATTATACCCTGCCCTGCTGCTTCTTCATATCCTGTAGTGCCGTTAATCTGACCCGCAAAAAACAAATTATGTATTAGCTTGGTTTCAAGAGTATGCTGCAGATGAGTCGGGTCAAAGAAGTCATACTCTATAGCATATCCCGGACGATATAAAACAACATTCTCCAAACCTTTCACAGTCTTTAGCGCATTTATCTGTATATCCAACGGCAAAGAACTACTGAATCCGTTTACATAATACTCACATGAATCTACACCCTCTGGTTCAATAAACAACTGATGCGCCTCTTTGTCAGCAAAAGTAACAATCTTTGTTTCTATACTCGGACAATATCTTGGACCTATACTTCTAATCTGTCCGTTATATAGCGGACTCCTGTCAAGACCTTTCCTGAGTTCCTCATGTGTGAGCGGATTAGTATATGTAATCCAACATGACATCTGCTTAAGCTCTCTATGAACAGAAGGCAAGTGTGAAAAATGGTGATTGTCATTGTCTCCTTTTTGCTCTGTCATCTGAGAGAAATCTATACTTCTTGCATCTACTCTACAAGGCGTACCGGTCTTCATCCTGTCAGTTATGAAACCTAAATCTCGCAGCTGCTCAGTAATACCAGATGATGCAGGTTCAGCAATTCTCCCTCCTCTGATTTGAGTAGAACCGAAATGCAATAAGCCATTGAGAAAAGTACCATTAGTAAGCACTACAGCTTTTGCAATTATATCCAAGCCAAGCGCTGTATGCACACCATAAACAGTATTGTCCTTAATTAAAAGAGAACTAACAACATCCTGCCATATATAAAGATTCTCCGTAAAACTGAGAGTATTTACCCACTGCTCTATGAAACGCTTTCTGTCACTCTGACTTCGCGGACTCCACATCGCAGGACCCTTCGAACGATTTAACATCCTGAATTGTATTGCAGACTTGTCTGTAACAATACCCATCTGACCTCCCAAAGCATCTATTTCTCTCACAATCTGACCTTTAGCTATACCTCCCACTGCCGGGTTACAACTCATCTGACCAATCTTATTCATATCCATAGTGATAAGCAAAGTCTTACTACCCAACCTTGCAGAAGCACTGGCTGCCTCACAACCGGCATGACCCGCACCAACTACTATGACATCATACTTGAAATCCATATCTGTATTATTTCATTTTCTCCACACGAGATGCATCAAGTCTAAGCAGAATAAACAACATAAGAGAACTGCATAACATCGAGGAACCTCCATAACTGTAAAAAGGTAAAGGAATTCCAATAACCGGCAATATACCTATCACCATACCTATGTTGATAGCTAAATGCATGAAAAAGACTGACGCTACACAATAAGCATATATCCTACTAAACCTATCTTTCTGTCTCTCAGCTATATATATAATTCTTAGTATAAATATCAAATATACAATAAGAACTAAAAAGCAACCTACAAAACCCCACTCTTCCCCTACCGTACAGAATATGAAATCTGTTGACTGCTCAGGTACAAAAGAAAGTTTAGTCTGTGTACCCTTCATGAATCCTTTACCCCAAAAACCTCCGGAACTAATAGCAATCTTTGCCTGATTAACATTATACCCTATTCCACTCGGGTCATCTACCAATCCGAGTAACAACTCAATACGGGCTCTTTGGTGAGGCTTAAGAAGATTATTGAAAACCCAATCACAACTTTGACAATACACAATTGATAACAAAGAAAATAACAAAAGAAATACAAACTCTTTATGCCGCCACACAAGAAACAAACCCGCAAGATAAAGAACCGACATAAAAGCTATTATCGTGCTTGCTATATCAAAATTAACATTAAACCAAATGAGCAAAAGACAACAAATGCCGTATGCAACCAATATACCACCACCTAATATTAGTGCCTCTTTTCTCCTTTTTATTATGAAGAATAGAAAATAGAGCTCTACCAACATTATGAGTAGCATTGCAATAAGCATACCTGCCATACCCGTACCAAAGGGTAACGGAACAACACTCAGACGAATCACTATAATGAAAAAGAAGATTGCCGCTGCCCCTATTAAAAGCACGTAACCGGTCATTCCTTCACGGTAAAACATGAAGAAGAAAGCTAAAAATACAAGTGCCGAACCTGTCTCTTTCTGCATTACCATAATGATAAATATTGGCAATGCTATCATAAGAAAAGGTACAATTAAGTCTTTGAGGTCTCGTATTTTATATTCATATCGACTCATATACTTGGCTAATGCCAGCGCAGTGAAACACTTGGCAAACTCGGCAGGTTGCATCTGAAAAGGACCTATTACTAACCAAGAGTAAGAACCCTTTATATCATGAGTCAGAAAAGGAGTCACAAATAGTACTCCTATCCATAATACATAGATTATATATGCCAGTATATCATAAGTTTTACTATCAATAAGCATTACTATACTGCCTATAAACAGCGAAATCAATATCCACAATATCTGTTTGCCCGAACGAGTGGAAAGAGCAAAAAAGTCTGTGTGTTCAAAGTCGTAGGTTGCACCATAGATATTAAGCAACCCAAAAACTGACATCAACAGAAATAGGCCTACCGTAAGCCAATCTATAGACTTTAATATACTTCCGTTTCTTGACATATTATAAGATTAAGACTTTTCTATTATATTGGGCAGAACTATTGTTTATTTCTATTCACTTTCTTGACATTCGGATTGATAACAGAATTTGCCATACGATTATACAGGTCTTTACGCTTAATGTCTCCGGTAAGATATTGTTCCATTATAAGGCTTGCGATGGGAGCTGCCCAAGTTGCACCAAATCCGGAGTTTTCTACAACCACCATTACAACTATTTCAGGCTTCTCAAGAGGGGCCATGCCAATAAAAAGTGCATGGTCTTGCTTGCCTTTTCCTGCCTGTGCAGTACCGGTTTTGCCACCTGTTGTGATACTATCAAGTTGATACCATCTTCCTGTACCATTGGTCATCACACGACCCATTCCCTCTTTCACAATAGGAAACCATCGCTGGTCAACTGATGTATGATGAATATGCGATTTCATTGTATCATTTCGGTTTAGATGAGGGGTTATATACCAACCCTCGTTAGCAATAGTTGCTGCCACATTGCATAACTGCAAAGGTGTAACAAGTACTTCTCCTTGTCCTATTGAAAGAGAACGTATTGTAATTGCCTTCCAACCCTTTTCACCGTAATATTTATTAAAAAAAGATATTGTTGGTATGTTTCCCGCAGACTGTTCACTTATATCAGAATCCGTAAACTTCTGTCCAAGCCCAAACGACATAACATCATCTCTCCACAGATTGTACCTCTTTTTGAAATTCTCGTTGTTATTGCCATACCCGTCTTTTTCAAGGAAATCACGATAGGCACACCAAAAATAAGGGTTACAACTCTGTTCTATAGCATTCAAAAGACTTACAGGAGAACCATGAAAGTGAGTGCAACTGATTGGTTTTGTACCCTTCCCCCCGCATGGATACATTGTATACGGTGTAATGGCCTTCTCTTGTAGACAAACAAGTGCCTGCACTGTTTTGAATGTGGAACCTGGTGGATATTGGGCAAAAGTGGCACGGTTAAAGAGAGGTTTAGTGGGGTCATTGAGAAGCATATTGTAGTTTTGTGAGCGTTGTTTTCCTACCAATATAGACGGGTCCCATGTAGGATTACTTGCTAAAACGAGTATTTCTCCTGTTTGTGGCTCTATTGCTACAACACTACCTATTTTACCCTGCAGCAATTCTTCTGCAAGCATTTGCAAATGTATGTCTATAGTGAGTGTTATGTCTTCTCCCGCCTTTGCCGGCTCATCCATCTCACCTTCTTTATAACTGCCTTGAATTTTACCTTTTGCATCACGCATAAGAACTTCTACACCCTTTTCACCACGAAGTATCTTTTCATAGGTTCGTTCTATACCATCTCTTCCACTATAATCTCCGGCAGTATAGTATGAATCTCTTTCTATATCTTTTTGTGACACCTCCCCTACACTACCAAGCACTTGTGCAGCAGCAGGATATGTATAATCACGAAGTGTACGTTTACGGATATTCACTCCCTTATACTTATACAATGATTCTTGAAGAACAGCCACATCTTCTTTGCTAAGTTGAGAGAGAAACACTTGCGGAGTATAACTGGAATAACCACGATTTTTTTTCTTGTTCTTTATATCCTCTACCCTACTTTCAAACATCTCAGGAGTAATAGACAACGCATTGCAGAAACTGATAGTATCAAATCCGCTTTTCATCTCATGCATTATCATAGTAACTTCGTAGATTGGCTGATTGAATACCAGTAGTTCACCGTTTCTGTCGTATATCAATCCGCGCGGAGGATATATAGTTTGCTTAACAAGTGCATTGGTCTCAGCTTTGCTACCTGTGGTATTATCCACTATTTGCAGGAAAAACAAGCGGCATATATAGACAAACACAACCATCATAATGATGGCTGTAATCACATATCGCCGTTTATAAAACTCATCATTTATCATAATCGGTCAAGGTTCGTTATGTTAGCGATTCAATATATCCAATCCAAGTATTATGGCTATTGTGAACAAACTGCTTACTATTATCTGCAAAAGTGTTATCCACCAGTTATGGAAACTAAACGCAAGCAGAGAAAACATTGTAATATGATAAATAAATACTAAGATAATAACTATACGCATATATGTCTGTCTGCCAAAACTTATACCTGACGGAGTATCGGTCAGACGCTCGTTATCTTGTATCATATTCTTTATCAATAGTGGCCGCATATATGCAATCAAAGTACATGATGCAGTATGAACTCCAAGAGTATTACAAAATATATCAAGAATAAATCCTGCAGCAAATCCTATAAGCAGTTCCACCCAACGTGGTAGAGTAGGAGGGAGAGCAATGAGAAACAATATATATACGCAAGGAGTGCATAAACCATAGAACTGCAAGTTGTTGAATAATAACACTTGCAGAAGGAGCAGTATTATGAAACGTAATATGTTTTCTAACCATTGATTCATCTGCTCATCACACTTTTTTCGAGTTCTCTCTGCTCATTAATGTCTTTGTTTTCTATTACGGAAACATACTCTATTGTCCTAAAGTCAACAGCCATTTTCAGTTTTATCCTATAGTATGCGTCACTTTCTGTAAGTTCTGCCTTTTCTACTATACCAACCGATAAATTCTCTGGAAAGACCTCCGAAAAACCACTTGTTACTACTGTATCACCCTCAACAACATTTATATGTCTGGCAATATCTTGCAATTCAGCATACCTGTAATCTTTTCCATCCCAATGCATAACACAAGAATAGCCGTTTTTCTTCAGCTTGCAACTCAAAGAAATATTTGGATTGATAAAAGGTATAACCACGGAAAACTTCTCTGACACAGTGCTCACTATTCCTACTACTCCATCTTTATTCACCACTCCCATATCTGTAGATATTCCGTCACGCTTACCTTTATTAATAGTAAAATAGTTTCTTTGCAGATTGGTGGTACCGTTAATTACTTTTGCCGGGTGTGTCACTATATCTTTGTGTGCATATACATATTCAGATGCTGAATCCTCTACAACGGTTTCCAACATGTTTTCCAATTCATATATTCTGTTACGCAATTCTGCATTTTCTTCCGTCAATACAGTGTTTTGTGACCGCAGATAGAAATAATCAGATACAGTACTGCCGGCCTCATACAACGTAGCAGATATACGGTTTGCAGAACTTAGAACAGCACTTTGAGGATAGTTATTATTGCGCACCAAAAGTATAAATGCTACTATTTCTAATACAAGAAACAATAGCAATATACTATACTTTGCTAAAAACTGTAGCAGTGTGCGCATCTATATAATCCTTTATCTTATAAGGAAATTGAAGTTGTTAACATTCTTCAGCGCTACACCCGTACCTCTTGCCACTGCATGCAAAGGATCATCTGCAACGTGGAAAGGTATTGTAATCTTATTAGTCAAACGTGTAGCCAAACCATGTAATAATGCACCGCCACCTGTTAAGAATATACCATTCTTCACTATGTCTGCATAAAGCTCAGGAGGTGTTTGTTCAAGGGCCTGAAGAATTGCATTTTCTATTTTAGAAATACTCTTTTCAAGACAATGAGCTATCTCTTGATAGGAAATAGGCACCTCAGTCGGGAGAGCCGTAACCTTGTTAGGACCTATAACTATATAATCTTCAGGTGCATCTTCAAGTTCAGTCAACGCAGAACCCACCTGAATTTTTATGCGCTCTGCAGTAGGTTCATCAATACGCAGGTTGTGCATACGACCCATATAATCAATAATATCTGCATTAAGATCATCACCGGCAGTCTTTATTGACTTGTTTGCCACTATTCCACCAAGAGATATAACTGCTATCTCCGTCGTACCACCTCCTATATCCACAATCATACATCCTTCCGGACTCTCTACATCTATACCTATACCTATAGCAGCTGCCATCGGTTCATATATCATATACACATCCCTTCCTCCTGCATGCTCAGATGAGTCACGCACGGCACGAATCTCTACTTCTGTAGAACCTGAAGGAATACATACAACCATACGAATGGAAGGTGTGAATAGTTTGCTGCGTTGAGGAATCATCTTTATCATGCCGCGAATCATCATTTCACAAGCATAAAAGTCTGCTATCACACCATCACGAAGAGGACGCACAGTACGAATCATAGTACCGCCACGACCTATCATCTGTTGTGCCTTTCTGCCTACTGCAACCATTTTGTTGTCTGACTGACTTATAGCAACTACTGAAGGCTCGTCAACTACTACCTTGTCATCACAAATAATAATAGTGTTGGCTGTTCCCAAGTCAATTGCAATCTCTTGAGTAAAGGAAAATAAACCCATTTTAAACTGAATTTTATTATGTTATTATTGTTATTTATTCAAACTAAATATCTGTATTTCATAATATAAGCACTTTCAAACTATGTACCAATATATAGATATACAAGCAACCGCAAAAATAATAAAAATAATAGTAACTCACAAGAAAAAAATGCTTTTTTCTTTTAGCGCACTAAATTACGAGTCAAATACTTCTTTCAATACATCAAGAGATTTGGGTTTAATAAAGTCAGTTAAGTGGCATTCATAATACATACATAACTTATTTAATAGGCTTTGTCTCTCAACTCTACTTATATTTACCTTTTTATTATTCAATAGCATTATAAGTAACTCTGTTTCTTTAACTGAAAAACAATTATCTATGTTTTGCTCATTTATAAGCAAACCTGTGGTTATATCAAGCATTTTACCATATTCGTCAAGTGAAGGCATAATGCCGAGAAAATAAGTATATTGCAAGAGAAATCTTAAATGAAAATTCTCAATATCTTCGGTGAAATCGAGACCCTTTAATGTATCACTCAAATAATCAAAGAGAACTTCATCAGGTTCGGGATGAGATAAAGTACGATAAAGAATTTCAGCTATAAACATACTTACTGCCTTTTTGTTAAAATCTCCTGCACTCTTCTTAACGTAGCTCAGTGATACATTATTCAACGTCTGAATTTCTCTTCCTAAGTTATGGGTTGCTTCGATTTCAACGAGAGAAAACGGCTCAGTTGCAGATAACAACTGACTACGTTTTTTTCCGCTTATTCCATATAACATATAAGTCATTCTTCCATACTTTCTCGTATAAGTATGAACAATTGCAGCTTTATCAGAATACTTTGATAAATGCAACACTATTGCCTCAGTAGTTATCTTCATTCCGCTGCAAAGATACAAATAAATTTGGATATTTCCGTAATTTACACTACCTTTGCACAAAATTATAATACATACACATGAGACGGTATATTAAAACTCTTCTTATATTGCTTTCCATTTCATCTGCTCTATTCTCACAAGAAGCTAAAGACCAAATAGACTTTACAGCACAAGAACAAGAGCAACGTATTTTACATAAAGAACCTTACAAATTTTCTGTAAGTTACCGTTTTAATGTAGGTTATTTGCAAGATTGGCAACATAGTAAAAATAATACATACCCTGATATGTATTTACACGGAACCAAGTTAGGTATCACTTTTGACTTCAATCTGCCTTACAGATTCTCTGTTCAAACCGGTTTAATATATTCTATTACTTATGGTACTTCTAACCAACATTGGAAGAATGTTCTTCTTAATGACTATGAGATTCAAACTGTTAATCATAGAGTTCTCTCTCAACAATTGAACATACCGGTTTTTATAACCTCTGATATAAAATTATGGAGTAAACTTTCTCTTATTTTCTATACAGGACCGGAACTTAATATAGGATTAGCACAGATAGATTATATAAAAACCGAACTTAATGATGAAACAAAACAGTGGCTCAATCAAAATAATATAAAGACAGAAAAATACGAAAGATATTCCGCAAACGAACTTATAAGACCAAATATATGTTATAGTCTCGGAGGCGGATTACAATGGGATAGATACCGACTTCATGCAGGATATACATTCGGACTTAACAATCTTACAAAAACACAACAAACATATATAAAACAACAGATGTGGAACTGGAGTTGGAATCTGACTTTCAGTTATAGATTTTAGTTGTTTATAATTATGTTGATAATTTATAATAAACTTGGATAAGAGTGTGAAGAAAATAATTTGTCAAATATAAAGTTAAAATATCACATATATTATCAACAACTACAATTAACTGATTTACATCACTTTTAATTGTTTATAAACATATTGCACACCATATAACCACAAAGAAAAAATTATAAACTAAACTATTAATATTTTCCTATGTTGACTAAAGAGCAACTTATAGAACAAATAAATATTCTCCGCAAACAGAAGAATGCAGTAATAATGGCTCACTACTATCAAAGAGCCGAATTGCAAGATATAGCAGATTTTGTTGGTGATAGTCTTGCTCTTGCAAGACAAGCTGCTAAGACTGATGCTGACATAATTGTTCTATGCGGAGTACATTTCATGGGAGAAACAGCTAAGATAATTTGTCCTAATAAAAAGGTGCTTATACCTGATCCTAATGCAGGGTGTAGTCTTGCTGATTCATGTCAGGCAAAAGACCTTGCTCTTTTTAAAGAACAACATCCTGATTATATGGTGGTAAGTTATGTAAATACTTCAGCTGCTGTAAAGGCACTTACAGATGTTGTAGTAACTTCAAGTAATGCACTTAAAATTATAAACCAACTACCTCCTGAACAGAAAATACTATTTGCTCCTGATAAAAATCTTGGTAACTATATAAATAGTGTAACAGGCAGAAATATGTATCTTTGGGATGGTGCTTGCCATGTTCATAGTAGATTCAGTATTGAGGCTCTGCTACAACTTAAAAAAGAATATCCCAATGCAAAGGTTCTTGCACATCCCGAATGTAAAAAAATTATACTTGACATTGCAGACGTAGTAGGTAGTACAGAGGCTTTGCTAAACTATGTAAAAAACTCCGATGAAAACATGTTTATTGTTGCAACAGAGAGTGGTATTCTTCATAAAATGCAAAGTTTTTGTCCTCAAAAAACTTTTATTACTGTTCCTCCTGAGGCAACTGAAATAGAAGTTAATGGTAAACTTACTCCATGCTCTTGTAATGAGTGTGAATATATGCGCCTCAATACTCTCGAAAAACTATATGAGTGTCTGCGTGATGAAAAATATGAAATAAAAGTGGAACATTATCTTGCCCGCCAAGCAATCAAACCAATAGAAAGAATGCTCCAAATGTCATAAAGTAATTATATTTTATGCACCATTAAACTCTGAAAAAAGAGTTTGTTATATTTGAAATTATTAGTAACTTTGCAGGCTGTTAGTGGGGGAACACTTTACATAACATAACTATAACATTTACATAACATAACTATAATATTTACATAACACAAATATAACATTTACATAACACAAATATAACATTTACATAACACAAATATATAACTATAACATTACTAATCACAATTAAAAACATTTATTATGAAGAAAATGCTTATTGCTGTAGCTATTGTGCTTACAGCCGGAATTATGGCTTCCTGCAACAAAGGTGAAGGTTGCTATCGTCTTGATGCCAAGGTTACTATGGGCGGTATAACCATTGATGCTGAACCTACCTATGTATATGGTGATGGTGAAGACATTGACTTGGCAATGAAAGATTTTAAGGCTTTCCTTGAAAAAGCAGGTGGAGAGGCTAAAATAACACAAGTAAAAGTGGCCAAGAGCAAAGAAGATTGCAAATAAAAAGCCGTTATTTATCTTAAAGAAAGCCGCCCTCAAGGCGGCTTTCTTGTATTTTGAAGGATAGTAGAAAATAGCAAAGTGTAAGCAAAACGGCAGAAAAGGTGACAAAGTGTCAAATGGGGGAGATGGCTAACACTCGGCTTAAAGTAGGCTTAAAGTGGGCTATCCGTCAGCTTACACTTTGTAAGGTAAAACGGGCAAAAAGGTGACAAAATGTCAAAACGGGATTTGACACTGATAATTTAATTCAGGCAACAGGGTTATAGTTCTCTTACACTTTTGATTTCTAACTGTATCTATAAGTACAGTCAGTTTGCTATTACAGCCATTTTTTTAGTTTGAAGATGAGCATGACGAAGGCGGTGAAGACTATCATGAGTCCGATGGCGAACGGATAACCAAGTTGCCAATGGAGTTCGGGCATAAAGTCGAAGTTCATGCCATACATGGAGGCGATAAGAGTGGGCGGAAGGAAGACGATATTGACGATAGTGAATATCTTGATAATCTTGTTTTGTTCGATATTTACGAGACCGAGGAAGGTATCTTGCAGGTAGTCGAGACGGTCGAAACCAAAGCGTGTATATTCAAACAGAGAGTTGATATCTTTGATAATCATTGTAAGTCGTGGTTGGAGGTCTTTAGGGAAGAAGTCGCACTTGAGCACATTGCTGATGACACGCTGTTTGTCCATAACATTCTGCCGGATGATGGTGACTTTTTCCTGCAAGTCTTTAATTTGTATCAGTATGTCTTCGTCCACATGGTCGCTGGCTTTGTTGATGTCGGTGGATAGGTTGGTGATGAGATCAGTGGTGTCCTCAATCAAGTCGGCATCGTATTCAACACGTGTTTCCATAAGGGCAGTAAAGACATGGAAGCCGGTGGGGAAGTTCCTTGTATTGACGAACATCTTGCGTACGGTGTCGTTGAAACTGCCGAGTTCATCGTCGCGTACGGTGACGAGTACACCTTGCTTGATAATGAAGTTGACGGGGCATACTTCGAAAGTGTCCCGAAGGAAGTTGGAGTTAACGACTATAGAGTCATCGGTTTGAATATATCGGCTTGACATCTCAATCTCTTCCATCTCTTCGTCCTCTTGGATATAGATTTTGAGGAACTGTTCGAGTTCGGTTTCAACCTCTTCTTTCACATCGAGGAGGTCGATCCAAATGATATCTTTCTTCTCGATTTTCTGGAGGATTTCGAGAGTTTTGGAGATTTTGATTTTCTCGTTGTCTTTATAGAATATTTTCAGTGAGGACATATCGGTAGGTTATTAAGTTGTTAAGTTGGGTAGTGAGGTTGCAGTGTATTATTGTATTGGAGTCAGGTGATAGCGCACTACGGGGGCGAGACATTGCAATAAGTTTCTACAGATTGGGTTAGTTGAATGAATTGTTCGACGGAGAGTTGTTCCGGTCGGAGGCGGAAGATATCTGTTTCGAGCAGCGGGTTTCCTTTTCCGAGCAAGGGCATGAGCGAATTACGCATTTGTTTCCGTCGTTGGTTGAAGGCTGTCTTCACCACTTTTTTGAACATTTCTTCATCGCAGTCCAACTGTTGCCGCCGGTTTCTTGTGAATCGTACTACTGCAGACTTAACCTTTGGCGGAGGGTCAAAGACATATGGCTGCACGGTGAACAGATATTCTATGTCGTACCATGCCTGCATGAGTACCGAGAGGATACCATACTGCTTATTACCGGGTTTGGCAGCGAGGCGTTCAGCCACCTCTTTCTGAATCATACCCGAGCAGCACGGGATTCTGTCTTTATACTGAAGGACTTTGAAGAATATTTGTGAGGATATATTATAAGGATAGTTACCTATAACGCAGAATTCACCTTCCGGATACAAGAGGTTGAGGTCAAGACGCAGGAAGTCGCCTTGAATAAGGTGCAGTTGAGGAAAGTTAACTTTGAGATAATCAACAGATTCTCTATCAATTTCGATAGCAGTGAGTTCTATACGCGGATTTTGGAGCAGGAATTGGGTTAGAACTCCCATTCCCGGTCCTACTTCCAAGACAGGCATTTTATCTTGTTGGAATGCCAGACTTTCGGCTATTTGCTGAGCCACACTCAAATCCCTCAGGAAGTGCTGACCCAGCGCTTTCTTGGCATGTACTTTGAGCATCCGCGTGATAGTCCATATAACAGTCGATAGGTTAAACTTATTTGCATAGTTGAGGAAAAAGCCTTAACTTTGCACTGCAAAAGTACTACAATTATTTTGATTATGCAAACTCTTGCTTCATATATAAGGAAAATCATTGATTTTTTCTACGGTCCGTTCAGTCGTTTGTGTTCGGAGGAGTTCTTCAGATATGGTGTATGCGGCACCTTTAACATGGTGTTGGATTGGGTGTTGTACTTTATAATGTATAATTTTGTTGTTGGTCATGAGTTGGTATATTTCACTTTATTTAACCGCGAGTGGTGTCTGACTCCGCATATTGCTGCATTGTGCATAGTGTTTCCGATTACCTTGTTCACGGGTTTCTGGTTGAACAAATATGTTACATTCACGCAGTCGGATTTGCATGGCGTGAGGCAGTTCGTGCGCTATGTAACGATAGTGGCAGTAAACCTTGCCATCAACTATTTCGGGCTCAAGTTTTTAGTGGAGACATGCGGGGTATATCCTACTCCGTCGAAGATGATAATAACGGTGATAACGGTTGCAGTGTCGTATTTCGGACAGAAATACTATTCATTCAGAAGTACCATAAAAAGGTAATGAGGTTATAGCGGAGACGTGACGGTATGGCATTTCTACAACAGCGAAAAGCGTGTTAACAATGCATAAAATAGAGCAATTGACATACAAAATGAAATCAAGTAAACCATTAGAAATAATACAGTGGCTGCTTGTGGTGGCAGCGTATGGTTACTTGACATACAGATTAGTGATTTATGATGATTGGGGGTCGCTTGCAGAGCACTTCAGAGGGGCAGGCACATTGCAATATATATGCTTGGCGGGAGCGGTTGTATTGTTTCCACTGAACATATTGTTTGAATCGATGAAGTGGCGATATCTGATGAGTGACATAGAAAAGATGAGTCTTGCGGAGGCACAGCGTCAGACATACTTTGGGGTGATAGGTGCATTTCTTACTCCGGGCAGATTAGGAGATTTCCCCGCAAGAGTAACAATGATGCAGAACAAGAGTCGTTGGGCGGAAGCGGTGATGTTGGGTTTTATTGGCACACTTGCGTTAGGTTTTGTACAGGTGTTGCTCGGGCTACCATCGTTTATCAGTTTGATAGACAGAGTAGGGGGAATGGATTGGGTAGAGTGGTTTTGTGTGGCAATCTTTGCAATACAGATAATATTGATAATTATCTATCCGAATCTTGCCCGCAAGTGGGCAGAGAAAACGAGTGAGGGCAAGTGGCACGACACATTGGTTGCCATAGGCAACTTCTCTCACAAGAGGTTTGCGGTAACTATCTTCTATTCAATGCTAAGATATGCTGTATATTGTTTCCAGCTGTGGTTGGTATTGATATTCTGCGGGATAGAGTTGTCAGCAATAGAGGCGTTGGTGGCGATACCGGCATATTATCTGTTGGTTACGGTAACCCCCTCAGTACCGGTGGCAGATGCTGCAATCAGGGGAAGTTGGTCGGTGGTGATATTCAGTGTTTTCACTGACGACATTGCCCAGATAGCGATTGCGGCTATTCTTCTGTGGCTATTGAACACTATTCTACCTATGATTGTGGGGACTTTTCTCAGAAAAAACGGCCACAACATAGAGGAGAAAAGCAAATAAATGAAGAAAAAAGTATATATAATCAAAAAAAATGTGTAACTTTGCGGTGTGATTACAACATAAACAACATATAATACCATGACACTTACATTTTGTATCAACTATCGTGCAGAGTGGGGACAGAACATCTGCGTGATTAGCGACAATCCCTTGCTTGGTTGGACTGAGCAGACTCCATTGGTTCTTGATTGTCAAGGTGGTGATTATTGGACAGCCACCCTTCCTATTACAGATTTTGCAGGCGAGCTTTCGTATCGTTATGCTTTGCGACTGCAGGACGGCAACTATGTATATGAAGCAGGTCATACACGCCATATAAAGCTTCATACAGCAGACAAGAAAGTAGTGCTGCATGACTTTTGGCAGGCTAACGATTATGAGAAAGCGTTTTATGCCACTGCTTTCCAGAAGGCACTCTTCCACAGAGAGAAAAAGGCTGTCCGTCAGACAAAGAAGGCAGAGGGCAATGTGAGGTTCAGCATTGACATGCCGCAGATATTACCCAACCAGGGAGTGGCTATTGTAGGAAATATCCCCGAACTCGGCAGTTGGAACACTGACGACAAACTGCCTATGAACGACTCGGGATTCCCTGTATGGCACCAGCAGATAAAGGTAGAGCCTGACCAGGTTATAGAGTATAAATACGTGATATATGACCTTCATACGGGGAAGGTGATAGATATTGAATATGGTGAGAATCGTCAGGTGTGGGGATTGAGCAAGGGTGTGGTTATATTACAGAACGACCGCATTTTCCGCCGCACTCAGCCTCGTTGGAAAGGTGCAGGTGTGGCAGTGCCAGTTTTCTCACTGAGGACTGACGAAGGTTTCGGTATCGGTGAGTTCCAGGACCTCAAGAAGTTGGCTGACTGGGCAGCACTCACAGGGCAAAAGATGATACAGACATTGCCTATAAACGACACGACATTGCTGCACACCAACCGTGACTCCTACCCGTATAATGCAGTGAGTGTGTTTGCTTTGCATCCTATCTATCTCAATATAGAAAAGACGGGGCGTCTTACTCCCGCTCTAAAGAAGAGATATGAAGAAAAGAAGGCAGAACTCAACAGTAAGACAATAGCCGATTATCAGACGGTATATGACGAGAAGATGTACTTCTATCAGGCAATCTATAAGGCAGAGAAGGAGGCCGTCTTCTCTTCGGAGGAATACAAGACTTTTTTTGAGAAGAACAAGGAGTGGCTTGTGCCATACGCAGTGTTCTGCTATCTGCGTGACAAAAACGGCACTCCGCATTTCTATGACTGGAAACGCTATAGCAAGTTTACAGAGAAAAACCTTGCCAAACTATCCTCACCGGAGGCAAAGGACTATGACAAAGTGGCGTTCTTCTATTTCCTGCAATTCCACCTTGACAAACAACTCTCTGAGGCAGTTGCATACGCTCATTCGAAAGGTGTGGCTCTAAAAGGAGATATTCCAATAGGTATATCGCCCGACTCAGTGGATGCGTGGACAGACCCGCAACTATTCAATCTTGACGCTTCTGCCGGTGCTCCACCCGATGACTTCTCCATCTCAGGTCAGAACTGGGGATTCCCTACATACAACTGGGATGTGATGGCACAGGACAATTTCCGCTGGTGGAGAAGACGCTTTACCAAGATGCAGGACTACTTTGATGCATACAGAATAGACCATATTCTTGGTTTCTTCCGTATTTGGCAAATGCCCAAGACAGCGGTGTGGGGACTCTGTGGTCATTTCTGCCCTGCAATGGGATATACGATGCAAGACCTGTGGAATATGGGTGTGGCTGTGGATGAAGACAGACTTGTGAAACCATATATCCGTTCCAATTTCCTTGGTGATGTGTTCGGTTATGACACAGATTATGCGAAGCAGACATTCCTCAATACGAATGACGGGTATATCTATTGGTTCAAACCCGAGTTTGATACACAACAGAAGATACAAGAGTGGTTTGACGGTTTGACAATCACGGAACAGGAGAAGAACCGCAACATACTCAACGGTCTTATGTATCTGCATTGCGAGGTGTTGTTTGTGCGTGACAAGGACAATGAGCAACTACTGCACCCGCGTATTGCTCTTTATCAGTCGCACTCTTACTCTGAATTATGGGAAGACCAACGCACTCTGCTTGCAAGGATACACGACGATTATTTCTATCATCGTCATAACGAGTTCTGGCGTCAATCGGCAATGCGCAAACTGCCTACCCTTATCAATGCAACAGACATGCTTGTGTGCGGAGAGGACTTAGGTATGGTGCCTGCATGCGTGCCTCAGGTGATGAACGAGTTGCAGATACTCTCTCTTGAGATACAGCGTATGCCCAAAGACCCCACTCTCACTTTTGCCCATCCTGCTGATGCTCCTTATCTGAGTGTCTGCACTACAGGTACCCACGATATGAACCCGCTTCGTGCATGGTGGGAAGAGGACAAAGAGAAGACACAACGTTTCTACAACGAGCAGATGGGCTGGTGGGGAGAAGCACCTAAAGAGATGTCGCCGGAGATTGCGTCTTTCATTATCAATCAGCACATGTATTCTCCTGCAATGTGGGTAATACTCCCCTTGCAAGACTGGATGGCTATAGATGCTGATTTACGTTTGCCTGACCAACATGCAGAGCGTATCAATGTGCCTGATAATCCACGTCATTTCTGGTGCTATCGTATGCACTTGAAGGTAGAAGACCTGATTGCGGCAGACAGCTTCAACAATAAGGTGCGCAACCTTACTGCAGCAAGGTTCTAACACAGGGTTTGATAATAAAGGTTCAAGGCAACAATACCGGAGTTGTCTTGAACCTTTTTTATACTTAGATATCTGTTGGGAGAATAATTTTGTGACTCAGGGTACACCATTATATTATTCTACCACTTCTCCTATAAGAGTTGCTGCGGTGGCGGATAATATACGCACGTTTATAGTTTCGCCTATATGTCTGCCCTGACGGGGGAAGACAACAGTCTTGTATTGTGAAGTTCTTCCTGCCATTTGTTCTTTACTGCGTTTGGCATAACCTTCTACGAGCACTTCCACGGTTTTGCCTATCTCCCTCTTATTGCTTTCAAGAGAGAGTTGCTGCTGCAGCGCTATAATCTCGTTGAGTCTCCTTACTTTCACATCTTCAGGTATATCATCTTTCAGGTGTTTGCTTGCGTAGGTGCCTTCCCGCTCTGAGTATTTGAACATAAAAGCGGTGTCAAAACCGACCTCCCGCATCAGAGACAATGTTTCAAGATGTTCTTCTTCAGTCTCGGAGTGGAACCCACAAAATACATCAGTTCCGATAGCAGCATCGGGAACAATCCTTCTTATGGCAGCAATACGCTCCAAATACCACTCGCGAGTGTATTTTCTGTTCATGAGTTTGAGTATTCTGTTGCTTCCGCTTTGCACGGGCAGGTGAATAAACTTGCAGAGGTTCTTATGGCGGGCAATCACCTCAAGCGTCTCGTCTGACATGTCTTTTGGATGCGAGGTGGTGAAACGTATTCTCATATCGGGTACGGCTTCCGCCACTATCTCCAGCAGTTTAGGAAAGGTAATAATTGTTTCTTCACCGTTACTGTCATTATTACCCTCTACCTTATATCTATATGAATTGACGTTCTGACCGAGCAAAGTGACTTCTTTGTATCCTTTATTCTGCAAATCTTTAACTTCATTCAAAATACTATCCACGTCTCTACTTCTTTCTCTGCCTCTCGTGTATGGCACAACACAATATGAGCAGAAATTGTTGCAGCCGCGCATTATGCTCACAAAACCTGATATGGTTTTGCCTATTCTTGCAGGAATAATCTCTCTGTAGGTTTCCGTGGTTGAGAGTTCTATATTTACAGCTTTACCGCCGGACTCTGCTTGTGCAATCAGATTAGGAATATCCAAATAGGCATCAGGACCTGCAACGAAATTAACCATGTATTCTTTCACCAACTCTTCACTAAGACGCTCCGCCATACAACCGATTACACCTATAATTATAGGTTGGCAGCAGTTGCCCGTGTTCTGCTTTGCAGTTTTTGCCCTCAATCTGTTTAGTTCTCTTAGACGGGAGAAAATCTTCTGCTCTGCGTTGTCACGAATGGAGCATGTGTTGAGCATAATTACTTGTGCTGTTTCTATCTTGTCGGTTATTTGGTACTCGGTAGTCTGCATAACCGCAGCCACTACTTCCGAGTCTGCCACATTCATTTGGCAGCCATACGTCTCTATGTAAAAATACTTCTCCATGTATGCAAAGATATAGAAAAACCATGAGATATAAGGGTTAAACTCCTTAAAAAGGCATAAAAAATGCACTTTTTTTCATGAAAAAGCATTTTTTTCAATCAAATATTTGGTAGTTATCAGAAAAAGCATTACCTTTGCGCTCGAAAACAAATAAAATTTTCATAGTTAAGGTTTAGGTTTAATGGCAACACGTGGCTGGGAAGTTACGTGTTGTTTTTAACTTTACGGTGAAAATACTATTGTAATTCATTGCGAATAAGTACGGAAGACAGGCTATTATAAACAAACATAACTACTATGGCAATAACAATATTGATATTTTCATGCGTGCTTGTCCTATTGATATTTGTAGAGATAGGGAGAGGAAAGAAACGCAGGAAAGAGAAAGTATATAGTAGTAGCGAGCTACAGAATGATGTTGCTCAGAATAAAGGTCAAGCGGTGCAAATAAACTATAATCTGATATCCGAAGAGGGTACAGCATCTGTCAAGAAGATAAAACATGAGAAGCAGCAACCTAAACCGGTGCAGTTGCAAGAAGTGGAAGATGTTGAAGATACGGAACCGGAAACGGATATTATACCTGATTTCAGCGATGAAGATGAGGTGAAGAAAGCAATAGTAAGTTATGAAATACTTAACAGAAAGTTTGAGTGAAAAATCACCACAAAAAGAAAATATTAAATAACTATATAGAATTATGGCAATTGTATATTTGTCTGCAGAGGGTCTGCAGAAACTTAAAGATGAACTTGTATATCTTGAAGGAGTAGAGCGTCCACGCGTTATAGCCGCCATTCAAGAGGCAAGAGACAAAGGCGATCTGAGCGAAAATGCCGAGTATGATGCCGCCAAAGAAGAACAAGGTAAACTTGAGAGTAAGATAGCCTTGCTGAAGGAAAAAATCATGGATGCACGTGTTATTGACGAGAGTCGTATCAATACTGATGAGGTACAGGTGCTCACCAAAGTTAAGATTAAGAACCTCAAGACGGGTCAGATAATGAACTATCAGCTTGTGACAGAGGGTGAGGCAAATTTCAAAGAGGGCAAACTCTCCGTAAGCACTCCTATCGCCAAGGGTTTGCTTGGAAAGAAAGTGGGAGAAATAGCAAAAGTGACTGTTCCGGCAGGTACTATCGAATTTGAAATAATGGAGATTAGTTTCTAATCACCAAATCAGAACATCTAAACAGTAATTTCTATGACACTTTTCACGCGCATCATCAATGGTGAGATACCTTCTTACAAGGTGGCAGAAAACGAGAAGTTTTATGCATTTCTCGACATCAATCCTCTGACTAAAGGGCATACGCTTGTTATTCCCAAACTTCCTGAGCCGGAAGCAGACTATATCTTTGACTTGGACGATGAGACTCTGAGTGAAATGATAGTGTTTGCCAAGCAAGTGGCAGTCGGGATGAAGAAAGCTATCTCGTGCAAACGTATAGGTATGGCAGTGCTTGGTATGGAGGTTAATCATGTGCATATTCACCTGATTCCACTAAAGAAAGAGTCTGATATGCTCTTCAGTAACCCTAAACTGAAACTTGAACCTGCAGAAATGGCACAGATTGCCAACTCAATAGCAATAGCTATTGATGGTGAGGCATGACAAGATTGTCGTAAAGAGGAACATATAAAAGAAAACGTCATATATTTGTATGGCGTTTTTTTGTTGTTATAATCGTAAGGATACATTAGTGTTTTATGATATAGTTTTGTATATTTGAAAAAGAAAGTGTATCTTTGCAGAGTTATTTTCGGGAAGAAAGATGAAAAGATATATCATAAAAGAAACCGGTGGCGCATTGCAAATGTTTGACGATGCAGGCAGTGAGGTAAACGTCACGGAGATTTTGAAGGTTTCTGTTGACAGGCGTGTTTATGCGTTCTACGGTCAAATGGGAGCAGGCAAGACAACTTTCATTAAGGCTTTGTGCAAACAGATGGGAGTGGAGGATGTGGTAAATTCGCCCACATTTGCCATAGTGAATGTATATGAAAGCGGCAGTGGCGAGGAGATATATCATTTTGACTGCTATCGGCTGAAAAACCTTCAGGAGGCACTTGACCTTGGGGCGGAGGAATATCTCTATTCAGGCAATTACTGCTTCATAGAGTGGCCTGAGATGATAGAAAATCTGTTACCTGACACGACTGTCAATATCAGAATCACGCCGGCGGATACCGGAACAGACAGGATTCTTACGATAGAATGAAAAAAGGTCTGACTGCCATATTACTTTGTTTGTGTTCAATGTGTGTGTGTGCACAAGAAGTTGTGTATGAAGGCCGTTTGCACGAGGATGTGCTTTCTGTGAGATGGGGCGGCATAAGACAGTATGACGAATATCTGAGTCCGCTGAAGTATTCCGGTCAGTTTCTTGCCCTGCAAAATGAGTGGTGGCAGGGTTTGGGAGAAGTGAGAGACTGGCAACATGTAGGAAAGGTAAAGATTCAGGGTGCCCGACTTTTCAATCCTGCATATACCAATGCGATATATGCTCTTGGTGCTGAAGGCGGTTGGGGCGTACATTATGATTTCGGAAGGCTGACAGGTGTAAACGGGCTTAATCTGTTTCTCGGGCCGTATCTTGATTTCGACTTCTTTCTGAAAGAGATAGTACAAAACGTGAACAAACCATTCTCTGCCGATGCAGCCATCGACCTGAAAGCCCATCTCGGGTTACAATATGCTTTCTCAGGCAAACAAACCTCCTACAGACTGAGATATACGGTTATGACCTCACTTCTCGGTATGCAGTTTGTGCCGGAATACGGACAGAGTTACTACGAAGTGTCGGAAGGAATAACCGGTGGTACAATAGGATTTTGCAGTCTGCACAACCGCCTTACCTTGAGGCATGAACTCACTTTCGACATGCAGTTCAAGCACTCTGCATGGCGTATCGGAGTTGAGCATGAATATATGCGCCACAACATGAACAACCTTGGTTTCCAAAGAGAACAGGTGTGTCTCGTGGTTGGGGCGGTATTTAATTACAAGACGATAATCAGGAGGATGCTCAAGTGAGACTGAAGAAAGACATATTATTATTCTGCGTATTACTACTGACTGCATGTATGCAGGAGCCCCGATACAGCAATTATCCGAATACTCCGTGCGGCAATATGGAGGCATTGTGGGATATTATTGACAAAAAGTATTGTTTTGTCGAAGAGAAAGGTGTTTTATGGGAATCGTTAAGAGATGAATATATTGCTTATGCCGACACTGTGGAGAATGAAAGAGAGTTGTTTTCGCTTATGGCAGAGTTGCTTGACCATCTGAGAGACGGGCATGTCAATCTGTATAGCAATTTTGACAGGTCACGCTCAAGAAGTTGGTATGAAGGTTTTCCTGAGATATATAATTCAGGCGTTGTGTATGGAGACAAGTACCTGACTAAAGATTATATGGTAGCAGGAGGGATGCATTATAATCTTATCGCAGGAGGCACTATAGGTTTAATACGTTATCCTTCGTTCTCAACCGGTTTCGGGGCAATGAATATGCTGTATGTGCTCGACTATTTCAGCGAGTGTCGGGGTATAGTGCTTGACGTAAGACAAAACGGAGGAGGGAATCTTGATTATGCAAAGAGTCTTGCTTCCACTTTCTTCAGTGAACAGCGACAGGTAGGGTGGTGGAATCACAAAACTGGCGAGGGGCACTATGACCTCTCGGAGCCGGAACCGCTAAATATAGACACTACAGATTATGCAGAAACACGGTGGACAAAGCCTGTGGTTGTGTTGTGTGACAGAGGCAGTTACAGTGCTACCAATTTCTTTGTCAATGCGATGCAGTATGCCGACAGTTGCACCATTATAGGTGTTACCACGGGTGGCGGAGGAGGTATGCCGCTCAGCTATGAACTGCCAAACGGTTGGATGGTGCGTTTCTCATCAGTAAAGATGTACAACGCTGACATGCAGTCGATAGAGGAAGGCATAGAGCCTGATATCCAGGTAACGACACAAAGCACAACGGAGGACATGGCAATAGAAAAAGCAATAGAGACAATAAACAATATGTAATCAACAAAGAAAGGTCTATGATTAAAGTAAAAGATATAGAAAAGAGTTTCGGTAGTCTTCACGTGCTGCAGGGTGTAAGTCTTGAGGTCAATCAGGGCGAGATACTTGCAATAGTGGGCAAAAGCGGTGCAGGCAAGACAACGCTGCTGCAGATAATGGGCACATTACTCACACCGGATAGCGGCAAAGTGGAGATAGGCGGTGTAGATGTATTCTCGCTTGGGGAGAAACAGTTGTCGCAATTCAGAAACAAACATATCGGTTTCATATTCCAGGCTCATCAGTTATTGCCCGAGTTTACCGCTCTGGAGAATGTGATGATGCCAGCTCTGATAGCAGGGTGGGACGAGAAGAAGGCTAAAGAGAGGGCATTATTATTGCTTTCAGACCTCGGGTTGCAAGAAAGAACCGGACATAAACCCAATCAACTCTCAGGAGGGGAGAAGCAGCGGGTGGCGGCGGCAAGGGCTATGATGATGCAGCCGGGCGTGATACTGGCAGATGAACCGTCCGGCAGTCTTGATACTCAAAATAAAGAGGAGCTGCACAAGCTGCTGACAGAGATGCGGCAGAAATACGGACAAACAATAGTTGTTGTAACTCATGACAGAGAGACAGCCGGCATAGCCGACCGTGTAATTGAAATTAAAGACGGAAGAATAGCAAAATATGAAGAATAGCAGATTTCTATATGTTGCAAGTATGCTGCTACTGCTCGCAGGTTGCAAGAGCGACAGACAGTATTTCCCGCGGCAGATACAACCTGTTGAGGTTGAGATAGTGCGTTTCGACAGCGCCTTGCTCAGTGCGCAAGATACTACTGACATATTGCAGTTATACAAGGATTACCCCGACTTCATGTCGTTCTATTCAGAGGAGATACTGGGCATAGAAGCATCCGACACAGCTTTCATGTTGCTGCAACTGCCCCAATATCTGGCAGACACCATATATCACTTTGCCGATGTAAATCAGCGGGTTCGCACCACATTCAGCGACATCAGCGACATACAACGCTCACTCAACGAGGCTTTTTCAAGAATACATTATCTCTATCCTGAGATGCCTGTGCCGCGCCTCACTTTCTTTGTCTCCGGGTTCAATGCCTCACTGCTCTTTTACAACTCGCCGGACAGGCAGACAGACATGGCTGTCGGAGTTGATATGTATCTCGGTTCTGATTATGAGTACTATAACCGTGTGGTTTGGAATTATCAGAAGCAGACTATGCGTCCCGAATGTATCCCTGCCGACGTTGTTTCCGCCTTTCTGTTCCGCATGATACCTTTCACGAGTGACAAGAGCCGGTTGTTGGAGAATATGATTTACCGCGGCAAAATAATGTACTTGCTTTCTCTTGTGTTCCCCGATGAGCCTGACTATGAGATAATGGGTTATACAAAGCAGCAGTGGCAGTGGGCAGAGAGAAACGAGCGTCAGGTGTGGCAGATGATAGTGGACAAACGTGACCTATGGAAAACGGAGAGCCCGGTGCTTACCTCTTATCTGAATGACGGACCCTTCACGGCAGAGATATCACAGGAAGCCCCTCCACGGCTTGGCACGTATATCGGATGGCGTATATCGGACGCATATATGAACACTAACCCTCAGGTTTCGTTGCAAGAATTCATGCAGGAACCTGATGCACAGAAAGTGTTAGAAAAGTCACACTATAAACCGTAGAAAAGAAAAATCTCTCGGCATTTGCATATTTGAGATAAATGCAGTAATTTTGCAAGGTTATTTTGATAGAATCATAACAATCTTAAAACAATAATAAATCATGGTAAGTTACAAAGATTTAGGCCTCGTGAACACGCGTGAGATGTTCAAGAAGGCAATCAACGGCGGTTATGCAATTCCCGCCTTTAATTTCAACAACATGGAGCAGTTGCAGGCAATCATTAAGGCTTCTGCAGAAACCAAGAGTCCTGTTATCCTCCAAGTCAGCAAGGGTGCACGCAACTATGCCAACCAAACTCTGCTCCGCTACATGGCACAAGGTGCCGTGGAATACGCCAAGGAACTTGGTTGGGAGAACCCGCAAATCTGTCTGCACCTTGATCACGGTGACTCGTTTGAGCTTTGCAAGAGTTGCGTTGATTTCGGCTTCTCGTCCGTCATGATTGATGCCAGCTCGCTCCCGTATGAGGAAAATATAGCTCTTACAAAGAAAGTGGTTGAGTATGCCCACCAATTTGATGTAACCGTAGAAGCCGAACTCGGTGTGCTCGCCGGTGTTGAGGACGAAGTGGCATCGGAAGTAAGTCACTATACCAAACCTGAGGAGGTTGTTGATTTCGCTACCCGTACAGGTTGCGACAGTCTTGCTATCTCTATCGGTACCAGCCACGGAGCATATAAGTTCACTCCCGAGCAGTGTACCCGCGACCCGAAGACGGGCCGTCTTGTACCCCCGCCATTGGCTTTCGATGTGCTTGATGCCGTCATGGAACAACTCCCCGGTTTCCCGATAGTTCTTCATGGTTCTTCTTCTGTTCCTCAGGAGTATGTTGACATGATTAACCAATATGGAGGCAAACTGCCCGATGCAGTAGGTATTCCGGAAGAGCAACTCCGCAAGGCAGCTAAATCTGCAGTCTGCAAAATCAATATTGACTCCGACTCGCGTCTCGCTTTCACGGCAGCCGTGCGCAAGGTGTTCTGGGAGAAACCTGCCGAATTCGACCCGCGCAAATACTGCGGACCTGCCCGTGACCTGATGACAGAGCTCTACAAGCACAAAATCATCAATGTTCTCGGCTCCGACGGCAAAGCATAACAGGTAACCGTGGGCTGCGCTCTTGCAACCCTGATTCCTAACTAACATATTGGTTCCGCTGTTGGCAGAAAGGACTTCAAATATTCTTTTAGGCAAGGTCAGGGATGGTCTGCCTGTTACAAAAGGAGAGCAAGCTAAACTTGCTCTCCTGCTTGCTCTGCCGGCGATTATCTCCCAACTTGTTACCATAGTTATGGAGAATGTGGATTCCGCCATGGTGGGGCATCTCGGAGCTGCCGCTTCTGCTTCTATCGGGCTTGTCAGCACATCAACCTGGCTCATGGGGGGAATCTGTTCCTCGCTTGCAGGAGGTTTTGCAGTGTTGGTGGCGCAAAGTATAGGTGCTAATGATTTCAACCGTGCGCAAACCATTCTGAAAAAGGCTGTATTCTTCACTTTCTGCCTCAGTCTTACCTTTGGTATTATAGGTTGTGTCATCTCGCCTTATCTGCCTGTTTGGTTAGGCGGAGGTGAGGATATAAGAAAAGATGCGACAATCTATTTTCTTGTATTCTCCGCCTCTATCCCTGTCTGGGAGATGAATTTTCTTATGGCGGCAATGCTTCGCAGTTCCGGCAATATGCTTGTACCGAGTGTGGTCAATATGTGTGTCTGTTTGCTTAATGTTGTGTTCAACTATGTCTTCATTTTCGTTCTCGGACTTGGTGTACTCGGTGCAGCTCTCGGCACTCTCTGTGCAGTGTTGCTGTCCGCTATAGTGCTTGTTGTCTATGTATTCCTCTTTTCCAAGGAACTATCTCCATTGCATCTGAGAAAGGTAAAACAAGATGACATGGAATCCGCTGCACCTGTTTTGCGCCCGGCGCTGCATATAGGTATTCCCATGGCAGTGCAGCATATTGCTATTTGTTCGGCACATATAATCACCACGCTCATCGTCGCCCCTCTCGGCACCGTTGCCATTGCTGCGCACGCATTCGGTATCACTATAGAAGGGCTGTGTTATATGCCGGGCTATGGTATTGGTGATGCCGCCACAACTCTCATCGGGCAGTCTATAGGAGCCAAACGCCCCGACCTCAGACATTCGTTCTCGTATATTACTCTGTTGCTTGCTGTGGCATTCATGACTTTCATGGGCATACTTATGTATTGCGGTGTGCCTTGGCTCATGCCGCTCATGACACCCGATACAGCCGTGCAGATGCTTACTGTCGAATGTTTGCGCATAGAGGCTTTTGCAGAACCTATGTATGCAGCGTCTATTGTCATCTTCAGCATCTTTGTAGGTGCAGGTGACACCAAAGTGCCTGCTGCCATGAATCTCGGCTCTATATGGTTGGTTCGCCTGCCACTTGCTTTGATTCTTGCACGGTATATCGGACTTCGCGGGGTGTGGATAGCCATGTGTGCCGAACTATGTTTCCGCGGGTTCATCTTTATTATCCGCCTGCTCCGCAAAGAACCGCTTATGTGCAAATCCGTAAACGTATAACCGCTTGACAAACGACATTATTATTCACAAAAAAACCATATCACCATGAAAGAAATCATCAATCAGGAATTCGGAGGTGAACGACCGCTATACAGATCCGATGGTCTGCACATCACCTCTGTCACTATTCACCCCGGCGAATCTTCCGTGAAAGAGAGCCGCAATATCATAGCCGATAGATGCCGCTTCGAGGGCAAGTATGTATTTTGGGAGAACGACGGGGTTCTCTGCCGTGATTGTCTCTTCACCGAATCAGCGCGTTCTTCGGTATGGTATAGCAGGAATATCACTTTCCGTAATTGCCGTGTTGAGGCACCCAAGATGTTCCGCCGTGCATGCAATATTGATATTGAAAACGTGCAGATACCCCATGGCGAAGAGACTTTCTGGGATTGCTCTTCCGTCAAACTCAGAAATGTGCAGATAGCCGAGGCCGACTATCTCTTTATGCATTCCTCTGATATTGACATTCAGGATTACCGGCAGGACGGCAACTATAGTTTCCAATATGCTGACAATGTGGTCATACACAATGCCGTTATCAATTCAAAGGACTCTTTCTGGGAGTCTCAATACTGCACCCTTTACGACTGTGAAATCAATGGTGAATATCTCGGTTGGTATTCAAAGAACCTGAGACTTGTACGGTGCCGTATTACAGGTACACAGCCGTTGTGCTATTGCGAGAACCTTGTGTTGGAGGATTGTACCTTCGGAGATGATGCCGACCTCGCTTTCGAGTATTCCACCATAAGAGCAACAATATGCGGACATGTCGTAAGTATCAAGAACCCGACCTCCGGATATATACGGGTGGAATCAGTCTCGGAAATCATTATTGACGATAACCGGAAACAACCCGCCGACTGCGTGATAGAAGTCGGTGGAAACGACTAAAACAGAGGGTAGGGTATATCGAATATGTTAAACACACTCTTAACCGACAAATACTATGCTTGAATTTGTAAATCGTACAGGGTCTGACTGCTACAAGTGGGACTCGGAAGAGGCCAAAGGCAAACTGCCGCTTTGGGTGGCAGACATGGATTTCAAAGCAGCACCCGCCATACGCTATGCTCTTCAGCGCAGACTTGACCATGGCGTATTTGGCTATAACATTGTGCCGCAACGCTATTTCGATGCAGTAAGCAATTGGTTCAGCCGCCGCCACGGTTGGCATGGCATAAAGCGTGAACAACTGATACCAACCATAGGAGTAGTACCGGCTCTGTCGGCTGTACTGAGGGCGCTTAGTTGGCGCGAGCGTCCATGGGCGGAAAACGGCAGAATGAAAGTACTCACACTAACCCCTGCATATAACTGCTTCTTTAGCAGTATCAGAAATCTTGATGCCGAGTTGGTAGAGTGCAGACTGATTGAAATAAACGGCAGGTATGAAATAGACTGGACGGATTTCGAGAAGAAGATAGAGCAGTCGGATGTGTTTATTTTCTGTAATCCTCACAACCCGACAGGCAGAGTGTGGACCCGTGATGAGATAATCCGTATTCAAGGGATATGCGAGTTTTACGGTATATTCGTCATATCGGACGAGATACATTGCGAGATAGTGATGCCCGGGCACGAGTATATTCCGTATGCTTCGCTCATGGAGCCGGACGATGACTATTATTGTGTCCTCACCTCCGCCTCAAAGGCATTCAACTTGGCAGGGCTGCAGTGCGCATGCATATACGTGCCCGACCTGCCGATGTACGAACAGGTTAACCGCGCCATTAATGTTCATGAGGTTTGCGATCTCAACCCCTTCGGAATAGAGGCTGCCATTGCCGCATATAATGAATGTGAGGATTGGATTGACGAACTTAATCAGCAGATATATAGCAACTATCAGCTGTTAGATGATTTTATTGCGAAGTATCTCCCCCAATTGCATCTGACACCTCTCGAAGGTACTTATCTTGCGTGGGTGAACATAAAGAATACAGGTATGCGCGCCGAGCAGTTATGCCGTCAGTTGTCGGAAAAAGAGAATGTGTTGTTCAATCCGTCTGAAATGTATGGTGTAAGCGGATATATAAGAATTAACCTCGCCACATCCGAAGAGATACTGCTTGAGTCGCTTTCAAGACTGCAACATTTTCTTCTCAATAGTGCTGTGGACGTGCAACAGAAGTAGATAACCAATGCGTCCGAATATAATTTCACGGCATGAAAAAAAATATAAAATATCACTTAATATTTGTGTAATTGAAAAGTTTGCAGTAATTTTGCACGCTTTTTCGCCCCATGGCGACATTTAAATGTAAATATAAACTGTCTTCGTGAGAAGGCCAAAAACAGGATAAAACGATGAAAAGAACATTTCAACCCTCGCAGCGCAAGAGACGCAACAAACACGGATTCCGTGAGAGAATGGCTACCGCAAATGGTCGTCGCGTATTGGCAGCCCGCCGTGCTAAAGGTCGCAAGAAACTGACGGTAGCAGACGAAGGACGCCACAAATATTGATACGCTAAAAGTTCATAAAACGCATAGCAATAGCGGCAAAACACACTGCGGGAAAAGAGATGAGGATGTCTCCTTTCCCCTTGTTTCGTTTTTTAGAGAGTATGGTAAATGACTTATGATTTACCGGTTTTGTAGTTAATTGATTCGATAAATCACTACTGAAATGCAAACCACAAGACAACAGAAAATAGAGCGGCTTATACAAAAAGACTTGAGCGACATTTTTCTTGGTTACACGCGTCGTATGCACGGAGTACTTATCTCGGTAAGCGAAGTGAGAATATCTCCTGACCTGAGTATAGCGCATGTTTATCTCAGCATTTTTCCTTCAAGCCGTGCTCAGGAGATGATGACGCTTATAGAGCAAGAGCATGGCAAGATTCGCGGTGAGATGGGAACTCTTGAGAGAAACCAACTCAGGATAATACCCGAACTGTATTTCCATCTTGATGAGACCATTGACAAGATGGAACACATAGATAAACTGCTACACGAGGGTTAAAGGCTTAGAAGCATTGCCCAAGTTTTACTACCAATGAATAAAACATCGCTGAGAATAGCATGGCGGTACCTGTTTCAGAAGAAGAGTCAGAATGCTATAAACATAGTATCGGGCATCAGCGCAACAGGAGTGGCGGTTGTAACAGCTGCCATGGTGATGGTGCTCTCCGTACTGAACGGCTTCGGAGCATTGGTAGAGCAGATGTTTTCACAGTTCGACCCTGACCTGAAGATAACTGCTTCCTCAGGCAAACATTTCAATACCGATACAGAACAGTTCCAACTTCTTAAGAACCTGCCCTATGTGGATGTGTATTCCGAAACGGTGGAAGAAACGGGGCTTGTAGAGTATGTAGGCAAACAAGTGCCTGCCATACTGAAAGGGGTTGATGACAACTTCCCGGAACTCACACATATAGACTCCATTCTCGTAGATGGCAAATTCTCAATCACTACCAACAACCTTCAATGTCTGCTTGGTATAGGTCTTGCCAACCAAATAGGTGTAAGTGCGCAGACTATAGGGGGAGTGCGTTTGTATGCGCCCAAGCGGGAGGGTAGGGTAAACATGATGCGACCCGACAGGAGTTTCAATCAGGCAAGTGCTTTTATCTCAGGTACATTCGCAGTCAATCAAACAGAGTACGACGACAAATACATGCTCATCTCTCTCTCTCTTGCCCGAATGCTGTTTGACTATAACGACAATGAGGCAACGGCGGTGGAGATTAGTCTGAAAGACGGAGTAAGCCAAAAGAAAGCAAAGCGTGAGATAGCGGAGTTGTTAGGTGAGAGATATTGCGTAAAAGACAGGTACGAGCAGCAGGAGGACTTTTTCAAGATAATGCAGGTGGAGAAGGCGCTTACTGTCATTTTGCTCGTCTTCATACTGCTCCTTGCTTCTTTCAATATCGTGGGGTCGTTGTCGATGTTGATGATAGACAAGCGTGAAGATGCCGTGATACTTCATAATCTTGGGGCAGACAGACAGATGTTGAGCCGCATTTTCCTGTATGAAGGTTGGATGATTTCGTTGCTCGGGGCGGCAATAGGGCTGCTGACAGGTGTAATGCTGTCGTTGGGGCAACAATATTTCGGGTGGATAAAACTCGGTACGGGAACAGAATATATTATCAGTGCATATCCGGTACAAGTGCAGGCTCTTGACGTACTGCTTGTTGCGGTGGTTGTATGTCTTCTCGGCTTCCTTGCCGCGTGGATACCGAGCAGAAAAATCAAGAGTATCAAGTAGAAAAACTATATTTATGAAGTACAAATTCCACATATTGCTTTTGCTTGTTTTGGCAGTTGCTTGCACTCCGAATCAGCGTCCTGAGCGCAAACCTCTTGCAGATACCTCTTTCGACAAGGCATATAGCAGAAACTATGGCGCACATTATCTCACGCGCGGCATAGAGCAGAATGTTATTGACCTTGACCTGTATAGCGGAAATCTCGGTCTCGACTCTGCAAATCATATTGTCGGCACAGGCACCAATCTCTACTTGTCCGACATCTTTATCCCTGCTTCGGAAAACAAACTGCATGATGCCGAGGGCGAAGAACTGATTTTTGCAAGCGACACAACGGGTGCAGAATATACATTTCTTCCCGGAGTGGATTACGACGGCAACATCAGCGGAGCCTACCTGCTTAATATCACAGAAGGCAACCTCACGTCTTACACCGTGTTTGACGAGGGTTCTTTCACTGTAAACCATGCAGCAGACACTACGCGTATTCACTTTGTTTTCAAGTACACTCAGAGCAGCGTCCGCCTTACCTACGAAGCAGATTTTTGCGGTGTTATAGAATATGACAGGAAATGATCTACCGCCAATATCATACTTACCTTCGTCTTGAACGCTCTTTGTCAGACAATACGGTGGAGAGTTATGAACAGGACTTGCAGAAGTTGCGCGACTATTGCAAAAAGAACGGTATAGACCCTGTGAAAGCCACGTATGACGACCTGCAGGAGTTTCTATATACACAGTTCAAGACTGACACCAATCCGCGCTCTCAGGCACGTATCATTTCGGGTATCCGCTCTTTCTACAAATTTCTCCTCTACAATAATTACATCGACCAAAACCCTGCCGAACTGCTCTCGCAACCACGTCTTGGCACTCACCTCCCCGAAGTGCTGTCTGTGGAGGAGATAGACAGTATGATTGCCTGTATTGATTTGAGCAAGGCGGAAGGCAGACGCAACCGTGCCATAATCGAGATGCTCTACGGTTCAGGGCTGCGGGTAAGCGAACTTGTAGCCCTCCGCTTGAGCAATATGTATCAGGAACAAGGATATATGCTCGTTGAGGGCAAGGGTAGCAAACAGCGGCTTGTACCCATCTCTGATGAGGCGCAAAAGCAGTTCAACCTGTGGAAAACAGACAGAGCAATGCTTGATATCAAACCCGAGGCTGCCGACTATGCCTTCCTTAACCGATATGGCAGACCTCTCACACGCTCCATGATTTTCCATATAGTGAAAGAGTTGGCGGCACAAGCCGGTATAAAAAAGAATATATCTCCCCACACTCTACGACATAGTTTTGCCACGCACCTCCTGCAGAACGGAGCCGACCTGCGCATTATTCAGCAACTGCTCGGACACGAAAGTATCACCACTACCGAAATATATACTCATATCGATGTAGAGGACTTGCGACGCGCCATTCTAAAGTATCACCCCAAGAATCAGCATTGAAGCGCTTTCTGACATATCTGCTCCTGCTCGTCTCTGTCGCTTCTTTGGCAGAGGAGACTATCATTGTGGGTACTGTCAGAGACGGCTCCACAGGGCTGCCCGTTGTAAATGCAAACGTCTATTTCAAAAACACGGATATAGGCTGCGCCACCAACGACGAAGGCTTGTTCTTTGTGCGTACCGACCTCAAGAAGAAACGCACACTCTTGGTCTCCGCTATCGGCTACAAAACACAGAAATATCAGATTGAACCCGGACAATATGCAGGTATAGAAGTGGAGTTGGAAGAACAAAACACCGAACTGCAAGACGTGTTTGTCGTACCCGGTGAAAATCCTGCACTTGCACTGATGAGCAGAGTCAGAGAACGCAGAAAAGAAAACGACATAATATGCAACCCCGCTGTCAGTTATACTACTACTGAACAGAAAAGCCTTTTTATCAGCGATATCCGTCAGAAACACCTGAAACGGCTTCTGTGGAAAAGCCTGAGCGAAGGTATGCTTGCAGCACAAGACAGTTCGCTGCTCATACCTCTCTACTATGCACGCTCCCAATACCATCTGTCCGCCAACCGCAAAACTCCGCTTTCAACACCCGATGTCCATACACTGATGCTCACCGAAACAGACTATCAACTCCTGCTCGAAGGATTGCCCGAACAGATTGATTTCTACCAAAATACCGTCTCCATCTTCTCCTGCAGTTTCATCTCACCACTCGCTTCGTATGGCAATAACTACTATAATTATTTTCTTGCAGACAGTATATCGACAGATACCGCAGGGAAGATATATATTGTCCACTTCAAAAGCAAGAACCCTTACGAACCCTCTTTCAACGGAGAGATGCAAATCGACTCCGCCACTTGCGCCCTCAGAGATATTGAAGTAACAGTACCGAGAGAAGTGGGGGTCAACTACCTCGCTTCGCTGCAACTCAGGCAGACCTACGACAGCAACCGCGTGCCTGAGAAAGAAAACCTTTCTATGATTTTCGACTTCGCCATAAAAGCTGATACCTCGCATGTCTTCCCTACCGTATTGCTGCAACGTAGTATTCAGACCATGACTACCGCTTTGGGCGCTACTTACGAAATAGAATCGGCTGATTCTCTGTTTATAGAAAAAGCGGACTCTGCCATGCTCCGTATAGAAGACGCACCTGTCATACGCTTTGCAAAAACCGTTGCACACATAGTTAACACAGGCAATATACCTACAGGCGAGAAAGTGGATATAGGCAATGTGGTCGAGATAATGGGCGGTAGCCGCGAGGAGGGCTTTCATCTCGGTGTACCGCTTACAACCAACGAAAAACTGTGGAAGAATGTTGAATTGTCAGGCTATGCCGCATACGGGTTCCGCGACAGGGCACTGAAAGGTAAAGGACAAGTGCGCGTGCTGCTGCCTACCGAGCGCAGACATCTTTTCGGTGCTTATTATTCCGACAGTTACGTTAGAACCGACGAATCTCTCTCTGACTGCCTACTCAGGGAAAACTCCATCTTCTATGGCGGTTTTGACTTCACTTACCGCCTCTTCTCCGAAATACGACTCAGCAATAATTATGTCACTACCCGTACCCGAAGGCGCGAAGGCAAAATATGGTGGGAGGCGGAGTGGAACGATGTGCTCGAAACCGATATCTCCTTCCAACTCGGCACCATGGGCTACGGCTCCCCTTTTGTCGGTTACCATAATATCCCCTACTATAACTACCGTACACTGCAGGCAACAGTGCGACTCGGATGGCAGGAGAGGAAAATCGACTTCTTCATGAGGCGCTATCATGCACACAGCAACCTCCCTGTCGTACGACTTGTCGTTGAAGCAGGCTCCTACAAACTTGACCCGCAAGGTCTCAAAAACTTCTATCACGAACAACGACCCGACATTGACATCAGCGCAATGAACCTCACAAAGCAGACCGATAACCTCTATGGTCGGCTCACTTTGCAGGTGCAGCAGACTGTTTCCCTCGGCATGATGGGCAGATTGGACTATTCTCTCACAGGCGGATTTGTCTTCGGTGCCGTGCCATATCCACTGCTCGAACACTTCATGGGTAACCAAAGTTTTACATACGACACCTACAGATTTACCCTGATGAACACCTATCAGTATGCTGCCGACAAGTTCGTTCTCGCTCATTTCAATTGGAATATGCAAGGGGCTCTGTTCAACCGCATTCCTTATATTCAGCGGCTCCGCCTACGGGAACTCTTTGAGGTGAAATTCGCCTATGGCACTCTCTCCAACAAACATCAGGCTGTTCTCCCTCTGCCCGAAAACTGCTCTGCCACGCGCGTCCCGTATGTCGAGGCAGGCATAGGAATAGGCAATATTCTCCGCATAGCCGACCTATATGCAGTCTTCCGACTCACTGACCTAAAAAACTCTGACGCCCCTTGGTGGGCTATAAGAACACGCTTCTCGTTCGGAAGATAAATAACTCTAAACAATTAAAAATTAAAAAGTAATAATTAAAAAAAGCGTTGTACGATGCTTGAGAGAGATACGATAATATACGTTTCTGAAGAAAAGCATAAACCATTATTCAGTAGGTAAGACATTCGAACCCTGTATGACTCTTATTTAGTGCTTTTTCATTTTTCATTTTTACTTTTTCATTCTAATCAACTCTAAACCACACTAACCACTCCGCACCACCCGCCATTTGCATATTTGAGAGAAATGCAGTAATTTTGTACGCCGAAAAAGAATGTCATAAATGTCATAAATGTCACTGTCCATAATTAAAAAATAAAAAGTAATAATTAAAAAAGCGTTGTACGATGCTTGGGAGAGAATACGATGATATACGTTTCTGAAGAAAAGCATAAACCATTATTCAGTTAAAAAATCTATCGAATCCTGTTTGACTCTTATTTAGTGCCTTTTTCATTTTTCATTTTTACTTTTTACTTTATCACTCTAAACCACACTAAACCACTCTAAACAATACGCACAACTCTAAACAATAAAAACAATATGTACACTTTCATGTCAGCCGAAGAGGCTGCTCAATTCATCAACAACGGCGACGTAGTGGGTATGGGAGGCTTCACTCCCGCAGGAGCCCCGAAAGACGTCCCCACAGCAATCGCCAAACGTGCCGAAGAAGCACACGCAAGAGGCGAAGAGTTCAAAATCGGTATCTACACAGGAGCTTCCACAGGCGACTCGTGCGACGGTATGCTCGCACGGGCACATGCCATCAGTTTCCGTGCGCCGTATCAGTCCAACAAAGACCTGAGAACCGAACTCAATAACCAAGATGCACATTACTTCGATATGCACCTCAGCCAACTCGCACAAGAACTACGATACGGCTTCCTCCCCAAACCAAAGTTCGCTATCGTTGAGGCATGTGCCGTGACCGAACTCGGCGAGATTGTGCCCACCGCAGGCGTCGGCATCATGCCCACCATCTGCCGCTTGGCGGACCATATCATTGTGGAGTTAAATGAGGCTATGCCCCCCGTCATGCGCGGTATTCACGACATCTACGAACCCGCCGACCCGCCAATGAGAAGAGAAATACCTCTCTATCACGTCGGCGACCGTATCGGTACCGACTGCATCAAAGTGGACCCGAAGAAAATCATCGCCATCGTCAAGACCAACCGACCAAACGAAGTGGGCAAGTTCTCACCTCTCGATGATACCACCGAGAAGATTGGCGCCAATGTCGCTGCGTTCCTCGAAGAAGAAATGCACGCAGGACGCATTCCAAAATCCTTCCTGCCCATCCAATCAGGTGTCGGAAATATAGCCAACGCCGTACTCGCTGCATTGGGAGAAAACAAACATATTCCACCGTTCCAAATGTACACCGAGGTCATTCAGGACTCAGTCGTTCAACTCATGAAAGAAGGACGTGTCACCTTCGCCTCAGGATGCTCGCTTACTATAGGAGCCGACAAACTGCAGGATATAATCGACCACATGGACTTCTTCCGCCGACGCATTGTCCTCCGTCCGCAGGAAATAAGCAATAACCCCGAAATTGCAAGACGGCTCGGACTTATCACCATCAACACCGCCCTCGAAGCCGACATCTACGGCAATATCAACTCCACACACGTCTGCGGCACGAAGATGATGAACGGCATCGGTGGCTCGGGCGACTTCACACGCAACGCCTATATCTCTATCTTCACGACACCGTCCACTGCCAAATCAGGCGCCATCTCAAGCTTTGTTCCTATGGTCTCACACCTCGATCACAGCGAACACTCAGTCAAGGTCATCATCACTGAACACGGTATTGCCGACCTCCGCGGAAAATCACCCGTCCAACGCGCGCAAACCATCATCGACAACTGCGTTGACCCCGCGTACAAACCTTTGCTGCAGGAATATCTCCACTTGTGTAAAACCGCACACACTCCGCATAACCTCCGTCTCGCCACTGCCATGCATCAGGAATTCCTCAACTCAGGCGACATGAGAAACACCAAGTGGGAAAACTATCTCTAAAAACAATACTAAACAATACTAAACAAAAAAAAAAGCAGCCGTTTTGGCTGCTTTTTTTTCTCTTCCTGTCTTAATCCCGAAAACAATCCTAAACCACTCTAAACAATTCTAAACCACACTAAACAATTCTAAACCACACTAAACCTCAGAAAGCATAACTGACCCCTATCATTCCATTGATGCCTTGCGACTGATAACCGTAATAGATATCATGCTTGCGGTTTAGCAGATTGTTGAGTTGCAGGTAGGCGGACAGCCACTTGTTGAAGTTGTACTGCGCCCCTATGTTGATGTCAATCACGGGTTTAAGTGCTACGGCTGTTATCCACGAACTCGTATCAAGCGCATAACTCCCGCCCGAGAAGTAATTCACCGTATATAACGACCATTTGTTGTCTATCTTGCCGTCAACACGCAGCGTCACTCCCCATGTCGGGCGGTTAAGTGTATGATTGTCAGGAATCTGATAGAGGTTGTAAAAATCTGCATCACCCTTCCACAGGTTGTAGAATCCGTCAAGAGATATGAACACAATGTCCTGATAGTGATAGTGGAAACGTGCACCTACCTGCCAACGCTGACATGGCTTTGTCAAAAGGTCGAAATAGCCTGTCGGATGATTGTCTATGTCGGTCGCGGGCACAAAGAATTTATCATACTTCGTGTACTTGTACCCTGCAAAGATGTCCATAAGCAGACCTGCGCAGGGACGGATCTTGAACCCCAAGCAGGCATCTATCGGCGTGTATTTGCGGTTCGCACGCGTGGTTATCTCGCTCTCTGCGTAACGATACCTGTTCAAGTCGAAATGCTCTCTGACACTGCTTGTCGCATACTCGCCTGTGGCACTCCCCCACAAGGCAAGCCACGTGGGAGTAAGTTTAGCCTCGAAACTGACGTTCGGCGACGGCAGAAACGGCTTTCCCTTTCCAATGCAGGCATCCAAGTTCACACCCACATGACAACTGAACCTGTTGCCGTTGTACGCATAATACGGCTCAAGTTTTATCGCGTGATATGTTGTGGAATCCACACTGTGAATACTCCTGTAGTAGCCGCTGCGCAACGGGTCGTCGATAAACTTGAGAAGCGAGTCTCTGTCGAAACTGTATATGTGGTTCTCAACCTTCAAATCCGCTCCCACATGGTGCGCCTCTTTTTGCCACTCGAACATCAACTCGCTGTTTATATTGTGTTCCACCATGTTACCACCCATCACAAACGCCTCATAACCTGTCTGAACCAAGTACTTCACATCTGCATTAGCAGGCGAGCGCACACCTATCTTCGTGGCTATCTCCCATTGCGAACTCTTGTCCTCTTTGCCGAAATCGGAATAGTGCCGCAGAGTATCAAATTCAGTGCCGAGCACGTCTGTTGCATATATGAACTCGCCCTTCATCTTCTCAAGGTCGGTGTACGTGAAATACTTGCCGTATCTTGTAAAAAACACATTCTTCGCATTCACCCCGAAGAACAAGTCCGCTTTGTCGAAGGACTGATTCATATCCATACCGAGCGACGAGTTTGACAACGTCTTCCTGCCCCATTGACCGAGATGGTCGGCATTCAGGTTCAGCGTGAAATTCTTCTTCTCCGTCAGTGTATAGTTGAAATCAAACTGTGTCGCACTATGCCCCACACCCCCTCTCACAAAGCCGTTCAGAGGACGAGGCACCATGAAGTTAGTAGGCGAGAAACCAAGCACCGAAGCATCCGCCTGAGGCAACTCCGTTATCGGCTGTGTGTAACGGGAAAACTTTGTGTCGGGTTCCACCGAGGGCGCCTCATATACCGACGGACGTACATCCAACTTGCCCGCACCCTCTATCACAGGTTGGTATTCACGCTCCACCTCCACCACGCGCGATATGGTGTCTGTCTGTGCATCTGCACACACAGCACATACCGACAAGCCGAAAATCAATATTTTAATCTTCATCTTACTCTTCATCCTCATCCTCCTCCGTTTCTTTCTGTTCTGCCTGCTCTATCTTCTTCAGACGGTCGCTGACCAAAGTCTGAACATCGTCCTGTACACGGTAGTTCTGTTGCAGCGAAAGCAGATATTGCTTTGCTTGGAACAAATCGTCTCTTACTATATATATGTCTGCCAAAAGCACAAAACTCTTTGCAAGCCAATACTGCTGCTGCGTGTTCATGGAAGCAAACTCCATAATCTGAGCCTCCGCCGTGTCCAACTCACCCTTCTTGAAAAGAAGTTCCGCCAACAGATATTTCGACTCGGCACCCGTTGCGGTGCGCACCTGACTCCCCGTCTCACGCAAATCCTTTATCGCAAGGTCGGTCTCACCAAGCGCTATGTAAGCCTTTGCACGGTTATATTGAGCCTCCTGCCTCAAGTCCGAAGAAGTAGCATTGTCGTTCAAGATCTCGCTCGCTATATTCACTGTTGTCAGATTGTCTCCCAACAGATAACTGCAGCGCAACACTCCCAATCGCGCGGCATTCACCTTGTCACGCTTGGCTGCCACCAACTGCAGACGCTTGAAATATGTCAGCGCAGTCGAATAGTCCTCCTTGTCATAACTTATCTCCGCCACACGCGTCAGTGCCTCTTCCATATACTGATTACCGCTGATGTCGGCAAGGGTCATGAACTCATGCATCGCCTCCTCTTTCTGCCCCAAACGGTAATGGCTGTCCGCAAGGTAATACTGAGCCGTCGTGCAATATCTTCCTCCCGGACAATACTGCGACACATACTTGCTCAATCCCGCCACGGCTTGCGAGTAGTTCTGCAGGATATATTGCCGCTCCGCAGCCACGTAAGTAAGCGAGTCCTCACGGGCGTCCGTCTTCATGTTTATCTTGCCGAGCGACTTCGTATATGTCAGATACTCAGCCACATTATCCGTCTCTATGTATGCCGCTTCCAATCCGTCAAGTGCACTGTACGCTTCATCGCTCCCCGGATATGACTTTATCACCTGTTTGTAGCACTCAATGGCCTTCGCATACTGCTTCTCGTTGTAGTATATCATTGCTCGCTCCAATGCCGCCTTGCGCGCCATGTTAGATTGAGGATAACTGCTTAGTAGTTGCTCGTATGCCTTCAGTGCACCGCTGTTGTTGTTGCGCTGCAGTTCTGCACGGGCAATCTCGTATAAGGCATCATCGGCATAGTCCGAATTCGGATATTTCTTCACAAGCCCCTCAAGCACTGTTATCTTGTCCTGATAACGCCTCATCAGTCCCAACGCATAACCCCTTTGGAATGTGGCATAGTCTGCACCCGCGCCGTTTGCCTGCGACACCTTGGCATAGCAGCTCTCCGCCTCTACAAACCGTCGTGCATTGAAATAGCAGTCGCCTGCACGGTTCATCGCATCGCTGTAGGTAGCATACTGCGGGTCCGCCGTCTTCGTATATCTGAGGAAATACTCTAACGCCTCGCTGTATTTCTTTTGTTGGAACAAAGCGTATCCGAGCGAATAGTCCGCCAACCCGTAGTTGTTGCTCTTTGGTGCGTCCGAGCGGCGGAGCATAGTCCTTATGTCTTCCTCTGCCTGAACGTATTTGCCTTGCTTGTAAGCACTCTCTGCACGGAAGAAATAACTCTCCGTCACATAGAGCACCGCATCTGTCTTGTTCGGAGGCGCTTTCTCTCCGTTCTCTATCACCTCCGTGAACCACCGTTCCGCCTCCGCTGTCTTGCCCTGCATGTATGCGTCAGCACCCAATTGGTACCGCAGATACTGCTTTGTCTCCTCCATCTTCGGGGTGGGGGATTCTATACTGTCCAACGCAGCAAGAGCCGCAGAGTAGTTCTTCGAACGGGTAAAGGCATCGCAAAGCAACTCGTATATGCTTTCTTTGTATTCCGATTGAGGATACTCCTTCAGGAAATCTGTAAAGGCGGTTACACTCTCACCCAATGCCGACGAACTGTTGTACGTGGTCAGAGCATAGTTGTACATTGCTTCTTCACGCACCTTGCCGTTGTAGTCGTACCGCATTGCTGCCGCATACGCCATCTTTGCCGCCTCTATGTTCTGCGTGGCTACGTATGCATTGCCCAAATGATAACACGTGTTCTGCGTCAGCTCGTCATCCTCCTTCTTCACTTTCAAAAGATAGGTGATGGAGTTGTGCCAATCTTCCAAACGGTAATACGACATACCGAGCAGATACATATCGCTCCGCATCGGCTCCTTCTTCTGCTCCGCTATCTCGCCCTCATACAGTTTCAGTTGGTCAACCGCCGCCTTGTAGTTCTCCTGACGGTAGTAAATCTCACCCGTCATACGGTGCAACTCGCCGTTGTTCGGGTTGTCAGGGAAATTGGCAAGCAGACTCTCCGCACGCTCCTGAACCTCGTCCAACTGACCCTGTGCGTAGTATATCTGTATTATATAATACGGAACAATGTCCTTGTATGCCTCCGTATGCTCTATCTCCAAAAACTCGGGCAATGCCCTGCCGTAGTTCTGTATCGAATACTGACAGAATGCATAGTAGTACTTCGCCTGCAGCGAGTACCTGCTGTTCATGTCCTTCAGTTTCTGAAAACTGCTTGCAGCCTTCTGAGGCTCGTTCATCTTCAAGTGGGCATAACCCCTGTGGAAATAAAAGTCTGCCTGATGCGGACGGAACAACTCCTTCACATGCACCTTCTCAAACTCCTTCAGTGCCTGCTTGTTCTTGTTCTGCTCCGTGAGCAATGTCCCCAACATGAAATGAACCTCCGATGAATACGGAGTATAAGCATTGTCTTTCAGATATGCCTGCAACTGCTTGCGGGCGTCCTTCCGCCTGAGCTCAAAAGCATTGGCAGCAAGATAAAACTGCGCCTGAGCCTTGTATGTATCACCCTTGTACGACTTCAACGCCCGCTCCGACGCTCCCCATTTGCCCTGCATGTATAACTCTACACCCTCCGCAAACCGAGCATCTCGCGAACTGTAAAGCTCGCTGTATTGTGCCATACCCTTCGCATTGAAGAGCAAAAGCACTACGCCTAAAAACGCTATGTGTCTCAGTTTGTTCATTTTAGTGCAAGATATACGTGCAAGAACACAATATCACAACATCGCCGACAAAGTTACTACTTTCTTTTTGAATGTGCAAGAAGATTTTTCTGCAATTTTTTCACCCTCTCTCTTTTCTATTCCAAACTTTTCACTTATCTTTGCACCCACAACAAACTTCTCTAACTTTTAATACCGTAAACTTATGCAAAAGAAATGGATGTGTAGTGTGTGCGGATACGTACACGAGGGGCCCGAGCCGCCCGAGCGCTGCCCGCAGTGCAAACAACCCAAAGAAAAATTCGTGGAAATAAAGAGTGACAAACTCGAGTTCGGAACAGAACACGTGGTAGGTGTTGCCAAAGGTTCTGACGAAGAGATGATTAACGACCTTCGCGCACATTTCAATGGCGAATGTTCGGAGGTGGGTATGTATCTTGCCATGGCACGTCAGGCCGACCGTGAAGGATACCCCGAGATTGCTGCCGCTTTCCGTCAGTATGCCTACGAAGAAGCAGAACATGCCGCCAAGTTCGCCGAACTGCTCGGTGAAGTCGTTTGGGATACCAAAACCAATCTCGAGAAGCGTATGCTCGCAGAACAAGGAGCCTGTGAAGACAAATTCCGTATCGCCAAACGTGCCAAGGCTCTCGACCTCGACGCTATTCACGACACCGTTCACGAAATGGCTAAAGACGAAGCACGACACGGCAGAGGCTTCGAAGGACTCTTCAACCGCTACTTCGCCAAGAAGTAATCCTTCACCCGCCAAGCAGTAACCTTTGCCTGCTCAGCAGTGGTAAGCAGGCTTACTAAGGAGTAATCCTTTGCTTATCAAGCAGAAGGCAACTCCACCGCAAAACATCACCTAATAAGAATCACCACCGCCAACACCCGCCGGTGGTGTATTCTTTATAGTATGACATTTGGACATTTATGACAAAAAAAGTAGCAGCCAAGTTTGTCTGCTTTATGGTTATGCCGACTCACGTGCATATACCCGCACCCCCGCCATATACCGTACCTCCGCCGTCTCCCCTCCTCACCGCAGCCATCACGATACTGACCTGATACTGACCTGATAGAGACCTGATACTGACCTGATACCGACCTCAAGCCGTCTCCCCGCAATCTATCCCGCCTCTCTCCGCCTTCTGCATCTGCAACATATCAATGCCACCCCCGCACCGATCACCACTCCCGCTATGTCAGCTGCCCAATCCAACCATTCTCCCGTGCGTGGTGGAAAGAAATACTCTTGCAGAAGCTCTATCCCTCCGCCATACAGCGAAGGCAGAACAATAGCAATCGCTGCGGCAAGCTTGGGTCTCACATTGTCTCTGCTTAAATCACACATTGTCAACGCCCCCAATATGAGATACATCACCATGTGCACCCACTTGTCCGCATACGCTATCTCTATCTCAGGAAACCGTAAATGCGGCTCTCGCAGCAAACTCAGATACATTATCAAGCCTGCTGCGAGAACTGTTGGTATATAGTTAAGAATACGTCTCACCTATATCTCTTCAATATCATTATTTGTCATTTATCAGGTTGTGCCCCGTCATCTCCGCAGGCTGCTCTATACCCATTATATGCAGCATCGAAGGAGCCACGTCCGCCAAGATTCCGTTCTCTACCTTCACGTTCTTCTTGTCACTGATATAAACGAAAGGCACAGGATTCAGCGAGTGCGCAGTGTTGGGTGTACCGTCCTCATTGATGGCGTGGTCACAGTTACCGTGGTCGGCGATGATGATAACCTCATACCCGTTTCTCCGTGCCGCCTCCACTGTCTCGTTCACGCATATATCTATCGCAGTAATCGCCTGTTGGATAGAATTATACACACCCGTATGACCCACCATGTCACCATTGGCGTAATTCAATATAATGCAGTCATACTTCTGCTGCTTGAGTGCATCCCGCAGAGCGATAGTAACCTCCGGTGCCGACATCATAGGCTGCAAGTCGTAGGTCGCCACTTTGGGTGAGGGGATGAGTATTCTCTCTTCACCCTCAAACTCTGCCTCCCTACCGCCCGAGAAGAAGAATGTCACATGCGCAAACTTCTCCGTCTCTGCAATACGAAGCTGCTTCAAACCTGCTTTCGACACGATTTCACCGAGAGTATTGGTCACGTTCTCCTTCGGGAAAAGAATATGCAGACCCGTGAATGAAGAGTCGTATGGTGTCATGCAGAAATACTGCAGGTCTTTTATTGTGTGCATACCCTGTTCCGGCATATCTTGCTGTGTGAGGGCGATAGTTATCTCTTTTGCCCTGTCGTTGCGGTAGTTGAAGAAGATTACCACGTCACCTTCCTCTATTGTAGCAAGAGGCTTGCCGTTCCTGATGTGTACGATAGGTTTGATGAATTCATCGGTGATTTCATTGTCGTAACTTGCTTGCATCGCCTCGTGCATGTTCTCAAACTCCGCACCCTTGCCCTCTGTCAGCAGGTCGTATGCCTCTTTTATTCTCTCCCAACGCTTGTCTCTGTCCATAGCGTAGAAACGACCGCAGATACTTGCTATCTCGCCCGCTGTCTGCTTGCAATGAGCCTCTAATTGGTCGATGAAACCTATACCCGAGCGGGGGTCTGTGTCGCGGCCGTCCATGAAGCAGTGAATGAACGTCTTGCCCTCCAAACCATACTCTTTTGCTATGTTGCAGAGATAAAACAGGTGGTCAAGACTTGAGTGCACACCGCCGTCAGAGGTAAGACCCATGATATGCAGGTTCTTGCCTGTCTCTTTTGCGTATGAATATGCACGAATAATCTCCGGATTCTGCATTATGCTGCCGTCTTTGCAGGCACGGTTAATCTTCACAAGGTCTTGATAAACCACTCTACCTGCACCTATGTTCAGGTGACCCACTTCCGAGTTACCCATCTGACCGTCGGGCAGACCTACGTTCTCGCCTGATGCCTGAAGTTGTGAGTTTGGATAAGTCTCAATCAGTTTGTCCCAATGAGGGGTTGATGTGCAATGTATTGCATCGGCTGTATCTTTGTGTCCGATTCCCCAGCCGTCAAGAATCATCAGTAATGCTTTACTCATATCTGTTAGTGTTTATATTTGCCGCTATTGCTTATATTTGCTATTATTCTTATAATCATCATATTTACTTCGTAGAGACGCAACATTGTCACGTCTCCCCTCCACACAACCTCAACACCGTCACGTCTCCCCAATCTTCAAATCTTCATATTCCTATCCATCTCCCTTCTGTCATCTTTCTCTCTCAGTGCCTGCCGTTTGTCGTATGTATGCTTACCCTGACATAGAGCAATCTCTACTTTCGCCCTGCCGTTTTCATCGATGAAAAGGCGCAATGGTATAATGGTTTTGCCCGTCTCCTTCGTCTGCCTGAGCAACTTCTGCAACTCTTTCTTCTGCAGTAGCAGTTTTCTGTCTCTGCGGGGTATATGGTTGTTGTATGTGCCTTGTGCATACTCGGCGATATGCATGTTCTTCACCCACAACTCAGTGCCGTAAAACTGACAATAAGTGTCTGCAAGCGAAGCTTTCGACTCCCTGATACTCTTTATCTCGGTACCAAACAGTTGAATGCCTGCCGTGTAGCGGTCAAGTATCTCATAGTCAAACCATGCCCGCTTGTTCTTGATATTTATGTCAGACTTCTTGTGCATTTAGCCTGCAAAGATACTGCAATTTTTGTGAAAGACAAAATTTATTGTTATTTGTGTTCAAAACGAGATGTTTATATCCGTACTGAGAGGCAAAAATTCATGAAATATCTAACCATGCATATTGATTTAAGCAATTCTTATTTTATCAGTAAATTTGACTTTCTGTTTTAATGAATTACGTTATTTGTCATATTCATTTTGCAATATAAAGTTATTTTTTTTGCAATATTTTTGCAATATAAAGATATTTTTTTGCAATATAAAAATAATTTACTATCTTTGCAGCGACAAAGTTATAAAACAACTATGCGAATTACCCTCCTCATACAGAATAATTGTCTATTCGCCACATTGACATGCACTTAGCGGTGTCCGTTTGTTATGCGGATACCGCTTTTTTTATACATATTCAAAAAACAAATTATAAATACTATCAGTATGAAACTTAAAATTCTTCTCTTGTCAATCCTGCTTTCAAGTGCATTATGCCTTTCTGCCTCCGACATTATCGTCACTCGCAACAGCGAGAAGATAGAAGCCAAAATCACAGAAGTCTCTTCAACCGAGATTCGTTATAAGAAAGCGAACAACCTTGAAGGGCCAACCTTTGTTATCGAAGTGAGCAAAATTGCCACCATCATCTATGAAAATGGTGATGTTACGGCTTTTAATGCTCCTCAGCAAAACACTCAACAACCTGCATACCCACAGCAATATCAGCAATCCGGCTATCAGGGTTACAACCAATATCAAGGCAACAGCTATCAGCAACAGAAGTCAGGCAACAGCCGCAATAATCGATATGCACAAATTCCTCCTGCCAACCTCAACGACCCTAACATGCCGTATGTACAGAAAGCCGGTCACAACAAGTATTATTATGGCAATCAACTGATAGGTTCCGACCAGTATGTGCAACTGCTCCGAGAGCGTTGCGGACTCGCATTTACCGAATATCGCAACGGCAGCATAATGGCAGGTGCAGGATGGGGTGCTCTCGGCGGAGGACTATTCGTTGTTGGAATGACAGCATGGAATATATGGCCTGTGGCTATTGTGGGAGGTGCCTTTGCTCTTGCCAGTGTTCCTCTGCTCGTTGTAGGCTATAACAAACGGAACAAAAGCCTTGACATTTATAATATGCAGTGTGTTGGTGGCGGACAACCATACGCTGTAGAACTTAGATTCCATTCGTCAATGCAGGGAGTTGGTTTAACATTAACTTTTTAGATATTAGATATATGAAAAGAATCTTATGCTTATGTTTGCTAATGCTTGGTGTCAAATTGTTTGCTGCCGACATTATCATTACCGTTGATGGGGGAAAAATAGAGGCTTACATCCAAGAAATACGTTCTACCTCTGTCAGTTATAAAAAAGTAACAGCCCCAGATGGACCATTGTTTACAATTAACACCTCTGACCTCGCATCTATTATTTTCTCGAATGGAGATGTGATGGCATTCAACAACGACGACAACCTGCAACCTCAAGCGTACACACCGCAACAGACCTCTAATGTCAAGATTCAACCCATACAGCAACCTGCTTCGCAAGCCGTGGGTTCCGGCACGTACGTTCAACAGATAGGCTACAGCAAGTTTGCATGCGGCAACATTCAGATGAACAGAAAACAATATGCTGATTTTTTGCGCAACAATTCTGCCTTTGCATATTCTCTGTATAGAGACGGAGTTATTCTCGAATATTGTGGTTGGAGTGCACTCGGCACGGGCGTTGTCTTAACTGGTGTTCTGACTCCATTCTTCTGGCCAGGAGCCATCATAGGAGGTATCATTCTCTTGGAAAGCGCACCTCTGCTCTATTTCGGTATCACGCGACAGCGCAATAGTGTATCTGTATATAATATGGAACAGTCAGCTGCCAAGCCCCAACTCTCTTTCCGCCTCAAACCCAAAGATTTCAATTCCGAAGGTCTTGGTTTCGCTCTCAGTTTCTAACTATTTGCTTATACAATGAAACAATACGTTATTTCAACATTAGTGTTTATTATGGCTGTGTTTGTTGCTTGCAACAATAAGACGGCAGACCTCCCTGTTGTCACTACAGGCAATGCACAATTGTTTGCTTCGTCGCGTACTGCCGCTTGTGACGGCACTGTTGTCAGCGAAGGCGGCGGAAAAGTTATAGAACGGGGCATCTGCTATATGCAAGGCACTGCAACTCCTGATATCAGCAAACCGCATGTCTCCTCCGGCACTGGCAAAGGGCTGTTCTATTGTTCTCTGCCCGATATAGGTGAGGGCACTTGGTCATACCGAGCCTATGCCACCAACGAAGCCGGCACTGCTTATGGTGATGCTCTATCTTTCACTATGACTGCCGATAGCAACGGCAACACATCTGTCACTCCCGTACCAGGCGGAGAGTCTGGTGGTAATACGGGAGGTGACAATACAGGAGGTGACAATACAGGAGGTAATACCGGGGGTAATACAGGAGGTGACAACAACGGCGGTAATACAACCCCAAAAGAGATAAAAACCATAGAGTGGGCTATAAATGAGATAAACAGCAATTACTCCTCGCCCGGAGCAAAATCTACAGAGATGTACCGCTTCAAAGTTAAGATAGACAGATTGACAACTAATTTGTCCTCTGTACCTTCTCCTTACAACAATGTCAATATGCGAGTGTATGACGAAACGGGTAGTATTTACTCATATTACACTAACTATCTGGATAATCAACCGTTTACATCTTCATCAAAAGTTCCGCTCGAAGGCTCGGAGATATATTTGAAGGCATATATCGCCAACTATTCTGTAACCGAAGGAATCGTTTATTGCGAATTGCAAAACGGTTACATCGAAGAAGTGCTTACTCAAGGAGGCGGTATCGACATGACACCGCCTACTGCCGTCAAGGCCGTTACCGTTGCTCAGTTCCTTGCCGCTCCCGAAAACCTTACCCAATACTACCAACTTACAGGTACAGTGAGCAATATCACAAATACAACCCGTGGCAGATTCGACCTTACGGATGCTACCGGCACCGTATATATTTATGGTCTGACCGAAACTTATCAGCCACTCATGTACGATGGAGAAGCTTACAACGACGCCTCGTTCCGAAACCTCAATATAACCCAAGGCTCTATTGTCACCATCTGCGGACTTAGGCACTCATATAATGGCAATAACGAAATGTTTGGAGCATATTTCATAAAATAAAAACATTAACACACATAGCTTATGAGACAAAAACTGACACTGATTCTGTTGCTGTTTGCATTATTGACACAGGCTGCAGACATCATTGTGCTTCGCAACTCTACACGCATTGACGCCATCATTCAGGAGGTGGGAACTTCTAAAGTGCGATACTTAAAAGCCGACAATCCCGACGGACCCGTTTTCGTACTTGATATATCCGAAATCAACACCATTCTGTATAGCAATGGCGATGTGCAGGTCTTTACCAAAAACACACAGCAACAACCTGTACAACAACCGCAACCCGTACAGCAAGGCGGCAACTACTCTATGCCGCAGGGTAACAACTACTATCAACCATATGACCTAAAGAAAGAAAAACCCAAGAAACCCGAAAAACCCAAGAAACCGCTGCCTTCGGCATTTATCGGTCTCAACATCGGTACCGGTGCCACTTTCAACCCTTATATCATTAACCCTAATTACCTCTCTCTCGGGTTCGATTGGGCGGTCTCCCTCAGAAACAACAACAAATGGGCAATCGGTATGTACTACGAATGGGCTGCCGTGGAAAACCTCTCAATTGGATTGCAGTTTGTCAACGGCGACTTTATGGCTGAGAAGGCAACCTTCATCTGGGGTCTGGGAGCTTCCATGAGTTGGAGGTGGAAGGATTTTGGTGAGTGGAGCAGCTATACTGGCCGTCGCCATTCGTTCAATTACCATGGCACTCCCGTTACGCGCTGGGTGTCTTACAATGCTGACGATGAAACACCGGTAGCCGCACCTGCTCTCAGACTCGGATTTTCTACAAAAAAACATTTCTATATGCTATTCGATGTCGCCTGGTTCCCCACTTTCTATAGTTCTATTACCGACCGCTACGAAACAGGTGACAAGTGGTACGTCCGCGAAGTCAACAGCAGCAATAGCAATATCTTCCAACGCTCTGCCACTACCGTCACAATGTCATTTGGCTACCATTTCGATGTTCAACCCAAAAGAAAAACCGACAAACTCTCTAAAGACAAAGACCTATGAAACACTCACTAATATATTTCTCCGCTCTTCTGCTTTTGCTCACAGGATGCAACTATGCAGAATTTCCTATTGATAAGTTTGAAACCGAGGACATCAATTTCGAACAGTTTGTTGATATGCGCGATGGGCAGGTATATAAATATGTTCAAATCGGCGACCAGATTTGGATGGCTGAAAACATGCGTTATCTGCCTAAAGTCAACAATACCTCCGACGATGACCAATACCGCGTGTACGGATATACAGGCAACAACCCTAACGATGTCCGTTCCTACGGACTCTCGCCCGATGCCGCCAACGACTACGTGCCTGTCGGATTCGCTGTCTATCCTAATTTCGGAGTGCTCTACAACTACCGCGCTGCGCAAAATGCCGTGCCTGCAGGTTGGCGTATCCCTACTCAGGCGGACTATCAGAAACTGCAGTTATACCTTGAAGAGGAGTTGCGTAAACGCATGCACGGCAATATCAGCAATTTAGCCGTTGTAGCTCTGCTTTCCAACAAAACTGCATCTCTCGGTATCCGTTGGGCGGATTATAATTTGCAAAATGAAACATTGAAGACTGATCATCCCGAGTGGGGCTTCTCAGGCTTCAATCTCCTTCCTGCAGGCAATTATGTCAGCGGATTCCAGTATGCAGGCACTCGCTCTTACCTCTGGACACAGACCAGCAACCCTTCTACCGACTACGAAAGGCATGAAGTATTCTGTATCGAAGATATTTACGACGGCTTTTACTACGAACTTTTCCACAACTCCCATTTTATGAGTCTCAGGTGCATTAAGAACTAATCATTACATTATATGAAAAGACTAAACTATCTAATCTTTGCTGCACTCGCTTTCATTGCCTGCAACAACACACCCGTTGCACTGCCCGTTGTGACTACAGGCGATGCACAACTCTTCACTGAAACACAAACCGCCACTTGCGATGGTACTGTAACCGACGATGGTGGCGGCAAAGTAACAGAACGTGGTATCTGCTATGTGCAAGGCAATGCAGTGCCAGATATCAACAATACTCATGTTGCTTCAGGCACTGGTACAGGGCTCTTCTATTGCTCACTCACCGGCATCAGCAACGGCACGTGGTCCTATCGTGCCTATGCCACCAACGAAGCCGGCACTGCCTATGGAGAAGCCAAATCATTCACATTCAGCAGAGGCACGGTTACACCCGAAAACCCGGATAATCCTGACAATCCGCAAAACCCCGGCAATCAGGAACTCACTGTCAACAAAAACGTCACTCTTGACGATTTTCTCGGTACATGGTCCGTACAAGAAGATGAATATACGGGAACCGGGAGCGGTTGGAAACATCTCTCATATCAATCTGCTGTTGTTCAAGCGTACAATAACGGATGGATTGAAATCTATGGATTGTATGGTGGATTATCGAATGTTAAAGACTGTTTTACTGCTTGGGGAATCTGGGATGACACAGATAAGTGCATAAGAATAGTCGGTGGTTTATATTCTGAAAGACCGATGTATCTTGCAGATACCGCATTGTATGCTATTTTCACCCCCCTCTATTTAGACTATGAAACAATGCAAGGACATTTTATCGGTACAACTAATGATGGGTTCGTAGATGATGCAGATGCTATCATAGAAAATGGGGACACAATTGGCTGGGGCGAAGCACGCCTGGTAATGAACATGAACAATCAGATAGTATATACCTCAAGCAATAAACCATGTCCACACGGGTATTATGCTAATTCCGCATACTGGTTTATATTTAATGAAACTACAAGGACTGTATATTCTTGGTCTCTTGTAAGAAATATTGTCCTTGCCGATAGAATTGCACCTGCATCAACCCCTCGCAAGAGCAGAATACCACATAAATCACTCCGGCCAACACAAACACCTCTAAAACATCACCATTATGAAACGAGTCTTATTCCTCAGCGCATCGCTGGTCATGCTGATGCTCTCAAGTTGCGATAACCAATACTGCCTTGTCTGCGGAGACCACGGTGGCAGTTCTTATCATAACCCTCCCGGCTACTTCTATATCTCCAGATGCGAACAGTCCGGCAGCAATATTGTGCTCGAATGGACTTCAAGCGATTATGCCAACTACTACTCTGTTGAATATGAAGGACCGGACGAATATAGTTATAGCGTGGTGTCATATTCTGTGTATGGCACCAGTTATACCTACTATTATCCCGACGACGGTTTCTGCATGTTCCGCGTTACTGCCCACAACGATTATGGCGAATATACTGCGTCCTACAGTTGCACCTATTCTTCCGGCTCTTCCGGAGGTGGCGGAGGTTCGTCTGGTGGCGGAGGAGGCACTACTACAGAAGAATGGGTAAAGGTGCGGGCAACAGGCTATACGCCATATTGGTATTGCCCTACCGATGGTACTACTATTCCTTCCGTCAAACGCACTGACAATGACATCCGTGCTTACAAAAACTCCTATACAGGAGCATATAAGGTTAACTGGGCAGGCAAAGAATATACCGCTCACTATGGATACAACAGAATAACCATGGATACCGAATACCACTCGGTTTACAACTCATCATACGGTGGTTATTGGACGTCTTGTTGCGACTACTATTACTACGAATTCACTATATATGAGTAAAATCCGCACCCGTCTGTCCTAATCCGTACAAAAGCTGTGCGATATAAATAATACAGAAATTCTCACTCTCCAAAACTCAGATAGGGCGCAATGCGCTCTATCTCTGTTTCTGTCAGGCAGTCAAGCTCACCTAAATCCTCTATTCCCTTCAACCTGAATCTCGTTCTCCTCAGTTCATATATCGCCTTCGCCTGACTGAAACTCAAATACGGATGTCTCTCAAGCATACTCTTCACCATTTTATATTTTTTCATATCTTTGTGTCATATATTTGCAAATTTCATTATTTATATGTACTTTTGCGGCGTATAAGATGGAATATGTTATTTACAGCTAATTTTCACCTTTTATCAATGTCAATCAACAAGAATAAAAGAATTGGAAAACACAAAATAATAACAATCAAACTAAGGAGGACAATATTATGAAAACAAAGATTTGTTATTTGTTAGTATCTGTGTTGATATTAACTTTTGTTAGTTGTGGTAATAATCAACAACTGGAAGCACCACAACCTGAGTATGCTCTTACGCTCCTACATTTTACGGAGCCTTCGTATGTGAATCATCTTATTGTTAACGATTATGATAATACAGATTCATTTGTTCTAATGCGAGGTAATCAATGCGATTCAGCATATCAAAGAAATTTCTCAGGCAAAGAGTGGATATATAAATTTGGAAGTCTCAACAATCGGGCTCCTTATATAGAATTGACTGATGATTGGTATCTTGTTGACTGGTCATGGTACATGTACCCTTTAAATGGGCATACACTTCTTACAGATGTAACATGGGATAATTATAAAGGTGAATGTTTTTTTGATAAATCCACCCCGCATATAACAGACAATATTTATGAACGAATAGATATAGTAGTTGAAGATTTAATAGTATATTCATGTCCTGATGGTAAATATCCTACATTTATGTTGAATATTAATGATGTGTATAATATTGATAAAGGTGAAGAACCGGTAGAGGAGGTTAATGAATATATATATTATCTTAGGATGTTGACAACTCCATCTCATCCTTATCTTGAGGAAAATGGTAAATGTGCATGTAACAGTGTAGAAGAATTGGATGGCTTATGGGATGTTTTCCGCCAACAACTTATTAAGTTAATTGAAAATGGAGATTTGAAATCTCTTCCTTCCGCAACTTCCGAACAACATATACAATTATTAGGAAAATACTATTAAATGCAGATACAATGAATATGAGGACATATCTATAAAAATTCTCCCTTCACAAGGGATTTCTGTAATGCATGTAGATATGGTTAATGAGCAAGATTTACACAGGTACTTGTACGCAAATGAAAAGACTATTACAACACTTGTTACCAATAGCCTTCTTGGTGTTTCAATCATCATGTAGTTATAATCACAAACCTATTGGTCCTTTTAGTATATCAAGCGACGATGTTATACTCGCTATGTATGGACACTATGGTTATGTGTTTAATCGTTTTTGGAATATTATAGATACTTCTTATATCTATCTTAATCAAACAGATATTAACGTAAAGAAAGAGTATCTTCCTCTTATGAAAAACATCTCAACTGATTCTGAATTTGGAGAAAAGATGGTAGAGGTGTTGAGCATGTTTAATGATCCGTTGCTATATATGAGCATAGACAAATGGTATTATTCATCAAAAACACAACAAGATTCAGAATATTCACAAGTATATGTGCGTGATTTGGAATTTGATACATACAAAGTGTTAGGTAGTTCTTGTAAAGTTTTAGATGGTGGATATTGTTTTGTTAACACATTGTATAGTAAACAGTATGGTAACGAATCAGATATATATAAGCTGATATGTCTTGGTGAGATAGGAGAAAATACTAAAACCGATACTAATCAGATGCACGATTTTTTTGCAGACATTATGAGCGAGTCACCCAAAGGAATTATTATTGATTTAAGAAAATCTGTGTTTGGTGTTTATAATTTTTCTCAAAACGAGTTCGCCTTTCTTTCCAATTTCTATCCCATAGGTAATTTTACTTATTCTATAAATTATAAAAACTATACTACCAATATCATAGTGGATGGGATAAACACCATACCAAGTAACATACCAATAGTGATTATAGTAAATAATAATACTTCAGGTATATTAAATATTTTAGCTTACGGATTTGCATCACTACCGAATGTTACGGTTGTTGGTCGCAATCCGACTAATGGTCATGGAGCTTGGTCAAAACGCAAAGTAGTGGGTAGTACAGGGACAAGCAGTTGCGTATTATATTATCCAATTGCAGATTTTAATAATTGGGAGTATGATTCTTTTTATGCACCGTTGCAACCTGATATAATGGTTACAGGAGAAGATTTGCACACTCTGAATTCATACGATAAAAGTCTTGAAGTAACTATTGAGGTGATAAATTCACTCTCCAAAACTCAGATAGGGCGCAATGCGCTCTATCTCTGTTTCTGTCAGGCAGTCAAGCTCGCCTAAATCCTCTATTCCCTTCAACCTGAATCTCGTTCGTCTCAGTTCATATATCGCCTTCGCCTGACTGAAACTCAAATACGGATGCCTCTCAAGCATACCCACCGATGCCCTGTTCACATCTATCGTTCTTACACTGTCGCAATTAACGATGAAATGGGGGATAATCGAGTCTATCGTCTCCTTTGGTATCTCCTTTATCTCCCACAACTGCTCCACTTTCACGTACCCGCCTAACTCACGTCTGTACCTCACTATTCTCCTTGCATAACCTCCGCCTATCCCGCGTAAATACTTCAACTCTGCCGTGTCACAACTGTTCAGTTCAAACACCGTGTCTTTCTTCTCCTGATAAACCCTCTCCCACGTCTGTGCCAACACCGTGTCTTTCACTTCCGCAATCTCTATATAAGGCTCTATCTGCTCATACAGTTCATCCGTCATCCCGTATATCTTTTTCACTGACTCTTTCGTCCGCCATCTGCCACCTTTCTCCTTGTATTTCTGCATATTCTTTACCATCCACGGACGAAAACCCACTTCAAGCAACTCGATGCTGTCTGCTGTGTTCGGGTCAAACTTGTGCAAACGCAACTCTACCGTATCTGTCTTTACTTTATAAATGTTCTTCCCCCTCTTCGTCTCTTGAACAACCTCTATCCTGCTCATCAACACCGAATCCACCTCCACCACCGCCTCCTCTTTAGGCGATGCAACATGGTCTATCAGGTAAAAACTCCCGATGAAAACGGCAATAATCGCTACCATTATGCCTAATCCTAACCATTGACTCTTTGTAAGCGGACTCGTCATGTCTTTTATCTGATTTTTCGTGAATTTGACCCGCAAATCATAGTGTCACAAATTTCACGTTTTTCTTTACAAAGTGTAAGTTCACGGGTTGCTCTCATCATGCTATCTCCAAGCCGAGTGTAAGCCATCTCCCCACTTTTACAAAGTGTCACCGTTTCTGCCTTTTTGCTTACATTTTGTCAATCTCAACCCTCGTCACTCAGCCTTCTTCAATCACTCCCTCTATGCATTTCGCCTTCTCACTCTGCAAAAGTACAAAATCTTCTTGACACTCTCAAAAAAAATCTGTATCTTTGCACCGAAAATCACTCCTGCCGACTTATCAACTGACAGCGCACAGCGCATACAAACCTGTAACCCTATTAACCAAACAACATTCAACTGCCTTATGAAACACCTTGTAGTATTCACCGGTGCCGGCATCAGTGCTGACAGCGGTCTCTCTACCTTCCGCGATGCGGACGGATATTGGGACAAATATCGTATTGAAGATGTCTGCACTCACGAAGCCATCCTCCTCAACCGTCCTCTTGTAATAGACTTCTACAATCAGCGGCGCAAAGAGATACTCGCTGCTCAACCCAACGCTGCCCATCTCGCAATAGCTGAACTCGAGAAGCATTTCCGTGTAGATGTCATCACCCAGAATATCGACGACCTCCACGAGCGCGCAGGTTCAACCTCTATCACACACCTCCATGGAGAGATAACCAAACTGCGTAGCAGCAACGACGAACTCGCCACCGTCCCCCTCTCCGGTTGGGAACAACCTCTCGATGCCCGCCATCCGGATGGCTCGCTTCTACGCCCGTATATAGTCTTCTTCGGCGAAGGTGTACCCCTCTTTCCTAAAGCATGTGAGATAGCCTCCAAAGCCGAAATACTCCTCGTCGTAGGCACCTCCCTTAACGTTTACCCCGCCGCCTCATTGCTCCAATATGTCGATGAAAACGTGCCTATCTACTTCGTTGACCCGGGGCAACCTAAGTTCGGCATCTTCCAAAACCGCATAACGCATATTCAAAAACGTGCCGCCCAAGGAGTCCCCGAAATATGTCAAACTCTCATCGAAAACTACAAATGACAGATTCCCGTATCATGAAACGTTCTCCCATAACCCTTCTGCCGGCTTGTCTTTTGCTGCTTGCTCTTTTCTCTGCATGCTCTAAAGACAAGACTCATACCGAGACTATGTTTCTTGCCTCCGACCAACCTCGTGTCTTGGCATACTCTTTCTCTGAAGATAATATACCCTTCGTCACCGATACTCTTACCCGTGGTACGGAAGTCGAAGTCTATGTCTCTGACAAACAAAAGTTCGAAAAACAGACTTTCTATCGCCTTAAATCCAAGTCAAAGAACCTCTATATAAAAAAAGACAATTTCTCGGTGGAAAGGAGCAAATCTGTACAGGAAACCTCCATCTGGGTGCGCACTCCTGCTTCTGTCATCTCCGATACCCTCTCATCACAAATCTGTGGCCTTGCCGAGAAAGGAAAGTCTTACCCCGTCATCGGGTTCGACTATCTCTATTCTAACGGTATGGTCAATAGGTATCTTATTGCCTGCGGACAAGATACAGGTTGGCTCTATTCCAAATATACTGTCTTCACCTCCGAAGAAGCCTCTGCCAACTACATGCCTCAACTCTACGACTCCATCCACTCTCTCGTTCGTAACACTTTCGGCGGTGGCGAGGCAATCTCTTGTGACTACTACCCCGTGGAAAAACCCGTTTTCAACGATAATCCTATGCCTGAACAGGTGTACAGTCTCTACCTCAATATCTCGCCTGCCGTAATAGGCAAAATCGACTCCTTCATTGACCTTGCAAAGCAGACAAAGATAAACGCTTTCGTTCTTGATATGAAAGACAACGAGTGCCCCGCTTTCAAGGCGGAGACTTTCGAGCGATACTCTCCTACTAACTTCAAGTGGGGTGGCAAGAACAAGGAGAAGATGTATGAGTATGCCGTCAGTCGCCTCCATGAAGAAGGTTTCTATGTGATAGGCAGAATAACCTGTTTCAAAGATAGCTATTTCGTCAAAGATAACCCTGACTGTGCGATTACTGACAGGGTCACAGGCGAACCTTTCTTTCACAACAAAGCCTACTGGCCCAGTGCCTACGACCGACGTGTATGGCAGTTTAATGTTGAATTGGCGAAAGAATGTATCCGCAAGTTTCATCTCAATGAAATTAACTTCGACTACGTTCGTTTCCCCGACAAGATGCAGAGCGTAGAAGGCGAAATCAACTATCACAACCGCTACAACGAGTCCAAAGTGCAAGCCATTCAGCGCTTCGTTCAGTATGCCTGCGACGAAATTCATCCTCTCGGTGTCTATGTTTCCATCGATGTCTTCGGCGAAACCACCAACAAAGGTTATACTACTCCTTATGGGCAGTATTGGCCTGCACTGAGCAATGTGGCCGACGTAATGTGTGGCATGCCTTACCCCGACCATTTCGCACAGGGATACGGTGGAATACGCAACCCTTGGAACAACCCGTATAAAACCCTGAATGTATGGGGCAGAAATGCGCAGGCAAGGCAAGCAGAGTGTCCCACTCCCGCCAAAGTGCGCACTTGGGTCCAGGCATATCATGTTATGCGCTATGTTGATCCAAACGGAATAGACTATAATGGTTACAATATCTCGCAAGAGATTCGCGGACTCTATGATGCCGGCTGCCGGGATGGCTATATCACATGGCTCAGCAACTCCTCTCTGCAGAAATATATAGAGAAGAAACATGCTTTCGAGATAGACTATTTAACGGAATATAACCAAAGACAAGACTCTATTTTGAAAAGTCAGGAAAATAACGTACCTTTGCAGCAGTAATCTTCAAATCGCCGATGCCAATGATTCTCAATATAGAAACATCAACCAATATCTGTTCTGTTGCAGCCACGGAAGGCAAAAACGTACTCTGCTCCTACAGAAGTGAGAACGGCAATCATGCGCACGACCTGCCTTTGTTTATTGACAACATTCTCAAGACCTTGCGTGAACAAGGCAAACAACCTGACGCAGTTGCAGTCTCACAAGGTCCGGGCAGTTATACCGGTCTCCGTATTGGTGTGGCTACTGCCAAAGGTCTTTGCTACGGATTGGATATACCTTTGATAGCAATCGACACCTTGCAAGTGCTTTGTTCCTCTCTGCTTGAGGCACAAAACTCTCTCCCCGATAACGCAGTCTTGTGCCCTATGCTTGATGCACGCCGTATGGAGGTTTATACCGCTTTATATGATACTAACCTACAACTACAGACACAGATAGAAGCAAAAATAATCGATGAAACCGCCTTTTTTAATACTGTAAATGATAAGACTATCGTATTCTTTGGCAATGGCTCTCAGAAGTGTAAAGAGGTAATTAAAAGAGACAATGTCATTTTTGTGGATGGAGTAGTGCCCGATGCAAAGTCTATGGGACTCCTTGCAGAGCAGAAACTTAAGGACAATGACCTTGCCGATATCGCCTATTTTGCACCCTTCTACCTCAAAGAATTCCATGCAACCGTTAGTCATAAAGCACAAGACGTCCTCGGAATACCATCATGAACACAATATATCAACTAAATACATATCAACCATGGAACTACAAGAATTGAAACAAGCGTTTATTGACGCTTACAGGAAAGAGGCTGAGGGAGTGTTCTTCTCCCCTGGTAGAGTTAACCTTATTGGCGAACACACCGACTACAATGGTGGCTATGTTTTCCCATGTGCACTGAGTTTTGGCACTTATCTGCTCATTGCAAAGAACGGGGACAAACTGATGCGTTTCAAATCGCTTAATATGCCCGAAGTAACCGAACTGCCGCTCAACCAATTGACAACTCCTCTCCCCGACAATCATTGGGTGAACTACCCGCTTGGCTGTTTGGCGCAATTCCTGAAGAAAGGAGTGAAAATAGAGCAAGGTTACGATATTCTTATCTGGGGCAATGTACCCGCAGGTGCCGGACTTAGTTCTTCAGCTGCACTTGAAGTCGTAACTGCTTATGCCTTCAATGAACTGCTCGGTACCGGTTACGACCGTACCACTCTCGCTCTTATTGGTCAGGCTTCCGAGCATGAGTTTGCAGGAGTCAACTGCGGTATAATGGACCAGTTCGCTTCCGCACAAGGCAAACAAGACCACGCTATCTTCCTCAACTGCGACACTCTCGAATTTGAACTCGTGCCTGTTAAACTGGAAGGAATAAAAGTGGTTATCAGCAACACCCACTCTCCTCATAAACTTGACTCAGGTGCATACAACGACCGTGTGGCACAATGCCAACTGGCACTGAAACAACTGCGTACCGTAAAACCGGAACTCAAGAATCTTGCTGAACTCACAGAGGCAGAGTTTGAAAAGATAGAGTCTGCTATCACCGACCCGGTTGCTCATCGTAGAGCACGCCACGTGGTAGGAGAAGTGCAACGTACAACCGATGCCGTGAAAGCTCTGCAGGCAGGCGACATAGTTACCTTCGGAAAACTTATGAATCAAAGCCATATATCTCTCCGTGATGATTACGAAGTCACCGGTCTCCATCTCGACACTCTTGCTGAAGAGGCTTGGAAAATACCCGGAGTCATTGGTTCACGCATGACAGGTGGCGGTTTCGGTGGTTGCACCGTCTCACTCGTAAAAGACGAAGCTATACCCGTATTCATCGAGAAAGTCGGAAAGGCTTACGAAGAGAAAACAGGTATAAAAGCTGACTTCTATATTGCCGAAATAGGCGATGGTGCAAGACAGATATGTTAATCAACTATACATAGTGTTATTATGGTAAATGAAGAATCATTCACCGACTTGGTGAAAGGCAAACGTATAGGACTCTTCACTCTCTGCAATCCGCAGGGAATGAAAGTGCAGATAACCAACTACGGAGCCAAGATAGTGTCGCTCTATGCACCCGACAAAGACGGCAAACTGGCAGACGTGGTACTTGGGTTCAGCACTCTCGAAGAATGGAAAACCAAAGAGACTTATTTCAATGCAGTCATCGGTCGTTATGCCAACCGTATCAAAGAAGGGCATTTCACTCTTGATGGCAAAGAGTACAAACTCGCTGTAAACAATGGCACCAACCACCTCCATGGAGGCAATGTCGGGTTCAACGAAAAAGTGTGGGATGTAGTAGGGCAAACCAAGCACTCTGTCAGTCTGCACTACCGTTCAGCAGACGGCGAGGAGAACTACCCTGGCACCCTCGATGTCTATGTTACTTACAATGTAACGCTTGACAACGCACTTGAGATAACCTACGAAGCAAAAACCGATAAACCCACTGTTCTCGGTTTCACCAATCACGCCTATTTCAACCTGAAGGGTGAGGGCGAGGGCAATGTCAAAGATCATGTATTGCAGGTGTTTGCCGACGAATACACTCCTTTTGACGATACAGCGTGTCCTACCGGCGAGATACTTTCTGTAGAAGGTACTCCTATGGATTTCCGTGAGCCTGTACTTGTAGGCGACAGAATTGACTTGCCGTTCTTTGCCCCCGGTAGGGGAATAGACAACAATTTCGTACTGAGAAAAACAGACGGAAAGAAGAAACCCGAATTGGCAGCTGTAGTGTCTGCTGCAGGCAGAACAATGCAGGTACTTACCACTATACCAGGTCTGCAGGTATATACCGGCAACTGGGTAGAGAAAAACATAGGTAAGTCCGGCAGAGAGTATGATGTGCAGACCGCCATCTGCCTTGAGGCTCAGAATTTCCCCAACTCACCCAACATACCCTCGTTCCCCTCGCCGGTATTGCGGCCGGGAGAGGTGTACTTCGAGCAGTGCGTTTACAAGTTCGTGTAAGTACAAGGAGTCGGTTAGAAAACATATAGACTCTGCATAAGGTATAAGATGAAGTCGAAGTTATCACGCATATTATTAGCCACGGTATTTGGTATCATAGCAATCGGTTTACCCTCGTGTTCTACACAGAAGAACACGAGGGCTACCCGTGCCTATCATGCAATGACAACTAAGTATAACATTCGTTTCAACGGCGAAGTGGCATACGATGAAGGTCTCAAAGCTATTGACGATGCCAATCAAGACGATTTCTCCACTCTTATACCTCTCTATAGCGTTAGCAACCATACTGCCGCACAAGCCGCTTCCAGTCAGATGGAACGCACTATAGAGAAATGTCGCAAGTGCATCAAACTGCATAGTATAAAGGTCAAACCCAAGCCCGACCCCAAGAAACGTAACGACCCCAAATACAAGGCATGGTTGCAACAGGAGGAGTTCAATCCGCAGATGAAAGACGCATGGATTCTGCTCGGTAAAGCAGAGTTTCACAAAGGGGATTTCCTCGGCAGTATAGGCACTTTCAACTATATCATCCGCCATTTCAGTTACGACAAAGACATGGTCGCTCAATGCCAATTGTGGGAAGTGCGTGCTTACGCCGAAATGGGCTGGATGTATGAAGCGGAAGACCTTCTGCAGAAAGTGCAACAAGATGACCTCGAACGAAAACATGCTTGGCTCTACTCTGCCGCCGCAGCCGACCTTCGTCTCAAGCAGGAGCAGTACAAGGAGGCTGTACCTTTCCTCAAACTCGCTATGCCCGAAGAGAAAAAGCCGCAACGTGTCCGCTATCTCTACCTGCTCGCACAACTGAGTGAGAGACAAGGTGACAACAATACTGCCGCTCAATACTACAAAAAAGTAGTTAAAATGAGTCCCCCTGCCGAGATGGACTTTAATGCACGTCTCCATCGTACAGAATTGTCTGCAGATGTAAAGGCACTTAAAAACATGGTCAAACAACCCAAATATAAGGATAAACTTGACTATGTATATGGTTCGCTCGGAAATATATACCTTCAAAAGAAAGATACTGTCGAGGCACTTCGCCAATATGCTCTTGCTGTAGAAAACAGTACACAAAATGGTCTGCAGAAAGCCTCCGTTCTGATAAAGGCCGGCGACCTGTATTACGAAAGAAGCGACTATGAAAATGCAGCACCATGCTATAAGGAAGCAGCTAATATCATATCTGCTGATGCTTCAGACTATCAGCGTATCCGTAAACGTGCTGAGACGCTCGACCTGCTGGTTACCGAACTCAAGACGGTGCAGTTGCAAGATAGTTTACAGGCTCTGTCCAAGCTGACCGAAGAGGAACAGCTGAAAGTGGCGGAAAGAATAATAGCCGAACTTGAGAAAGCCGAGAAGGAACAGGCAGAAAAAGCTGCACAGTCTGCAAGAGATGCACAACTCAACGAAGGACCAATAAGTGTTAATACACGCAATATGATAGGTGGTGGTGCAGCCTCTGCCGAGTGGTATTTCTATAATCAGCAACTTCTTAGGCAAGGTAAGCAAGAGTTCACCGGTCGCTGGGGTAATCGTACTCTTGAGGATAACTGGCGAAGGCAAATCAAACAAACTTCTTCAGCTGATGTGTTATATGAAGAAACCGGCGAAAATATGACCACCGATAGTTTGGCTACTGATTCCACCAACACCACTCAGATAATAAGTGACATAAAGAATCCTCAGTACTATCTTCAGCAAATACCTAAAACACCTGAACAACTCATTGCATCTGATACTATGATTGCCACTGCTCTATATAATATGGTATGTATCTATGAGGACAAACTTGAGGACAAACAATTGGCAGATGAGACATTACAAGAACTTAACAAGCGTTTCCCCAACGATAGCCATCTTGCTGAACTCTATTATAGACAATATCTCTCCTGCCTCAAGCACGGTGATAAGACCCAAGCGGAACTTGCACGGCAACAACTCATCTCTCGTTTCCCTGATAGCAAACAGGCACAGACTGCTGCCAATCCTGAGTATTTCGCCCAACTGCAACGTATCGAAGCAGAACAGGATTCTGTGTATGAACAGGCATACAATGCTTTCCGAAGCAATAATTTCACCGAAGTGAAACGCATAAAGAACTATGCAGAAGACAACTACCAACTCAGTCCGCTCATGCCTCGTTTTCTCTTTCTTAATGCAATTGCTGTTGCACGAACAGAGAATCAGGAAGCATTCATCGAAGCATTACGCGATATGGTGCGCAGGTATCCTGACAGTGAGACCGGTGCCATGGCAAAAGATATGCTTGCCATGATGAATGCAGGTCTTGAAAGTCAAACAGGTGACAATAGTGGTCTGCTTGACCGACGTGGTGAAACACAACTTGAAGACTCTACCCTTGCAGAACAGACTTTCTCTGCGGAAAGAAAAGAGAAATCAAGTGTTCTGCTGCTCGTGCATGCCGAGGAGAAAACACTCAACAATCTGCTCTATGAAGTGGCTCTCTTTAACTTCTCACAGTTCCTTATTAAAGACTTCGACCTGAAAATCATACCCGTCTTCAGCGTTACCGAAGGTGCAGTAGTTGTCTCAGGCTTTGAAAACTATGATGAGACTTTGTGGTATGTGGGAATAATGAAAGATAACCCCGATCTTTCTGCATTACTCCTGAAAGAGAATGCACGCATCATAACTATCACTGACAGCAATCTGCCCCTGCTAAACACTCGCTTTACTATAGAAGAATACGAGCAGTTCCGGCAAGATAACCTTGAACCGTAAAAGTCCGATACTCAGGACTTCTACGAGTTCTTAAGTCTTGTTTCCTTGCACAACTTTCTTATAAGGTACAAGCCTGCAATAGTTACTACAATACTTATAATGCCGAGCCATAGTGTATCACCGGTACCAAAAGTATCAATTTCATCAACGTTTTTACCCTGCATATAATATATATTGTAGAGAATAACTGCCATCGCATTGTTTGTAAAGTGAGCCAATACCGGTAACCACAACGACCCTGACCATACCAGCAAATAACCGAACATTGCACCTAACAACATTCTGGGAATAAAACCGTAAAACTGAAAATGTATGGTGGAAAACAGTATTGCACAGACCCATATTGCAATATGATGTTTTGAAGTCACTTCTGTTGGGTTCGATGGTATGTTTTCCGGTAGAGTCGTACCTTTATAAAACATCTGTTGCAATGTTCCGCGGAATAATGTCTCCTCGCCAAGTGCAGGAAGCAGTGCCATCAAAAACAGATTGAAAACCAATACCCCTGCATTGTCAGCCTTGATGAAACGTTCAGTAAGCTGTGCCGCAGCTTCCTCCTGACTCTTCATCAGTGCTTCCAAATCGCTCAGAAATTCAGGTAACACCAACCTCTCATTCCATGATGCCAGCATATTGACTGCAGGCGATGCACATATTATAAGCACCACGACCGCCAACCCTTCCTTCCAACCTACGCCTTTGTCCATTGACAACCAACTCATTGGCTTGTCGCTCCATAGATATGCACATATCAAGCAGGGCAATAGAAAAGTGCAAATGGTCTGTAACATCTGCATCACTTTAAGCGACATGGTACTCTGACTGCTATCATAACATAGCAGCCATATTCCCATCGCGAGGAAGGTAAGAACCACCATAAGTGTCAATAGCAGTAGCACTTTCCAGATTATACTGCTATTCTGCATTCTTCCTTTCAGTGGTCTCATATTGCTTTTATAAGTTCCATAAGAGTTTGCTTTGCATCGCCTAAGCAGAGATAAACACCATCCTTGCGTGTGTAGAGCGGGTTTTCTACTCCTGCATAACCGGGTTTCAGGTCATAGTTGCATACTATCACATCTTTTGCCTCGTCAACATTAAGCACAGGCATTCCGTAGATGGGCGTACCTTCGGCATTTCTCGCAGCTGGGTTGAGCACATCATTCGCACCAATCACCACCACTGCGTCCGTCTGCTTGAAATCGCTGTTTATGGCATCTATCTCATATAAATCTTCGTAGGGAATATCGGCTTCCGCAAGCAATACATTCATATGACCTGGCATTCGTCCTGCCACAGGATGAATGGCGAATCTGACGCGGGCACCATTGGCAACAAGCCTGTCAGCCAGTTGCTTCACAATATGCTGTGCCTGGGCAAGTGCCATACCATAGCCCGGAACTATAATCACGTCTTTTGCCTCGCACAGCACATCACCTGCAGTTTTCTCTTTTTTTTCTGGTTGCGGTTCTGTACTTATGTTTGTTGAAGCATGTAGTTGTGCCACCTCCTTGCGGAGTTCTCCAATCTCTGATGTTAGAGAGTTGATGGCATCGAGAAGTTGTTGTATTTCCATATCAGATAAGTTGTTAAAAAGTTCTTCTATTGTGTCGGCATTAACCGTTGTTTGTTGTTTCTCCTGTTGTGGAGTAGATGTTCTCTTTGGTGCTTTATGGAAAAGTATATTGCCAAGACTGCGGTTCATCGCCTTGCACATTATCTGTGTCAGCAGCAGACCGCTTGCTCCTACTATACCACCTACCGCCACAAGCAGTATATCGCCTGTTGCCATACCAGCTATCGCGCCTGCTACTCCGGATAAAGAGTTTAATAGAGAAATAGTTATAGGCATATCTGCTCCACCCACACGTATGGCAAACAACCAACCGAACACACCCGAAAACAGCAAGGCAGAAAGACAAATCCAGATATTGCCGCTATAGATACCGCCCAAAACTATTGTAGCAAGTGACAATACAAGCAGCAATGTAACCATCACATTATGCCCCTTGTATTCCACCGGACGCTGATTTATCAGTCTTGCTAATTTGCCTGCTGCAATAGTACTGCCAACAAGTGTGAGCATACCTACTACTATGGCTATCATTGCCGTAGAACGGGTGAATACAGCATAGTCGGTTGTTTGTACACCCATGTTCATGTATATCATTATGCCCACCAATGCTGAAGCACCGCCCCCAAAACCGTTGAAACATGCCACAAGCTGTGGCATCTCTATCATCTTTGCCCTTGAAGCAATAAGTCCTCCTGCCAAAGAACCTAAAATAAGAGAAATCCAGAGCGAATAAACATCAATTATGCCGTTGAAGCATAGAGTAACCGCAACGGCTGTCAGCATCGCCAAAGCAGAAAGTAGATTGCCTGCAACTGCAGTCTTTACTTTGCTCATCATTGCAATACCGCAAAGCACTATCAGTGCAAGCACAACGCTGATAATTACCTGTGCCGTACTCATTGTTTCTTCTTGTTTCGTTTGAACATACGCAGCATTCGGTGAGTGACGGCAAACCCGCCAACCACATTGACAGTCGCAAGAATGATAGCTATGTTGCCTAATATCACTGCTGCAACACCGTCACCGGCATGTATTGCAATGCCCGTTGCCGAGAGTGCACCTACTATGGTCACTCCCGACAACGCATTCATGCCCGACATCAACGGTGTGTGAAGCAGACTCGGCACACGGCGGATTATAAAATAGCCTGCCACCGTTGATACTACGAACACACCCACTAATATCAATGGACTCATCATATTATTCCCATTGCTTTTTTGGCACCTGCATGCAGCAGTTCGCCGTTATGACAAACAAGACTCTTGGCTATCACCTCATCCTGCATGTTAAGTTCTATAGTGTCGTTCTTTACAAGATACTTAACAAGGTTATACATATTGTTGGAGAACATCCATGTAGAACTCGTTGGCAGTTCACCTGGTATGTTCTTCACTCCTATCAGAGTAACTCCGTGCTTTGTTTCGATATCTCCCTTGGGAGTGATGTCGCAGTTGCCGCCTTGGTCAATGGCAATATCTACAATTACAGAGCCGCGCTTCATACCTTTGACCGTATCTTCGGTAATGATTACCGGTGCCAGTTCGCCGGGCACAAGTACAGAGCAGAATACAATATCCATTTGTTGTATGGTTTCTTTCAATGCCTCACGCTCGGCAGCAAGCACATCGGCTGGTAGAGCTTTCGCATAACCGCCCTCGCCTATCGCAAGTTCGGCAGGAACACCTGTGTCAATAATCTTTGCACCTAACGACATGGCATTCTCGGCTGCCATAGGACGGATATCAGCAGCATAGGTAACGGCACCCAATCTCTTGGCTGTTGCCAATGCCTGCAAACCTGCCACACCTACACCGATAACCATAACTTTTGCGGGTTCTATCTTGCCTACTGCAGTAAACATCTGCGGCACGAAACTTGTCATGTGGTTGGCTGCCATAAGGATGCCCTTATAACCTGCACATGTGGACATGGAAGTCAATGCGTCCATCGACTGGGCACGCGAGATACGTGGTATGCAATCCAGTGTGAAAGCAGTCACACCCTGTGCGGTAAGCTTCTTTACCATCTCATGGTTTACAGGCGAAGCAGGGTGAATAAAGGTAATGAGATACTGTCCTTTGTGCATCATCTCCACCTCGTGCTTCTGCTTGTCTTCATTGAAGAGAGGCTCTTTGACTTTAAGAATCAATTCCGCATTCTGATAGATTATCTCCGGGTCCTGCACAAGAGTGGCGCCTGCTTTAGCATAGTCCTCATCGTGATAGAGTGCTCCGTCTCCGGCGTGATTTTCTACGAGTACGGTAAAGCCGTCGTTTATAAACTTACCCACTGTTTCGGGTGTACATGCAACACGGTTTTCACCGTGCATGATTTCTTTTGGAATTCCAATAATCATAATGTTGTGTGTTTTATGGAGTTATATTTTAAGTGTTAGTATATATGTCGTTGTTTTCTCATTCACCCTGCAAAGTTACACTATTTTTTCGGGATTATCAAACAAGAAAAACTTTTTCCAATACACATATCAGAATTAGAAAACATAATAAGAAGTTTACATGTTATCTTCCTTTCAATTCTTCAAATAGGATTCGCCGTTATCGTATAGATGTACCTCTATGAAAAATAGGGAAGGAAGAATGTATCTTTGTTGTAAGATATTGTTAAAGCGACAACAAAAACCTGATGCAATGACATAAATGGCGCATAAAGTCATAACATGTTTGGCAGTGTGGCTTGGTAAAACTAAAGTAATCAATAACAATTTGCAGAAAAACGTGCTTATAGTTTGTATATACCGAAAAAAGCAGTACCTTTGCGAACAGATTTGTGCAGTGATATGCACAACTACAAACTCCGTATGGCTCTTTACGATAAAAAAGAGCAGACATGCGCAAGCGTGCGCTGATTATATAACACAACTCAAACTCGCAAGAGGGAGAGAAACAAGCATTTGCTTTTATACAATAGCGACTCCGAAACCTAGGAAATTTCATAGTTGCTTCCAGTAAAAATAAAGTAGATGCCCACATTATGCGTGGGCGATATTTATCTGTTGGAAGCGGTTTTCCTAGGACCTCGGAGCGTAGATGAAATCGTCTGCGCTTTTATTTTGCAAATGATAGCGCATAAAACATTACTTTATGACTAATCGACAAGACAGAGACTCCAACGCTGAACTTTTGCGTATCATTTGTATTTTAATAATTCTTCTGCATCATTTCTGCGTACACGCATTATACCCAGAGGTCCTTCAGTTGAATCTATATGACTTTAATTGGGATAGTAGATTCCTATTATTCATACATGCGTTCCTTTATATTGGTGTTAATTGTTTTATTCTAATTTCTGGTTGGTATGGAATAAAACCAAAATGGAGGAGTTTTCTTAACCTATACCTTATTTATGCGTTTTATAATTTGCTTCATCCTATAAAACATATTTTCAAAGCATTACTTTTAGACAATGAGTTCGTTCTTCCATATTCAGTTCATGATATTATTGTACGTACTCTGCTCCCATTTAGTCATGGGCATTTGTGGTTTATGGATTGTTATATAGGTCTTTTCCTGACAGCACCTTTATTAAATGCTGCTATTGAGCATCTAAATAAGCAACAACACAGATATGTTTTAATACTGCTTACTATTGCCAATGTCTATTTGGGAGATTTTTGGACGATGGAGTTGATAAATTCATCCGGATTTTCATTAGCCAACTTTGTATATTTATATTTGATAGGAAGTTATCTGCATAAATATATCTCTAAAGAAACGATAGATTCTAATAGGTGGAGATGGTTCATTGCATATATAGTGTTTGGATGTTTGTGGGGAGTCTGCTCCATGACTACAGCATATAAGGACATCGCACTTTTTCATGTGCCTCATTGGCATGCTTTTACGTATAACAATCTTCTTATCTTACTAACTGCCGTATCGTTTTTCTTATTTATGATGTCATGGCACTTTAAGAGTCGTTTTGTTAATTATATGGCGGCTTCAACGCTTGGTGTCTATATGTTAAATGAAGGAGTCGTAAAATACGGGTTTCTTATTCCTTTTGCACACCAATATCAACCCATTGTACAACTCGCCCTTTGGTTTGGAACTGCTATAGCCTTTTTTATTGTTGCTATAGGTGTTGACCAAGTGCGCATCTTATTATCAAAGCCTTTTTGGTGTTTGTATGATAAATATACTAAATCCCATTGGCAAAAATAGAAATAATTGGAAAATAATAGGTGTATATCACCTCTACATCGGGTCAACATCAACCTGAATGAGTGCATTCTTGCCGGGTTCGGTCTGTCTGAGTTCGTCTATCTGCTGCTGAAGCAAATGTTTGGCGGTTGAATAAGGTGCATCAGCCTCGATCTTCAGGAGGATATTCCTAATGTAGAAGTTCTGCATCTTGCCTATTGCCGGTTGCATCACTCTTGAGCATCTGCGTGTGAAGACTGTATGCAGACGCTGTTGCAGCAGGTTGGCAGCCTCATCAACTTTATGCAGGTCTCTGTGTTTAATGGTTATTGCTATCAGGCGGCAGAATGGCGGGTAGCGGAAATCATACCGTTCTCCTATCTGTTGCTCATAGAAAGCTTTGTAGTCGTGAGCTGCAACCTGCTTGAGCAGAGTGCTTTCAGGGTCTGTTGCCTGAATGATTACCTCTCCTTGTCTCTGTTTTCTTCCTGCACGTCCGCTCACTTGCTCCAACAACTGGAAAGCACGCTCATAACTGCGAAAATCAGGTTGGTTCATCATACTGCTTGCATTAAGCACCGCCACTGTGCTTACATCGTCGAAATGCAGACCCTTCGACACCATCTGTGTACCAACAAGTATATCTGTTTTATGCTCTGCAAAGTCATCTATGATGCGTTGATAACTATTCTTTCTGCGTGTGGTGTCCATGTCCATTCTCGCAATACTCGCCTTCGGAAACAGTTCGTGCAACTCATCTTCTATCTTCTCTGTCCCTAACCCATGGTCTGATAGTGTCGGTTGCCCGCAAGCAGGGCATACTTGGGGTAAAGAAATAGTGTACCCGCAGTAGTGGCAGACAAGTGTGCCCTGACGTTTATGGAGAGTGAGACTGACATCGCAATTAACGCATTTTGGCACGTAGGCGCACTCTTTGCATTCTACCCACGGAGCATAACCTCTTCTGTTTTGAAAGACTATCACCTGCCTGTTTTCCTCGATTTCATCGGATATCTTCTTCACGACAGGGTCGGAGATATGACCGCTGACCTCTTTTCTTTTGTATTTCTCAAGCAAGTCAACTATGGTTATCTTTGGTAATTCTATGTTGCCGTGCCGTGAATTGAGTTCTACAAGTCCGTATTTACCTTGTAGTGCGTTGTAATATGTTTCTATCGCAGGAGTAGCTGTGCCCAGCAGCAGTGGGGCATTGGTGAAGTGTGCCAGCATTATAGCTGTGCTGCGCGCATGATAACGCGGAGCAGGATCTTGTTGTTTGTAGCTGCTATCGTGCTCTTCATCCACTATTATCAAACCAAGATTATTGAATGGTAGAAAGAGTGATGAGCGCACTCCGAGAACAATCTGACATTTGCCATGTAGCAGGTTGCGGTAGGTTTCTGCCCGCTCATTGTCAGAGAAACGTGAATGATAGACACAAAGCTGCGTTCCGAACACTGCTTGAAGACGCTCCGTGAGTTGGGTGGTGAGTGCTATCTCCGGCACTAAATACAGCACCTGTTTGCCGCTTCTGATCACTTCGTTTATCAGGTGGATATATATCTCGGTTTTCCCACTGCCGGTCACTCCGTGAAGCAGTACTGTCCGCTTGTCTTGCCATAGTTCTTTTATCTTGACAAAGGCTTTCTGTTGTTCTTCATTAAGTTGCTTTGCTGTGGCAGAAGTATTATGAGCCTTTCTGCGCTCAATCTGATGTTGTTGCTGCTGCAAGATGCCCTTGTCTGTCAACGCTTTGAGTACGGAGGCATTTATGCCTGTTAGTGCGAGCAGTTCTTCTCTTCTTACAGAACCCTTGTTCTCTGCCAAACCAAGAAAACCCATCAACAGCTGTTGCTGCTTCTTGGCTTTATCTAATGAGTTGAGTATGAGCTGCAGACCTTGCTCATTGTCAGTAAATTGTGGAGCAAGACTAACCCATAATTCCGTTTTTGGTCTATATTTGTCTTCAACCCTCTCGCCTATTAGCACTGCGTTCATTTCTTCCAGGGCACGCAGAGCCGGCAGAATGTTTCTCTTCTCTGCCTTGCGTGAGAGCTGTTCTATTGTGGTGTCCTTGCCGTCAGAAAGCATGTCAAGCAGCAGTTGCTGGTTCGTACTCAGCCTGCCGTCGGAAACGAAATCTGTGTTGATGCATACATGTGTCTCACTTTCAAGTTTCAAAGCAGATGGCAGTGCAGCTTTCATCACCTCGCCAATACTGCACATATAATATTCCGCCACCCACTCCCAGACACGGATTTGCATTTGGGTCACAATCGGCTCGTCGTCAAGCAGACATACAATGTCTTTTATCTCTATACCACTTTCTATTGGATCTTTGTGCTGCCGATAAACAATGCCGGTGTATATTTTCTTCTTTCCTAATGGCACAAGCACACGCATTCCTTCGATACTTTTTTTATCGATGGAATCGGGGATATTATATGTAAATACCCCATCTATAGCAAGAGGAAGGATAATGTCGTATAGCATCAGTCATTGTTGGAAGTTGGTCCCGACCCGGCTTCACGCAGGGCTTTCTCGTAGCAGTGGCGGCATAGCGGTTCGTATTTCTCTGTCTCACCAAGAAGCACGCGCTTGTCACTCTCTACCAATCTATGCGAAACGTATGCCAAATCACCGCAGTTTACGCAGATAGCATGTGTCTTATATACATCTTCTGCTATAGCAAGCAATGCCGGCATCGGTCCGAATGGCACACCTTTATAATCCATATCCAAACCTGCCACAATGACTCTTATTCCGCGGTTGGCAAGTTCATTGCACACCTCCACTATTCCCATATCGAAAAATTGTGCCTCGTCTATTCCCACCACATCAACATCGTTGGCAAGAAGCAATATGCTATGTGAACTCTCCACCGGAGTAGAGGGTATGGCACGACGGTCATGGCTGACTACCTCCTCCTCTGAATAACGCACATCTATCGCCGGCTTGAAGATTTCCACCTTCAATTTGGCAAACTGTGCACGCTTCATCCTGCGTATAAGTTCTTCCGTCTTCCCCGAAAACATGCTTCCGCATACCACCTCTATGCTGCCTCTGCGCAAACGAGGACCCTGTCTGTCTCTTTCTGAATACATATCTTGTGTTTTTGATGTTACATACCCGACCACAAAGGTAATATAAATTTTGTTTCCTACAAAATTTATTGCTTATAAAAAGTGTCATGTTTGCAGGCAATTTTTGAGCAAAGTGTAAGTTGACGGATTGCCCTCATCATGCTATCTCCAAGCCGAGTGTTAGCCATCTCCCCCTTTTGACATTTTGTCACCTTTTCTGCCTTTTTGCTTACATTTTGTCATTCGTCATAATTCTGTATGGAGGCATATCCGAAACTCACCACACCAACTTATATCTGTCACTATCCATATCAGCATATTTCTACATAACCTGCGACTTTGTTCTGCCCTCTGCAAATTGCGTCTCTATTATGTCTCCTGAAATAAGTGTTGCGGCATTATGAACAATCTTACCGTCTTTCCTGACAAGAGCATAACCCCTGCGGAATATGTCTTCAGGAGAATGTGCAGCAATGGTCTTATCAATTATCTCAAGTCTGTTATTCTGTCGTACAACATACTGCCTTACTGCATTTTGTATCCTCAACTGCAATATGCTTATCCTTTCTTGTTGCTTCAATATGCGCTTGTCTGCAGTGTTGTTAAGGCGCACTATCAGCTGACGCAGTCTCTCACTCGCCTTCTGCATAAACGAAACAAAGTATTCGGCAGTGGCTGTCGGCGTCTTCACACTTTGATATGCCACCATGTCTGCAACTGAAATATCGCGCTGGTGACCTATACCCGTTATCACCGGCAATGGGAATTGGGCAATGCATGCACACATATCATAATTGTCAAAACAAGACAAATCCGTGCTCGCTCCACCTCCTCTTATCAATGCTACCGCATCAAAACTCTCGATTTCATCGTATATTTTGCCAAGAGCATCTATTACAGACGAGGCTGCCTTGTCTCCCTGCACTATCGCAGGAAACAATTTTGTGGTGAAACTATATCCTGAATCTCGCAACTGGCAACAGAAATCTCCGTATCCTGCTGCATCTGCCGATGAGATGACAGCAATACGTTGTGGAATCTCTGAAATGGCAAGTGCATGTTGCATATCTATCACACCTTCCTTTGTAAGACGCTCAATAGTCGCTTGTTTCTCGCGAACAATATTCCCGAGAGTATATGAGGGGTCTATTCCCGAAATCTGCAAACTGAGTCCGAAAACAGGATGAAAACTTACACTCGCTTCTACCAACACTTGCATTCCCACTTGAAGTTCTCTGCCTGTTTCCTGAAAGAAATATGCAGAAATCATTGCCCAGACATTGCTCCAGCAGACCGCCCTCAGCTTTGCTGCAAACAAATTACTGCTCTCAGCCGTCTTCTCAGCCAACTCCATATAACAGTGCCCGCCTTTTGTACTCAAACTGCTGATTTCTGCACGCACACGAAAACTCTCAGGCATTGTCAATTGCAGACTTTCTCCTATCAACTCGCATACTTCCGACAACGAATAACTATCTTTCATATTCATCTGTATTTGCCTGCAAAATTACTTTATGTTTATCATATATCAAAATCTTTTTTGATATTATGAAAATTTATACTATCTTTGCACTCTTGATTTATGCTTGCTCCAAGAATGAACAATAGTTGGCAAATAAAGAGTCTTAGCAATGAGCAACGTGTAGTAGCAGAGCGTCTTGCAGCCGAACTGAATATCAGTGTCGTATCTGCTTCCATGCTTGTGCGTAGAGGTATTTCTACTGTTCAAGACGCTAAAACCTTTGTTCATCCTCAACTTGGCATGCTGCACGACCCCTTCCTTATGAAAGATATGGATAAGGCTGTGGCACGACTCCATAAAGCTATTATCAACAATGAGCGTATCCTCGTTTTTGGAGACTATGATGTGGATGGCACAACTGCTGTTGCACTTATGTACACTTTTCTCTGCTCTGTTGTCAAATCTCCCGAACAAGTTGACTACTATATTCCTGACAGATACACCGAAGGCTATGGTATCTCTAACAAAGGCATTGATTATGCAGCTTCAACAGGTTGCAGTTTGATAGTAGCACTTGACTGCGGAATCAGGAGTATTGCTGAGGTGGATTATGCCGCCTCATTAGGCATTGACTTTATTATTTGCGACCACCATCTCCCCGGACAAAATATACCCAAAGCCGTTGCTGTGCTCGATGCCAAACGAGCGGACAGCACCTACCCCTTCAGTGAACTATGCGGATGTGGTGTGGGGTTCAAACTCGCGCAGGCTTATTCTGAGCAGAATAACATCCCGTTTGACAGTCTGCAACCATATCTCGCATTGGTTGCCATGGCAATAGCTTCTGATATAGTGCCCGTTACAGGTGAAAACAGAGTGTTGGCATATTATGGTATCAAAATGCTTAATACCGAACCTGCTGTTGGAATCAAGAATTTGATGAATATCGCAGGTATAGAATATGGTAAACTGACCATCAGCGACCTTGTATATAAAATAGGGCCCCGTATCAATGCATGCGGGAGAATACGCTCAGGAAGAGATGCTGTAAGACTGCTCATTACCGATGATGATGCTGAAGCACGGCAGATGAGCGAAGAGATTAATCATCAAAATGAAATTCGCCGTGACCTTGACCAGCAAATAACCGGCGAGGCTATGCAGATGCTTACCTCAGACCCCGACAACGAGCGCAGATATTCTACTGTGGTATGTGGCGAAAACTGGCATAAGGGTGTAGTAGGGATAGTAGCGTCCAGATTGATAGATAACTACTATCGCCCCACCATCGTATTATCTCTTACTGATGGTATGATAAGCGGCTCAGCCAGAAGTGTGGGAGGGTTCGATATATATAGTGCTATTGACTCTTGCAGTGACCTTCTTACCAATTTCGGAGGACACATATTTGCTGCAGGACTCTCGATGAAACCTGAGAATCTTGAGGCTTTCAAGCAGCGGTTTGAGAAGTATGTAAGTGAACATATCTTACCCGAACAACAGCAACCTGTCATACAGATTGAAGAAGAAATAACATTTTCTGACATAACATCTCAGTTCTTCAGTCTCCTGAAGCATCTTGAACCCTTCGGACCGGGTAATCCAAGACCCATTTTTGTTACCCGCAATGTGAGCAATTACCGCTACACACATCGCGTTGGCAAACAAGGAGAACATCTGCGTCTCGATATAAAAGACAAGACAGGCTCTATGCAGGGTATCGCATTTGGCAAAGGAGAATATGCTGTGCCACTCTTGAATGGTAAAAATATGGATGTTTGTTACGAACTTCAACAGAACACCTTCAATGGTCAGACCTCTCTGCAGATGATGGTGCAGGATATGAAGCTTACTAATGATAAATGAGTAAAAATATATGAACAACGACAAGTCAGTATTGATAATCTTCACCGGAGGGACAATCTCAATGACCCGTGACCCCGAGACAGGTGCACTATGCCCTGCCGATGTCAATCAATTCAGAGAATTTATGCCGGAACTCTTTCATAGTGATATCAATGTTGATATGCTACCCTTCGATCCTCTCATTGATTCATCTGATGTGAATCCTCCTATTTGGAGTAAACTGGCAAACATTATATATACTAATTATAATAAGTATGACGGCTTCGTCATTACTCATGGAACCGACACTATGGCTTATACGGCTTCTGCATTGAGTTTCATGCTTGAGAACTTAGGCAAACCCGTAGTACTCACCGGAAGCCAGCTGCCCGTTGGTGTAATGCGTAGTGACGCAAAGGAAAACCTGCTTACAGCTATCGAGATTGCCGCAGAGCGGGATGAAGAAGGTAATGCCATAGTGCCCGAAGTTTGCATATTCTTCGAGGCTAAACTTTATCGCGGTAATCGTTGCACAAAGAAGAACTCCGAACATTTTGCCGCTTTCAAGTCCTATAATTACGATCCGCTTGCCGTTGCAGGTGTGCATATCCATTATTTTCAGCATCTCATACATTATAACGACCCCTCCAAACCCTTGAGTTTGCGAACCAAGATAGACCAGAATGTGGCAATACTCAAGTTATTCCCCGGAATATCAGAAAAAACAGTAAGAGCCATCTTGGGTATAGAAGGCTTGCGCGCAGTTATCCTCGAGACTTACGGCTCTGGTAACGCACCCGGGGAGAAATGGCTATATGAAGCTTTGCAGGATGCAATAAAAAGAGGCATAATTATAGTAAACAAGACACAATGTGTGATGGGTAGCGTGGAAATGGGTAGGTATGAAACCTCTCTTCATCTTCTTCAGGCAGGTGTCTTGTGTGGATACGACATAACCACCGAGGCTCTACTGACAAAACTAATGTATCTCTTGGGAGAAAACGGAGATAATACAGACGAAGTCATCCGTTTGCTGCAAACCAACTTGTGCGGAGAAATGACTATAGACTAATTATGAAAAATAACCGTCTAAATACAAACTATCATGAAACTTGAAGAACTTAACCCGCAAGGAATTTGGAAAAACTTCTATTCCTTGACTCAGATTCCCCGTCCTTCAGGAAAGAAGGAGGCAATAGGCCGTTTTCTTGTAGAATACGGTAAATCACTTGGTCTTGAAACCTTTCAGGACGAAATAGGTAATGTCATTATACGCAAACCGGCATACCCCGGTTATGAGACGCACCCCGGAGTAATTCTGCAAGGACACATGGATATGGTGCCTCAGAAAAATTCGGATATCATCTTTGACTTTGAAAAAGACCCCATCCGTGCTTATGTTGATGGTGAATGGGTAACAGCCGAAGGTACTACACTTGGTGCTGACAATGGTATAGGAATTGCTACGGCTATGGCTGTTCTTGCAGACAAAAGCATCGTTCACCCGCCACTTGAAGCCTTCTTTACCGTAGATGAAGAAATCGGCATGTATGGCGCTTTCGATTTGAAGGGTGGTGTTCTTCAAGGAAAGACCCTGATTAATCTTGACTCTGAGACAGAAGGCGAACTGTATGTAGGTTGCGCAGGCGGAATTGATATAAATTCTGTATTTGAGTATTTCATGCAACCTGTTGAAGATGGTGATGTGGCTCTTAAAGTAACTGTAAAAGGTCTTAAGGGCGGGCATTCCGGCTGTGATATAAATCTGCAACGTGCTAATGCTAACAAACTGCTATTCCGCTTCCTGAAAGAAGCAGTCGCTCAGTATGATGCCCGCTTGGCTTCTGTCAACGGAGGCAGTCTCAGAAACTCTATTCCTCGTGAAGCTGAAACTGTCATTACTGTTCCTCAAGAAGATGTGGAAGATATAAAGCAATTAGTGATGGACTATGAAGACATATTCATTCGTGAGTTCGACGGTGTAGAAGACAACTTGCAATTCTTCATTGAAGAAACAGATATGCCTGAAGGTCTGATACCCGAAGAGATACAAGATAGCATTATTCATGCAATAGTGGCTTGCCCTGACGGAGTTAGTCGTATGATTGACGATATGCCTGACGTAGTGGAAACAAGCAATAATCTGGCCATGATTTCCACTATTGTTACTAATGCCGCTGAAGGTCGTGCCAAAGTGGAGGTATGTTGTCTTACTCGTAGTTCGGTAGAGAGCAGAAAAGAAGAACTCTGCGAAATGATAGACAGTGTATTCTCTCTTGCAGGTGCAAAGACCGAATGTTCAGGTAATTATCCGGGTTGGAAACCTAATCTGAATTCGCCTGTTCTCGGTATAATGCAACAAACATATAAAGAAGAATTTGGTGAAGAAGCAAGTATCATTACAATACATGCCGGCTTGGAATGTGGTATTATAGGACGTAACTATCCGGGTATGGATATGATAAGTTTCGGACCTACTATCAAACACCCTCATTCTCCCGATGAAAAGGTAAATATTGCAACAGTCGAGAAGTTCTATCAACTCCTCCTTGCCACCCTCAAAAAACTTTAGTAAGCAGGAAAAGAAGCTATATCTTTTACAAACAGAAATCACATACTTATATTTTAGTGGTTTCTGTTTGTAAAGTAAAAGAGTTGTATGCCTCCCGAATACTACCTGTTTCCTAAATCTTTGTTCTATAGGTTTTATTTTTTACAACAAAAGGTAGATAAGCAATTTTTTGGTTGTGTATTAACAAAATTTGTATTACCTTTGCAAGGTACAATAGAAAGAGAGTATTTAATCTGCCTTTTTCTCTATTATAAACATTGAAACTCAATTAAAAAACATATAAATAATCATTTCTAATAATATTATGAAAAAAAGACAAGATGCTATTCTTCTGTGTGAAGATGATGTAAACTATGGTATGCTCTTAAGTGACTACCTCCGTCAGAAAAACTACAAAGTAGATTTCGCACAAGACGGTGAAGAAGGTTGGCAGAAGTTTAATGAGTCTCATTATGATTTCTGCATCTTTGATGTAATGATGCCTGTTCGTAATGGATTTGAACTGGCTAAATCTATCCGCCTGACCGGCTCACAAGTGCCTATCTTGTTCCTTACCGCCCGTTCTGCAGTAGAAGATGTTCTCGAAGGATACAGCAGCGGTTGTGACGATTATGTAATCAAACCTTGTTCAATGGATGTGTTGATGTGCAAGATAGAGTGCATACTTCAACGTTTCCGCAGACAACAACTGAGCAACGTCATAGTTTACCAACTTGGTTCATTTGAGTATAACTCGGCAAGACAGATTCTAACCTTAGGTCAGGAAAGCCGACATCTTTCTTCAAGAGAGAACGAACTTCTGCTTATCTTTGCCCAGAATGCAAATCAACTCGTAGAACGAAGTGTTTTATTGACTTCTGTATGGCACAATGACAGCTATTTCACAAGTCGTTCACTAAGCGTGTATATTAACCATCTTCGTACAATTCTCAAGGGCGATAGTACAGTCAAACTAATGAATGTACATGGTAAGGGTTATAAGTTGGTTATTCCTGAAGATGAATAACTTAACAGTCCTGCAAATATAACAACAGGCCGTTGCCGCTTTTAAGGTATGCAAATCTACAACACTCTCACTCGCTCCAAACAAGAGTTTATACCTCTCAATGCTCCGCATGTGGGACTTTATGTCTGCGGACCTACCGTATATGGTGATGCTCATCTCGGACATGCCAGACCCGCTATTACCTTTGACCTCTTGTATAGGTATCTGACATATCTCGGCTATAAGGTTCGTTATGTCCGTAACATAACGGATGTAGGGCATCTTGAGCATGATGCTGATGAGGGGGAAGATAAAATTGCAAAGAAAGCCCGTCTGGAGCAATTGGAGCCGATGGAAGTGGTGCAGTACTATACTAACCGCTATCACCATGATATGGAGCTCCTTAATGTGCTCCCTCCGTCTATAGAACCTCATGCTTCAGGGCATATCATAGAACAGATAGAGTTTATTAAAAAGATTCTTGATGCCGGATATGCTTATGTATCAGAAGGTAGTGTGTATTTCGATGTAGAGAAATATGCAAAAGACTTCCATTACGGCAAACTCTCGGGTAGAAACATAGAAGAACTCTATAGTGAGACCCGTGAACTTGACGGTCAACAGGAGAAACGTCATAGTTTTGACTTTGCTCTCTGGAAGAAGGCCGCGCCCGAACATATTATGCACTGGCCTTCTCCATGGTCGGAGGGATTTCCTGGATGGCACTTGGAGTGTTCTACTATGGGAACAAAATATCTGGGTGAGCAGTTTGATATTCATGGTGGAGGAATGGATCTCATGTTCCCGCATCATGAGGCGGAGATAGCTCAGTCGTGCGCTGCATTAGGGCATGATACGGTTAAATACTGGATGCACAATAATATGATAACTATTGCAGGAAAGAAAATGGGTAAGTCGTATGGCAACTTCATTACTCTGGAACAGTTCTTCACAGGTGAGCATCCTTTACTCAGCAAACCCTTCTCCCCGATGACTATACGTTTCTTTATTCTTATGGCTCACTACCGCTCTACGGTGGATTTCTCCAGTGAAGCTCTTGAGGCTGCGGAGAAAGGGCTCGAAAGACTGACAGAAACATATCAGAGACTGCAAAAACTCAAACCGTCACAAGAGAGTACTGTAGATGTAAAAGGACTGCGCGAGCGTTGTATAGAAGCAATGGATGACGATTTGAACTCACCTATTGTCATCTCTCACTTGTTCGACTCTGCCCGAGCAATCAATACCGTCTTTGACGGGAAAGAAACTATCTCTGAGCAGGACTTAAAGGAGTTGCAGGACACTTGGCATCTGTTCGTAGAGGACATACTTGGTTTGAAAATGACACAGGCCTCGTCTGCGGTTGATAGCAATCTTGATGCATATCGCGGAGCAGTGGATATGCTGCTTAATATGCGTCTGGAAGCTAAAAGGCAAAAGGATTGGACTACATCTGACAACATACGCAATCAGCTTACCGCACTTGGCTTCAATATAAAAGATACCAAGGACGGATTTGAGTGGAGTCTGTGACAGCGGGTCTGTAGTCACAACTTAAGCAACTGCTATGCAGGACACAGAGCAACTGAAATATATAATAGCATTGCCTTTGCTTTCTGAGGTAGGACTCAGAACGGCAAAGGCAATGATTGATTTCTTCGGTTCTGCAGAATCCGTATTTCAAGCTACAGAAAATGACTTGCTATCTATTCCCAATATACACAAGGATACAGTTGCTGCAATACTGGCGAGTAAGAGTCAGGCACTCAAAAGAGCAGAGAAAGAACTTGAGTTCATAGAGAAAAACGAGATACAAACATACTATTTCGAGGATGCCGATTACCCATATCGTTTGAGAGAGTGTCCCGATGCACCTATTTTGCTTTATGGTAAGGGAAAACTTAACTTAAATGAGGGAAAGTTCTTGTCTGTAGTAGGTACTCGTATGCCGACAGACAACGGCAAACAATTATGCCGTCAGATAGTGTCTGACTTAGCACAAAAGACAATAGGTCTTACAATAGTGAGTGGTTTGGCATACGGAATAGATGTGACTGCCCACAAAGCAGCTATTTCTTCAGGAATCCCTACTATCATCATTCCCGGTCATGGTCTGGATAGGATATATCCGTATGCTAACCGTCAGGTGGCTGTAGATTCTTTGGATAAGGGAGGAATACTGACAGAGTATATGTCTGGAACGCAACCTGACAGACAGAATTTTGTAGCAAGAAACAGAATTATAGCCGGACTGAGCGATGCAACTCTTGTGGTAGAAAGCAAGGTGAAAGGCGGGTCTCTTATTACCGCAGATATGGCAAACGGGTATAGCAGAGAAGTCTTTGCTATCCCGGGCAGACCTACAGATACTGCTTCTGCCGGATGTAACATGTTGATAAAGCAACAGAAGGCGGCGTTGATAGAGTCTGCAGATGATATTATAGCAGCCATGCAGTGGGATGCTACAGAGAGAGTCATGCCGGTGCAGACTGAGTTGTTTGACAATTTGACGGAAGAGGAGACAATGTTACTTGATATGCTAAGAAAGGCGGAAGACGGGCTACATGTCAATTTGATTGTGATGGAGACGCAGTTACCATATAGTCAAGTTACTTCAACATTGATGATGATGGAGTTGAAAGGAATAGTTCGCTCACTACCCGGAAATATATATAAAGCGGCAAAATGAACATAAAATAGTTGCGGAGAGTCAGTAAGATTTGCATAATCACAAATATTGCAGTATCTTTGCAGCCGCTTGGGAGCACTTGTTGATGTATAGCACATATATTATATATGAGAATATATATATAACCTTATAGAACACATTTAGAACTATAGAAAACAAATACAAAACCAACTACCAATTATGCTAAAGGAAATACTTGCAGTTACGGGTAAGCCAGGGTTGTTCCGTTTGGTAAGCCGTGGTAACAACATGCTTATTATAGAGTCATTGGAGGACGGCAAACGTATGCCTACATATGCGAGGGACAAGATTGTAAGTCTTGCGGATATCTCAATGTTTACCATGAGTGACGACAAGCCACTGAATGAGGTGCTTATTTCACTTAAGGAGAAACAGAACGGAGAGCTTGTTAGTTTCGATATAAAGAAGGCGGACAATGATACTCTCCGCAGTTTCTTTGCAGAGATATTGCCTGATTTCGACCGTGAGAGAGTGTATCCAAGCGATATTCGCAAACTGCTACTATGGTACAATATTCTTATTAAGGCAGGCATTACTGATTTTACCATAGAAGATGATACGGAACCGGTAGCGACACCTGAAGACAAAAAAGAGGAGAAACACACGGCTCCAAACAATAAGCAAGTAAAGACACAAAAGTCAGCAGCAACATCAGTAAAGACCGGTGTAGGTGCAAAACGAGGCTAATTTGACCGCTCGTGAGATAATTGATATCATAGAGTCTGTAGCACCGTTGAGTCAGCAAGAGGGGTGGGATAATTCGGGGTTGCAGACAGGGAGAAGGGAGACTGAGGTCGCTCGGGTTTTGCTTTGTACTGATGTACAGGATGAAACAGTAGAAGAGGCTGTGAGGAAAGGTTGTCAGATGATAATCTCTCATCATCCTCTTCTTTTTCATGGTCTAAAGCGAATAGAAGGTCTGACGAGAGAGGAGCGTTGTGCAATAAAGGCTATACAACATGGCATAGTCATCTATAGTTCTCATACTGCGATGGATACATATCTGCACGGAGTGAGCGGCAGGATGGCTGAGAAATTAGGAATAAAAGATTATGAGATTCTGAGTCCGGAAGGAGGAGATACAGGGTTGGGAGTAACAGGTGAACTGCAGAAGCCACTTGGATTGGAGGAGTTTCTTATGTTGCTTAAACAGACCTTTCATACAACATGTATCAGATATACGGAGAAGAAGCAGGAGAATAACATTATCTCAAAGGTAGCGCTGTGCGGGGGAGCAGGCAGTGAGTTTATGGAGAATGCGATACGTCAGGGGGCAGATGCATACGTGACGGCAGACGTGAAGTATCACGAGATGCAGGCGGCGGACGGGAGAATCAATATGTTTGACATAGGGCATTTTGAGAGTGAGCAGTTTACGAAAGAAGTGTTTGAGGACTTGCTTAGAGACCACGATGTGGAGTGTGTTATAGCCGAAAGTGACACGAGTTGCGTGAAAGCATACTCATAAACAGAACAAAAGAGAAACAATCAGACACAATAATAACATTAAACATATATAATTATGGCACAAGAAAAAGAAGTAAAAGAAATGACCAATGAGGAGAAGTTGCATGCTCTTTATGAGTTGCAGCAGATAGACTCCAAGATTGACGAACTGAAGATTCTGCAAGGTGAACTGCCTGTAGAAGTTAAAGACATGGGTGACGAAGTGGAAGGCTTGAAGACCCGTCTGAAGAACATTGAGAATGAGATAAAGGAGTTGGAGACTCAGATTAGTGACCGCCGTGTGCAGATAGAGAATGCCAATGCAGCTATCAGCCGCTATAAGGAGCAGCAAGACAACGTGCGCAACAACCGTGAGTACGACAACCTCTCCAAAGAGATAGAGTATCAGGCTCTTGAGATAGAACTGAGTCAGAAACGAATAAAGGAATATACTGCTACGCTTGAGGCACGTCAGGCAGACAAGGCAAAGACAATCACAGACATAGAAGAGCGTACGGTAGATCTTAATCAGAAGAAGGCAGAACTGAATGATATTCTTGCAGAGACGAAGGAGCAGACTGAGGCACTGCTGTTACGCTCACAGCAATTGGAGCAGAACATAGAAGACAAGCGTCTGCTTACAGCTTTCAAGCGTATAAGAAAGAATGCCCATAATGGTTTGGCAGTGGTTACTGTGGAGCGTGATGCTTGCGGCGGTTGCCATAACAAGATTCCTGCACAGCGTCAGTTGGACATCCGTCTGCGCAAGAAAATCATTGTATGCGAGTACTGCGGGCGTATTCTTATTGACCCTGACATGGCACATGAAGTTCAGTTGGAGAATAAATAAGAACCTTATATAAATAAAGAAGGGCAACCGGAACAGGTTGCTCTTTCTGTATTTAAGGCATTACGTAAAACATAGTGAAGATTACTATTCGAAGACTTCAGGGTAAGAGGCGGCAACGGATAGGAGACAATCGTGACACAGACATGCTTCGGGATAGTGGAGGGCAAGATGGAGGCGTGCCGCTTGGGAGAGAGTGACGGAGGCGCAATGGCAATTACCAATGTTGTCATTGTGATGACATTCGAAAGTGTTTCCGCATCGGGGGCAGGTAAGGATTTTCATGGATGAGATGTATATTGAATTGCCGGGACAAAGGTACAACATTTATTTTGTCGGGGCAAGAGAATTTGTCTAATTGAGAAAGTTTAGTTATCTTTGCACGCTATTATGTACAACGCATTATACACAACTAATTTTATATCTACGCTGAATGACAACTACCAGAAGATGTTAGGTATGTTGGTAGTAACGGGCTGGGTGTCATCAGAGTGGAAGCCGATGGTAATAAGTATCACCGGTGCAGCGTTGGTGTTGCCATATATCTTTTGTTCTCCGCTTGCAAACAGAGCGGCACAGGTGTATGGGAAGAAGAAGGTGGTAAGGGTGTGCAAGTTGCTGGAGTTGCCGATAGTGTTGCTGGCTGTATTAGGATTTCTGATGAAAGACCCGAATATATTTACACAACATTCGTGGACGACGGTAGTTGCCACTACATTGGTAGTGCTTGCAATATTTCTGATAGGGATACAGAGTAGCATGTATTCGCCAGCCAAATACGGATTGATAAGAGACATAGGCGGAGTGGAGAATGTGAGCAAGGGTATGGGCGGAATGGAAAGTTTGAGTTTCTTAGGCATGTTGCTTGCAACGGCATTGGCAGCGTTTATGGTGGACAAGTTTTCTGCAAGACCAATGGTATATAGCAGTATATTGGTGATACTTGCAGTGGCGGGTTATGTGGCTTCATTGACTATAAGGGCGGAAGAGGTGAATGCAGAGAAGAGAGAGAGTCTGAATCCGTTTGCGTACATGAAGAGTACTCACAGATTAGCGAGCGGGTATAAGGGGTTGAACAGCGTAATATACATATTGAGTATATTCTGGTGGTTTGCAACGACAATACAGTTAAGTACGATAGTCTATTGCCAGGAGGCAATGGGATTGGAGAAAGGTGAACCGGGAATAATAATGTGCATAGCGGCAATAGGAATAAGTATAGGTTGCGTGGTAAGCGGCAAGATAGGCAACAGATTCCCCGATGAAATCAAGCGTGCACCAATATACGGGTTGTTGGTTTCTGCAGGTTTGACAAGTATATTCATGTTGAATGCGGGACATTATATAATATTCACGGTGCTATTGTTTATTGTAGGAATATGCGGTGGAATGTTCAAGGTGCCATTGGATGCAGTGATACAGAGAACGGTGAAGCAGGAAGAACTGAACACGGTGCTGGCATATTTCAACCAGGTAAGTTTCCTGTTCATGCTGTTGTCCTCGTTCACATATTACGGTATAACGCTGGTATTGCCACAGAAATATGTATTTATGATGCTGGCAGTGGTAATGTTAGGAGCGAGTGTATGGTTGTGGAAAGTAAATGAATATATAAGCAAATGAGAAGAGAAGACTTTGATATATTAAAGGAGAAGGTATATGGCAGGGAGTTGGTGTATTTAGATAATGCAGCGACAACGCAAAAGCCCAGAGAGGTGATAGATGCGATGGTGTATGCATACACGCATTTCAACTCGAACATACACAGAGGGGTGCACCATTTGTCGCAGATAGCAACGCTGAATCATGAAGAGGCAAGACAGAAGGTGGCGAAATATATCAATGCAAAGAGTGCGGATGAGATAGTGTTCACGAAGGGTACTACGGATTCGCTGAACATGTTGGCATTCAGTGCGGGTGAGCTGCTGGTGAAAGAAGGTGATGAGATAATAGTTTCGACAGTGGAGCATCACTCCAACATAGTACCATGGCAGATGATGTGTGAGCGCAAGGGTGCGAAGTTGAGGGTTATACCGATGTGTGAGGACGGTAGTCCGGACATGGAGGCATACGTGAAGTTGCTTAATGAGAGGACGAAATTAGTTAGTGTGGCACACGTGAGCAATGTGTTGGGTACGGTAAATCCTGTGGAAGAGATAGTGAGACGGGCGCATGAGAGAGGAGTTTTGGTGGCGATAGATGCTGCCCAGTCGGCAGCTCATAAAAAGGTAGATGTGCAAGAGTTAGATTGTGACTTCATGGCTTTTTCCGCTCATAAGATGTATGGTCCGACGGGTTTGGGTGTTCTTTACGGCAAGAGGGAGTGGCTTGAGAAGTTGCCGCCTGCAGAAGGAGGAGGGGAGATGATAGAGCATGTAAGTTTTGAGAAGACGACATACAACACATTGCCATATAAGTTTGAGGCGGGGACTCCTGATTTCATAGGAAGTTATGTATTCGGAAAGGCATTAGATTATATAGAGAGTGCGGGGAGAGAGGAGGTTGAGAAACACGAGAGAGAACTGACAGAGTATGCTGAGCAGAGACTGAGAGAAGTGGAGGGTGTGAAAATATATGCAGCAGGCATGAGGAAGGCGGGTGTAATCTCTTTCAACATAGAAGGCGTGCATCCGTATGATGTAGGGGTATTGCTTGACAGACAGGGCGTTGCCGTTAGAACGGGTCATCATTGTGCAGAGCCTCTTATCACCAGATTGGGGGTATCGGGGACAGTAAGAGTAAGTTTTGCATTATATAATGAGAAGGAGGATATAGACAAGTTGATAGAGGCATTACAGAGGGCGAAACAGATTCTGAAAGGTTGAGAGAACGGGGAAACAAGGGTAAAATATAAGGAAAAGGAGTTACAGACAGGGTGTTAACTCCTTCTTTTTATGTTGTATTCAGCAGATATTTAAGCAGAATATTTGTATCTTTGAGAAGATTTTATTAACTTTGCAGTCGGAATTGTTATAATGACAATAGAAAAAGCAAAGAGATTATGTACAAGTGTAAGATCTGCGGTGCGACCGTATCCCCGACCTCGACAGCTGTAGCTGCCCATTATGAGAAGCAGCATTTCTCCGTATTTATAAAGAACGGCAACGATATACGTCGTTTGCCGAAGGCCTTTTTGAGGGAGGTTGTACCGGGTAAGGCTACGACAGCCAAGGTGAAGAATGAAAACGATAATGTGCCACAGAAGCATAGCGGAGATCCGGCGAGAAACAGGGCAAAGAATATGGAGTGGCTTGTGGGGAGGATAAAGGATATAGACAGGGATCATACGTTTGAGTATCAGGAGAAAAAGGCATTCGAGTGCCCATGTTGCAAGAGAATAGTGCTTAACGGCAAGTGTCTGAAGCACAGCCGTGAGGATTACGAGAATATATGTTATGACTGCTTCAAGGCAGCAAGGAAAATCATAGTGGCAATGCCTAAGCCAAAGGTATAAATAACAGTATAGAGAGAGAAAAGTACGATTTTTTACTGTTAAAATTTGCGTATATAAAAAGTTTGCAGTACTTTTGCACCCGCTTTTGGAAGAGAGCGTATAGAGACTCGGGATGTGGCGCAGTCCGGTAGCGCAACGGTCTGGGGGACCGGAGGTCGCAAGTTCAAATCTTGTCATCCCGACAAGCAAGAAGGAATCGAGAGGTTCCTTCTTTGTTTTATATGTATTTACAAATATATAGGAAATGTTTGTAATATCAGAAAAATGCTGTATCTTTGCAGAGCAAATACAAATGCAGGGCAGTTAAGGAAGACTATAACCAAAACAAACGATATATGATACTTGACAAATTAGAGAATCTTGAAGATTATGAACTTGGCGGATTATTCCCCCGTGCAATCGAGTTCTTACGTGACAATGACTTAATGTCTCTTCCACCGTGCAAGATAAAGGTGGCAGGTAATGATCTTACAGTGAACATACAAGACATTACGGGCAAGGAGGAGAAAGACTGCAAGATGGAGTCTCATCGCGACTTTGCGGACATCCAGATAGTGCTTGGCGGCGGAGTGGAGAAGATGGGTTGGAAGGCAACAGACGACTGCAAGGAGATTCTGACCCCTTACAACGAGGAGAAGGATGTGGAGTTTTACAGTGATGCGGCAGATACATTTGTTAATGTGAAATCAGGTCAGGCAGCAATCTTCTTCCCGACTGATGCTCATCAACCGGGTATTGCTCCCGGACAGCACTACAGAAAGATAGTAGTGAAGGTGAAAGTGAGATAATAGCGGATGATAAGGTAGTTAAGAACTTAACTTTGCATACAAATCTATGAAGACACTTCGTATAATTGAGAACGACCCGTATCTGCAGCCGTATTCAGGTGCGATAGAGGGGAGAAAGCGATATTATGAGCAAACAGAGGAGCAACTGACAGACGGGGGCAAGATGAAGTTGAAGGATTTTGCCAACGGTCATCTGTATTACGGTCTGCACAGAGCGTCTGACGGGAGTTGGATATTCCGCGAATGGGCACCCAATGCCACTGCTATATACCTGAAAGGCGACTTTAACGGTTGGCAGAAGAGTGAGGATTACAGATTGTATCCGACGGAGAACGGAAACTGGGAGGGTAAGTTTGCTGCAGACATGATGAGCCATGGTCAGTTGTACAAGATGCTTGTGGAGTGGCAAGGCGGATATGGCGAGAGAATACCGTCGTATGCAAACAGAGTGGTTCAAGACGATGGTACGAAGATATTTTCCGCGCAGGTATGGGCTCCGGAGAAGGAGTACAAGTGGAAGGCCAAGCGTTTCAAGCCGAATACAGACCCGTTGCTGATATATGAGTGCCACATAGGAATGGCTACCAATCAGGAGAAAGTAGGCACATACGAGGAATTCAGACAGAACGTATTGCCGAGAGTACGGGATTTGGGCTACAACTGCTTGCAGATAATGGCTATTCAGGAGCATCCTTACTATGGGAGCTTCGGGTATCATGTAAGCAATTTCTTTGCGGCATCATCACGATTCGGCACACCTGAGGAGCTGAAACACCTGATAGATGATGCACACGGAATGGGCATAGCGGTGATAATGGATCTGGTGCACTCGCATGCAGTGAAGAACGAGTTGGAGGGTTTAGGCAACTTTGACGGCACCGGTTATCAGTATTTCCACACGGGAGGCAGACGCGAGCATCCAGCATGGGACAGTTTGTGCTTCAACTATCAGAAACATGAGGTGCTTCACTTTCTGCTTAGTAATTGCAAGTTCTGGTTGGAAGAATACAATTTTGACGGATTCAGGTTTGACGGAGTGACGTCTATGATATACCGTTCGCACGGTTTAGGTGAGGATTTTAACGGTTATGACTCATATTATAACCTGAATCAGGACGGCGATGCGATATGCTACCTGATGCTTGCCAACAGACTGATACACCAAGTAAAGCCTCATGCGATAACGATTGCGGAGGAGATGTCGGGTATGCCCGGATTGGCTTCCCCACTGAAATACGGGGGTATGGGATTCGATTACAGACTGGCAATGGGGCAGCCTGATTTCTGGATAAAGTATATAAAGGAGGTTAAGGATGAAGATTGGAAGGCGGGGCATATACTTTATGAAATGACTAACAGGAGGCAAGATGAGAAAACAATATCATACGCGGAGAGCCATGACCAGGCATTAGTAGGTGACAAGACAATAATATTCAGGTTGATAGATGCCGAGATGTATTGGCACATGCAGCATGGTCACACCACATACATGGTGGACAGGGGAATAGCTCTTCACAAGATGATACGGTTGGTTACCTGTGCCAGTATCAACGGCGGATACTTGAACTTCATGGGTAATGAGTTCGGTCATCCGGAGTGGATAGATTTTCCGCGAGAGGGCAACGGCTGGAGTTACAAATATGCAAAGCGTCAGTGGGAACTGGTTGATAATGAGGGTCTCTATTACCACGAGTTAGGCAGGTTTGACCAAGCGATGATACGCCTGATAGGTGGTATAGAGGGATTCGAGAAGTTGCCGTTTATGACGCTATGGGACAACGAGGGCGACCAAGTGGCGGCGTTTGAGAGGGGAGAATATGTGTTTGTATTCAACTGGAATGGTCAGAAGTCGTTTGCGGACTATGGTATTCTTGCACCTGCGGGCAAGTATGAAGTAGTGTTGAATACTGATGCAGTGGAGTTTGCAGGTTACGGTATAGCAGACGACAGCGTGGAGCATTTCACCTCTCCCGACCCATTGTATGAGAAAGACGGAAAGGGTTGGCTGAAACTATATCTGCCTGCAAGGAGTGCAGTGGTACTGCGCAAGGTGGATTGAGGTAGTCATCAAGGAATATATATTACGGGTTTTGTTGCAATTCCCGTATGAGGCAGGTGCGAATAAAGGCATCGAGGCGTTTGTATATTTTACGAGCGCCTGTTTTTTTGTCTATAGGTGCGGAGGGTTCTCCGTGCTTGAGTTGTTTCTTCCAGCGCAGTTCCCACTCTGCCCGCTCAATGGGCCGGCGGAGGATTTCGATAGTTTGAAGTGAAGCTTGACGGAAGATATCGTGAGTGCGGAGTTCACCTGAGGTATAAGGAGTCTTTTTTATATCCCGGGGATGCTGAATGATATACGACTCGACTTCACCCTCTGCGACAACGCGTCCTTCGCTGTCGCGATAGATTTTTTTACGGAAGACGGTACCTTTTGGTACGAGTGAGCCGGTAACGCTTTGGACCGGAAAGATGGTTTTTACACGTGCCATAGAAAAAATTTCAATAAAAAATGTTACTTATAATATTCAGTTGTTTTTTCGATTTTGTGCAGAAAGTGAAAATTATTGGGAGAGTGGTTGGAAGTCAGGTTAAGGGCATATATTTTGTAATGAAAAATAAGGCTTTATAATAAAGTAACGGTTAGATAATCGATGAATTATATACGAGTAATCTACCAATAATCTACCAATAATCACCCAATAAATTTTGCTAACGGTTGCAAAGGTAATAAGAAGATTTGAGATGACAAAATTTAGTGCGATTTTTATGCAATTTTATTATTTCTGGGTGGTCGGGTGAGGTGGAGAAAGTAGTGAATCAGGAGAGAAAATGCGGGAAATGAGCAGTTTGTGCGAAGAGTGAGATTTGGCGGATTAATATATTTTTTGTAATTTTGGAGCGGGAAATTGAAGAAAGTGTTTAATCGGACGTTTTTCTACCTTAAGATTGTTGCCGCAGCGGTCAGAACATATACCAGAGAGGACTATGGGGGATAGGTATAGCGACCTAAAAGACATATACGGGGAAGAATGGGAGATGAGAGCGGTGGATGTAGCGGGCGAAGGCGGGGGGCACGGAGGGAGAAAATGATGGTAGAGGAGATTTGCAACGATTGGCATAGTAGGGGAGAGCGGCGGGGACGGAGGATTAGTATTGTAGGTGCGGAGAATAATCACAATGGGCATTGCAGGTGAAAGTAGCAGGTATGATTGGCATCCACGGTGGGCACGTAGAGTTAATATTGTAGGTGCGGAGGAGTGTTACAAAGGGTATGGCGGGTGAACTTGGCGGGTATGGTTGGATTTTGCATTGGACACTGCGGGAGAAAAAGATGGTGAGAGAGGTTAGATGCGATTGAGATAGTGGGTGAGAACAGGGGTTATGGTGGGTTATTACGGTCGGCATGGTGGGAGTATATGATGGTAGAGGAGATTTGCAACGATTGATATAGTGAGTGAGAGCGGCGGGGACGGAGGATTAATATGGTAGGTGCGGAGGGGTGTTACATTGGGCATTGTGAGTGAAAGAGGCTGACATGGTTGGAATTTACGGCGGACACAGCGTGGAAAAATGAAAGCAAGAAAGGATTGTCATGATAGATATAGTGGGTGAAAACAGCGGACAAGGAGAATAATTACGGTGAGAACGGAGGGTGATTACAGTAGATACATCGGGAGGAAATGATAGTAAGGGAGATTAGATGCGATTGAGGTCGTGGGTGAGAACATTGGGCACGGTTGGTAATTACGGTGGGTATGGTTAGTAATTACGGTTGACACGGAGAGTAAGAACGGCGGGGAAGTGGTACGGGTGGGAGACGTGACAATGTGGCGTCTCTACGTGGAATACAAGTGGTATGAATGACAGTGAAGATTGGTGGGGGACGTGACAATGTGGTGTCTCTGCGTGGAACACAAATGGTATGAAAGAGAGTGAAGATGGGTTGGAGAAGTGACAATGTCACGTATATATGTGGAACAATAAATGGTATGAAAGACAGTGAAGATTGGAAAAAAACAGTAAATATATGAAGAGATATTTAAGAATAGCGTTGGTGACGGTTTATTTTCTCGGTTTCATCGGGGAAATAGGGGTGTCGTTGGTAGAGAGTGTCAGTGCTCAGGACCCGATGGTATATCTGGAAGAGAACTATCCGCAGTTGACGGCATTATACAGAGAAGAGTTGCGCGAGTGTCATGCACATTATATATTTGCGGTGGATGTAAGTCTGTCGATGTGCAAGTATGAGGAGAACGTAAAGCCGGCATTGATAAGTTTTATGAAGGCTGTGCCGGAAGGAGACAGGGTGACGATAATCCCGTTTGCGACGATGGCAGAAGCTAACAGGATGGGGTTTGATGTGACGATAAACAGGGAGACGAGGACGACATTGATACAGATGGCAGAGCGTTTGTACCCGGACCAGAGGGAGAGAGTGAGCAACAGGGCGAAGTATTTTGACACGAATATATTTGCTGCTCAGCAGGCGGTGGCGAAATCAATACAGGAGAATCCGAAGTATGACGTGAACTTCGTATTCTTCATAAGTGACATGATGAATTGTCCGAAGAATAATATAGATCGCCCGTTTTCATCGGAAGAAATGAGTCAGATGAAGAGTCTGGTGCGCGGTGCAAAGAACAGTGATGCTCAGGTGAGGGCATTTGCATTGGAGTTGCCGCGTGCGGGCAAGCCGGAGGGGTTTATTTTGCCGCAGTTGCAGGAGATATACAAAGAGTGGGATGTAGAGTTGGAGGAGCAGTATGTGCCTGATAATGCGCAGGGTGCGATACGTGACTGGTTTGAGACGCAGAAGGACAAGATAATGTTTATGAAGCTTCAGTCGATAATCTTCAGGGAGAACAAGACCAATCCGATGGTGGTGAAGACGAGTGTGGACGTGGACGGCAACGTGGTGGCTGATGTAGATTGGACGGCTGGCAAGTTGTATCCGAAGTTGACATTTGACACGACATACGTGGAAGGTGAGGATTTCAGTCTGAAGTGCAATGACGATTACGTGGGCAGGAGTGAGGTTGGCGGAATGCACGAGAAGGTGAAATTAGGTAAGATAAAGAACAAGAGTTGGGGATTTCATCAGTTGAGCGACTCGCTGCATATCAAGGCGATACTGCCTGTGCCATATCAAGACGAGATAGACAGGGTATTGGAGGGGAGGCCGGGTCCGATGCCCAAGACAGCGATAGCGCAGGATAGGATGATTTGGACATTTGTGCTGCCGCTATGGTTGACAGCAACGCTGCTTGTGCTGCTTATATTATATATAATAGGTGTGATAAACGCGATGGTGAGGAACAGCAGATATTGTTTCAAGGGCAACGTGACTGTGTATGATGTGATGGGAATTCAGATAGGCGAGATGAGGAAGATACAGAAGCAGGCGCCGAATGCGGTATTGACGTTTGGCAAGGGCGGCTCGCCGTCGGGTTGCAGGGTGGATGACGCAGATTGGCAGTTTAAGATAGAGAAGAAGAACGGCAACCCGTTTTTAGTGTTTCAGAAGCCAAGGTTTGTGTGGTCGCGGACGAAAGGATATGTGGGTTCGGGCAAGGCCCAGAGCGGAGAGTTGAGTTATGCGGACAAGACGAGTGTGAAGTTGACGTGCGGCATCAACAAGTCGGAGGAGACGCATCAGGTGAAAGTGAAACTGAGTTGAGAGGTTAGTTTGTAGTGGAGAGTTGAAAGTAAGTTTAGCAACAGAAGATATTGTTTTGTTATAGCAGTAAATAAATAATAAACAATGGGTAACAGAATAAAGACGACATATTATACGCGGAAGGCGACAGCAGCTATAAGTGTAGGTAATATATTAGAGCCAGAGGATAGTATTAGTAACTA
>CAJOMJ010000014.1 GCA_905235505.1 Paludibacteraceae bacterium
AAAGATAACTTCTATTTTTTAATTTGAAAATAAAGTATTATCTTTGCCACGATAAATCGGAAAGTGTCCCAATGCCGAGCAAAAGACGGGCGAAACTTTAAATTTTTAAATTACCATGACACAAGAAGAATTCAACGAGATGCTTATAACGGCTCTTCAAGAGAATTTAACTATCAAGTGCTACAACAACGGCGAACATATTCACGTTCGTATCTATTTTGACGACGAAGAAATATGTGATGGCAGTTGCGAATCAGAGTGCTATTAATATCAATACGGAGAATGCCGAAAATCCGGAAAAGAGTAGGCGAAATTCGAATCTATTAATAAATATGAAAAGAACAATTATTTACGTATTCACTCCCAAGCGACTCCAAAGAGATTATCAAAGTGGATTACAACTCGAGGATTTTCCATTGGGGTGGATTAAAATCGGAAAAACCTCAAGTGATAATGATGGTGAAGACAAATGGGATGTCGCGTATAACCGTATTAAACAAGAGGTACGAACCGGCATAAGCGAAACATGTGTGTTAGTGGACGTGTTTGAATATCCGGAAATATCAGGAAACCCCGACGATACGATTCGCGAATTAATGACGAGCGACATATACGATTTGCGAGACTCGCAATTCCACAATCAATCTGTCAATCCTCAGAACTATGAGGTTAAAGCCGGGCGTGAATATGTATATGGAGCCTCAAGGAAACAAGTTTTAGCAGCCATTGCAAAATTTGAACGGAATTTGTTGTTGGAAGCAGCAGGTACGAATAAATTGTCCGATGTTATTAGTTATATTCAGAAGAACAACGAAACATCCATTGAAGACTCGGAAGAGAATAGTCATCCTGTTTCTTCAATCCAGGATATTCAATTATATGATCATATTGTAGAAGAATTAAAAAATCTAAACATAAAAGCTAATCATCCTAATAATAAGAATTATGGATTGCTGCCAAGTACTAAGAAATATATCAGGATCTATTCTTTTGGGTTCTCATTTAAGCACAATCAGGCTACAATCGCTATAGAAACAATCGGTTTAGCGAACAAAAATACTCTGGAAGAATTCATTCTCGCAAAGAACATACGCGACAGAGTCGCTCTGAGTGGACCACTACAAGGTATTAAAAATAAAGATAAGTATGCATGGAAACTCATTCAATTCTTTGATGAATATGATGCAGAGCGAGTAAAAAACTGGTTTGTTGATAACATCACTCAATTGCATAACTTATTTGAATAAAGATAAAGAATAGACAAATATTGAAAGTATTGGTGCGAATGCTTTCGCAAATTGTCCAAAACTCAAATCTATTATGGTGCACGATATCGGTTAGACCACGCGATATGAATATATGGTATTGGCGGTAAAAAGACGAAGAAGTGGATTATGTCATTGAGTGGGATGATGCTATCGTAGGAATAGAAGTTAAAAGCAATCACGAGAAGACGACAACAGGACTCGTGACTTTCCGCAACGCTTACCATCCGAAATTAGCTTTCATCGTTGGTTACGAAGGAATAGAGGTTGAAACCTTTCTTCAGATGGATATAAGAAAACTATTTGAGTAGAAAATATCCCATCAACAAAAACGGTAATCCAATATGATAAGGGTTGCCGTTTTTTTTTGTCTTTATGGCTAATCAGGGCTAAATGCAAAAAGATTAACTTCTATTTTTTAGTTTGAGAATAATGTATTATCTTTGCAACAAAATTAATAATATACTATGGCAAATTATATTAACAATACCTTTTTTATCAAAGGAACCAAACAAGCAGTAGTAGATCTGCTAAACCTTGGTCTAAAAAGAACCAAGACCGGGAAACGCATATCTATCCAAATGTCAGGCGAGGAGATGGTCTCCTTTCTAAATGGCATGGAGCGATGTCTCCAGTTCTCGTCATTCATTCCTCGTCCAAAAACTTTCGATGTGTATGACACCACTAACTCGATGATGGACTTTGTTTATTGGTATGCCAATGGATGTATGGGATTTCCCCACTATGATAATGATATGTCTAAAAAACGTATGACTGAAATTTATGAATATATCGAAGCCCATTTAGAACTATTTCCTCCAATTGAGGATAAAGAAGAAGAAAAAGAAAAAACGGATTGCGATATATTTTTTGAAGCGCTTGAGGAACAAGAGTCGAAGCCAACGAAAGTGTATAATTATCCAGACTATAAGTCAAAGGCACTACGAATGATGCACCCGGAATTGGTAAAGCAATACGAAAAGTATGTCTTTGGTTATAAAAGGGCAAAAGCATACCAACAATTAAAATACGGCGTAGTGGGTTGGTATGACTGGAATTGTAAGAACTATGGTTGCAAATGGAGCATGAATATAGAATGGTGGGCTGTTGTGAAAGAAACGGATGATTGTTTCTGCCTTTCGGCTTACACGGAAACGCCATGGGCATCGCCTATCACTTTCTTTGATTTCCTCAATAAAAAAGAGGGGATTACCGTCTATGCCTATTGCTTCGAACCTTTCGCATGGGCGTGTATGTACAATGGTAGGACGGATGAAGAAATATTCAAAGACGCATCCGAAGAAGAACGCTATGCCGAATATGAAGAGAAATACAAGAATAGTAAAGATTATGATCCGGAGTGGATGCCGTATGATGTTAATGATTTAATCATCAGTGACTACATTGATGGTTTCAAAGCTGAAATCGCCAAGGAAATAGGTTGCGAAAAAGTGTGACAGACAGACGAGAATATAGACAAGGTCGATATGTTTATTTGTTAGATGATAACAACGATACCGCATGGATTAAACAGGGGCATATCGGCAGGAGCAAGACTTACCGAATCCCTGCCTCGGTAAATATAGAAGGAGTATGCTTTACCGTCACTTCCGTGGAACTTGGAGCATATAATCGTCCACGTACGTTGCGACATCTGATCTTCCCTGATACAATTGAATATATTGACGAAGATGAGTTTTCCAACTTGCCGAACCTCCGTAGTGTGCATATAGGCAAAGGGGTGCAATACCTAAACAATTGGCATTTCCGTTGTTGCCCCATGTTACATACCATTACGATTGACAAACAGAATCCGTATCTCAGAGTACAAGACGGGTTGGTGCTGACTCAGGATGGAACGACCTTGTTACGGAGTCTGTTCAGGCGTAGAGAACTAATCATTCCGGAGGGAGTGAAGTATGTGGAAAAAGTTGCATTCTGGTATGACGACAAGCTGGAAAGCGTAACCTTCCCCTCATCTTTGCGTGAGATTGGTGATAGCAGTTTCTTAGACATCCCGAACCTGAAACGGCTCGTTATTCCGGAAGGATCAGAAGAACAGATTGTACCATGTTTCAACGGGTACGAGAATTTGGAACTCCTTATACATCGCAAATCTTCTACCATCGCACGTCCATGTGCAACTCGATAGACGAACTTGATACATATATCTGAATTGAATAAATTATGAGAAATAACCTGTTTCTGATTATGGTTGCAGCACTTGCATTTGTTGGCTGTGCAAAACAAGATAGAGTCAATATGGCGTATAATGAGTTAGCACGATTCTATAATCACTCAACGGTTGATTGGCTTTTGATAGACACACTCTATTACCGCCCGTATAACTGCGATTGGCCGGAAGAGATAGAAACACAGATTGATTCAACTTTTCCGATGGAATATGCTGCCCGATATTGGCATCGATTGCAGAATGCAAAGACCTATTTGCACCAGCATACTTTGCCTTTGCGGTGCGGAGCCTCTATGGAGTCTGTTGCTCAACTGAATCGCACCGAATCAGCGTTGGACAGCGTATTTGTCCGTATAGTCAGCCAAGAGTATTACATGCGCATCTTTGGGGATTGCTATGAAGAAATCATGCCTGTGGAGATTGACAAATGTTTTGAAACGCTTAATGCAAAACGGCAATGAAAGAACCCGTAATATTCAATTATGGCACTCCGGCACAGAAGCCCTATGCATTGTATATACATGGTTTAGGCTCCAGCGCTGCGTCCGGAACAAAATCTTCTTTGGCGCGCAGTTTGGACGGTTATGAGTGGCTCTCGCCGGAAATAACGCATAACCCGTTTGAATCACTGGACATACTGAATGAGTGGGTTACAGCATTTCGACCAACTCTGATTGCCGGCACATCAATGGGCGGTTTGTTGGCAATGTATGTCAATAGTCCTGATGCCATTAAAGTAGTCGTCAATCCCTGTATTGAGATTGAACGGGTACTTCGAAAGATAGGTTATGGCAGGCATCCCTATCTGCAACCACGTGAGAATGGCGAAACGGAATATACCATTGACGAACCGATGATTCGTCAGTTTATCTCATTCCGTGAGACTGATACTCCTATTCTCGGAATACGGAACATTGCGTTGTTCTCCACGGACGACGAACTGATTGGTCGTGAGTTCTCGAAGAAAAATGCCGCCATCTTAGAGTCTTTGGGCTACGAGATCTATTGGAATGCCAAATTCGGACATCGCTGCAACGAACAAGCCGCCAAACAAATCAAGGATATTCTATCAGTTTGTGGCTAATAGTGCTAATTGGTTTAAAAGATTAGCTTCTATTTTTTTTCGTTTGAGAACAATCTCGTATCTTTGCCGCGTAATTTAATAAAAGTACACAAGTTTGTGGACCACAATCATGTGAACCATATCATCTTTTATGGAAATTTCGCATCATAATACTCCTCCCTCCTGCCCGACGGCAAACGCTATGATGTAGTAGGTAGGAAGCAATAATAGAAATCTCCCATAGAGACGCTATACCGTCAAGTTTCCACATGCGGCGTCATGAGATTGTGCATACATGCTTTGTTGGCAGGAGATAATTGCAGAGCCTTGTCGCATGTAAATCTCTGAATATAAGGAAACGGCAAAAAAATACAGAAACGCAAAAAAAAGTGAAAAAAGTTGCGAAAGAGGTGATAGATTTCGCCTTTTTTTTGCCTATATATGGAGGGGTATATGTAATGTTTAGTATTGTGCGTGTTGTTTAGTGTGGTTTAGTGTGGTTTAGAGTTGTTTAGAGTTGTTTAGTGTTGTTTAGTGTTGTTTAGAGTGGTTGTTTAGTGTGGTTTAGAGTTGTGCGTGTTGTCATACGTTTTTGAAGAAAAATATAAACCATTATTCAGTTGGTAATACTTTCTTTCCCGGTATTACTCTTATTTAGTGCTTTTTTCATTTTTACTTTTTACTTTTTACTTTTTCGTTGAGGAGACGTTACGGTGTTGCGTCCCTACGTGGAGGGTTTGCGACTTGAGTGGTTGAGAGTGACGATAAAAGGGGTTCTGAAGTTGCTATGGGGTTGCCATGAAGTTGGCATGGGGTTGGCATAGGTTGCCATGGTTTTGTGACTTATTAGTCCTCTTTTTTGTCCTCTTTTTTGTCCTCTTTTTGTTTATTTAAGGTAAAAAGATTAAATTATTTGCATATATCAAAAAAAAGTTGTACTTTTGTGGCGTGTATTGTACGTATAGTGCGGGGTATTTACCCCCCCCCCTCTATAAGTGCTTAATAATGAGAATAATACGACTGTGAAAGGACGTGCTTTTGCATATTTCTGTATATGTCTCGCTCTGTTGTGGGGTGGGGCGGTGTGCGCATTGGCGGAGGTGACGGGGTTGTCGCCGCTGCGTCAGGTGGCATCTATAGAGCAGGTGCAGGACACTGCTTGTTCGCAGGCATACCGTCAATTCTTTTGTACGGGTCTTATCAGCAGTGCCACCTGCGAGTTGTGCTTGCCGTGCATGGGCGACACTATGCCTGACTATTATTGCGACTGTATGGAGGGTATTCCTTTCCACTACGGGCTTGACACGGTGATAACCGACACTGTATGGTACACTGCAAGAGTGTCGGATATAGTGAACGGAGGTATATGTGCATATTGGTTCTCTGACTCGGTTGTGTCTATTGACCTGTTCATTGCCTGCAACTTGAAGCGCCCCAATGAGCAGATTAACCTTTCGAGAAACAGTTCGCGCATATACAGTCCTGAGACAATCAGGAGTATGTTGGGTAGTGCAGGTGACATTGTGGGTATAGTGGGCAGCAAACCGATATATCTGCGCGTGGCACCCCGTGCGAAGGGCAGGGTGATAATCGACAAGTATGGCGAGAGTTTCCGCTCGGACTGCGGCGACAGTATATTCTCCGTATATTACGGAATACAATATGCATTAGGCAATGAGCACACGGTGTATCGCATGCCGCGGGCAAGACAGCGCAGTCTGAAGTTTGTGAACTGGATACAGAAGGACAACAAGCCTCTCAGAATGAGTATAGTGCGGGGCGACTGCCTTGCGGGAGATACAGTGGAGTCGGTAGTGCTCACCGACTCGGTGCGTCCGTACATGGCAGATACAACCCTGATGCAGGATGTATATAACAAGAAAGATTCGCTCTATTTCGTGTTCGACAGAGCGGATTTCGGCAAGGTTATTTTCCGCAGTACCGCCAAGTATCCAGACAAGTTCAAGACTTACGAAGACACGGTGATGTGTCAGGGTGCGATGTTTGACAACGGCACTATCATCACTCATGATACCGCTTTTGTGGACACACTCTGGATAGTGCGCGATACGCTTGCTATCAGAACCACCAATGTGACAATGGTGTCTCCGGATCCGGCAATGGACACTATGCTGCTGAAAAGCAAGCAGTTGTATTTCTATTATCATGGCGGTTATATCACCGAGTTCGGGGACTATGACATAACGGAGCATAATGACGGCGGTTGCGACGGCAGGTATATGCTTCATGTGGAGCACGACTGGACAGTGGTTAACAAAAAACAGACGATAACGGAGTGCAGCGGTAAGACGATAACGCTAAACGGCAAGAAATATACAGCGAACAAGACTGTGAAAGATACGGTTGACAACTACTCGACCGACACACGCACTATCACCACTTACACGCTGAAGTTCACTTCGCCTGTTCTTGAGTACGACACCATTTATCTTAACAAATATCAGTTGCCGTATCGTTATGAAGGGAAGTATGTGCGCAGTTTCGGCGATACGACAATGACTATCACCCGCACAAACACCTGCACACGAAAGATATGTCTGACAGTGATAGAGACCAAACTCCCGTTGCAATACAAGGATGTGGAGACAGATACGGTTGTATGCCGCGGTATGGGTCTGCTGCTTACGATGTTGGACACCGTGGTTACGGACAATGGCGTTTACTATGACAGCCTTATGATAGCGGAGGATACGATGCTGTGTATCAAATACAATCTCACCATACGGGAGGCGGAGAACTACAAGGATACGCTCCTGCTCATGCAGCGCGAGTTGCCGTATCAGTACTACGACACCCTGCTCTCCGCTTACGGTGAGTATGACATGTATCTGACTCAGGCGGACGAGTGCGACAGAAAGGTGCATCTGTCTGTCGTTCCGCAGATTGAGTATGTAGAGCAAGAGAAAGACACCATGCTCTGCCACGGCATGGTTATGCAGTTGGGCGGGTTGTCGCTAACGGAAGATACGATGCTTGTGGATACCACCGAGATATCGGAATATGTGCAGGCGGTTACTACGTGGCACATCAGTTTCCCGCAGCCGCAACCTCTGCAGGTGGAGGTCTCTGCCAAGGAGAGCGAACTGCCGCTGCAATATGCGGACACGATGCTCGGCTATGGCACGCACCTGTTGTTTACTGCGGGCAACGGCGAGTGCGACAAGTGGGAGCAAGTGAGTGTGCAGCCGCAAGACGACTGGCAACTGCAGCAGGCGGATACGTCGGAGTGCTTCGGCAAGACGGTGAAGATAGGCGCACACTCTGTGATGAGAGATACAGTATTCACTGACACATTGCAACTGAGTGAGCATACATGGCAGTGCACAACCTATAGAATAAGATTTACTATTCCCGAGGTGCAGAAAGACACATTGTATGTTCCTGCCGAGGGTATGCCTGTCGCCTATGCCGACACTGTTATTAAGGAGTATGGCACATATCAGGTAGTGCTTCGTGCAGAAGGCGAGTGCGACATGCTGGTGGAACTTGCCGTTGTTCAGGCAACGGGTGTGGCGGCACTGCGTCAGGAACTGGAGGTGGTACCCACTATTGCCAAGTCGGGACAACTGATACGTATGAATCTTCCGGATAACGGCACTCTGCAGGTGTTCGATGTGGTAGGCAGGGAGGTATTGACGGAGACATTGCCGGCAGGAGTAATGCCGCTGCGGCTCAGCAACACAGGAAACTATATATTGAAATTTTCGACTCGTGACTCTATATTAACACGACGAATAATAATAACTAACTAAACATAAATCTCTAATAAATTAAAACAAACAACATGAAAAAGTTCTTACTATTAGTAATGACGATTTTCGCATCATGGAGTTTTGCGGTTTACGGGGCCAATCCTTCGGCAGCAGAACTCCAGCAGATTGCCATCGACTTTGACTGGGAGAATGGTAATCATCAGTATGCGAACGATGGAACTGTTTGGTACAAAGTTGACCTTACAAAGGTTGCTTCGGACGAGAATCTGTTGTTGTATCTGAACAATATGGCAAATACCGATGCCGAGGTGTCGGTGCGTGTTGCCCTTATGTTCGGTACTTCAGTACAGATTCAGGACGATGCATCTGCGACAAAGACTATTGCACCAAGCCGCAATTATGCCAAAGAGATTGCCCATAATCTGTTTGGTAATGTATCAATGGTATATGTGGAACTCACCACTTCGCAGCATGTTCTGTTTGCTGCCGAGGCAGTTGAACCAGGTGAGAAAGACCTTGATTGTATGAATGCACCCGTGTTCTCACGAGAGGGTACACAAGTAAGTGCAAACACCAAAACATGGTACAAGGTTGACCTGAGTGATGTTATCCAAGACCAGACAAAATCTATCAAGGTTAATATCCAGAATCTCGGCAATGGTAAAGCCACCATCAAAGGCGGTTTGAGTATGGACTGCCCGAGCACAGGTACTACCGACAAGACCATCACTATCAATGCAGGTGCAACCCAAAGTTACACTGCACGCCGCAGTTATCTCGACCTTGTGGGTGATGAAGGTGTGGTTTATGTGCTTGTTGAGTCAAACCAGGCTCTGCTTATTACCGCTGAGTTGGTAGATGCCCCCGTGCCCACAACGACCTATACTGTGGAGAACGCGATTGATGTAGATATCGATGTTCTTTATGAGTTGGGTGCTGCTGAAACACAGTGGTATAAGGTTGACCTCTCGAAGGTTGACATCAAGCGTCAGATGCCTGAGGTGACCGTAGAAAACAAAGGTAATACAAAGGCAAATGTTGACCTTGTGCTTGTATATGCCAATGCAGGAACTTCTCTTACAGGCGTTACTGCTTCTGCGTCCCGCACTCTTCCTGTAGGAGCCGGTGAGGCATACGTAAGAGAGATACAGCGCAACCTTGTTGAGGCTGCTGTTGCCAAATATGAATATGCTTACGTGCGCGTGGCTACCAACACCGCTATTGAGTTCATTGCCCGTATGAAAGAGCGTTCCGCAGGTACACAGTGCCTGAAGGCAATCGACTTCGACTGGGAGAACGGCAATGTGCAGCAAGGTGAGACTACCGTTTGGTACGCTGTAAGCATAAAAGATGCTAAGGCAGACGCCAACAAGCAGACTGATATTAAGGTGAAAGTGGAGAACCTGAGCCGCACTGATGCCAATCTGTCTGCCCAGATAGCCGCTTCCTGCCCCTGCGATATTACCCAAGATTTCGCACGTACGGTTCCTGCAAGTGACTCTCTTGTAAAAGTGCTGAAACATTCGCTCTACAGTGCGATGTCAACCGACACTATCTGGGTTGGTCTTACCACTTCGCAGAATGTTCACCTATATGCAGAACTCGTTCCGGCAGAGGCAATAGATACGATCTGGGCTTGCCATGACTCTATCGAGTTTGACTGGGAGAACGGTCATCTGCAGTCGTTGGAAGCTGGTTCGACAGTTGATACCGCATGGTATGCAGTGCCTATCTACAAGATACTCACCGAGGCTAACAAGAACAACCAGATACCGGAAATCACAGTTACCAACCGTGGCAATGCCACTGCTACCATTAAGGCTGAGGTTTCTTTCGAGTGCCCTGTAACAACAGAGATGCAGAGCCGCACGATAGAACTTGCAGCCGGCGACAAGTATGTGAAGTCGCTCACAATGGACCTTATAAACAGTATTGACACTGCTTACGAATACATATATGTACGCGTGATTACCAATCAGGATATTGCTATTCAGGCAGTATTCAAATATGAGGAAGAAGGCAAGTTCTGCTCTACAGCAGAAGAATTCAACTGGACTCTGGGTGCAGACTATGTAGCAGCAGAACCTTACTGGTATGCAGTCAATATCAAAGAAGCACGCGACAACGAGAAGGATATCTACATCAAGGTAACCAACAACAACAGCACTTCTGTCAATATCAAGGCTGAGGCTACTGTTGAGTGCCCGATAGTTAACGGTTTGACTTCTTATTCCTACACTATTGCCGCCAACACCGTTAAAGAGCAGCGCCTCACCTACGCTACTCTTGCTGGCATAGCATCGGATGTTGTATATGTACGTCTGACAGCAGACAAGAATCTGCATATAGATGCATATACCCAAGAAGACCCGTCGACAGTAACAAATATCTGCGAGGGTACGGATGCTATCGACTTTGTTGATTTCGACTGGGAGAACGGACATGTGCAAGGAGCAGAGACAGTATGGTATCGTGTTGCTCTTGACACACTGCGCGGCGATATGGTGCCCACAGTGGTAGTAGAGAATCTCGGTCAGGGCAAAACCACTGTACGCGGTGAGGTTGCCTTCAAGTGCGAGGTTAAACTTGAGTCAATGATGGGTAAGACCATCGAACTTGACGGTAGGGGTGCAGGCTATGAGCGCACTGCTGACAAGGCTATGATGGCTATTATCGACTCCACCATGACTTACGCCTATGTTCGTGTCGAGTCGTCCGACTCCATCCGTTTCAACGGTGGCTTGGTTAATCCCAATACCGGTGACGAGTGCTATCATGCAATAGACTTCGACTGGGAGAACGGCAACCTGCATACCGCAGGCGACACACTATGGTACAAGGTTGACTTGACTTATGTAACCGGTAACCGTGGCAAGGCTGCCGTGCTCGGAATAAAGAACGAAGACGGCTTCGGCGGTCTTGTGCATGCAGACTTGTTCTTCACTTGCGAGGACACCATTCCGTTTGACAGCTATAGTTACAATCTCGGAGGAGATGTACGCAAAGAATTAAAACTCGGCCGCGAACTCTTCACCAGTCTCACAGCGGATGTAATTCTTATCCGTCTGTATGCTGACCAGAGTGACAGTATCTATGCCCGTCTGTATGACGAAGAGCAGCAAGATATACCTATTGCAGGCTGCGACAGTGCCATCGAAGCACAACTCAACCTCATCATAGAGCAGAAGGCCGGTGTCAACCAATGGTACTATGTAGATATTGCCAACATCAAGGCAGTGGACAGCAATGGTGAGACCTACACCAAGGGTGATGCTCTTCTTGAGATTTGGAACAGCGGTGAGGAGAACACTATGACCGCCCAACTTGCATGGGAGTGCGAACCGCAGGAGAAGATGCTTTCCAAGACAGCAACTTTCGCTGCAGACGAAGAGTACAACCGCACATTCACGCGTGCACTTATTGACAATGTCAACAAGGACAAAGCATGGGTATATGTAACCACAGAGAAAGATATGAAGTTCCGCGTGACTATAGAAGACCTTCGCGGTTCGGCATGTCTGAATCCTATAGATTACGACTGGGAGAACGGCAATACTCACCCTGCAGGTGACAGCCTCTGGTACAAGATATCGCTTGATACTCTCAGCACTGAATATGCTAAGGACAAAGACCTCAAGATTACCGTTGTCAACCTCTCTGACAATACTGCAGACGCTACGGCAGTAGTGATGCAAGGTTGCGGCGTAAACGATACTCTGGGTACCGCTTCGCGCACCCTCGCTGCTCTTGACTCGCTGAGCAAGGAGATAAGCCACGTGGTGATAGACAGTATTCTTCAGGGCGAGCCGATATATGTATATCTGACTTCTACGGAGAATGTATATCTGAAAGCAGAACTGATAGGCAAGATGGATCCGATGGTATTTGATACACTGATTATTGACACTGTATGCGACGGTACAAGTTATTGGGCATACGTGGCAAACGGTGATAGTGTAGAGCATGTGATTTCAACCGACCTTGTAAACGTATTCCCCGTAACATGGACGGACACTATCTCGTTCATCTACGACAATGTTTACGATGCCGACTCTGTCCGCAGATATGAGATACACGTTATCACCATGCCTGAGGCTCCTGAGATTACCGGTCTGCCACTGAATATATACGCAGGTCGTGCAATGGACTTCAGCGAGGCTAACGACTCTATCCTCAATTATTTCGCACTAAATGCAGCCGACACAGTAGCAGCCATAGATTCGGCTTCGCTCACATGGGAATATATCGACCTGCAAGAGTTCAAGCGCAAACCTGTTACGGACGACAAAGTGCCCTTCGGCGAAACACAAGTGATGCTTGTATATAGTATTGTTACTTCTTGCGGTGACACTATCGGTAGCAGTATATACGGTACGGCAGTTGAAGTGGACACCACATATATCCACCGCGACACCGTTGAGCAGAAAGTCTGCGCAGGCGAAGAGGTGACCATTGGCGGCAAGAACTTCACCATCACCGCTGACACCGCTATCGTGGATACCTTCCTCATTGTTGACTGGGACGCTGCTCTCAAGCAGGATGTTGACTCCATAAAGACCTACCAATATCTGGTATGGAAGCAACCTGAGATGCTTGTCCGGTTTGAGCAGGAAGATATGCCTGTTGCTAAAAACGGCAAGGCTGTGGACGTTAAGAACACCACCACCGCTATTAAGGAAGATATCGCTGCACAGCAACTGGCAGACTCGATGGTTGTTGCCACCGAAGATTCCGTTTACTGGCAGATAAAGAACGGTACAGACTACGAGGCTCTGACCAATGCCCATATCGACTCGGTTGAGACAGTTACTCTCCGCTATGGTATCAAGACCGATGTTTGCGACACTACCTATTTCAGCGACGACATAGTTATCAATGTTGCTCCCAAGGATTCGTTCGAACTGACTATAGTTGATACCGTATGCTATAACGACCTCTATATCTCTCATGATAATCCGCAGGGTATTGCCGTTACCGACTCCGCCAAGTGGACAGAGCGTTTCAGTTATGCCGCTTCAGCAGAGCAGGATGTTGACAGCATCTACCACTATGAGGTATATGTATATATAGACTATGAGGATGTGACACTGACAACGATAGAGAGCCAAGTAGGTAAGGTTCTTTCTACCGCTGACGCTGAGAATGAACTCAAGCAGCAACTTGATGCTCAGAACCAAGCTAACGGACTCAAGGCTACCTACAAGGACATCACATGGGCTGTAAAGGCAGGCAACTATACGATGGGTGAGCACATCACCTCCGAGGCTGCTATCACTCTTGAGTACACAGTGACGACCAATGAGTGCACCGCTTCAACTCTTGTAGGCGAAGTGGCAGTGAATATAGCTGCTGTTGACTCGGTTGTCGCTCCTGCAGTTGTTGACACTATATGTGCAGGCGAAGAGTTCGCAAGCCGTCTGGAGACAAAGACTATCAACGCCACCACTCAGTGGAGCGAGCGTATAGCTTTGGCAGACAAAAACGACACTACACAATGGAAAGACTCGGTATATATGTACGAAGTATATGTATATGAGACTCCTGTCAAGAAAGACGTAACACGGAATACTCCTACTGCTTCGTGTGGCAAGGCTGTTGATGTAGCAGCCGCTACAACCGAGCTTGAGGCTCTGTTCGCACCTGCCGCTCTTGAGGCACCTGTTGACACTATTGCCTGGGAGATTGACCTCGGCAACGGTTGGACTCCTCTCACCGGTGAGGCACTCAGCACCGATATTACATCTCTGAAACTCCGCTATAACGCTACCACCATTTGCGGTGATGTGGTTACAGGTGATGATATAGATGTGACAGTGGCTGACGACTGCGTGGAAGTGGAGGAGAACATTGTTGATACCGTATGCGCCGGTACTACTTACAGCACCCGTATGACGGATATCACCGTCAACGAGTTCACCGAACTCACACAGAAAGTGATGGCTACTGATACGGCCGGCAACAACTTCGATTCTATCTACAACTACACAATCTATGTTTACAAAGAGATAGAACTGCCCGCTCAGGACGAGATAGATGCTCTTCCTCAGGCTGTCTGCGGCGAAGAGGTTCTTATCAGCGAGACAATAGAAGAACTTGAGGCATTGTTTGCCGAAGATCCTCTCACTGAGCCTATAGATACTCTTACTTGGGAGATTGACCTTGGCAATGGTTACGAGGCATTGACAGACCAAGTAATAGCTGCAAGCGTGAAGGAGATTTCACTGCGCTACACTGTCGAGGGCGAGTGCAGCACCCAGCAAGGTGAGTTAGCAGTCAAAGTGGAGAAACCCAACTCGGTTAACAATCCTGACAAGTACGAAGAACAGCAGGCTGTAGAGAAATACGAGGGATGGTTGCTGATGATCAACTACAATAAGTTGAGCGCTAAGGCACAGGAACTTGGTATGGAACTCACAGAAGAGAGTGTTGTTTGGTACAAAGTCAATGGCGAGCCTGACATCACTACACTTGATGTTACCGACCTTGCCGACGACTCTGTAGGAGTAGGTTACTACTACACCAAGCAGGAGATTCTGCCTGCGGGCGAAGAGTACTACGCTGTAGTTAGGATTCCTATTACACAAGAAGAAGACTGCGGTGGCTCGTTGTACACCAACTTCATTACAATAAAGAATGGTGTTACTCCGCTCAATCTTGCTCCGAATATTGTACGTCCGGGTGATGATATGTACATCACAGGTCTCAATGCTGACTACGACTACACGGTTTCAGTATTCGACCTCACCGGTATCTGTGTTGAACGCTATGAGGTTAAAGACGCTGACTCTTACACTCTCAAAGCACAATCGGCTGCAGGATACTACATGGTTCAAGTAAGCACTGAAAACGAAAATGCTATGCAGGAAACATTCAAGTATGTCGTTAAATAAGTATAGGAGGAAATGAATATGAAAAACTTAATGAAATCATCAATCGCTATTGTGGCATTACTCGCTTCCTCTTTTGCTTTTGCACAGGAGAAAGAGACAACGTTCACTTTCGATGAATTGCAAATAGGTGACTCAGTCATGATTCGTGATAATGTCACTCATTATCTCACAGGAGAAGAGCCCTCCAAATGGGTTTACGGTAAGAAGTTCTCTGTTATGCAGAAAGGAACAAAGCGCTTCCCGGAGGGTATTCTGCTCAAACCTATTGTATCGTGGATAGGTGTGGAGTATCTCTATCTCCCCGGACAAGAGCCGACAGACTCTATAGCAGGCACTCCTGCCCAACAAGGGCAGGGGACTGCTACGCAGCAGCAAGACCCGACCAAGACCGGCAAGAAGAATACTGCCGCCCAAGGCTCTGAGACAGAGGGAACCGTACAGACTCCTGCCGAGCAGACAGAGCAACAACGGACTCCTGCCGAGCAGACAGAGCAACAGCAGACTCCTGCCGAGCAGACAGAGCAACAGCAGACTCCTGCCGAGCAGACGGAGCAGCAAACTCCTGCCGAGCAGACAGAGCAAGAACAGACTCCTGCAGAGCAACAGCCTATACAGAAGGCCGGAGAGGTGAAGACCGTTTCTGATCCTCTTGTGGCTCACTTCTCTGACACTCTGACCAATGCCTTCCACCGCTTCTCTATCGGTGTACGCGGCGGTGCTGCATCGCTCATGCATAACAATGAGGAAGTGATGGGTAATTGGAAAGTCGGCTTCGATGCGTTGCTTGACCTGCAGTATGCTTACTATTTTGCACATAATGCAGAGAAGAAAGCAACACATGGTATTCTTACCGGTGTGTCTGTAGGTTATTCCCGTTCGCCTATCAGCAACGGTATCAACAGTGACTATTCTATCACCGGTGATGATGGAGAGACCATCGACTATCATATCGAGGCATCCAATGTCGATGAGAAAGACGGTCAGGTTCAGATAGAAATACCTTTGATGTACAGCTTGCTTGTGAATGGTTTCTTCCTCAATATAGGACCCAAGTTCATGGCACCTGTCTTCACACACTACAACCAGACCCTCACTGACCCGCACGTAAGTGCATATTTCGAGGATATGGGTGTTACTGTTACCGATGAGGTTATCACCGGTTACGTGCAAGACAACGACCTCAAGACAAAGGGTAACTGGGGTAAAACGAAGACCAAGATAAGTGTGATGGTTGCAGCAGAACTCGGATATGAGTGGAGCCTCAAGAGCGGCAATGCTATTGGACTCGGTGTGTATGCCAACTATGCACCTTGGAACTCGTTCAAGAACGATACAGAGAACACAAGCTTGATCAAGGTGGAAGCACCAAGCGGTTCGACTCCTGCCGGCGCAGCTGACATTCTCTCCGCTACTGACACCTACACAAAGGGTATGAACTACTTTGACGGCGGTATCAAGCTGGTTTACCACTTCAACTTCCCTGTCAAGAAGAACAAATATTGATTATCTGCAATTAGGTCGGCAGTCTTACAAGGCTGCTGACCCTGACATAAAACAACAGAGACTGTAGCCGAAAGGAACAGTCTCTGATGTTTTAATACGACTTGTTGCTATATTGTCGCCCTTGCAGGCTTCTTTCTCTGCAGAGGTGTTACAATGTCTCGAGAGTGGAGATTATCTGTGCTTGTACGGGGGCAGAGTTGCTGACAAGGGGAAGACGCAGGTAGTTCTGAATGAGTCCTTGTTGTGCGAGTACGGTTTTTATGCCTGCAGGGTTGCCTTCTTTGAAAAGCAGGTATATGAGTCGTTGGTAGTGTTCCTGCAGTGTAGCAGCCTTGCCATAGGTGTTGTGCACTATCTCTCGGAAGTCTTCGGGGAAGGCATTGCTTGCCACGGAAATGAGTCCGTCTGCCCCTTCCTGCATGAGGGGGTGTGCTATGGCGTCATCGCCTGAGATGATGAGGAAATTGCGACGGTGTATGTCCTGATTGCGCATACTGATGAGTTGCACTATCTGCTCCATGTTGCCTGATGCCTCTTTAATGCCGATTATCTTGTCAGGCATTGTGTCTCTGAGTCGGATTACCGTCTCAGGCAAGAGGTTGACACCGGTTCGCCCAGGTACATTATACACAATTACGGGAATAGGGGAAGCCTCTGCAATAGCGCAGAAATGTTGGAACATGCCTTCTTGCCGTGGTTTGTTGTAGTAGGGGCACACGCTGAGTATGGCATCGAAGCCTGAGAGGTCTTCCTGGCGGAGAGCCTCGCATACTGAGGCAGTGCATTTGCCTCCCATACCAAGGACGAGGGGCAGTCTGCCTGCCACTTTGTCTTTGATGAAGTTGCGTACCTTACGTTTCTCGGAGGAGACCATAGTGGCGGCCTCACCTGTAGTGCCAAGTACTACGAGATAGTCGGCTCCGCCTGAGATTTGTTTCTCCAGCAGTTTCCCGAGTGAGTCGTAGTCGATACTCATATCTTCGAGAAAGGGTGTGATGAGCGCAGTGCCGAGACCGCGCAATGGTTTGGTGTCAATCATTGGATTTTATGTTTTTAAGATAATACAGTATCTGGTCGAAGAGGTAGGCAGGGTCGTCGTTATCTCCGTTCATTACCATGAAGTCGGCAAGATACGGTTCTTGGGTCTGTCTGCCTGCTTTGAAGCCGGCATCAGCATAGAGCATGAGGTAGCGGAGAGGAAGGATGTCGTTCAGACTGAGGTCTATTACGAGGTCGAAATGCATCCGTCGAAGGTCTTTGAGATGTAGCTCTTTGGGTTTATGGAATATGTTGGTGTCACGGCGTGAGAGAACACGATAGTCACGCAGGATAGCGGACAATGCGTTTTTGTTGTCCACATAGCCCCATGCAGTTACGTCTTTGCCCTGCTGCTGTAGTTCTTTGGCAAGTTGTTTCACTTGCAGGTTCTTTTCTGTAATGTCGCTCTCAAACAGCAGAAGTACAGTCTGCACATTCTCCCATGTGGGGAATGAGTGTGACTTTGCAGCGTGCTTGCGGCAGTAGTGATTGAATATTCTTTCGGATAGTTTCATGGTATTGGTTAGATATTGTCGGTTTCGTTTATCATGTTCAGGAATTCGTCTTCAGACACAATGCGGATACCCAGTCGGTTAGCTTTCTCGAGTTTCTGCGGACCCATGTTGTCACCTGCAAGAATGAAGTCGGTGTTCTTGCTGACAGAGCCTGTGTTCTTACCGCCGTGAAGTTCTATAAGGTCTTTGTATTCGTCACGGCTATGGTGCATGAATGTGCCGGAGATGACGATAGTGAGACCTTTGAGAGTATCGGAAGAGGGAGTCAGCGGCGTGTCTGACGATTGGAGTTGCACGCCTGCTTGCCTGAGACGCTCTATGATGTTGAGGTTCTCCTCTTTGCTGAAGTAGGTGTGAATGCTTTCGGCTATCTGTGTACCCACGTCTTCCACTTCCATGAGTTGCTGCTGAGTGGCATTACGCAGGTCGTCAATAGAGGTGAAGCGTTTGGACAGTTTCTTAGCCGTGGTCTCGCCCACATACCTTATGCCGAGAGCAAAGAGCACACGGCTCCAAGGTACCTGCTTGCTTGCCTGAATGCCGTCGAGTATGTTCTGCGTGGCTTTCTGCTTGAAGCCTTCGAGAGAGAGTATCTGTTCGGGTTTGAGGTCATAGAGGTCGGCTATATTGCCGATAAGGTGCTTGGAGAAGAAGAGGTCTATAGTCTCGGTACCGAGACCGTCGATGTTCATAGCCTTGCGTGCAACGAAGTGCTCTATCTTACCTTTGAGTTGTGGCGGGCAGCCGTCTTCATTGGGGCAACGCCATGCCGCTTCTTCGGGGTCTCTGAGTAACGCGGAACCACATTCAGGGCATCGGGTAATGAAGCGGAAGGAGGGTGCCGTATCGGGGTCAGGCTGGGCAGGGGAAGCGGGGTTTTGTTCTTTACCTGTTATCTTGGGAATGATCTCTCCGCCTTTCTCCACCCATACCATATCACCTTCCTGTATGTCGAGTTGACGGATAAAGTCCTCGTTGTGCAGGGTGGCGCGTTGTACAACAGTGCCGCTCAGTTGCACAGGCTCAAGGTTGGCAACGGGAGTCACCACTCCGGTGCGCCCTACCTGATAGGTGATTTTCCGGAGCAGAGTCAGTTGTTTCTCTGCGGGGAACTTGTATGCTATAGCCCATCGCGGAGTCTTGGCAGTGAAGCCGAGTTGCCGTTGCAGACTGAGGTCGTTCACCTTGAGCACTATGCCATCGGTAGCCACAGGCAGGTTTTTGCGTTCTGTATCCCAGAAGTTGATGAAACTCATTATCTCCTCGATAGAGTGGCACACCTTGATTGCGTCAGAAACATTGAAGCCCATTTGGCGGGCTGCCTGCAGGCAACCGTAATGCGTGCCGGCGGGCAGTTGGTCTGCAAGCAGATAATAGAGGTAGGCATCGAGTCCGCGCTTGGCAACGATACGCGGGTCTTGCAGTTTGAGAGTACCTGAGGCGGCATTACGCGGGTTAGCGAACAGAGGTTCTTCTTGTGCCTCACGCTCTTTGTTGAGTCTGTCGAAACTCTCCCAAGGGAGCAGTATCTCGCCACGGATCTCGAAGTTGCCGGTATCTTTTACTTTCCAAGGTATGGAAGGAATGGTCTTTACATTGTCTATTACATCATCGCCCCGTGTGCCGTCACCGCGTGTGAGTGCGTGAACAAGTTCTCCGTTTTCATAGAGGAGGGAGATGCTAAGGCCATCGTATTTGAGTTCGCAGACGATGTCAGGTTTATAGCTCAGGTCTTTGGAGATGCGTTCATACCACTCGCAAATCTCCTGTTCGGAGTAGGTGTTGGCGAGTGAGAGCATAGGTCGCATGTGCTGCATCTGTCGGAAGCCGTTTTTCTGACTGAGGTCGCTGCCCACGTGTTGTGTGGGCGAGTCAGGGTCTGCCATATCATGATATTTGGCTTCGAGGTCTTGGAGGCGACGCATCATTGTATCGAACTCACGGTCGGAGAGAGTGGGTTGGGACAAGACATAGTATTTATAGTTGGCATCCTCAAGTTCTTTCCTGAGGGCAAGAATCTCCTGTTTCTCTTGCTGAGAGTTGTCTTGAGGTTGAAGTTCTTCGGTGTTGAACAAATCGAGTTGCATAAGCAGGTAGGATTAGATGTTACAGAATCATCATCTTCTTCTGAATGACTTGTCCGTCGGTATAAACGTTGATGATATAAAGTCCTTGCAGATAGTGTGGTATGGCGAAGGAGTTGTTTACTATTTTGCCTTCGTAGAGCATCAGACCCATAGTGTTATATATTCTGTAGAAGCCGTCATCGGCATTGCTGATAACCAGTTCGCCGTCAATGATTGTCATCTTGACTTTGTCGGTAGGTTCGATAATGTTGCCTAAGGATAGACCTACGATGACGGGGTCGTGGTCGGAGCAGCGGAACATAGTGAGGTCGGAGTCGTAGCCGTCGTAGGTGAAGCGGTCGTCTTCGTCGGAGTTGATATGGTATGCCTGCATACCTGTTACTTGTCTGAGCATGGAGGAGTTGGCAAGTGCGTGGTCGAGATATCCTGCATGGCCGTGGAAGGTGTAACTATATGAGGAGTCGGCATGGAAATAGCGGTGCAGGTCAGTCATTCCTCCATCGGTGAGTATGCGGATTGGGTCTTCTTTGGCATAGGCATTGAGGTCTCCCATGATGAGTACGTCGGGGTCTTGATAGAAACTGCAAGCAGTGCTGATGTCAGAGATAACGGATAGTGCTTCTTTCTTGCGGGTGCCGTTGAAGATACCTTGTCCGTCGCCTTGGTCGGCGTCATCTCCTGTGCCTGTGCCGGATTTGGCTTTGAAATGGTTGAGTGAGAAGATAAACACTTCTCCTGTTTCCAATTCTTTGAACGCCATCATCTTCTTGCGGTTGCGGACGCCGGTCTCGTTGTTGCGCATAGTACCTACGGGTTCTACGGTCTCGGTGCAATATACATATCCTGACTTGGTGTAAGTGCCGTTGGCACTCATGCCGTCTTCAATCCAAGTGTAGTGTTTTCTTGTTTCTCTTGAGAGCATCTCTGCCAGTTTCTTCAGAGCCTCCTGCCCTTGTTCCACCTCAACGAAACCGAATATGTCGGCTCTGATTTTGCCTAATGCTTCCTGTATCTTCTTCTGCTGACGTGTCTGCAGATCAGGGGTGGCGGGTCCCTGAGAACCTTGTCCGAGGTTCTCTACGAGGAAATATTCGAGATTGAAAGCGCATACGAGGAGGGTATGCTCACCTTTCATATCTAATGTAGGAACACCTTTGCTGAGGTCGGTACGTTTGTTGCCGGAGAACTTGCCTGATACGTATTGCCAAGAGGATCTGCTTGTGACTTTGACCGTGAGGTTGAGTATCTGCTCTCCCATGCGGTGGTAGTCGCTAATGCCGGTGACGGTTACTTCCCCTGCATCGTTGAGGGCAATCAGACTGTTGTAGTCGTCACTTGCGGGCAGAGCCTGATTGGTAGGGCTGAAGAGTCTGCGGGAAGAGATCTGGTATTGCCCGGAGTGGTGATAGTAGTTGTTGCAGACATAGAAGGGGACGTCGAACCGGACTGTCTGACCTACATATTTGCTCATTTCGGAGGTTGACCAAGTGGCAGGGTCAGCGATGTGGACAACAGTCTGCGCCGCTATTTTGGCGGGGTTGAGAGCAACAGTCAGCAGCAATATATACGCAAGGAAAAGTCTTCTCATAGGGCTATAGTTTTTCACCTACAAAGTTAAGTAAACTTTTCCAAACTGCAAAATTATTCTGCAATCTCTTTGGTAATAGAAAGTTTTTTACTACTTTTGTGCGTGCTATCATGCGGGTTGAAGAAGTGTAACCCGCGAAGAGAAGATAGCGGGGAACAAGCCTTAACTGATACAGGTTTATGAGTTGGAAAAAGATATGGGAGAGTTTGCGCAAGTGGCTGCTGAACAAATATGTTCTCACTTGTATAGTGTTTGCTGTGGTGCTCACATTCTGTGGGGAGCAGAGTCTGATTAACCGTGCCCGGATGTCGATGCAGATACGCGAGTTGAAGAAAGAGAAGCAAGAGAGCATAGACCAGTCGGAGCAATACAGGCATGACATAGAGATGCTTGAGACCAACAAAGACAGTCTTGAGCGTTTTGCAAGAGAGCATTATTATATGCATGCAGACGGTGAGGATGTTTATCTGATAAACGAGTGAGGATATGAAGATACACACAATACTTATATCGGTATTTGCAGTATTGCTTGTAGTAGGAGCAGTGCTGTTCACGCTTGACATACCATATTCGGAGTATATATTCGCGGCAGGTGCTTTGGTTGCGATGGTTCAGGCGTTTTTGTATGCAATACAGAACAAGACGGATGACAAGAGGACGGCCCGCCTTCACGGGCTTAACTTCGTGGCTACATTGTTTCTCGGAGTGGCGGCATGGTTCATGTTCATACACAGTACTTCATGGGTGCCGTTTGTGCTGATTTATGCTTTAATAGTGTTCTTCCTGAGTTTCCGCGTCAAATAGCAGGGTGAAGATGAACAGTCGTGCTCAGACAATATTAGGTATCGACCCCGGAACGACTTATATGGGTTATGCGATATTGCATACTGAGGGTTCGAAGACGGAGATAGCGGATTTCGGAGTGCTTGACTTGCACAAGTTGGAGAATCACTATGAGAAGTTGCAGAAGATATTTTTCTTTGTTCAGGAGTTGATAGACAAGTATGAACCCACTACGTTTGCGGTTGAGACACAGTTTGTAGATAAGAATGTGCAGACTATGCTCCGTCTGGCTCATGGTCAGGGAGTTGCGATAGCGGCGGCATTGTCGAGAGACCTGCCGATAAACGAGTATTCGCCTATGAAGATAAAGATGGCAATCACGGGCAACGGTCATGCTTCGAAAGAGCAGGTGGCGGGCATGCTGCAGCGTTTTCTGCATATACCTCAGGAGCAGATGCCCAAGAAACTTGACGCTACGGATGCATTGGCGATAGCGTATTGCCATTATCTGCAACTTGGCTCACCGATGTCGGATGCAGTGAAATACAAGTCGTGGGCAGATTTCGCGAAGCGTAACACCGACAAAGTGCATAAGTAGCGAATGATTGAGTGAAACGGGGCAGACCGATGGTAGCCTGTAATGATGCAGGGGTGGGGCGGTCGGTTAGAAATAAAACAAAAGAGATGACCTGTTCGGGTCATCTCTATTTATGTGGTGCCAACGGGAATCGAACCAGTGACACAAGGATTTTCAGTCCTTTGCTCTACCAACTGAGCTATGGCACCAACGTTGTTTTGTGCTTCTTTTTACGAAAGCGGGTGCAAAGGTACAACAAGTTTTTCATATACACAAATATTTATGCATATTTTTTGCCCGGATTGCAAGAAAAAGTAGGAGAGAGGGGGGCGTGAGCGGGCAAGTTGGGAGGGTGAGGACAGGAATTTGAGTGGTGCGAAGTTCAATAATCTATGAGTAATCACAGAGTGATATACCAATAATATATGAGTAATCTACCAATAATCACCCAATAATCTACCAATAATCACCCAATAATATGCTAATAAAATACGAATAACGTTCCAATAAGATACCAATAAGATGCCAATAAGTTACCAATAAGATACCAATAAGTTACCAATAAGATACCAATGAGAGTTCAATAAGATACCAATAACTGTTCAATGAACAACCAATAAGTTACCAATAAGATTCCCATAACCTAACTAATAAGAGACCAATAGGCTACTAATAAGAGACCAATAGGCTACTAATAACATACCCATAACCTACTAATAGCATACCAATGACCTACTAATAAGATACCAATAGGCTACTAATAGCATACCAATAATCTACTAATAGCATACCAATGACCTGCTAATAATATACCAATACTCTCATAATGAAATACCAATAGTCGTCAAATAGCTTACTAATAATCACACAATAACATGCCGATAAGCATCCGATAGCCTACTAATAGCTTACTAATAGCCTACCAATACTCGCGCAATAGGCTGCCGATAGTTGTCTAATGACTTGCTGATTATCCGGTAATACTGGCATGGCAAGATTGCTGCAGATGTTTGATAATTGTGCGGGGGATATGGCTAAAAATGCGGTATGGCGGATAAGGGGATAGTAAAGAATTTGGGTTTATCAACTTTTCTTTGTATCTTTGCAGGCTAATTGGACTCCAACAGGTAGTCGGACCTGACATAAAGACCAGACATACTTGGGATGTATGCCCGATATACCTGACATAAGGACCAGACTTACTTGGGATATAGGTCCGATATACCTGACATAAAGACCAGACATACTTGGGATGTATGCCCGATATACCTGACATAAAGACCAGACATACTTGGGATATAGGTCTGACAGACCTGAAATAAAGGAATACTTAAGTGATACATAAAATCATAAACATATATGAAAATAATATCGATAGCAAATCAGAAGGGTGGTGTGGGTAAGACCACGACTTCAATCAACTTGTCGGCAGCACTTGCTCAAGAGGGTAAGCGTGTGTTGCTGATAGATGCCGATCCTCAGGCGAATGCGTCATCGGGTTTGGGCGTAAATATACGTCAGTTGCAGACGACGATATATGAGTGCTTAGTAGGTGGCGAGCCTGCGAAGAAGGCAATCATACCGACACAGCAGGAGAACCTGTTTGTGCTGCCTGCCCATATAGATTTGGTAGGTGCAGAGATAGAGATGATAAACATGCCTGACAGGGAGTTGCTTCTTAGAAACCTATTGAAAGAGGTGGAAGGCGAGTATGACTATGTTATAATAGACTGTTCGCCGTCGCTTGGTATCATCACGGTTAACTGTCTGACGGCTTCGGACTCGGTGATAATACCTGTTCAGTGCGAGTATTTTGCCCTTGAGGGTATAAGCAAGTTGCTGAATACGATAAAGATAATAAAGTCGAAGTTGAACCCGCAGTTGAATATAGAAGGTTTCCTGCTGACGATGTATGACAACCGCCTGAGACTTGCGAACCAAGTGTATGAGGAGGTGAAGAAGCATTTTGGTCCGTTGGTATTCAATGCCGTAATATCGAGGAATGTGCGTCTGTCGGAAGCCCCTTCGCACGGCATGTCGGTATTGACCTACGACCCGTCTTCCAAAGGCGCGCAGAACTACAGAGAGTTGGCTAAGGAGTTGATAGCCCGTCAGAAAGAGTAAATGAACAAACATAAAGACGTAAGAACTTATGAAACCACGCACAGGATTAGGAAGAGGTTTGGATGTATTGATAGATACATCGGCAGTAGATACGAACGGGTCGTCGTCGATATCTGAGGTAGAGTTGTCGCTTATATCTCCGAACCCGAATCAGCCCCGAAGGAACTTTTCGGAGGAGGCTTTGGAAGAGTTGGCGTCGTCGATACGTGAGTTGGGTGTGATATCTCCCATCACCTTAAAGAAGAACGAGGACGGCACATATCTGATAATAGCAGGGGAGCGTCGTTTCCGTGCGGCACATCGGGCGGGGTTGACATCAATACCTGCATATATCCGTACTGCGAAGGACGAGCAGGTGATGGAGATGGCACTGATAGAGAATATACAGCGCGAGGACTTGGATGCGATAGAGATAGCACTTGCCTATCAGCGCTTGATAGACGAATATCATCTGACTCAGGAGCGCATGTCGGAGCGTGTGGGAAAGAAGCGTGCCACGATAGCGAACTATCTGCGTTTGCTTAAGTTGCCGGCAGAGATACAAGTAGGAATAAAGGACAAGAACATAGACATGGGTCATGCCCGTGCCTTGCTGTCTCTCAAGACTCCTCAGGAACAACTGATGATGTACAAAAGGATACTGAAAGAAGACCTGAGTGTGCGCAGGGTGGAGGAGTTGGTAAGCAATCCTGAGGGTTGGGAAGAACAGAAGCTTGATATTCCGAAGAAGGCGAAGCTGACCTTGAAGGAGGAGCAGAAACAGTTAAGAAAGCAGTTGGGAGTGAAGGTGAAGATTACCTGCGATGAGGAAGGTAAGGGCAAGATAGTGATGCCGTTCAAGTCGCAGGAGGAGTTGCAGGAGATAATAGCGCGTCTTACAGATAAGGGTTGAAGCGGCTGTTGTTGATATTGAGTTTATGTACGTTGTCTGCGGTATTGTATTCGCAGCAGACGGTAGAGACAGACACACAAGTGTTTGCGGCAGAGATAGGCAGTTCGGATTCTATCTCTGATATACCTATGAAGGATACGATAATGCCATTGCCTACGGGTGAATGGAAGCCCGACCCGATACGTGCGGTGTGGATGGGTGCTATCATTCCGGGATATGGTCAGATATACAACCGTTCGTACTGGAAACTGCCGATAGTATATGGTACCTTCATGGGTTGCGCATACGCCATTGTGTGGACCAACGGCATCTATACTGACTATAAGACGGCATACAGAGACATAGCGACAGACCCGAATTATAACCCTCTTGACCCGACAAAATCGTATGTAGCGATACTGCCCAAGGGTTATGGAATAGATGCGGGTACGGGTTCTGCAGGTTCGATGGGCGGAAAGCAGAAATATACGACCTACCTGCAGAGCAACATGAACTCATACCGCAGATACAGAGATATAACAATAGTGGCAATGGTGGTGGCATATACATTGTCGTTGATAGACGCATACGTAGATGCGCAGTTGTATGACTTTGATATATCTACAGATTTGTCGATGAATATAGAACCAAGAGTGACACGTGACCCGTTGAACAACAGAAACGCGGAGATAAAGGTGGCATTCACATTGAAATAGATTGATGATGAAGAGGTTGATACTGATTATATCATTAGTAACAGTCGGTGTCTGCGGATATTCGCAGAGTGCGGAGGAGCAGGAGATGGCGGCGGACACGATAGTGAAGATTGCGGCAGCGGACACCGTCCTGTCATATACTCAAGACGAGTTGGACAAGCATATATTAGATTTCGCCTTGTCATGGCTTGATACGACAGAGTGCACGGGCGGGGTAGATACGACCAGCCTGCCGGACTCGGTATATATAGCCAGACTGAGGTCGTTGCCATACATAATAGAGATGCCTTATAACACGGTGGTTCGCAGTTTTATAGACATGTATGTGGTTCGCCGTCCGCGTCAGGTGGCAAGACTGAGAACATTGTCGGGCTGCTATTTTCCGCTGTTTGAGGAGAAGCTGCACCAATACGGGTTGCCGGAGGAGTTGAAGTATCTGCCTGTGATAGAGTCGGGTCTGAATCCTGCAGCCTATTCGCCTATGGGCGCTGCGGGATTATGGCAGTTCATGCCCCGCACGGCAAAGAACTGCGGGTTGGAGGTAAATTCGCTTGTAGATGAGCGTCTTGACCCGATTAAATCGACGGATGCGGCATGCAGGTTCTTGCGCTCACTGTATGTTATATACGGAGACTGGAACTTGGTGATAGCCGCATATAACTGTGGTCCGGGCAATGTGAACAAGGCAATACGCCGTGCGGGCGACAAGCGTGATTTCTGGGATATATGGCCATATCTTCCTCGTGAGACGCGCTCGTATCTGCCTATCTTCATAGCAGCTAATTATGCACTGAATTTCGCTGATGAGCACAATATATGTATGGCGCCGTTGTCACAGACGTTGGCTGCAGATACCATTGTGACAGACAGGCGGCTACATCTGTTGCAGGTGAGCGAGATAACGGGTATTCCGATGACGGAGTTGCGCAGACTGAATCCGCAATACAGAATGGACGTGTTGCCGGGTAGTAAACCATACACATTGTGTCTGCCGATAGACATGACGGGTGCTTTCCTGCAATATGAAGATACCATATACAAGCACCGTGCAGACTCGCTCCTGTATTCCCGCCGAGAGGTGATAGACCTTGCGCAGAAGCTGGATGCAGACGGTTTGCCTGCCACGGGGTCATATACTTATGTGGTGAAGAAGGGAGATACCTTGGGTGCGATAGCGAAGAAGCACAAGACGACAGTGGCTAATATAAAGAAGTGGAACCACTTGAAATCGGATATGATAAGTATAGGTCAGAAACTGAAGATGTACAGATAGACGAAAGGATGCAATAATGGAGAAGGTGTATTACAAGATAAGTGAGGTGAGCGAGATGCTTGAGGTGCCTGCAAGCAAACTGCGCTATTGGGAGAGGGTGATTCCTCAACTGAGTCCGCATAAGCAGGCGGGCAAGACGCGCCGTTTCTATACACCTGAAGATGTGGAACTGCTCCGCCGTATCAAGTTCCTGCGTGAGGAACAGAATCTGCCGATAGAGGTGGTGATAGCAACACTTAACACAGATGCGTCGGCAATAGATAAACGGATGAACACTATTGAGTTGCTGCAACAGTTGAGACAGGAACTGGTTGAGATAAGGAATAAGATATAAATGCCCGTTGGCGGCGGTAAGAATAAGCACCGTTGCAAGGGTATGGATAAAGAGAGGCATGACTTGCCACAGACAATGCTACAGCATAAAGGAAAGTGTAATTAACACGATATTTACAACATATATTATCAATCAAATATGAAGAAAGGTATAAATTTCAAGAGTTACCTGCCTGATGTAATCATTTTAGCGGTGTTCATCGTGGCATCGATGATTTACTTTTGGCCTGCGGTGCAGGGTAAGGTAGTGTATGCGGGTGACAATATCAATGGTCTTGGGGCAGTTCACGAGGGGTGGCAATATCACGAAGAGACAGGCGATTACACGTATTGGACAAACTCGATGTTCTCGGGCATGCCTAACTATCAGTTGGGCGGCAATGGAGGGTATATGGTTGACAAGGTTCTCAAACCCGTCAAATGGTTCTTAAGTTGGGGAACGAGGAATGCCTTCTTCATCTTTCTTTTTTATCTTTGCGCCTTCTTCTTGCTGTTGCGCTCATTCAAGGTTGACAAATGGCTCTCTATGGCAGGTGCCTTTGCGATAGCGCTGAGCAGTTATTTCTTTGTTATTATTTCGGCGTCGCATCATGGCAAATGTTACTCTATCACGTGGATGACTCTTGTTATTGTAGGTTTCGTTCTGACCTACCGCAAACAGTATGGTTGGGGTGCGCTGATTGTCATGTTCTTCACATATATCGGGTTCTTCCTGCACCCGCAGATGAGTTACTATATCTGCATGCTCATAGGAGTTCTGTTCTTTGCCGAACTTGCAATAGCGTGGAAGGAGAAAGAGTGGAAACACTTCGGAATAGCCACTGCTATTTTCGCAGCCTCGTTCATTATAGGTTTAGGTATGGGTTCCGCCAACATCTTTGCCAACCAGGAATATGCAGAGCAGACGATGCGTGGCGGGCACTCTGATTTGGCTAAGGAGACGGACGTAACGAACAAGACTAAGGGTCTGGACCTTGATTATGCAACGGCATGGTCGTACGGTATAAACGAGACAATGACGTTTATGATTCCTAATTATATGGGTGGTGCATCGGGTTATAAGCTTGGCGAGAAGTCGCAGTTGTATGACGACCTCGTCAAGGCAAGGGTGCCCAAGCGCTCTGCCAAGCAGTTTTGCGAGTCGGCACCCACATATTGGGGAGAAAAGCCCTTCACCTCAGGTCCGGTTTATATGGGGGCGATTATCTGTTTCCTTTTCCTGTTGGGTCTGATTATTGTGAAGGGCCCATATAAATGGGCATTGTTGGTTGCGACACTATTCTCTGTCTGTCTGGCTTGGGGGCATAACTTTATGGGACTTACCGAGTTGTTCTTCAAGTACTTCCCTGCCTACAACAAGTTCCGTGCGGTAGAGTCGATTCTGATTGTGGCGGAGATAACGATGCCGCTGTTGGGTATGCTTGCCGTACAGGAGATGATCAGTAATAAGAACCGTAACTATCTCAGACCCATTGCCATAGCAGGCGGAATAACGGCAGGTATATGCCTGCTTGTTGCGCTCTTCGGTCTCGGTTCGTTCACCTCGACATACGATACGCAGTGGAAAGGTCAGGTGGGAGATGATATTTATCGGATGATTGTTGACCAACGTGAGGCAATGGCGAAGGCTGATGCATGGCGGTCATTCATCTTTATAGGTCTTGCCGCAGGACTTCTGCTAACTTATAACCGTAAGCGCGACACGTTCAGGCCTGTTTATTTAGGTGTTGCTCTGACGGCACTGATTGTGGCAGATATGTGGACGGTGGACAAACGCTTCTGCAACGACAGTATGTTTGTTGCCAAACAAGACCGTGACAAAGCATTCGCAATGCAACCTTATGAGAAAATGTTGTTAGACTCGGACAAGGGTTACTATCGCGTAATGAACCTGACGAGCAATACCTTCAATGAGGCGCGGACATCTTATTATTTCCAATCGATAGGTGGTTATAGTGCCGCGAAGTTGCGCCGTTACCAAGACTTGATAGACGAGCATTTGAGCAAGAGGCACTTGCCGGTATTGAACATGCTGAACGCCAAATATATAATATCCGGAGGTCAGGACGGCAAGCCGTTTGCCTACACCAACCCTGATGCTTTTGGTCCTGCCTGGTATGTAGATCAGTTGGTGTGCGTGGACAATGCCAACGATGAGTCGGCTGCCCTCAATGAACTTGACTTGCGGCATACGGCAGTATGTGACTCGACTTACGCCCAGAACAAAGGGCTCTTTGCATCGGGTCTATGTCAGGATTCCATAGGTCTGGGCAATGAATCACCGTCGTCTATTGTGCTGACTTCGCACACACCGAAGACGCTCACGTATGAAGCATCGACAGAGCAGGAGCGGCTGGCAGTGTTCTCCGAGATTTACTATCCATACGGTTGGAAAGCGACCATAGACGGAGAACAGGCTGATATTTTCCGTGTGAATTATCTGCTGCGTGCCATGGTTATTCCCGCCGGAACACATGAAATAATGATGACGTTTGTTCCGGACTCGGTGCGGAAGGGTAACACCTTAAGTATGATTTGCCTTATTATCTTCCTGCTAACACTATGCGGGTATGGAGGGTACAGGATTTACCGCGTAAGAAAGCATGACTAACCGCATTATATCATTAGATATTGCCCGCGCTGTAGCCTTGATACTCATTATCACGGTGCACACGTTGGCACTCCTGCATGTCAGTACTCCTGAATACGGGATGCTCTATTTTGCCTATGCATCAGTGATTGACTGCGGGGTGGTGCTGTTCACTATGATAAGCGGTGCTTTGCTATTGTCGGAAGAACCTCAGCCGCTTGGAGTATTTTTCCGCAAACGTTTCTCACGCATACTGATTCCGTTTGTTATATGGGCAATGGTGATGTATATCCTGTCCATCCTTACAGGCAAATATGAAGAGATTACTTCTTGGTCTGAGGCACTTTTACAAGCGGTTCCCTATATGTTAGAGAACAAAATCAATGTTTCTCACTGGTTTGTCCACATGATTATTGCCCTATACCTGATAACGCCCGTATTGCAGCGTGCCATTCACTATGGTAACGGAGGCAAGTCGCTTGCGCTGTATTCGGCAATACTATGTTATGCGGCTGTTATTCTGAAAGCTGTTTATCCCGAATTGTACGTACTCCATTACGTGAGTTCGTTGTGCGGCTATCTGGGTGCATATATAGCGGGATATTATATAGTGCATTATGTACCGGCTCGAATCAACCGTTGGTGCGGGCTTGCGCTTTTCCTGAGTTTATATACAGTGGATGTCTGCACGCATTGCGCATTGAGCGGGCTCCGTTTCTTTACCACCATCGGCATATTCATGTTTGTCTATTCGTTCACGGACGTATCTGCAGACAGTCTGATTGGCAGGTTCTCCTTTAGGGTAAGCCGCTATAGCTATATGATTTATCTTATGCATGTACCTGTTATCGGTGCGCTTTATGTGGTCTTGGAGAAGTGGATGTGTACACCGCTTACGGAGTTGTCATGGCTATGGGCATTGCCCGTGCTTGCAACGATTGTGGTATTGTCCGTATCGGTAGGCATCTGCTATGTGGTTGAAAAGATACCGCATTTCCCTGTTCAATACCTGGGAATAGCACCACTCCGATAGGTATGATTATAAGTAAACATAAAACCCGAATCATCAAGACAGTAATGATTGATTCGGGTTTGTCTTATCAGTGGTGTAGTCTTTTGCGGATTTTCTTCGGCCAGTGTGCAATCCGTTGCGGCACCTTGATAGTCCAGCGGATAATCTTGTTACCCAAGAAGGCGCATTGGTCTTTTATCCCGAACTGCGGATGGGGCAGGCCTTGTGCGATATAAGCCTCATCAATAATGGCATTTATGCGTTGCTGTTGTGCCCCGGCAGTGGGTTGCCAATGCTTGACTATAAAGGCAGGAACACTATAGAAACGCGCAAGCCACGTGTGCCGGCACATCTCCTCGCCTGCTTGGTTAAAGAGTATTGTTGTCCAGCCATCCTGATGACGCTGACAATGCAGGTAGAGGGTCTTGGTACTATATGCCTGCGTAAAGAAGAACGGATAATACGGTTCCTTGTCTGCCATTTCAAAATGCGGTACTCTGCCCTCATAGATGTTCTCCTTCGGATAAAGGGAAACCATTTCTTCCATGTGCTCATGATAATCAAATGCCCTCACTTGTTCCCTGCTGCAATGGACACGGAGCAAGTTGAGGTTCAACACATTGAAGAACGGGTTAGTGACAAGCGGATTTCCGGAACGGGGGGCCCACTCTCCTCCGTCAGGGCAACCCGCATTGGCGATATTGTTCTGCACCACATAATCCACTAACGACAGCACGGCTTCTTTATTGGTGATAAAACAATCCTCGTCCACATTGATGGCAATATCGCAGTCTTTGTCCTTCATCATCGTATAGAAGTACCCGTCGGCTGTCTGGTCTGTAAGTCTGACACAGGGGAACCCCCAACTCTCATATAGTCCTTTGCTAAGACGGTAGAGCTTGAGGTCGAAAGAACGACAGAAGATTTTAATTCTTGGTTGGGTCATATCATCTCCAATATAGGTACAATTAATGCTTTCTTGACGTAAATATAGTACAATTGCCAGCGGTATGAGGTCATCAATCCTTGTTTATGAGCATACGAGAGCACGGCACCCAAAGCCTTGCGCTTATCGCCTCCTTTCCATACTTTGCGTGTTGTCAGGCTGCCGGCATGAATCATATAGTGGTATAAGGGTTTATCCACCTGCTCTATCTGCCGTGCAGACAATAAGCAACAGGTTAAGAAAGAACTATCCTCTGCACTCTTGGTATCGGGGAAACAGATTCCTTGTTCAGTCAGCCACCGGCGGCGATAGATAAAGGTGGTAAAGTAGGAGACAAATCTCATCAGCAGTTTCTTGCGCTCACGGACAGATATGTTGCCTTGCGGCATGTGAGTGTTCTGCAATAGTCGGGAACTGCGTCCGTCCTCAAAGTCCTGCGAGAGGTTGCAGCACGCCATATCTGCTCCGTTTGCAACGCTATAGAGACGTTCATATATATCCTCTTCAACCCAATCATCGGCATCAAGAAATGCCACATATTCACCCTTGGCAAGGGTAAGACCTATATTGCGTGCTGCGGCAGGACCACTGTTAGTCTCAGTAGCTGCAAAGAGGAAAGATATATCCTTGCGCTCTGAGCGGGAGACAAAATCACGGGCGATCGACATACTCTCATCTGTGCCGTGGTCATCTACAAGAATAACCTCTATATCGCTCAGTGTCTGTGCCGAGACTGACGCCAAACATTGCTCAATGTATGGCGCAGAATTATAGACGGGTATGATAATGGATATTCTGTACATAACGAAGGACATCTTTTATTCTATCTTCAAAAGTGTTTATTTCACGCAGTTATATGTGCAGATGATAGCAGTTAGCATGGTTGTTGTTTTGCAAATTTGTTCGTCTTAATACATTAAACCGAAAGCCCATAACGGGATGATATTATCTACCGCATATTCTATATCGTCACGAACGACAAAACTATTCGGAATATCCTGAATTTGTTTCTTGCCTTTCTTTCTTCCTCCTACTTCAAACGTATAGTTTCCAATACAAAAATCACTTTCGCGGGAAGCCGCTACATTGTGTACAACGCGTGTTTGGTTATAGAAGAATGTTTCCCTGAGGTTCCCGATTTCCACTTCTTCTCCCACCATAGCATAAAGCATGTTGGTATTATCTATATATACCTTTTCCATTTTGCCCAAGCCTCTCATTCCACATGTATTATCACGTAGCATTCCAATCATTCCTGCCCGCTCCAAGTATGCCAGATAATCCGGAATCACATTCCTGCTTATCTTCAGTTCATTCGCTAAAGCCTGTGCCTCAGGCTTATAGGGAACATTAGCAGACATGATACGCAGCATCTGAAGAATCTTCCGTCCTGTAGAGAGGCTGATATGAGCGTATTGTACAATATCTGCCTCAACTGTCTGTCTGATTATCTGTTCGAGACGGGTGTAAAATGCTCCTTCGCTTGTAAAAGGATAGTATCCCTTACGCAAGTACTCCTTGAAATAAGGCAGCGGATGCTGAATACTCCCCATATGCGCTTTCCCTTCTAAAATCTCCTGTAAAGAAAATATCGGAACCTCCACATGATGCACCATTTTCAGATACTCTCTCAGAGACAGCCCGTACATATGGTCTATCACCATCCTGCGGCTTAAATCCGCCTCGCCATCCAATAAATCCAATATTGAAGAACCCGTTACAAATACTTTCAGACCGGGATGCGTATCATAAATCTGCTTTAACTCACGGCTCCATCCTGTATATTTGTGTACCTCGTCGATGTATAAATGCTCTCCACCGTCTTTGACGAACTCATCTGCCAATTCTATCAATGTATGGGTTGTAAAATAACTATGGTCAGCTGATACATATAATGCATTTTCTTGGGGATTATTCGCTATGTGCTGTAAGACCATCGTGCTTTTTCCGACACCTCGCGGGCCTGTCAAACATACCAGACGCAGGTTCCAATCTATCTGATTGTATTTGTAACGTTGAAAAGCATTATCCACTTGGGACAGCAGTTCTTTCATATATGTCTGCAATGTTCTGTCCATACCATATAAATCCTACTTGTGCACAACTATTAGTGCATATTTCTGTTAATTTTGCACTACTTATAGTGCGTATTTTCACATTACGTGCACAACTGTTAGTGCATTTCAACGCAAAGGTATTACTTTTTTCTGATATATGCAAATATTTCTATAACTATTTAGGATATTTTATTAGAATCATATATGATTTATATGTACAAATAATGACCGACAGCATAGCGCTCTGTTTCTATTGGATATTCAATTGTCTTTTAATATATTATACTGCGGTAAGCCGAGGAGGCATCCATCTAAAGCTAACATTTTAGGATGCAAAAGATATGACAATTTCTTATGATATTCGCAATAAACATAAGCGTTCTGCCTTGCTTAGCAACTTCTGTATGATCGTTCCTGGGTATGAACAATACGCGTTTTATAGTCCTTGGCATTCCAGTTCTTAATAGGAGTCATATATGAATCGGAATAAATAGCCCGGAGCCAGCCATCCGTATCCTGAGGCACATAGACCTTCACACCCAGGAAATCCGTTATCTCAAAATCACATGCAGGCACATACGATCGGTCACAAGGGAAACCGTCAGTCACATTGGCTTCTTTCCAGTCTTTCGTCTCATGCTTGCGTTGGATAATACTGTAGTAGTCTTGTCCGTCTTTGAAATAATAGAATATATCAAGGTGCAGGTTCTTATACAGGTAAGTCTCCTCAAAAATAGTATCTGATTCCTTTATATAGTTATATCTATACAACTCAAATCCATATTGTTGTAATGTTTCCCGATAGTTTTCCGGCAGTTCGTCAGCCATTACTCCCAAATCAATATCCGGGTCATAATTGATAAAACCATGCTCGCGGTATGCTCCGAGCAGGCAACCAAAAGTAAGGAAAGCTTTGCCTCCCATAGCCCCAAAAGCCTTTTCTGCTTGAGATAGCATCTCCAAGCCGTATTGTTGCATACGCCGGGCTTGTTTCTTGAACTTTACACGGTTAATGCATTCAACCGCAGGTTTATACAAGCCTAATTTAACCAGAATATTAACGATAAAGTCTCTCATTTCCCTATTTTGCTATTTCCCCACTCTAATACTGTATCTATTGTAGGGGTTTCTATATTATGTTTAACTGCCAAATCCTTTATTATCTGCAATCCAAAAGGAAAATCCTCTGTGAAGTATCTATTCTTGAAATCCGGCAACCATCCCATCTCTGTTTTTATCATCGGAGCAAGAATTGATTGGAAAGCCTCTATAGATTGCAATTTATTAGCCAAGGATTTTGCATCGATACTTTCGTAGTATTCCAATACTGGTTGCACATGCACATGAAGTTTCTTGCAGAGTTGCTGAAACTCCTCATCCATTGCAATGTAAATTTCCGAACTAAACTCATCCCAATTAGCATAAAAGAAATCTTGCTGCGGATATGTTTGCCCCTTCCAATTATGCCATAGGCCATATAGACGAGCCGGATGAAGCAATGGATTACTATTACTCAGTGATGCCTCCAAATAATTAGTTAGATGGGTTACCGGTGTTTGTAATCGGACACTCCATTGCTCTTCGAAATCGAGAGGTAAATTCTCTGTTGCTATATATAATTGTTTCTTATATCCCAAGAGCTTTGCTCTGTGACCATATTCATCAACACGCGCTATATAGGGAACTCGTTGAAAGCCGAAAAGAGACGCATGTTCGCCGAATATCTCGTGAGCTTGAAAAAAGAATCCTGTACTACTTACGATACTTCCAACTGCTTGTGTGGTAATATAAGGCTTGATTTTTTTGAGTATATTCTCAATCAGGAAACCCGGCACACAAAGCAAGACAACATCGCTTTGAGGTATTACTTCCTTTGGTTCATTAGATACGCATTGAAGTTCTCCTTTATAGATTTCCCCATTTGCATCTTCAGTCTCCACGTTATTTCCCCATACTTGCGAATGCGCCGTTAATATATTAACAGCGCAATCTTTTTGAGAAGCAAGGACACTTGCCATAACAAGTCCTAATGCACCTCCGCCACAAATACAAATGGTTTTCATAAACTATGCAAAGCTTCTATCAGCTGGTTATTATCTTCTGTGTTTCTTATCGCCAAACGGATAAACGGGCCACTGCATTTCTTTGAGCAGTCTTTGATTAGAATATTATGCTCACGCATGAGTTTGACAGCAATCTCTCGGGGAGAATGCGGTTGTCTCACTTCACACAGCACATAATTAGCCTCACTTGGCAGAATACGCAGATAAGGGATACTTTGCAGTTGCTGCATAAAACGCGTGCGCTCTTCGCGGAAAGCATCCATTGCCTGCACATAGACTTTCTCATATTTGCCCAGAATCTGCATAAAGAACTCCCCGAAGGAATTGATGTTCCAGATACTCAGGTCGGCACGAACATTCGTCATCAGACTTTGATTGGCTGTAGCCATGATGCCTAAGCGCAATCCGGGAACTCCATAGGATTTGGAGATACTCTTGATTACCGCCAAGTGGTCATATCGCTCTAATATGTCGTTGGCAATAAAGGTGGGGTGTTCCGTGGAGAAATCTATAAAACTCTCGTCCAGAATCAGAATAATATCTCTCTCTTGACACCATCCCGCCAGGCGCAGACAATCATTATACGGTATATAGTTACCCGTCGGATTATCCGGATTGATGAGTATAAGCGACCATATCTGCTTGTCATCGAAGAATGACATCAGGTCGTCGGCGGTGTATCTGAAGTCAGCATCAGCAGGAGTATATGTGATAACTTGGTCAGGCATTAAGCGGTTGGGATATTCTTCGAAGGTGGGGCGGACTATTCCTACTTTGCCCAACATCCTTGAAGTGAGTGCTTTAATCAGTTCCGCTGCACCGTTACCAACCGTAATATAATCTTGCTTGACATTAAAATCCTTTGCTGCCAACAAATCATTCACCCTCTGCCCTGACGGGTACTCGGTTAACAGTCTGTCGAAGTTGGCACTTATTTCACTTTTCAGTCGCTCGTTGGGGAAATAAGGGTTGACCAAGTAGCAGAAATCAAGCATCTTCGGGTATCTCCAGAAACCTCCGTAGCGGCTGTTGAGCTTGTCAAAACTATTCTCTGCAAAGATGCTCTCGGCTATATCCAAGTCTTGTATATCATCTATTTCGTACCAAGTCTCACCGTTTAGCGGCAGTGCCTTGATAGTTGCGTGGTCCAACATGGTGATTACCCGCAGAACCTGTTCGTAATATTCGTTGTTTCCCAAAGCATGACTGTATGCCTCCAGAAAAGGCACATACATATTCTGCGAGAAGGCTTGGGAGAATTTATATATGTTGACCGTCTTATAATAAGTGGGTATATCCTCATAGCGGAACATTGAGTTCGGAATAAATCGGGTAATACGGTTCTCCTTGTCTATTGTAACGACAGTGCCGTCCATCCAACTCTCATATTTATCCACTAACGCCAAGTCCGGATAAGGGTTGCGTATCAATACATCTATTACGGAATCCTCGACAATTATATCCGACTCAAACAAGAGCGTATCGTCACTAACAAGTTCCTCTTTTGCAAGGTAAAGAGAATAGATGTTGTTCGTCTTGTCATATATCTGATTCTCAATATACTCTATAGGTGTAGATACATTAAGGGTTGCTATATATTCTTGCAGTTCTTTCCCTTTATATCCCACAACAAGAACTATTTTCTTCAGTCGGTATCTGTCTAACTGATGTAATAATCTCTGAATCAATGTCTCTCCATTGACTGAAATCATACATTTGGTATTATACTTGGTTAATTCGCCCAAGCGTTTACCCATACCTGCTGCTAATATAACTGCCTGCATATTCTTTTGTGTTTTACAGAGTCTTTCTTATCTCGTCCGCCAGTTCTCTTACAGCCCCGTGTCCGCCCTTATGTGTCATCACCCTTATCGTTGGCAATGCAAGCACCTCCTCGCATGCGTCTGCAGGGCAGGCGGCAAGACCTGCAGCCTCGAGCAGTGCCATATCGTTCACATCATCACCTATATATGCCACCTCATTGAGAGTGATTCCCATCTCCTCGCATATCTGCTCCGCCACCTTCACTTTGCCGTCGAACCTCACACCCATGAAAAGATAGTCAACTCCCAGTTTCTTTGCCCTCGCCTGTACTATCGGAGTGGTCTCCGAGGTGATGATGCCTACCCGCACACCTGCCTGCTGCAGGAGTTTCATTCCCATGCCGTCGCGCACATAGAAGCGTTTCATCACGTCACCCTCGGCGGAATAGTACATGCCTCCGTCAGTCAGGGTGCCGTCCACATCTGTCAGGAAGAGTTTAATGTTCTTCATATATCTCCATGAATTTCTTTTATTATTTATGTTTTACATCTTCCCCTGAATTTCTGAAGAATGGTCTGTTTTCCCGTTTAAAATTTTATGTTCCCATAATTGTTTCAAGAACTCTTTTGCCGGCAGTACTTCTACTCCGTTGAATAATCGGGGCTGTTCATCCAGCGATACAATAATGAGCCTTGCTTCCGGATGTTCCTCCTTAAACGCTTTCAGACCGGACAAATGACGTGACTGCACTTCTTGACATGACTTGAACTCAATAGCTACCTGTGCATCCCCCAAGACAGCGTCCACCTCATAATCATTATAAGTATGCCAATAGGTCAAGTAATCTTCATATCCATTGTACCCCAGATATGCAACTATCTCCTGCATCATAAGATGTTCAAAGGCATATCCAAAATCAGCAGAACCGGGTTGAAGCATTCTCCGTCCAAGCAGATAGTTGGGGATTGCCACATCCATATAATAAAATTTCGGAGCCTGTCTCAATTTACGTTTCTTAACGTTTGTAAAAGCAGGCACCATAAATCCGACTAAAGTATCTTGTAATATAGAGAAATATTCTTTTACTGTCTTGGAATCCACACCACAGTCGGACGCTATGTTACTATAATTGACCATCTCACCATCAGTTAAGGCGGCAACCTCCATAAACCGGTTAAAAGATTGCAGATTACGTACCAATGACTCTGCTTTTATCTCCTCTTTAAGATATACAGCAACATAAGCCTGCATTCGCTTCCATGCCGTTGTGGCATCCGTCAAATAATGACGTGGCAACATCCCTTGATTAACTGCTTTCAGTAAATCAAAATCCTGCAACTCTGCACTTACAAGAGGATATAAATACATCGGCAATGCTCTTCCTCCTAAGGTATTGACTCCTTGTCTTTTCAGTTTGCGTGCGCTTGAACCACACAATATAAAACGCATGCCTCGCTTTACTATGAGCCGATGAACCTGGTCCAGTAAGTCAGGAAGAAGAGGTATCTCATCAATTATGACCAATGAGTTTTCAGGAAGAACAGACAATTCTTGTTCAAAAAGTGCAGGATTCCTTTGCAACCGCTCATAGGTTTTACGCTCTAACAAATCATAAGTCGGAACATCGTGAAAACGCTCTGAAAGGAGCGTTGTTTTTCCTGTTTGACGAGCGCCAAACAAGAAAATACTATCCTTCTCTACATCTATATTTATAACTCTTGGTACCATATATCTATCACACATCTCTATTCCGAATATTTCTATATTTTGCGGATTTGCACTCCAAATATTTCTATATTATTCGAGATGAATTTGAGTGCAAAGGTACTGCTTTTCCCTTAAATATACAAATAAATGCTTTACGCAAAAAGCATCATGCCCATCCCGTCATACACGCAAAAACGTTTATGCTCCGCGCCGTCGTTGCCGTAATACATGCCGCCATCTGTCATACAGCCGTCCACATCTGTCAGGAAGAGTCTAATGTTCTTCATATATCTCCATGAATTTCTTTGTGAGTTTGTCCCAAGTGTATTTGTCTTTCTCCTTACGCACGTACTCCGTGAACGGCAGTTCGCGTTGCTGCGTGTAGAAGTCGGTCAGTGCCTCGGCAATGGCTTCCGCCTTCGGCTCAACCGTATAACCCATCTTGCCGTGGTGCACTATCTCGCCCAATCCGCCCACGTTGGTCACCAACATGGGTTTCTCGAAGTGGAATGCCACCTGTGTCACGCCGCTTTGGGTGGCTGACTTATACGGTTGCACTATCAAGTCCGCTGCCGAGAACCAGTATTGCAGGTCGTCATCGGCTATAAACTCGTTGTGTACCACCACTTTGTCCTCAAGCCCGTTCTCTGCTATCTGCTTGCGATATTTCTCCTCGTCCTCGTAGAACTCCCCTGCCACAAGCAGTCTCAGGTCGGGCAGGCTCTCCTTAACCATGCCAAACGCGTCAAGCAGCAAGTCAAGACCTTTGTATGCCCGCACAAGTCCGAAGAAGAGCATATATTCGTTCTCTGTCGGCAGCCCGAGCCGCTCGCATGCCTCGTCTTTGCCGTGCAATTCGCCATAATGGTCATACACGGGGTGGGGCGAGAACGTCTTGGGTTTATTACTCTTGTCGAAGCGGTCAATATCCCTTACCACCGACTCCGACAATGCCACAAACCCGTCTGTGTGCCTCACGAACAGCGGGGCAAACCACTTGTCTATCACCGACGGCTCATGCGGCAAGAGGTTGTGTACAAGCGCCATACAGCGTGTCTTGCCGTTGCTTCTCGCTATGCGTTCCACCGTAGAGAAAGCAGGTGCCATGAACGATGTCCAGTAGCAGCAAATCAGTAGGTCGGGGCAGTCTCTCTTTATCCTTTTTCCTGTCTTTCTCCATGAGAGAGGGTTGCAGGAGTTGAGCGAGCGCACTATCTTGAGGTCTGCAGGAGGCTGCTCTTGCGAGTATTGTGTCTTGCCCGGGAATAGAAACGACGGATACTGCAGCGTAAACGTATATATGGTCACCTCATGCCCTTCCGACATGAACTGCCGTGCCAACCTCTCGTTGAAGGTTGCCAGTCCGCCTCTGTAAGGATATGCTGTGCCGAGTATCGCTATCTTCATATTGATTAGTGGTGAAAGGTCTGTAATTACTGAAATGCCTCCCAGCCTTGTGCTCTCAATGTTATCTCCTCCCCGTTTCTGCCTATCAGGTTGCAACCGTATTCCTTTTTCGTTATGTGACCGATGATATATACATCGTCCAGCGGAATCAGTTTCTCGTAGTCGTCTATGCTGACGGTGAACAGTAACTCATAGTCTTCTCCGCCGTTCAATGCGCAGGTAACTATGTTCAGGTTCATCTCCTCGGCTAATACTGCAGCCTGATAATCAATGGGTATCTTGTCTTCATATACAGCACATCCGCAGTCCGACTCCTTGCAGATATGCATCAATTCGCTCGACAGACCGTCGGAGATATCCATCATCGCCGTCGGGTGTATGCCTGCCTCTTTCAGTTGCTTCACTATGTCAAGTCTTGCCTCGGGTTTCAGTTGCCTTTCAAGCAGATACTCTTTCCCTTCAAATGCGGGCGTGCCTTCAGGGTTCGCCTGCATCACAATCCTCTCCCTCTCAAGCAGTTGCAGTCCCAAGTAGGCGCTGCCGAGGTTGCCTGTGCAGCATATAAGGTCGTTCAACTTGGCTCCGTTGCGATATACAATATCGCTTTTCTTTGCTTCACCTATGCAAGTGATGCTTATGCAAAGACCTGTGAGTGAGGCGGTAGTGTCGCCGCCAACAAGGTCAACACCGTAGTTCTTGCATGCAAGACGTATTCCGCTGTACAACTCTTCGATGTTCTCCACGGAGAAACGCTTTGATATACCCAGACTTACCACCATCTGCGTCGGGGTGCCGTTCATTGCGCATATATCACTTATGTTGACCACTGCCGCTTTGTATCCGAGATGTTTGAGGGGCACATATTCGAGGTTGAAATGCACTCCTTCAAGCAGTAGGTCTGTGGTGACCAATGTGCGTCTGTTGTGGAAGTTAAGCACTGCCGCATCGTCGCCCACACCCTTCTCTGTGCTCTCGTTTACTGTCTTTATCTTCTCTGTCAGGCGTTCTATGAGCCCGAACTCACCCAGTTCTTTTATCTCTGCCATTGTTGTATTTTATGTTTGCAGTTGTTGCCTTTTATATCTGCAGTTGTTGTGTATATTCTGTTGGCGCACAAAGATACAACATTTTTCCGTTTCTCGCAAATTCTCCCATACTAATTCTATGCTATCGTCAAAGTGTAGAGATGCGACACTGTCACGTCTCCCACTACCACCAATGTATATACGCCCCTCAGTCACATTTCAATTCTTATCGTCGTCTCTGATATCCCTCGCCCCTCATGTTCTCCCCGTCTCTCTCTCCGGACCCCTTCTCTCCTCTCTCCCGCCCCCGTCTCTCCTCTCTCTCAACCCCACATCTCCTCTCTTCCCAACCCCACATCTCCTCTCTCCCGTCCCCGTCTCTCCTATCTCCCCAATTTCTGCCTCCCCGTGCTCCATAATCACCTCATATTCTTACTCTTACGACCATCAGCACGGTAAAAGCCAAGAAATCACCACATAATTGCCATATAATCAATCACTTTACTATGTCGTTACTATGTGATTACTATGTGATTACTATGTGATTACTATGTGATTAGTATGTGATTAAACCAAATCTGCCCCCGCTGCTTGCGCAGATTTCGCTGTCACTGAACCTGCGGATTTGGCAGTTTCAGAAAAAAGCATTATCTTTGCGGCTCATTATGATAGACTATATTAAAGGACAGATAGCAGAACTGGCTCCCACCTATGCTGTAGTGGAGGCTGCCGGAGTAGGATATGAAATCAACATAGCCCTGCCCGTCTATACCGCGCTTATTGACAAGACAGAAACCAAGTTGTATATCACTGAGATAATCCGTGAGGACACTCACGACCTCTTTGGCTTTCAGACCAAGGTCGAGCGCGAATTGTTCCTCCTTCTCACAAGCGTGAGCGGCATAGGGGCTAACACGGCGAGACTTATCATGTCAAGTTTCAGTGCAGCAGAGGTGCGTCAGATTATCGCAACAGGTAATGTGCACGCCCTCAGTCAGGTGAAAGGTCTCGGAGCAAAGACTGCCCAGCGTGTCATCGTTGACTTGAAAGACAAAGTCCTCAAGATAGATATTGATGCGGCTGACGGCGCACCCGTGTCCGCCACTGTCACAGGTGTCAATAGCGAGACAAAGCAAGAGGCTGTCTCAGCACTCACTATGCTCGGCTTCTCTGCCCTTGCAAGTGGTAAGGCGGTTGACAAGATTCTGGGCTCAAACCCCGATGCTGCCGTCGAAGAAGTTATACGACAGGCATTGAAGATGCTGTAAGATGTATCAACCTACCATAGAAAAACAATAAAAACGATAAGCCTATTGAGAAAACAATCTACCTTATTGCCTTGGTGACTTAATACACTCAAGGCACTATGAATGAAGAAAATACGGGCTCTTATAATGCTGCTCATGCCGTTGACGATACCTCTTGTCGCAATGGCGCAGACAGCAGAGGTCACTTCCGGCGCAGTCAGAGGTGATACTCTTGTTTCTCTGTCCGACAGCGTGACTATGGCACCCGTACAGGTGAGCAACTACGGACAGGATGACTATGAGCAGTTCTCCTCACCGCGTTCTTCCATCGACCTCCAAGACCCCGACAATATCAAGAAAGAAGTGGAGTATCAGCCTGAAACAGGCTACTACATTATGCACACCAAGATAGGCGATGTGGATATTGCTACACCCTATCTGATGACTGAGAAAGAATATCGTGAGTACTCTGCCGATCAGGCGATGAAAGCCTATTGGCAACAGAAGATAGGCGAGGTGGAGCACAATAATGAAAGGAAGTTCGACATCACCGATATGAAATTCAATATCGGCCCTGCCGACAAGATATTCGGACCGGGTGGTGTCCAGTTGAAATTGCAAGGTAGTGCCGAACTACTCTTCGGTATCAAACACCAGTATATTGACAACCCCGCTCTTACACAGCGAAGCCGGAATAACAATATCTTCGACTTCGATGAGAAAATACAGCTCTCTGCCAATGGCAAAGTGGGTGACAAACTCAACTTCAACCTCAACTACAATACTGAATCCAGCTTTGACTTCGACAGGCAGAATATCAAACTCAACTATAAAGGCAAGGAGGACGACATCATACAGAGCATAGAGGCGGGTAATGTCTCTATGAGCCTCAACAGCAGTCTTATTCGCGGTAGTCAGTCACTGTTCGGTATAAAGACCAACCTCAAGTTCGGCAAATTCACCGTTCAGGCTCTTGTCTCGCAGCAGAACTCTCAGAGTCAGTCTGTCAGCAGTAAGGGCGGAGCACAGATGACACAGTTCGATGTGGCTTCCGATGCCTACGATGAGAACAGGCATTTCTTCCTCTCGCACTGGTTCAGAGATAACTATGAGAAGTCTATGTCACAACTGCCATATATTGCTTCGGGTGTTACCATCAATCGTATTGAAGTATGGGTCACCAACAAGCGTGGCAGATATGATGACGCCCGTAATATAATCGCTTTCCAGGACTTGGGCGAGGCGCAGTCGAAACATATAAGCAACCCTCACTGGGCAGAGCAGGGCAGTTATCTGCAACCGTACAATAAGGCCAACACTCTTTATGAAGAGATAACTGCCATGGCAGATGTACGTGATATACAGCAGACCAACGCAATACTCTCCGCCAATCTGTCGGCATATAATGTGGTAGGAGGTGTGGACTATGAGAAACTTGAGTCTGCACGACTACTCTCACCTTCGGAATATACCCTTAACTCCGCTCTCGGTTTCATCTCTCTTAGAAGTGCCCTCAATCAGGACGAAGTCCTCTGTGTCGCTTACGAATATACTTACGGCGGGCAGGTCTATCAGGTGGGTGAGTTCTCAACCGATGCAAGCGAGAGTCTGAAAGCACCCAACGCTCTTGTGCTCAAGATGCTCAAGAGTACAACCAACTCGCCTGTGGCAAAGGGCAAAGGTACTTGGGATCTGATGATGAAGAATGTCTATTCTCTCGGCGCAATGCAGATGTCTTCCGAGAAGTTCGAACTATATGTCATGTATCGCAACGACTCTGTGGGTACCGACCTGCAGTATCTCCCCGAAGGCGATGTGAAAGGTACGCAACTGCTCAGAGTGATGAACCTCGACCGGTTGGACTCCAAAAACAACCTCTCGCCTGACGGCAAGTTCGACTATGTGGAGGGATACACTGCCATTTCAAGCAACGGCCGTATCATCTTCCCCGTATTGGAACCTTTCGGCTCTCACCTGAGAACTGCCATAGGCAATGACGCCATTGCAGACAAGTATGTATTTCAGGAGTTATACGACTCCACACTCGTTGTGGCACAGGAGATGTCGGAGAAGAACAAGTTCCGACTGACAGGTAAATACAAGGGCTCTTCAGGTAGTGAGATACGGCTCAATGCCATGAATATACCCCGCGGCTCTGTCAAGGTGACTGCCGGAGGAGCCACACTGACGGAGAACGTGGACTATATCGTGGATTATACCATGGGAACAGTGACCATTCTCAACCAGTCTATCCTTGAGTCGGGTACCAACGTGGATGTGCAACTTGAGAACCAGAGTATGTTCTCACTGAAACGTAAGTCTCTCCTCGGTACTCACATGGAATATGCTTTCTCCAAAGACTTTGTTCTTGGAGGTACACTTATGTATATGTCAGAACGGCCACTGACCACCAAGGTGAACACAGGCAGTGAACCGCTGAGCAATATGATATGGGGCCTCAACGGCAGCTGGAAGAAAGACTTCATGTGGCTCACCAACGGACTTAATGCCATCCCATGGATAAACGCCACTCAACCGTCTTCCATACAGGTCAATGCAGAGTTCGCCCAACTCGTGCCCGGTCATACAAGAGAGGTAGGCAAGGAAGGTACGGCATATATCGACGACTTCGAGGCAACCAAGACCAATATAGATATTCACTATCCCAGTTATTGGCACTTGGCAAGTACTCCAAGCAGGTATGACGAGTCGAAACTGAGCAACAATATAGAATACGGCAAGAACCGTGCTCACTTCTGCTGGTATGTGGTTGACCAGATATTCGGGCATGCTTCCCCCAATACACCCCAGCATATACGCGACAACCTTGATATGCTCTCCGACCACCGTACACGTATAGTCTATCAGGAAGAGATATTCCCCAACCGACAGTCGCTTGCCAACGAGGATACGCGTATGGCAATACTCAACCTCAGTTACTACCCCGAAGAACGCGGACAATACAATATCTCCGCCGACGAGATAGGAGCTGACGGCAAGCTCACCAACCCCGAGAAACGTTGGGGAGGTATGATGCGTAAACTTGACAATACAGACTTCGAGACCGCCAACATAGAGTATATAGAATTCTGGATGATGGACCCCTTCCTCACTAACTCTGAGGCAGGATACGAGGGCGGTGACCTATATATCGACCTTGGAGACATATCAGAGGATATTCTTAAAGACGGTAAGAAAGCATTCGAGCATGGTCTGCCAATCAATGAGGCTGAGGCAGCAAATGTAGAGACCACTGTCTGGGGGCGTGTACCAAAGACCACGAGCACCATAACAGCGTTCTCCAACGAGGCAGGGGCACGGGCTAAACAAACAGGATTTGGGTCTGAATGGTCTGAGTACTGCAGATGAATTCCAATTTGAGTCTTATGCCAACTATGTGAGCCAACTCCGCAGCAAGGTGAACGCGGATGTTCTTGCACGATGGGAAGATGACCCGTATTCGCCTATTAACGACCCTGCAGGCGACAACTATCACTACTATCGCGGCACTGACTACGACCGACAGGAACTGTCTGTATTGGAAAGATACAAGCACTACAATGGTACTGAAGGCAACTCACCTGCAACGGAGGACAATACTGAATCATACGGCACTGCAGCCACCCTCACACCTGATATAGAAGATATAAACGCTGACAACACTCTCTCCGAGTATGAGAAATACTACGAGTACAAGGTTGAACTCCGCCCTGAGAAACTGGGTGTAGGCAAGCAGTATATCGCTCAGGAGTATGTGACAAAGGTTAAGTTGCAGAACGGCGAATTGGTAGATGTCAAATGGTATCAGTTCAAGATTCCTATCCGTGACCCGAATGTATATCAGAAGGTGGGTGGCGTAAGAAACTTCAAGTCTATACGCTTCGTCCGTCTGTATATGACAGGATTCAAGCAGGAGACTCACCTGCGTTTTGCCTCTTTCGACCTTGTGCGTGGCGAGTGGCGCAGCTACTCCAAAGACCTCTATCCTGTCAGCCAGCCTCCTATCACCAATGCCCAGATGGATGTGCAGGCGGTAAACATAGAGGAGAACTCCTCAAAGACTCCTGTCAACTATGTGCTTCCTCCCGGAATCTCCCGTCAGACTGACCCGGGTATGGCACAAATCATTGCCCAGAACGAGCAGGCAATGGTGCTTCGCGTGCACGACCTTGCTCCGGCAGATGCCCGCGCAGTGTATAAGAAGACAAGTTATGACATGCGTCAGTACAAGCGTATGCGAATGTTTGTACACGCAGAACAGATGCCGGAAGACAAGACACTGAGCGATGGCGACCTGAGTATATTCATTCGTCTGGGTAGCGACATGCGTATGAACTACTATGAGTACGAGATTCCGCTAACGCTCACACCCGAAGGACTCTACAACGACGGCAACGACCAAGACCGCCGCAAAGTATGGCCTCTTGAGAACGAATTCGATTTCCCCTTCGAAGTGTTCACCAATGCCAAAGTGGCACGCAACAAAGCCAAACGAAGCGGCACGGCAGGAGTAAACAATAATGAACCTTATGTAATATATGATGTCGCCAATAATCATCCGGAGAACCGTATCACCGTAATGGGTAACCCCACACTCGGAGAGGTGGACAACATCATGATAGGTATCCGCAACAAGTCGGGTCAACCGCATTCAGGAGAGGTGTGGGTGAACGAACTCCGTATGTCGCAGTTCAACGAAGACGGCGGTGTGGCAGCCACAGGCAATGTGGCGTTGGCTGTATCGGATATTGCCCAGGTCAACATGTCAGGTCGTGTGGAGACGGCAGGATACGGCAGTATCGAGTCCAACGTGCTTGACCGCAATCTGGACAACAGATATCAACTCTCCGTCAGTGCCGCTCTTGAAGCAGGGCGACTGTTCCCCGAGCAGGCGAAACTGCAGATACCTCTCTATTTCGCATATACCAACGAGACTCTCTCTCCCGAGTATGACCCGCTTGACACAGACATCAAGCTGTCGGACAACCTCGACACATACGAGACAAAGCATGAGAAGGATTCGGTGAAGGCAATGTCGAACACGGTGCAGACTTCTACCAACTTCTCCGTTACCAATGCGAAGGTGAATATCAAGTCGAAGAAGAGAGACATGTTCTACGACCCTGCCAACTTCTCTGTCTCATATTCGCGCATGGAGCAGAACAAGCATACGCCGGAACTTGAGCGTGATATGCAGAAAGAAGAGCGAGGGCAGTTCACCTACAGCTACAACTTCAACCCGAAACCATGGGAGCCTTTCAAGAAGGTACAGAAAGTGCAGAAACTGAAATGGATAAGCGAACTTAATATCTACTACCTGCCGCAGTCGTGGTCGTTCTCGACCGATATGCGTCGCCAATATACTCACATGCGTATGCGCGACTTCACAGGCGAGACAGGTATTCAGAAGCAAGACCTCACCTTCTCGAAAGACTGGATGTGGAATCGCAACTTCGACTTCAAGTATGACCTGACAAAGACCCTGAAGTTCTCTTTCCAGAGTGCAATGAACAGCACTATTGATGAAGGGCAGTTCACACCTGAGATAATCAAAGACTACAACTTCACTCACGACTACTACGAAGCATGGCGTGATACTGTGCGCAAGTCAATGAAGACTATGGGTCTGCCCTATCAGTATCAGCAAGTGTTCACGGCATCGTACAGTGTGCCCTTCAACCGCTTCAAGATATTTGACTGGATGACTGCCAACGGCTCATACAACGCAACCTACAACTGGAACAGAACGGCACTCCGCAATGCAAATTCTCTCGAGGGCGAAACACAAACCAATCTGGGTAACTCTATCAGTTCGATGCGGTCGTGGCAGGCAGACGGAGCACTCAACTTTGAGACGCTCTACAACAAGTCGAAATATCTGAAGCAAGTGAACCAGCGCTTCAGCGGCAGACCTCAGCGTTCGCGTTTCCGCCCGAAGACATACACGCAGACCATAAGCATAAAGGCGGACTCTACCGTACAACTCTCCCACCGTCTTGCATCGGACAAAGTGCAGATTACAGTGACGGACAACAATGGCAGGAAAGTGCCGGTAAAGACTAAGATAGTGGACTCGGACAAAATAGAGATATCGTCGAAGAAGAACTATAATAACCTCAATGTGAGTGTAGTGACCATAGACCCCAATGCCCGCACAGGTGCGCAGACCTTCGGTGATGTGAGTGTGCGTTTCCTCATGCTTATTAGAAAGGCACAAGTAACATATCGTTCTACCAGTTCGCTTGTAGTACCCGGTTTCTATCCTCAGGCAGGCTTTATGGGGCAACGCAAGATAGACGGTATATATGCACCGGGATTTGATTTCGCCTTCGGTTTTGCTCAGAGAGACTTCCTCGACAAGGCAAAGCAGAACCAGTGGCTCTCGCCTGATACCACTGTGGTGCAACCGGCAATACGCTCCAACACTACCGACTTCGACATCAAGGTGAGTCTTGAGCCCTTCCCCGGATTCAAGATACAGGTGAACGGCAAACGCTATACTTCTTCCAGTTCGTCTATCATCTACACCTACGAACAGATGCAGGAGACGATGACAGGGTCTTTCAATATAACACAAGTGGCTATTGCTACTGCTTTCGACAAGATAGGTAAGGCGGAGGACAATTTCCATTCCAACTCTTTCGACCGTTTCCGTGAGTACCGTGATATAATGCAGGGGCGTGTGCAACAGCAATATGAAGGTGTGGTGTATCCTTCTTCGGGTTTCATGCGGGGCAGTGTGATGGCAGGCAAGCAATATGATGCAAGTCTCGGCAGAGTAAACCGCAACTCCGCCGATGTGCTTGTGCCCGCCTTCCTTGCCGCATACACAGGCAGAGACATTAACCGTATATCCACCAATCCTTTCCTCGGCATACTGAATATCCTGCCCAACTGGTCGGTGACCTATGACGGACTCGGCAAACTGCCGTGGATGCGCGACCACTTCCGCTCTGTCAACCTCACTCACGCATACACTTGCAAGTATGCTATCGGCAGTTACGGCACATACTCTACATGGGTGGGGGTAGGCGACGGCAAAAACAAACAGGTAGGTTTCGTGCGCGATGTGGAGACCGACATGCCTGTGCCGTCTTCAGCCTACGACATAGCAAGTGTGAGTCTGACAGAGCAATTCTCACCGTTGATAGGTGTTAATATAGCGATGAAGAACTCGATGACTGCCAAGGTGGAATACCGCAAGCAGCGTAACCTTACACTCAATGTTACCTCCGCACAACTTATGGAGGGTGACACCAAGGAGTTTGTAGCGGGATTCGGTTATACAATCAAGAACCTCAGTTTTACTGCCAAGAACAAAGACGGAAGACAGAAGAAGGTAAGCAACGACCTTAAACTTGCGGTAGATGTAAGTTATAAAGACATCAAGACACTGCTTCGGAAGGTGGAGGAGGATATCACCCAGGCGAGTGCGGGCAACAAGGTTCTCGGTATAAAAGTGAGTGCCGACTATGTGCTCTCGCAGAAAGTGAACCTTCAGTTCTTCTACGACCACCAGGGCACCACTCCTCTCATCTCCAGTTCGTATCCTATCCGCTCGGACAATGCAGGTATAAATATCAAGTTGATGCTGACAAGATAAACACGGGCGGTGACAATAGTGACTACAAAAAAAAGAGGGCGATATGTTCGTCCTCTTTTCTTTAATGTATTGCCGAGTGTCAGCAGAGTTTCCGTAGCAACTGTTTCATGTCCACTGCCTGAGCAATCATGTCTTTGAGTTTGTCTATGGGGACACGCTCCTGCTTCATGGTGTCGCGGAAACGGACAGTGACGCAGTTGTCGGTGAGTGTGTCGTGGTCAACGGTGATGCAGAACGGAGTACCGATAGCATCCTGACGGCGATAACGCTTGCCGATAGAGTCTTTCTCATCGTATGTAGTCTTGAAGTCGAAGCGGAGCAAATCCATCACTTCGCGTGCTTTCTCGGGCAGACCGTCTTTTCTTACAAGGGGCATCACGCAGGCTTTCACGGGTGCAAGTACGGGCGGCAGATTGAGCACTACGCGGCTGTCACCTCCCTCTAACTGCTCTTCTTTGTATGCGGCACACATCACGCTCAGGAACATACGGTCAACACCGATACTGGTCTCAATGACATACGGAGTGTAGCTCTGGTTGAGTTCGGGGTCGAAGTACTCTATCTTCTTGCCCGAATACTTGGCATGCTGACTCAAGTCGAAGTTAGTACGCGAGTGAATACCCTCCACTTCTTTGAAACCGAAAGGCATGAGGAACTCAATGTCGGTAGCAGCATTGGCATAGTGGGCAAGTTTCTCATGGTCGTGGAAACGGTATTTCTCATCGCCCAAACCGAGAGCCTTATGCCAGCGGAGGCGGAACTGTTTCCAATACTCGAACCACTCCAACTCTGAGCCCGGGCGCACGAAGAACTGCATCTCCATCTGCTCGAACTCACGCATACGGAACACAAACTGCCGTGCCACTATCTCGTTGCGGAAGGCTTTGCCTATCTGAGCGATACCAAAAGGAATCTTCATGCGGCCTGTCTTCTGCACGTTGAGGAAATTGACGAATATACCTTGTGCAGTCTCAGGGCGGAGATATATTTTCATTGCGCCGTCGGCAGTGGAACCCATTTCAGTCTGGAACATAAGGTTGAACTGGCGCACATCTGTCCAGTTGCGTGTGCCGCTGATGGGGCAGACAATCTCCTCGTCGATGATTATCTGCTTCAGTTCTGCAAGGTCGTTGGCGTTCATGGCTTTCGAGTAGCGTTCATGGAGTGCGTCACGCTTCTCTATATGCTCTTTTACGCGGGGATTGGTCTGGCAGAACAGTTCGGCATCGAAACTCTCACCAAAGCGTTTGGCGGCTTTCTCCACCTCTTTCTGTATCTTCTCGTCGTATTTGGCTATCTGGTCCTCAATGAGAACGTCTGCACGGTAACGCTTCTTGGAGTCGCGGTTGTCGATGAGTGGGTCGTTAAAAGCATCTACGTGTCCGGATGCTTTCCATGTGGTGGGGTGCATGAAGATGGAGGCATCTATGCCGACGATGTTCTCGTTGAGCAGAGTCATTGCCTGCCACCAGTATTGTTTTATGTTGTTTTTCAGTTCGACACCGTTTTGTCCGTAGTCATAGACAGCGCCGAGTCCGTCGTAGATTTCGCTGCTTGGGAATACAAATCCGTACTCTTTGCAGTGTGCTACCATTTTCTTGAAGGTTTCTTCTTGTGTTGCCATATATGTTTTGTTTTAGTGTATTATCATATTGTATTCTTTCATGCGGAGTTGTTGACTCATAGTGAGAATTGTTCTCAAACTATCAACTGATAAACTCTCCGACTTATCCCAACTGATTTGGCATGCAAAATTATAGTTTTTTTGTGACTTATGCAAATCTTCAGCAAAGAGCATTATGTGTTCGGCATGGTGAAGCGAGAATTTATTTGCAGGTGTGATGAATTTGTAATATCTTTGCACCGAAATGAGAACACGAATATTTGTTATAGCCGTCATGATGACAATGGCGGCTTTTGCACAGGAAAACAAGATGGATATGGAACCATTGGAAGCTAAACAACTGTACGATGCATTCAAGCAGAATGCCGCAGAGCCCTATATGGGCAAACAGCAGATAACCGGTATCGCTACCTATGTAGGGCCTGATGTGTACGGTCTGCCCTCAGTGGAACTCTCTGAGAGCCGTGATGCCAGCGGACGGGTGCTATGTGTTCTGCCTTTCTCTGACTATCTCAAACTAAGGAAGGTGAAAAAGGGGATGACGCTGACAATGGAGGGCAATGTGCTTGGCTTTGCCGAACAATATGATATTGTAGTGGTGAAGCAATGTAAGATAGTCGGCGAATAAATTTGTGCCAATCTTCTGCCTCGTAACCGCCATTCCGCCAATTCCGCCAAGTCCTCGGAAATAGTTTCGTACTTGTAAATGCTTGTTGAAATACGCCCTAACTTGCTATTGATTAACTGATTGCGCGAGAGTACCCTGCTGCGTGTCGGGAGGCTCATAGAAATCTCGCGAACATTTTTTGGTTAAGTATAGGGGACTCCGTGACAGGCAGATTGAAGGAGTATATTTTCTGCAAAATGTGGTATTGAGTGCATTCTTTGTACTCTGTTCCGGGTAATATCTGCTCCGCTTTTGTCGTGTGGGTATGTGGACGATGATGTATAAGAGTTGGGATCTTCACCGGAGCAGTATATCTCTTGCGGCAGGACGTTACTAACAGAGTGTGCTATCTGCAGACCCTTTGCAAGGAGTCCGGAAATGTTCGCGAGATTCAAATCGGGGGTGATGTTTAACATGACAACATCTTCATTATCTGCTACTTGTTGGTTAACCACCATTTTTCGAGGACTTGGCGGAATTGGCGGAATGGCGGTTGGGAGAGGTTGTAGTCAATGGTGGTTGTATGGGGGCAGAATGACAGTTGCCGGTTCAACGGGACAGGAGAGAGTAGGCTTGAGCTTAGGGTGAGCTTAGGGTGGCGAGGTGTAACAGTGTAGTATGTATATTGTTGGCGAGTTGGTTAGAAAAAACACAAAATATTTTGCGGATTCAAATATTTGTCGTACCTTTGCACCCGCTTTTGCCCAGATGGCGGAATCGGTAGACGCGCTGGTCTCAAACACCAGTAGGTTCACCCCTGTGCCGGTTCGACCCCGGCTCTGGGTACTGAGGCGGGGAAAGAGTCATTTCTTTCCCCGCTAACTTTTTTACTTTCGTAACTCCCTGGTTTGCTGACAGATTATGTCAAGCACCTTGTAGTAGCCTGTGGTTTGATAATTATTTCCGTGAAATTCGATTTTTTTTCGGGAAATATCGAACCAAGCAGTTAGATTTTAGTTCCTACATGAGCGTCCCTAATGTACCGTTCCATATTGTCTAACGCTGTTTCATGTCGGACTTTTCGGTTATGTTGCTACTTATCTTCATCATTGTTTTTCCTTGTGTTAAGGACAAAGTGTTCTATCAGACTGAAAGAGATGTCTCTTTCATCGGGGAATGTCTCAAGAACATTGATAAATTTGAAACAATTTATCTCAGTTTCCAACTCTCTAATACGCTTGGTTAGAGGCATAAGTTTCTTTTGGTACGTTAAGTTATCTATTTGTCCGCTTTTTAGTTCTGCTTTCAAATCTCTTTTCTGTTCTTTCAGTTGCTCAATTTCCATTGTGGCACTTGTTTTCAAGGTCTCATACTCTGCGTAGAACTTACGGATTTTGTCCTCATTATATCTTATCAGAGTGTCCGTGTACTTATTGTACCACATATCACGCTCTTCTTTGATTTGCTCTATGCGCATGTTGGAAACTTCTATCTCATGGGTCATGTACTGCATTTCTATCGTGTGAGCATAATCTATGTTATTGTCTTCCTCTTGGTTTAATATATCAAGAACTTCTTGTAGCGTGTATGCCTGATAGAGTTGCTTTGCCTCAGCATAGCGGTTGTTGATGCGTGTAAATGGGCCCGAATGCGCATAAAATGATGATAAGTAAACTATTTCAGTCTCTCCGTCCTCACGCACAGCTGCACATTTATTTATCCCACTCAAAGGGCTACCTGCAAGGCGATAGACAAGACTTTTCCTCCCTGTGCTATCTGTCCTCATTGCTTCTTCCACAATCGACCACCATTCAAGATAAATTCCCAACGTGGGATTTCTGAAACCTGAGATTCCGGTGTATGCTAAACCACTCTGAATAGGTATGCGACACAAAAACATACGGCTATCACTCATTATGCGTTCCTTGTGCGCCAACAGGTAAAAAGCGTTTTTGATAAAAAGTTGCTCTTGTTCCTCAGCCTCTTCTGACTTAGGAGGTACAGGTTGCGGCTTTATAGTTCCTACGTTCAGATATTGTCCTGTTTTGTCTAATTCTAAATGGTCTTCATCTATCTTGTCAGGTGCTTGTGCTGCAAGTGGATAGCAATCAAGCATACGACCATCCCAAAGAATGATTTTATTTTGAGGGAACACTTCTTGTTCCCTTTTTTCAAATTCTGTGAATAAACTCATAACTTAGCAATTTTCAAAAGTTAATAATTCCCCTAAAATATAGATGTTTGAACGTCTGAGGAGGTCATAATCTATCTGAGGTTCTGTCTTCTCTCTGATGCAGTCTCTGCATAGCATAAGGATTTTGCCAATGTTGTTTTGCCCTTTCCACACCCCGATGTTGTTGATTTTGTTGGTCTCGACATTGATGATATGGTCTCGCTCCTTGCGTTTCAAATCCTTGTGACGTTCCGTTAGTACGGTTGCAAGGTTGGCTCGTTTGTTCTCCAACTCCAAATTCTTACAGCCCCAAATATTGGCACTATCCCACTTGTCGGATGTTGTGTTTTCTACGAGAATAGCATCTTGTGGTATTTGAAGCAAGAGTTTACGGAAGTCTTCATTTCCCTTGCACTTCTGCCACACACAATAGAGCATCCATTGCAGTCGGAAGTCGGCAAAATCAGGTCTGACAGATTTACGAAAACGAGATTTACCGAATCGTTTTGCTCCGAATCCACTTGTGTATGACAATAGGCACTCTTGGATGAAACGATGCTCTTCTGTGTTATTCGACCACTCACCGCACAGATACAAACGCTCACTGTCCTTCCAAACTCTGCCTCCGCACTCATAAGGGAATCCTCCTGCCATATTGGAGATACAAAGGTTAATGCCGTTCACTATGTCTTTCGCAAATTTGAAAGACCAAACTTGTGGGGAGGCAATATATTCCTCCTCACGACCTAAATAATAGTTCTTCATATAGTCTTAACGTATTTGTTAAATGTTAGTTCTTTGATTAAAAGGTTGATATGTGATTTCTGAAACAAAGCATAGTCAATAGGTGGCTCTGCACGTTAAACTGTTCCCAATCAAGGCGTATGAGGCTTTCATGGGGCTTGCGAATGCATCGCTTCGCCTGTAAGCCGTTGTTGTTGAACTGCAATTCATGCTGAATAGCAAGGTGTTGCATAGAACCCGATGAGAAAGCCCCTGCTATGTAGGCACACTCTCTATTATTGAAGTGAACCACTTGTAAATCAAAGCAGAAGCCACGAACCATGTTGCCAAGAGGCAACGATAAACCTGCCCTCACATCATATCTATGACGGAAAGCAAACAATTCGGTGAAAAAGCATTGTATGCTTCCTCACGTACCAAAAAGTCATAAAAATCTTGTAATTTCATAAATTTATATTTTAATTAAGTGAATATCAAATACCTAATTCATTAATTAGCATCGATTTTCCCACCGTGGCCCTTATGAAAGGCTCGGTTGGAGCTTTACTTAAAAAGTCTCTTGATGCTTCGATATCTCAAAGAACCTATGCCAATCTTCCGAAAAGCGAGTGCAAAATTAGAAAAAATATTTGAGATAGCCAAAAAAATCATCACTATAATTTGTTAAAGGGAAAGAATATTGTTCCTAAGCACACACATTAGTGTCCACTAAATCAAAATTATAATAGTTGTTAACATGTATATTTATAAGGGAATTATATAGCAGTTTGCACCAATTTTATTTTAACCTGCTAAAAACAGCGGGTTAAAATATGCTCGTCAATATAGTATAATACTACAATGACAATACGTATTGTGTGATTTTATTGATATCTCTTAACAGGACTACTCTTATAATATCACTCTTTGCCTTGATACAGTCCATTATACACTGCATAACAGGTTCGGAATTAACATCTATTCCTTCGATAATAAATTTGTTGGCTATAGTCAATAATAGAAATTGCGGATTGTCGTAATCCTCATCAGCCCACACTTCTTCAAATACTTTTTGACGCGCTTCAATACTATCGTTACCTTTCATAGATAATCTTGATATTGACAACATATGCCCGCGTAGTTCATCTGACCAATGCTTCTTATATTGTTCTTGTGCAATAAGTGAGCAATATCGAACTAAACACCAACTCTCCAACAACTGGCATGACACATCTCTAACTCTTTCCTTATAGGTTTTCCTCGGCAAAGCCATTCCGGTTAATAATGGTCTTTCTTGTAGTACTCGTGTAATAGTCTCTTTTACTTAACGAAGTTGACTTTCTGTTAATGTTATAGTTTTCTTGCTCATATGAATATGATTCTATAAATAGTTAAATCCACTGCAAATATACAAAAAAATCTGATATATACGAATTTTCGGGAAATAATATTCAATATAATCTTAAAAATAGGGAATTATATAGGAGTTAGCACTAAATTACTATAATTTCCCATACAAATATACATAAAACTGATCAAAAATAAAACAAAACCGTCAAGATATTTGGCGGTTTCATTTTTTTTGTAGTACCTTTGTACACCCTTTTATGGACGTCACCATTTATACAATCGGTATAAGTGGAAGAAGAAAGTCACGGGTTTTGTACGATGCGTAAACTTAGATTACCATCACCTGAGTACTTTTGGTACCTCGTAAACTACAAGTCCCAACTTTTGTAGTTTCATCAGGGGAGCGGAGATTGTGAACAATAGTAGCAATCTCTGCTTTTTATATAATATTCAGAACCTTTTTAATAGATTCTCGTATTATTCTTCGTAATTGAGATTCTGTTATGGAAATAACATTGTTTTTACTTTCCATAATCATAGAACCAAATGGTTTGAATATGATGTGCTCTATCAATATGAATATTTCACTATTAACTGCCTTTTGAATTCTGTATGTGGCTATGCCATATTCACACTCTGTTCGATACAAATTATTAGGTAGAATTGTAGAACCGTTAACCCATCCATAAGAAAATAGGCTAAACCATGAAAATATTTGTCTAATCCACTGAACCGTATTTGTAAACAATATTTTCCATTTCTGATATGACAATGTGGTATTTCCAAAATTGGTTTCTAAAATTCTATCTAACTCGGAATATACTTCTTTTGAAAAATAAACAGTATAAGAAATAGGATTTGCATTTGTTATTTGATGTGTGATATTTGTTTTAATCATTTATCTGAAGTAAATTTTGCTTCAATGTTATTTACAAGTGTTTGCAATTCTGTTAATGAGACATAACCATGTTCCTGTGCATATTCTTCTTTAGTACATGGTATTTGCTGACATAGTTTGTTAATATCAACAGATTCCTCGTTTTCTAAAATCACACCGCTCAAAGAATTAAGGTATTCTCCTTGTTCTGAATACGAAAGTTTCTTGAAATCTTCGAGAAGCATGTTTCCTATATATTCTTTCTTTTCCATACTTATAAATACTTTTAAGTTACTAATTCTTCTGCAAATATACAACTATTTTTTCATATTAACAAATATTTTCTTGTTTTAGTAGTGTTTTTTTTCTAAACTAATAAGTATTTATATAATAAAAAATACAAACAAGAATATGAAAAAGCAAACAATTAAACTAAATGAATCTCAATTGAGAAATATTATTAAAGAAAGTGTGAAGAAAATCATAAAGGAAGGGTTTGGTGATTCATATGTTGAACGCGCAATAAAAGAGATGATAGAGAAGGCACAGTATGAACCATGGCTAAATGAATTACATGAGTTAATGGGATATGGTGATATTGATGTTCACTATCGTTACGAAGATGGGGATGATTCTGATGAACCAAGCGGGGTTTATTTTCATAACTTTGGTGATACTGTCATTATTACGCCGACTTCAGTTTTCGCAACGGAAGGATATAGATTGAATCCGAAAGTTTATGAAAAATTGAAAGAATTGGCTAAACCATTACAACACAAAATTACAGAGATACTAAATAACATCTAACCAATTAACCTCACATGGCTATAACCACAGCAATGTCTGAAAGCGATGTCAAACATCAGTTTGAACCTCTCACCTTCAGACATTTCTTTTGTATTATACCTAAACACACTCTCATCAATATATCTCGGTAAATACGAACGATTAACCATATGGTACGTTCCAAATACCATTCTCTTGAAACCGCCCCAGAAGCCTTCAATACGATTAGTAGTAAAGCCTTCCGCATTAGTAAACTCTCTATCCTTGTGACAAACCACTCCATGGTAGTAACCCTTCTCACTTCTATCTATAGCCGCATATACGCCTAACTCATCGGTAGTAATACAACTTCCTTCTTCTACGTTATTCTCAAGTATACTCATAATCGTCTTGGTAGTGCAATTCTCTACACGCATTACACGGGCATAGGTGTGAATATGAGACCTATTGTCTGCATCCACGGTATAACTTGTTTCTACCATGCCGAATATAGGGGTTTTAGTCTTGGTACTACGCCCCTGTGTACCTTCCACCTTCTGTTTATTATGTTTGTTGGTTTCTCTACCACCGAGATACATTTCATCACATTCCACGTTACCAGATAACATTCTACTCTCGTCTTGCTTCATCAATGCACGTACACGATGGAGCATATACCATGCAGTGGTCTGTGTTACCTCTATATCCTTTGCGAGTTGTACCGAGGAGATACCATTCTTATGGCTGCTAATGAGGTACATACCAATCATCCATTTACTGATAGGGAGTTTGGTATTCTCGAAGATAGTACCTGCAAGGACAGAGAAGGATTTATTGCAATGCTCACAACGGTATTCCTGTTTTGATCCGTTACGATGGGCGATGTGAACAGAACCACAATACGGACAACGTACCACGCCGTCAGACCAACGTTGATGTTTAAGGAAAGAATAGCAGTTTGCTTCGTTGGAAAAGTGTTTGATTACCTGTACTATAGAATTGAAGTTAGTGAAGTTCAGCATATTCGTGTATTTGTATTAGTTTCTATTATTAAAACTAATGCAAAATTACGAAAAGTCCAGCAGATAATCAAAAAAATGGAATTTAATGGAAAAAATTGGAAGATTTTGGAAGAAAAAAACAAGGAGTTAGACCATTTTTAGGTGCTAACTCCTATATAATTTCCTAAAAATATATGGGTTAGACCATTCATTATGGTGCTAACTCCTATATAATTCCCTTAAAAATTGGTTCGAGAACAGAATGGCAGGGGGGGGGTACAAAAAACAGAACAACCCTCGTTGTTCTGTTTTTTTTGTCTAAGTATGTAGAACCTTTTGAGAGACGGTTTGTAGGATGTCTCTGCAAGTATGTAGCCGGACACGGCAATGTTATATCTCCCAATGCTCGAGTGTGGCTACGAGTTCGTCGAAGTTGTGGACACGGCTATTCTGCTGCACTTCCTGAATCTGGCGGTTGACGGCATTGTCGTAGGTCTCTTCTTCCACATTGCGTATCACTCCCAATGCCACAGGAAGTTCGTCAGGTTGAGCACCAGCTTCGGTCACTTGCCCCATAAGAGCGAGCATGCGGTGGAGTGTCGGGTCTTGGGTGGTGGCATCGTGCACAAGCACCCGTTCGTCGTTGGCGGATACCACAATGAGTTTGGGTATAACACCTTGCGAATAGTCGAGAGCAAGACCTTTGTCTTTGTTTGCACCGAATATCATTGGTTTGCCGTGCTCAAGCAGTATGGTGTGGTCGGCGCGTGTCTCGCGGTCGGATATCCATGCGTGTGTACCATTGTTGAAAATGACGCAGTTGACAAGACATTCGACGACTGAGGCGCCTTTGTGACGTTGTGCTTCGACCATGCAACTAACAGTGGTGGGCATGTCCACATCAAGCGTCCGGGCGAAGAATGTGCCTCGTGCGCCAAAGACCAGTTCGGCGGGTATGAAGGGACGCTCTACAGTGCCGAAGGGAGACGACTTGCTGACGAAACCTTTGGGTGAGGTGGGGGAGTACTGCCCCTTGGTAAGACCGTAGATACGGTTGTTGAAGAGACAGATATTAAGGTCCACATTGCGGCGGAGACTGTGAATGAAGTGGTTGCCGCCGATAGCGAGACAGTCGCCATCGCCGGTCATCTGCCAGACGGTGAGGTCAGGGTTGGCAGTCTTGACACCTGTGGCGATAGCAGCACCACGCCCGTGTATAGTGTTGAAGCCATAGGTGGCGAGGTAGTGGGGCATACGGCTTGAGCAGCCTATACCTGAGATGACAACGGTTTTATATGTAGGTACGCCAATCTCTGCCATTGCCTTTTGCAGTGCGGCGCAAATAGCATGGTCGCCGCATCCGGGGCAGAAACGTACATATTGGTCTGATTTGAAATCTTGTGCTTCCATAAGACAGAAGGTTTGAGAAGTTCGAGGGGTTTGAGAAGTTTGATAAGTTCTTTGCAGATTGTATTTACGATTTGATATATTCCACTATTTCGTGCACTTGCAGTGGTTGTGCTCCGAGACTGTTGAACTGCTCAAAGTGCAATCCTTCTATTTTGCCTCTCAGATAGGTGGCGAACTGTCCTGTGTTGAGTTCGCAGACCACGATGCGTTTGTAGTTGCGCAGCACTTGTTCGGTGTTTCGCGGGAGAGGGTTGATATAGTTGAAATGTGCGAGTGCTGCAGGTGTCCCATTCTCGTTGAGGGTATCTACAGCGGCTTTGAGATGTCCTTCGGTAGAACCGAACCCGACGAGCAGGATGTCGGCATCTTTGTTGCCATATATTTCAAGCAGGGGTATATGTTGTGCCACTTGCTCCACTTTCTTGCGGCGATTCTCTATCATGAGGGCATGGTTGGCAGGGTCGGTAGAGATAGAACCTTTCTTGCTGTCGCGCTCCAGACCTATATTGCGGTGTTCAAACCCTTCTTTGCCGGCGGGAGCGAAATAGCGTATCAGTGTCTCGGGGTCGCGCAGAGCGGGGTTGTATTGTCCTTTCAGACTGTCGGGTACTCCTTGCGGGTGAATGTCGGGCAGTTCCGCCATCTTGGGCAGTTTCCAGAGCGAGGTGCCATTGGCGAGATAGGTGTCGGAGAGGAGGATGACGGGTGTCATGTTCTCGAGTGCGAGCCGTGAGGCTTCGTATGCGTATTGGAAACAGTTGGCAGGTGTGGAGGCGGCGATAACCACAGCGGGGCACTCTCCGTTTCTGCCATAGACAGCCTGCAGGAGGTCGGTCTGTTCGGTTTTGGTGGGCAAACCGGTGCTTGGTCCGCCACGCTGCACATCTATTACTACCAGCGGCAATTCAGCCATAACGGCGAGTCCTGTTGCTTCGGATTTGAGCGAGAGACCCGGTCCGCTTGTGCTTGTTACAGCAAGGCAGCCGGCGAAGCTTGCTCCGATAGCAGTGCAGACGCCTGATATCTCGTCTTCAGCCTGAACGACAACGGCACCAACGTCTTTTCTTGCCGCCAACTCCTGCATGATGTCGGTGGCAGGGGTGATAGGGTAGGAACCGAGGAAGAGGCGTTTGCCTGCTTTCTCTGCGGCTGCTATCAGTCCGAGGGCAGTGGCTTTGTTGCCTGCGATGGATGTGTAAGAACCATGTGGCAGGTCTTCGGACTTGCCGATGGTATAGGTATTGATATTCAGAGCGAGGTTCTGACCATAGTTATATCCGTCGGTGAGCACTTTGATGTTAGCAGTCAGCAGGTCTGGTTTCTTCTTGAACTTGTTTTCAAGGAAATGCACAGCCTTGTCGATAGGGCGGGAGAAGAGCCAGCATACAAGTCCGAGAGCGAACATGTTTTTCGAGCGAAGGATGGCTTTGTTGTCCATACCCGAGTCTTTCAGACTCTCTTTGGTGAGTGTGGTGAGTGCCACAGGTATAATCTGCTGACTCTCGGGCAAACCCAACTCGGTAAAGGGGTTGTCGGTAGTGTAGAGCGCTTTCTCAAGGTCTTTCTTGGTGAAGCTGTCCGTATCTATTATTATTACGGAGTCGGGGCGTATGTTTCCGGTGTTTACTTTCAGTGCAGCAGGGTTCATTGCTACGAGTACGTCTGCTTTGTCGCCCGGTGTATAGACATGACTGCTGCCGAGTTGCACCTGGAAACCGCTTACACCGCCCAATGTACCTTGCGGTGCGCGTATCTCAGCGGGAAAATCAGGGAAAGTGCTTATCTCATTGCCGAGAATGGCAGAGAGATTGGAAAAAAGAGTGCCGGTAAGTTGCATGCCGTCGCCACTGTCGCCACAGAAGCGTATTACCACACTCTTGAGTTCTGTGTTCATGATTTATATTGGTTATAATGTTTCTAATCAGGTTGTTGTGCGCGATATAGGTATTCTTGTTTCAGATAAGACCTGCATGCGGAAACACCCTTTGATTCGGGGTACAAAGGTAATGTATTTTTATGGAATGGACAAATTTTTTTACGTAGTACTTGCATAATTAAAAAACTTGCAGTACCTTTGCAACCCGTTTCGGAATAATATATTCAGAACGCATAAGAAACAACATAAACAATACTAAACAATATTAAAAACCAAAAGAAAACATGATTGTAGTACCGGTAAAAGAGGGCGAGAACATAGAGCGCGCCTTGAAGAAGTTCAAACGTAAATTCGAGAAAACAGGTGTGGTAAAAGAGTTGCGCCGTCGTCAGCAGTTTGAGAAACCTTCAGAGATTAAGCGCGAGAAGATGATGCATGCTATTTATGTTCAGCAGATGCATGCTCATGACGAAATCTAATTTGTAAAGAATCATTTCGTTTCATAGTATATATATTCAGGGTGTCCGTCAATGACGGGTACCCTTTTCTTGTTTTACGTTGTATTGAAGGATTAAAACACCCTGTTGACAGTGTGATTGAGGAGGAGTGTGAGCGCTTCGGTAGTGGGAGAGGGCCGGAAAGCGGAGAGTGCGGAGAGAGCGGTCAGCATGTGTTCGTGCATACGCTGCTGGGCATAGTGGATACCGTCGTAGCGGAGCACAAACGATTTGATGTCGTTCTCGGTCTTGAGAGTGAATGGCTGTTGTGTGAGAGCGATGATATGTTGCGCCTCCTGCTTGGGAGCACGGTTGAGAGAGATAAGCAGGGGCAAGGTTACTTTACCGTCGCGTATGTCACTCATGGTGGGCTTACCGAGTTCTTCAGAGTCGCTATAGTCCAGTATGTCGTCTTGCATCTGAAAGCAGATGCCGAGTTCTTCGCCGAAGCATGAGAGGGCAGTTTCCTGCTTCATAGTTGCTCCCGAGCTTGCTGCTCCCGCTTCGCAACATGCGGCAAACAGACGGGCTGTCTTATGCTCGATAATACCGAAATAGTCTTTCTCGGTTATCCACATATCATCATTCGAGTGGAGTTGGAGAAGTTCGCCTTCGCTGAGTGCTTCACCCATGTCGGAGACGATACCGAGTATCTTTACATTGCGAAGACCGGCAATGATATCTATCACTTTTGCCAACAGATAGTCTCCGGTGAGTACTGCTATTTTGTTGTTCCATCGGGCATTGACAGAGGGCAGTCCGCTGTCGCTACCGTCAACCACATCGTCATGAATAAGACTTGCTGTATGCAGCATTTCGAGAGCGACGGCGGTCTGTATGGTCTTCTCGTTGATTCCATGGCAGAGTTTGGCACTGAGAAGTACCAGAAGCGGTCTCAGCTGTTTGCCCCGTCGTGCGAGCACTATGGACAACACTTCTTTGAGTAGGGGGTTGTCGGTCTGAAGTGCCTGCTCGAAACTGCGTTCAAACTGCTGAAACTCTTCGGCAACGGGTTGACGTATTTGCTCAAGGGTAATCATAAACGGCTGCAAAGATAGTATATTTTGAGCAAATACGAAAGAGAAAAAACAGGAGGTATAGGTTTTTTCGACCTGTCAGGACTTATGCCTTAACTATTTTCTCCATGTCGGTGCTGCATTTCTCTTGTTCTTCCAACAGACGCAGTTGGGCGCGTGTGCGTACAAGGTTGTGTTCGGGGTAGAGAATCTTGTAATAGGTGTCGCCGTTGAGCCAGTCGGTCAGGAAACGCACTGTCTGCATATAACTTAGCAGCCGGCAACCATAGGGCAGCATACTACGTTCTATATCGGTGAGGAACCGTGCTTGGCCGAGATAGCCTTCTGTATATGCACGGAACACCTCCATATTGACGTGAATGTTGTTGAGGTCGGAGTCGTCTTCTGCGCCTGTGTTAGCGGCTGTCCGCATAAAGTCCCCGAAGTCGGAGAATACGAATCCCGGCATGACGGTGTCAAGGTCAACGATACACATAGGTTTGCCTTCATCGTCGAAAAGCATGTTGTTGACTTTGGTATCACAGTGGTTGATACGTTTTGGCAGTTTGCCTTCACGGAAGAGCCGCTCTGCAAGACACATATCGTCGGCACGGCGGTTTATTTCGTTCAGGATATCCTGAGTGCCTGCCACTCTGCCAGCCTTGTCAGCCTTGACTGCTTCGCTTAGTTGCCACAGGCGGAACTCTATGTTGTGGAAGTTGGGTATAGACTCGCATAGTGCGGAGTGGGGCAGGTCGGAGAGTTGGTTCTGGAACTCGCCGAATGCCACTCCTGCAAGGTATGCCGACTCGGGAGTAACTTGTTCGACTGAATGTCCGGCAGAGATAAAGTGATAAACGCGCCAATAGTCGCCACCTGCAGTCTTGATGTAAAGTCTGTTGTCTTTTGTGGGTATGAGACGGAGAACATGATTGTCGATGTCGGCAACACCTTTGTTCTGCAGCTTGGTGCGTATATGGTCGGTGACTGTCTTTATATTATTCTGCAGACCTTCCACATTGGTGAAGATATGGTGGTTGATGCGTTGAAGGAAATACGACTCTTCGCCTTCTGTTGCGGCGGGGATGATGTAACTGTCGTTGATGAGTCCCACTTTCAGAGGGCGCGGTTCACCTACGGAGTTTGCGAGGCGGAATTGTGAGATGATGTTTTGCATGGGTATATGGTTTTATAGTTGGTATTTCAATAACTCTACAAAATTAGTCAAAGTTTTCCATACAGCAAAATAATTTCTTATGAATAGAACAGGTGTTATGCCAAAGATGCGAAAGACAACCCGATTCACACCGGGCTGTCTTTCTGAAACACAACTTTAATCAACATATATTACCACATTATTTTGACAATGCATACATTGCAAATGCGGCACAGCATATTCCTGCTATCTGAAGCGGATTAGGAATAACTTGCAGAATGATAAGAGAGAGAAGTACGGTCACCATAGGCGACAGACCTTCCATAGGCGATACGACAACAGCCTTGCCGTAGCGATACGCATAAACGAGTGTCAGAGCACCGATAGAGTTGAGTATCTGAATGCCGAAGCACTTAAGACTTTTAACTGTCACATCTGCACTTGCGAAGAACTCGGGTGCGGTCATCGGTTTGCTTTGCATGAACCATGCAACGGGTATAAGCACCAGACCTGATATTGCCATCCAGATGAAGATAGATTCGGCATCCATAGAGTTGTTGGCAAACTTCATGAAGAAACCTTGGATACCCCATGCGAGGAGCACGAGTACCGCCAGTACGATCCAGAGCCATCCGCTGACCGGACCGTCTTCACCGCCGCTCTGGAGCGAGAGGAGAAGGATAGCGGCGAGTGCCACCACTATACCGGCAATCTGCCAGCGGTTCGCTTTCTCCTTGAGGAAGAGCGCCGCCAGCGTAATGACGATAACGGGCGACATGGAGATAAAGGGGAAGATAATATATGCCGGACCAATGGCGAGAGCTTTGAAAAGCACCAACTGTCCGCCGGCCCCCAGAATACCTACCGTGCAGCCGAGGAGAACCGATTTCCAGTCATGCAGGAACTTACCTTTGTTGATGATAAGTGCCACAATAGCGCAGGGAATCATTGACAATGCCCAAAGAATATAAACCACGGTTTCAGGGATACCATCGCGCTCCATTTGCAGGTCGGAGAAGGCTCCCCATATACCCCATGTGAGGATGGTGGTCAGGATGAAGACAAGCCAGATTTTGTCTTTTAAGTTGTTACTTTTCATGTTGGTATGATTTGTGATTGAAATATTAATATGTAGTTTGCTACTTTATCTTCTCAAAGTAAGGCAACCGGCTGAGGGGTACCTCTATATGGTAGGTCTTGCCGCCCTTGTATCGTTTGCCTTGTTCGTCACGCCATGTGCCCTTGGGGAGACGCACATCACGACTGAGACCGGTGGTAACCATAGGCGCAACAAGATACTTGTCGCCAAGCATGAACTGGTCGGTCACCTCGGCAAAACCCTGATGCGGGAACTGATACTCCATCAGGCGGACTATGGGTTCTCCTGTCTTGGCGGCATTGCGGGCGTATTGCATGATATAAGGTCCGAAGCCGGTGTGAAGCTCAGCCATCTGTTGTACAATGGCGAGATTCTCCTTGGAGAGTATGCGCCATGGAGCGACGGAGAACTGCATCATCGGCATGAGGGCATGCACTTGTGCAGAGCGGACTATGAGTGCCTGGTCGAACCCGTCGTCGTTGATATTGAGGAAGGAAGTGAACTGTCCGCCTCCAACCATGTCGGGGCAAGCAAAGGCATAACCGAGCAGACCTGCGGTGCACATCTGTGGAATAAGTTGCTGCACAGCCTCCCAACTATAGTCTTTGTCGCCGAGACGCTGCACGAGAGGCTGCCCGCCCAGTTTCCAGCAAGCACGATATTCGTTCACGGGGAACTGCAGACCTATCTTTGCCCAGGTAGCGGTATGGTCAACATTGGTTGCATGTTTGTAGAATGCCACCCATGGAGCGGAGGCATAGCAGTTGTTGTCGCCTGCATCGAACTTGAAGCCGTCAATACCATACTCCTGCTGTGCCTGTCTGAGTACAGAGACGAAGTGTTCTGCAGCATAGGGGTTGGTAAGGTCGTAGCAAGCCGAGTAGCCGTTCCACCAGTTGAGTATGGCAATGCCTCCATCGGGGTTTCTGAGGAGGAAACCCTTGTCGGCAAGTTCTCTGTATTCGGGTGAGTCGGCACTGACAAAGGGGCAAATCCACACCATCACTTTGAATCCGAGAGAGTGGAGTTCGTCTATCATTGCTTTGGCATCGGGGAAGCGTTCCGCCTTGAATGAGAAATTACCATAGTAGCGTTGCCAGTTGTCGTCAATCATAAGTACTCCGGCAGGGAATCCGTTGTCGATTATGGCATGAGCGTATTTCAGAATGTCGTCCTGATTCTGGTTGTACATCAGTTCAATCCACGTGTTGTATTGCGGACGGGTGAAGAACAGAGAGTCGGGCAACATTCCGCTTGCGGGGAAATATTCTCTTTGTGCCGCCATGTAAGCATCGCGCAGTGTGGTGCCTGCCTTGACGGTTGTCATCTTTTCGGAGGTGACAATCTTTCCCTGTTTGGCTTCAAACGAGAAAGCATTGTCCGACCACATATATTCGCCTTCGGAGGAGAGGAACAGAGGCACAATCTGGTTGTTGGCATCTTCCGTGAGGAGGTTGAATGTCCTGAAATCGGAGTACGGCTGCATGTGTCCAAGTCCAACCGCCGCTCCCCACCAGTAAGTGTTCTGAGCAAAGGTGATGGTGCAGAATAGAGAGAATAGTATGGTGAGAGTTCTTCTCATTTAATAGGCATTAAGGATGTTTAATAACCGTCATTCTGTGGCAAACCGCTGACAGAAGTCTCATCGTAAGGAATAGGATATAAGATTTTAGGATCATTGCAGTCAATTATCTCCCATGTATGAATACCTGCGAACCTGCGGTCCAAGGGCAACTTGTTGCGGAAGACATCGAGTGTGCGGAATCCTTCAAATGCGAGTTCGAGCCTGCGCTCGTCAAGTACAACACTGAGCACATCAGTGTATCCGTAAGCGGCCATATTGGATTTTGTAATAAGTGCATCTCCGCTAAGTCCTGCTCTTCGGCGGATAACGTTTACATCATTCAGTGCATCATCATCTTTCCCGAGTTTGGCTTCTGCCTCGGCACGGTTAAGAATAACTTCTGCCCAACGTATCATACTTGGTGAACCCAACATTGCCATCCCGTCCTGATAGGAGAACTTGCTAACATACCACATCGGGAAAGTGTTGCGGGTAAGCATAGGGTGATGAACACGGACACGGGTTTTCTCTCCTCCTATGGTAGCATAATACTCTTGAACGGAGTTGACCGTTTCGGGTAGTGCAGTTACTTTTTTGCCTTCTGCATCCTCGAAACTGACAGAGCCATCGCCGTTGATAGTAGCCGGCGCAATATGGTTGGATCTGGCAGAACGGTTGTCTGTTCCGGGAATGGCATAGCGTGCCACCCAGGAGGTCTTGTCGCCGGTGTATTGCGGATGGATATATGCTGTATAACGCAAGTCTTCGGGATGACGCTGATAGAGGTCAAGTTGCAAATCACTGGGATAGGCTTCTCCCCAGCCCTGACCGGTGACGGTGTCATTAAGCAGCATTCCGGCATAGAGTGATTGTCCGAGAGAACCTCCGTCAAGAGTGGTGTATGCGATACACCAGAGTGTCTCATGAGCAGTGAGTGTTTTTGCGAAGTATGTGGGGTATTCTTCAGTCGTCATAAGTTTGCTCTCCGGCAATGCACCGTTGAGCATGTCATTGACGAGTTGGATTACTTCCTGATTATTATCCATGTGCAGATATACTCTGGAAAGCAGGGCTTGTGCAGCTTCACGACTGGCATAGCCGTTGTTGCCGCGGCGTGTGCCTTTTTCCATCAGGCGTATAGCATCTTTGAGGTCTGTAACAATCTGGTCATATACTTTGCCAACATTATCCCGTTCGGTGGTTTCCGTATTGGTGGATGTGCGTATCACAATTCCCGGGTTCTCACGTCCATAGCTGTATGGCCAAGCGTAGAGGTTGCATAGATACAAATGGCAGAAAGCGCGAAGGAAAAGGTTCTCTCCTTTCAGGTAGTCCATTTGGTCGGATTCGCCCTCATTGATAGCTTCAATTACCTGGTTGGCACCATAAATACATTTGTACAGACACCACCATACATAACTTACATTCTGCAATGTCGAATTGCGTTCATAGGTATATGCCTGAAAGATTGTTGATGTTGTACGACCTGAGATAATCAACTCATCAGATGAGAATTCTGCCATTTCAAGTCCGCGGCGGCAGAAAGTGTAGGAGGTGGAACTCGTTCCCTGATACTCCATGTTGTCTTTGAGCATGGCATAGTTGCCGTCAGTCATCACACAGAGTCCCTCATAGTTCTGTGCCAATGACTCACTTGTGACTTCATCTTGAGGAAAATACTCAAGATTGCAAGCGGATAACAACATTGTTGCAATAAACAAGTTGAGATGGATGAAGCGTTTCATGGTATTTTGATATTAAATTTACTTATCGGAATCAGTTCTATTCTACCACAACCGTGGTCAGATAGTTATATCCTGTTGCTTCGTTCCAGCAGTCTTTGTTAGCAAGACGAATGGAGAAACGCGGATTACTATGCAGCGTAGGTTTGGGGTCGGGCAGATTAAGGTATAGTTTGTACGAGCCTGCTTTGTTGGGGCGGAATGTAGCCTCTACGTAATGCTCTCCCTCGGGGAACCAGAAGCGCGGGTCAGAATCCGGGGTGACAGATACTACATCGTTAGGGTCGTTGACATTAACGAGCAGTAACTCTATGTCGCGTGGATTCTTTGGAGAGGAGAATCCTTCATTGATTAATGTGAGTCTCACTTTAAGGTCTTCCCCTGCTTTGGGTTCTTTGGTTGTAGCGACATCTGTGCAGACAAGGCGATAGCCTATGAGCCGGCGCATATCCTCCATACAGCCTTGGCTCTGCCAACCTGAGATGACAGATTTATGATAGCTTATATTAAGATATGATATATGCATTGCCTGCATTTGAGCGAGTGAGTTATCGCAGTTGGCATAGTTTCCGGGTTGGCACGATTCGCCGCCATAAATGGTGTAGCGTGTTTCTGCTTCCCAGTATTTGCGGTGGACAGTTTTGGTGAATGTACCCATATCAGATTCGCTTGCCATAAAGGCATCATCATGTGAAGCGATTCGTGCTTTGTCAGTACCGCTAAATGCTTCATCTATAGTGAGGGTATCTTGTATTGAATATCCGAAGCAACGAAGTTTGAATTCAGGAGTACGTACGCAAATCATACGCTCTTTGGGTAGCGCGTCAAGCAGTGCATCAAGCACACGGCGACGGTCAACATAGTCTTGATCGGTAGTGGGCGACTGCTTGAAATAGGTGGTATAATACCACTCTCCCCATACTCCGACAAATCCTGCTTCCATGGCATAGATAACATCGGAATATTCTTGTAGGATAGGCTTTATTTGTGATATATGTTTTAGTACGGTATCAACAGGTGCCTCATGCGGGTGTTGATTTTCCGAACTTGTATATGCGAATCGGAGAATACATTTGCATCCGCCATCACGCAATGCCTGCATATTTTGGCGGACCATATCAAGATAAGACTCTGCAATAGCACTATTGCGGTAGTCCTCCATATAGTAGTTGTTGAGTACGAGCGTATAGCCCATATCATAGATAGATTTTATTCTCTCGGCAGTATAAGGTTGCGGGTTTGAGCTATGAAACTCCATGAATATATGGAATCCACGCTCCGGATTACAGAAAAGATCGTAGATTTCTGTAAGGGAATCATGACGCATTCCGTCATCTTTGTTTTCAGGTTCTACAGGTGTGACAGGAGATGTGCATGCTACAACAATGCATGCAAGCAATAATGTGGTCAAATAACGGAAATTGTGCATATAATCAATACTTATAGTTAATGAAGAATATATTTGAAAAAACTAACGGGGAACCGCCCGCAATGGAGCGGCTCCTCGTTAGAAAAGACGATTAAGGCATTGGCACCTCAAGAAGCGGGTTTGTAGTAGTACTTCCGTCATCATTATTAGTAGTCTGTGGCAGAGCACCTGTCTCAGCCCAGTCGGTATTGCTGCTGAATACACCAACTTTAATGCTCTTAACAGTGCTTGGGAGCATAGCGATGGTAATCTTACCTTCAATAGCTGCGTGGCCGTTAGGAAGAATGACGCGGTCGCAAGTAGAAGTAGAACCTACTACACCTGCATCGTCCCATGCCCATGCTGTTTGATCAGCATCTGTGGGGAAGAAGTAAACTCCTGCACTCTCATAATTGTCTGACCAGAAACCTTCGATTAGGTAGTCGGCTGCAGAGTTATCCCAGAGGTAGCTGTTTGAACCAGTGGTCTCATCGCCATCGATGTTGAGATAAATGTCGATAGGATCAACAACGTAACCTGTGATAGGATTACCGTCATCATCAACGGTAGAATAAGTACCTGCATCGAACTCAAAGTAGAAATAGATGTAGTCAGCATCGGCGCAGAATGCGATGTTGTACAGAGCTTCGTACTTGGAATTTTCGTCAGCGGAAGCCTGTGCAAGTCTGTCTGCAGGAACTTCTGCCCAGTCAGCAAAGTCACCATCAACAACTATAAGTTTCTTCTCAAGAGAAATCTCTTCAGTCGTGGTGTTTTCACCGCCGGCGTTCTTTGCAGTCAGTTTGACTGTGTAGGTGCCACCCTCTGCATAAGTGTGAACAGGGTTCTCTTCGGTAGAAGTTTGACCGTCACCGAACTCCCATGCATAGGTGTCAGCTTCTTTCGAAGCATTGGTGAATGTTACTGTCATGCCGTCAACATCATAAGAAAAACGGGCTTTGGGTGCGTCCACCTTAGGGGTGGTGTTGCAGGATGCTGCAAGAATAGCAAATACAGCTACAAATCCTGCGAAAAGAATGTTCTTTTTCATTGTGTGAAAAATTTAAAATTAATAATTAAACATGTTTATTTATTAATCGCGGTCAATAACCGGGATTTTGTTGAATTCCGCTAACGGAATATTCTCCATAAGGAATCGGGTACTGGATTTTGTCGTCTGTATATTTGACAACTTCCCATGGCTGAACGCCTCCGAAGCGGCGGTCCATGTCAAGGCGGTTGCGATATACGTCAAACATTCTGTGTCCCTCAAATGCAAGTTCCATACGACGTTCGTCAAGAACAATGTCAAGCACACTGGTGTAACCGTGCATTTTGCTTGCTGAAAACATACCTTCTTCAGGAATACCTGCACGTCGGCGAATGGCATTAACATCTTCCAATGCCTTGTCGTTTTGACCGAGTTTGGCTTCGGCTTCTGCGCGGTTGAGCAGTACCTCACCCCAACGGAGGAATACAGGCGATGAAAGCATCGGGTCTCCGTCCTGATATGAGAACTTGCTGACATAATAGTTCGGGAAAGTGTTGCGTTGTATAAGAGCTTGGGTCAGACGGGCTGAGCATTTCTCACCTCCGTATGTAACGTAGTATTGCGTGTATTCACCGTTGATGGTTTCTTCATTGATGCGGTATTTTGTACCTTCAATCTCACAATATTTGCCTTCGCCGTCGGTCTTGACCTCAGCAGTGATGTCGCTACGGAAATCGTCAGCATCAGATGGAATCGGGAAATATACTATGTCTTTACCGGAAGGGGCATATTGGGGTTTGATATATGTGAGACGTTTGTCTTCCGGATAACGCTCATAAAGATTAAGCAACGGGTCGCTGCAATAAACTTCGCCCCAGCCGATACCATCGTTGATGTACATGGAGCCGATACTGCCTTGTCCGCGTGTTTCAAGTGATGTGTGAGCTAAAGCAAACAATGTTTCCTTGCTTGACAACGCTTTGGCGAAGTAGTTTGGATAGTCAGGGTCAAGATAAGAAACCGGATCACCCATTTCTTGTATTACCTTGAGCACTTCGTCGTTCATTTCCATGTAAAGATATACGCGTGACAACAAACCCAAGGCAGTGTTCTTTGTAGCATAACCTGCATTGCCTCTCGGCTTGTTCATCAGTTCGGCAGCTTTCTTGAGGTCATCAACAACCTGATCATAAACAGCACCTACGCTGGCGCGTGTAGTCACTTCTGTGTTAGTGCTTATACGGAGTGGAATACCCATATTGTCACGCCCCAAGACATAAGGTTTTGCGAACAATGTTACGAGGTTGAAATGAATCATTGCACGGAGGAAATATGCTTCACCCAGCAATTGGTCACATTCTACTGTCTCACCCTCCTTGAACCCTTCTATAACGGAATTGGCAGTATAAATAACTTTATAACCAATCCACCACGGAAGACCTATATTTTTCAGGTTGTCTGTCATCTTATAGCATGTTGCCTGATAAAGGGGGTCGGTGGTACGACCGGAGAGACTTACGTTATCAGCCGGAAACTCTGCGCACTGAAAATAGTGGCGTACATAGGTATTACTTGATGCATATTCTATATACTCGTACTCTTCTTTCAGCATGGCATAGCATCCGTCAATGATATATTCTGCACCTCCCTGATCTGACAATAGCACATTGCTGTTCAACTCGTCTGACGGGAAATATTCAAGATTGCAGCTACTTATACCGAGCATCGCCATGATGACAACGGTTAAATATAATACTTTCTTTTTCATAATCGTCAATTTTTATAATTGTCAAATACTGAAATATTCAAATTGGATTAGAATTCAATCTCAATGCCTCCGACGATGTTACGTCCAACGGGGTATTGGTCGGAATACATGCCTGCAAGTTTGTAGGTAGTGGTTGTGATACTGACTTCGGGGTCCATTCCTGAGAACTTGGTTGCAGTAAACAGGTTGTCTGCCGAGATATATACGCGGCATTTGGTCATATACTTCTTCGGGATAAGCACTGCTGCAAAGTCGTAACTCAGAGTGATGTTCTTCAAGCGGAAGAAACTGCCATCTTCCAGATAACGTGAAGATACATTGTTGGAACCTTGATTTCCATTGAGAACTGCTTTGGGGTGGGTTGCATTATCACCGGGGAATTCCCAACGCGACCATCCGAGTTTGCTATTCTCTATAGAGTATTGGTTATAGCCCAAGTATGCTCCATCGGCGTCAAGAGCCTGGCGGTTGTAGTTGTAAACTTTGTTGCCGTATGTGAAGTTGGTATTGATGCTAAGAGAGAGTCCTTTCCAACTTACCTGGGTGTTCAAACCACCTTGGAAGAGAGGAGTGGCTTTGCCGACAACATGTTCTGTGGCTTCATTATAAACATTGGTTGTGGTTTTGTTGCCATCTTCGTCAATCTTATACCATAGCGGGTCACCATTCTCGGGGTCAACACCTGCCCACTCTTTCATATACCATGAGTAAATATCCTGTCCTTCTTTCACTTGTTGTACTACAGAAGAAGCTGTCTGCAGGAAGGGGATATGGTCAGGAGTATATGTTACACGGTTGCGGTTGAATCCGATATTGAATCCGATATCCCAACGCCAGTTCTTGGTCTTGATAGCTTGGGCATCAATCCGGTATTCGATACCTTGATTGCGTACTGTACCCGCATTCTTGGTGACCTCGAAGAAACCTGTTGACGGAGCGACAGGCACATTAAGAAGAAGTCCGGTGTTGTCGGTGTTGTACAGATCAATAGACATATCTACGCGGTTGATGAATGCGAGGTCTATACCGATTGCCGCCATGTTGGCAGTCTCCCAATGCAGCAACGGATTACTGAGACGGCTCGGTATAGCTGCTGTTACATTCTGATATGATGTGCTTAATGCATAAGTGGCAAGATACTTGTATGCCGGTATGTTGTTGTTACCTGTTACACCGTATGATGCACGCAGTTTGAGGAAACTTACGACATCCTGGTCTTTCATAAACTCCTCGTTAGAAATAAGCCAGCTTGCTGCTACTGACGGGAAATAGCCTACACGTTTGCCCGGGGCGAATATAGAACTTGCCTCTGCACGGAATGTAGCATTTATGAAGTAACGCTTGGAATAGTCGTAGCCCGCCTGAATGAATGCTGCCCAACTTGCTCCCGGAATCTCGTAACCGCCGAGTTCCTGAGGAACAGTAGCGTTGAGTGCATCAACTCCATTAGGCATTCCTGTACCTGCAACACTTGTATATTCGCTCTTCCACAAGCCGTATTCAAATCCAACCATGCCATTGACAGAATGATCGCCCCATTGATAGGCTGCTTTCAGTATGTTGGTCGTTCCGAAAGAATTGGATATCTCCACGTCATTGGACAGATAGCCGTTGCTGTAGCTTGACGAATAACTGCGCGGGTCAACATAGCTTATCCATTTTGAGTTGCCGTGGGAGAAACGGTTGGAAGATTGCAGGGTCAGCCAATCGGTAATATGGAAGTTGAGTTGTAGGTCGGTACCCATTGACAACCCACCGCCTTTTGCGTAGTCATACTGGGTGTTGTGAAGAGCATTCCACTTGTCTTGTGAATACCAGTCGGTTCCGTCAGGACGTTTGGAAGATGATATATATACCAGATTCCCGTCCTCATCGTATGGATTATCCCAAGGCATTTTGGTGTAGGCATCGTTCATCATTATCCATGATGCCTCACTTTGGGTATTCGACTTGTCGAAATATGCACTGATTTTCATATCAAGCCATTTGGCTATTTCTGCATTTAAGTTTACACGCCCTGAGAACTTCTCATAACCGGTGTTGATGAATGTACCGTCTTGCTTGTAGTAGTCAAACGAAGCATAATAACCGAGTTTCTTTGTTCCGCCTGCTACAGAGATGTAGTAGTCTTGCGTCATTCCGTTTTTGAAGAAATAGTTCTGCCAGTTGTAATCCTGGTCAAGCAGGGTAATAGGACGTAAAGACTTGAAGATGGAGGAAGGATACATGGACTTGTGATAGTCGTACAGTTCTTCGGAACGCATCATCTTGAAGTTGCCGAACAAAGGCTGGGTACCACCAACCGTGGCACGCACATTGATACGCGGCTTCTGGTCTTTGTTGCCTTGTTTGGTAGTAACAACAATTACACCGCCGGCAGCTGCTGCACCATAGATACCTGTCGCACCGGCATCTTTCAGTACGGAAATAGACTCCACATCATTAGGATTGAACGATCCGCCCATTACACCGTCAACTACATATACAGGGTCACTGGCAGCGGTGATGGACCCTGTACCACGGATACGGATTTCTGCTGCTGCACCAGGTTGACCGGTGGAGTTGCTTACTTGTACACCTGCCACCTTGCCTTGCAGCATATTGCCGATATCGCTGGTGGTTACGTCGGTAAGAGCCTCTGCCGATACCGTTACTACAGCCGAACTAAGTTCCGCCTTCTTTACTGCCGAGTAACCCAGAGATACAACTTCCTGCATCTCTATGGCTTCGGTTTCCATAACGATTCTCATGTTGGACGAAGCGGCTTGTTCTACCGTCTTGAAGCCCATAAACGAGAACTGAAGCACTGCATTGTTAGGAACTGTGAGAGTGAAATCTCCGTCAATGCCGGAGATAGTACCGGTGCTGGTTCCTTTCACAAGAATACTGACTCCGGGCATAGGCTCACCGTCCTCTGCTCCGATTACTGTTCCTTTGACGTTGATGTCAGCCATGGCTGCTACTGCAATCAAAAGACCCAGACAAATTGCTTGCAAACGTTTCATGATAATTAAATTAATGTTATTATTATGTTTGTTTTATTGCTTTTCTTCTACTTTCAGAAGTAGGTTGCGGACGAAATCCGCCTCTATCAGCGGATTGCTTCCGTCAATGTCGTACTGCACAGGTGTGTCAGCGGTATATTCGGTGGCAACATATTGTTTGCCTTTCTCAAGTCCGCGGAGTTCTATCTGTCCTTTGTATTCGTCTGCATAGAAAGCGTAGTACATCGCATTGTTCTGGCGGATGACGTGTGCTTCAGGTACATCGAATCCCCATGTGTAAAGATTCAGATACTCGCCCCTTGCGAGATTGTTCTCTTTGTATATCTTCACCCATTTGCCTATGAGTTGCTCTCTCTCCGGCGTAAGGAGGAAAGGACCGTCAGTTACGTACGGATTATCCTTGGGGTAAGTGAACTTGGTGCCGATAACCGAGCCTGTACCAATCTGCGAGGCAAAGTCGTCTCCGCCGTCTGTCAGTTCCACATGGTCGCCATAGTAGGCAAGGCCGGGAGCCATGGCTGCATACGCTTTGCGTTTCATGCGCACCTGCTTTGAAGAAGTGGGGTCGGAGGCTACAGCCTGGTTGATGTTGGGGATGATAAAGTAGTTGACTGCACAACCGCAGGGGCAGACCTGTACTACAGCATCGGGTTTGTAGCGGCGTGCCTCGGTAAGTACCTTGCCGAAATATGAAGGCATCTGTTCGGGTGCCTGCTGCGGGTATTCAAGTTGGGAGGCATCGTTGTAGTCAGGCAGACAGCAGTTCAAGTGTTGCCCGTCAATCTTGAGTCCGTCGAAGTTCCATGTGTGGAGAAACATCTTGAGCAGGTCGCGGGTATAAGCGTCTGTTACAGGATTGACAGGCGACAGATACCAACTGTTCCACCAAGTGATGAACTCAGGAGCCCATTCCTCCGTAAGAAGCATCATGTCGGGGTGTTCTTTTAGTACTTTTGTCCCGGGGTCGGCTGCCAGTGGTGCCCACCATAGTTTGGCTTTCATGCCTCTCTTATGTATCTCATCGGTCATACGGCGCATGTCCTTGTCTCCTCCCGGGAAACGGCTGTTGGTCTGCCAGTCGCCTTCGGCTATCTGATAACCATCGTCCACATCCACCCACTTGAACCCCAGTTCTGCCACCTTGTCAAGTGTACCTATTACTTCGTCAATGGTGAATAGTCTCTCATAGCCCCATGCACACCACACCGGCTCGAAAGCACCGGGTTCGGAGGGCTGCATCTGTATGCCCTCGTTCTGCTGCATATAGTCGGAGAACGTGCGAAGAGCGTTGAAGTAGTCCCCCGTATGAGTGAGGCGGAAAGCCTTGAAGCAGGTTATCGTGTCATCTTTGCAGAACTCTACAGGTTCGGGGAAATCATAGCGCAGAGCCATGCTGACTTTCTTGCCATAGCGTTTCCACTCAACCGGCATACTGATCATGCGGAGTACGGGCTCGAATAGTCCTATGGCGTAACCTCCGTCTCTCTGCCAGATGTCAAGAACGGGGATGCCTCCTCCGTAGTCGCAGTTGTTCATGCCGAGATAGTTCTGTTTGGAGAAGCCTTCGGTTACAGGCAGTACCCAGTCAAGGCGTGCCGAGGAAGATGACGGTTGCAGCGACCACAGAACAGTGTCTTCCGCTTCAATCTCTGTGCGGCACATCTCGTAGGCGCGGACGGTGAGCGGCTTTCCATGGTTGACATAGGATGTCTCTATCACTTCAAGCCCGGGGAATCCCTCAACAGGAGTCACGGTCTGCAGTTTCTCTACGTAGAAGCCTTTTTCACCGTAGGGGAACTTCGTAATCTCAACCTCATCACAGATGAGACTGTCGGTAGCAGGTTTGCTCTGACAACCGATGAGCAACCCCGTCACTGCGAATAATATAAATTTCTGTATCTTCATAATTACTAACTCTAATCTCTCAACTACTTATACTCATTCAAGATGCGCTCTGCATTCTTGTAGTATATCTTTTGCAGCACCTCGTCAGGCAGGTTGAAGCCTGAGAGATACCAATGGTAGTTGTAGTCAGGTACGTAGAAATGCTCGTCGTTGGTCTCGAGTACACGGAAGATGTTGTGGTACATATCGGCAGACATGCCGTTGTCGGTGCCGAAGAGTATGCGGTCTTGGTATTTGAGAATGAACTCGCGTGTAGCGCGCGGAGTCTGTGCAGCTTCTGCCACGCGGGCAGCTATGTCAACATACATGTTGGGGTATTTGTCAAGCATCTCGCCGAGTTGCACGTAATCGTGGTTCATGTTGAGATAGTGGCATGCGATGAAGATTGTGGCGGGGTTCTCGCGCACTGCGTTCTCAAAGGTGTTCACAAGTCCGTAGTAGCCGAGGCAGTTGACATCGGTGGTATCTACATGCCATACCGCACCGTTGGGCAGACCGTCGTTGGTCTCGTCCATAGGCAGATACATCCAGATAGGTTCGCCGATGTGGATAGAGACGGGCATCTTCAGTTCTGCACATTTCTCCAGAAGCGGCTTTATGCGGGGGTCATCTATGTGAATGCCCATACCCTCTACAGGGCGTGCGTAGAGGTCACCGAAGCCTTTGTCGCCAAGTTCGCCTATACCTACGGCTCCAAGTTCGTGATACCGCTCCAGAGTCTTGAGAGATTTCTCAAGACCCTCGGGAGTGTCGATATCTGTGTAATCAAAACAGCACCATAGTCTGAACCGCTCTTTGTACGGTGCGTATGCTTGTGCCACTTCTTCAAAGGGGCGTCCTATCCAAGCGCAATGCATGACGGCTGTATGTTGCACACCTACTGCATCCATCACTTTTATCCAGTCCTGTATCTGCCCGTCGTTCTCGGCATAGTCGTGCGAGTGCATGTCTATAACGGGATACTTGGCACGCTCTACCTTTGTTGCAGGAATGTTGTTAACGTTCTGCGGACGGAATTCCTTAAGAAGAACCTTGTCTGCAGGGTTGTCAGTCTGGTTGCCGGTTTTTGTGCAGCATGCAGTCATTGTGAGTACTGCGGCTGCAAGAAGGATAATCTTTTTCATGTGTATGTTGCCTTTGTTTTATTTGTTCTACCATGAGAGGTCGTATCAGATTTTGTTCTTATCTCCACCCGAAGCGTTCTCTGCCTATTCTCTCTACGTCTGCACGTGAGGTGAAGGCGGTAGTGCCGCCGGCGGCGGTGGTATTCACGGCTCCTGTCATATTGCCGTATTGCTGGCATTCGACGAGTGAAGCGCCTTCTGCCAGACGGGTGATGAAGCCCGAGTTGAACGAGTCGCCTGCTCCTATGCAGTCAACCACCTGCTTGTTCAGCAACGCTGTCTGCATGTGGTCGGGTTGCCCCTTCTGCAACAGTAATGAACCGCGACTGCCGCATTTGATGACTGCCGCATTCAGGTATGGGCGGATCTTCTCTATAGCCTCTTCCAGTGTCTCGCTGTGAGTGAGATACATGAGTTCGGTCTCGTTGGGCATAAACACTGTAAGCAACGGCAGCACCTCAGTGTAATCCAATTCCCATTTCTCCACCGGATCCCACTGCGTGTCAAGCGAGGTGGTAACACCGTTCTGCCTGCATAGCTCGAGTATCTTCATCAGGTCGCGCTTTATGCCGCTTTGCATGAAGATAGAAGATATATGTATGTGTTTGGTTGAAGTGAACACCTCAGGGTTGATGTCATCAAGCGACATGAAATCCATCGCACCTTGATAAGTAAGGTTGGCACGGTCTTCGTCGTAACTCATGCAGATAGTGGCACCTGTGGCATATTTGTCCTGACGGATAAGATAGCGGGTGTCAACACCTTTCTTCTGCAGGCTGTCAGCCACAAGGTCGCCGAAGCTGTCGTTGCCTATCATTCCGCAGAATGCCACTCTTGAACCGAGAGCGGCTGCATTGGCTGCGAAGATAGCGGTTGAACTGCCCAGAGTGAGGGTCATCTGACCTGCAAACTTCTCCTTGCCTACTTCGGGAAAACCTTCTATCTGATTCAGTATAAGGTCAACGTTCAGTTCGCCTAAAGCTATGATATCAAATTGTTTCATGGTAATTATTGGTTGTTACATTTTGTCTTTGAATAGTTTCATCATCTTACCGTTCCAGCCGGCAGGGTAGTCATGCCCCATCTCGGGTGCGATGATATACTCTTTGTCCTCCTTAGGTGTCTGCAGGTTGTTGAACGGCACTATGTTGGTGCGCGGCGGGCATACATTGTCCTGCAAACCGCTGCTGGCAAGCACGGGGCACGAGATGCGTGTGGCAAGGTTCTTGGTGTCGAAATACGAGAAGAAAACAATCATCTCCTCGTCGGTCATCGAACCCCTGCAATCCTTTGCGAGTTCCACTGCCAGACCGCCTGTCTTCTGGGCCTCGTCGAAGTCTCCGAGGAATGCCACGTTGGCAGCGATAGCACTGAAAGGATAGTCGCTCAATGCTGCTGCTGCGTATGTCAAGGCACCTCCCTGACTCGACCCCTCGGCAAACAACTTGGTCATGTCGCTGGTCTCGCGGGTGGCCATGAAACGCACTGCCTGCACACAATCCATATATGCGCCGCGATAGTAGTAGCTGTCTTTGTCGCCGAAGTGGTACGAGAACCAGTCATCGTAGGTGTTGTCCAAATCCCCTAATCCGTCAGGCTCGCGGGATGACTCCGGGCGGTTGTTGATATACTGCCCGCGGTGCGACAGATAGAACTCGGCATAACTTGAACTGCTCCCGCTCGGGCAACTTACTTTCGCCTTCGTATGCTGCGTGTCGTAGCCGTAGAAGTGCATAATCACGGGGTGCTTCTGCCCGTCTTGCGGCTCACAGTAGTATCCGCGTATCACAACCGGTTCGCCCGTCAGACCGTCCGGCACCGAGTTCAACTCAACCATATAGACCTTTCTCGTAGCCGAACTCTTGGCAGGCAACTCTATCATGTTGACACCCATGTCAATGGCGGCAAGCTGGTCCTTGGCTGTCTGCCAGAACTCATCATAGTCAGCCTGTTTGTTTGGAGCGGATACAATCTTGTCAGGGTCAACAGCAAAATTGAAAGCGCTGCGTGCCACCTTGCCGTTGACGCTGCAGGTAGCTCTGTATATCCCGGGTTCCAACGGGTCGGTGGTGGTGATGACTATGTCTTTCTTGCCGTTAGCCGCAATCTCTGCACTGTCGGTAATGGTAACCACAGCCACTTTCGCGTCAGTGGTAATCTTCACCTTTGCCTCTGCCATAACGGGCACCGCATTAGGATTCTCGGCATGTATGGTAAACGATGGCTTGCCCGAATATACCCAGTCTTCCGTGACAGGTACTGACAACTTGAGCGGACTCAGGTCGGCAGGCGTAGTCTGCTCCTGCGGAACGGTCTGCTCGGGTGGAGTAGGGCTCTGGCAGGCATTGACTGACATAACCAATGTCATGATAAGTGAAAGAAGGATTATATTCATACCTTTATTCATCGTTTACTCTTAATATGGTTGTTTCTTCCGTATAGACGCGACACCGTCACGTCTCAACTCTCTTTATATCTCTTTCAGATAGTCGTTCAGATTGACAATATTGAAGGCGTTGTAATACTTGTCCATATTGTGCTCAATGCGCATCAACACTACCTCTTCTGCGTTTATACCGAGGTGGTTGAGGTTGTCGTAGAGCACTTGGCGGGCAACCAATGCCTCAGGTTTCTGCCAGATATAGCGGCAACCTGTCATCACGAGCCATAACTGGCGCTCCGGCGTACATTCTTTGAGGTCTTTGCCCACCTCGTCGCCATGAAGCCATTTCTTCCAGCGCCCTGACTCGTAAACGCATTGCCACAGCACATCGGTCATGTGACTCAGTTGTGCCACTTTGCCCTCTGCATATTGTTTCTTCTCCTCTTCCTCCAACTCTGCCAATGCCTCATACTCGTTCATGGTGAACTCCGGACCTACGTTGGCGGCACCCATGCCTGCCTTCGGATAATCTTCGGGGTTGTCCACATCGTCAGAGTAGTGACCTTTGATATAACTGCCGTAAGGGCGTACCTTGGCTGTCAGCTTGCGTGCCACTTCTGCATCGAAGAAAGTGGTGTGCAGGTCGGTTCCCACCTTGCCTACTATGAAGCACGGCCATATATCGTCAAGTCCTACCTCGTGCAAACCTGCCTTGAGTCCTTCGAGGAAAGTGTCGAATGTCTTCTCGTCTGCCAGGCCGCCGTGCACTTCTTCTGTACCTACCTCGTATGAGATGGGAGGCAGACCGTGCGATTTGCGGAAGTTCTCTGCATGCAGAATCAGTTCCACAGTGCGTTTCACAACCACATGTATGTCTATTATCTGCCCTTTCGGAAGGAAAATATCTACTGTCGGGTCAACATGTATAAGGTCGTAGCCGGCAAGTATGGCTGCCTCATAACTCTCTTTTACACCCTGCATGGCGCGTTCTGTGTCCCAACGCTCAATCGACTGTTTGTCTTTCAACCATGGTCCGCCGTGGTCGATTGCCACTACGTAAGGACCCGTGTAATGCACTGCTGCTGCTTCGCGGGCAAGAATCTTGGTGAACTCCGCCTGTGTCATGCCGGTATATCCGCCATCGCAGTCAACCTGGTTGAGAGTGGTGGCAAAATAGATGGGCGAGTTGTTGCGCTTGGCTGCGCGGAACGATGCCTTGATTACTGACAATGAGTTCGGGCATGCTGCAAACAATGTGCGTGGCACACCTGTCTTTTGTTTCAGTTCCTCCATTACGCGGAGAATGTTTTCTGTTTTTGCCATAATATAATAATGTATAATGTGTTAGTGTTATTAAGTTGCTTATATTCGCTTATTCATAGATGGTGACGCCCTCCACTACACGGTGTATGTTGCCGCTTACCGAAGGTGCGTCAGGGTTGAGCCCGTGACTCAGTGATGCATAGAAGCCGAGCAGTTGACCTACCAGTACGTAAGGCACTATGCCGTACGAACCGGTCTGCTGCTTGTTGTAAGGCATCTTCACTGTGAGGTCGGCATTGACTTCCCCGAGTTGGGGCACGTCGCCGGCTATCACTATCAGTTGTGCCACAGGGTGGTTGTTGCCGCTCACCTGGCGCACGAGGTCGCGCTCGTAACGCTGCACCTTCTCGTCGTCCGTCATCAGATATACTACTATCGACTTGTCGTTTACCACTGCTTTCGGACCATGACGGAAACCGAGGAAACTGTCAAACTTGCAGACCACTCCGCCGTCGGTGAGCTCCTGAAGCTTCAGGTGGCACTCTTCAGCTATACCTTTCAGCGCGCCCGAGCCGAGGAACACTCCACGCTCGAACTTGCGCTCCGCAATAGCCTCCAGACTGCTCTCGTAGTCCGCTATCACTGCCTCCGCATTCTTGGCGGTGTTCTCTATCAGCTGCTCGTCGTCCTCAAGAGTGTCTATATGTGCAAGCATCAGGCAGGTGAGAAGCATGGTGGAGAAACTGCTGGTCATGGCAAGACTCTTGTCATCGGTCTCCTCGGGCAAAAGCAATAAAAGAATGTTGTCCTTGCCGCTCTCTGCTGCCAAATGACCGTTCTTGTTGCATGTAATATATATGTGTGCCACGTTCTTGCACAACTTGTTGGCTATGTTCACCGCTCCTACACTCTCCGGACTGTTGCCCGAGCGCGCAAAACTGATAAGAAGCAACGGGCGCTCAGGGTCGAGTAGATACTCGGCATGAGTGATGAGGTCTGTCGTAGGCACGGCACGTACATTGGTCCAGATGCCACGCATAACGGGTTCTATTGCATCACCTATGAATGCCGATGTGCCGGCGCCCGTCAGCACAATGTCGGTATCAGGAGTGAGGTACTTGTGCATGAATGCACTTATCTCTGACTTCGACGCAAGCAATGCCTTGTACTCGCGACGCCACATTTCCGGCTGCTGGTGAATCTCTTTGTGTGTGAATGATTCCATAATATATTCCTTATATAATAATTATCCTGCTTTGTTCTGCCCGCCTATACCTCCGTTCTGCACATAACGGGGATTTAACGGTGTGCAAAATTACAAAAATAGAATATTGTTTCGAAATATATTTTTTATGTTTTTAAACATAGTTTTGAAACTATATGTGAAATACCTGTCATATAGTTAGTTACAGGCAAATGTAGCGCTAATTCGTATTTCGAAACCTTTCGAAAATGATATTTTCATTACGTTACTGTTTCGTATGTGACATATATGTATTATCTTTGCACCTGTCTTGGAGTTTGTTAATCATCTTAAAGGGTTAAGACCATGAATGATACATTGCCAAAGCAGAACATGTCATCTGCGAAAGAACGCCGCGCTCTCATTCTTAGTAAATTGGAGAGCAAAGAAGAGGTTCTCGTCACGGAACTGAGTCGAGAACTGGGTATCTCGGAAGTTACTATCCGGAAAGACCTTACCATTCTGCAGTCGCGCAACCTGCTCGTGCGTACGCGTGGAGGTGCCATACGACGACCCGTGGAGAACCTCAACGAAGATACTGCAATATCCAAGAAACGCATGTTCTATTTCAAAGAGAAAGAGCGTATCGGCGAAGAAGCGGCGAAACTCATCAACGAAGGCGACTTCATCATGCTTGATAGCGGCACCACCACCATGGAGGTGGCGCGTCATCTCGACCGATTCCAGCACCTTGACATTATCACCAATGCCATGAATATCGCCACCGAACTGATGCGGTACAAACGTTTCAATGTCGTCATGCTCGGTGGCAATGTCCGCATCAATTCCCACTCTACCGTTGGACCACTTGCCCTCTCCGTACTCAAGAACTTCAACGACTACAAGCTTTTCCTCGGCGTGGACTCCTTCTCACTTGATAGCGGCGTCTCCACACCGAATCTCGAAGAAGCACTGCTCAATCAGCAGATGATACAGCAGGCGGGGAAAGTCATTGCCGTCTTCGACTCTTCCAAGTTCAACAAACGCAGCTACGTACACATCGCGGAACTTTCGCAGATTGACTGTATCATCACCGACAATGGCCTGCCGTCCGGCATGAAAAACAGGCTTAAAAACGCCGGCATAGAAGTGCGCATCGTCTGACCCGTCTTCTTAAAAACGCCGGCATAGAAGTGCGCCTCGTCTAACCTGTATTCCTGAAAACGCCGGCATAGAAGTGCGCCTCGTCTAACCTGTCTTCCTGAAAACGCCGGCATAGAAAAGCGCATCGTCTGACCCGTCTTCTTAAAAACACCTGCATTGAAGTGCGCCTCGTCTAACCCGTCTGACAATACTCCAATGGCCCCTTTATGCATAATTTCTGCATAATTCCTGTATAATTATGCAGAAATCTTAAAAAAACGCACATTTCGGGTAGCCGTCGTCATGCTACCCCTAAGCCGAGTGTTAGCCATCTCTTACTTTATGCATAAAATTGCATAATCTTAACAATAGTAAACTT
>CAJOMJ010000015.1 GCA_905235505.1 Paludibacteraceae bacterium
GAACTTTCTTATTGGATATAGAGGCTTCATTTCCGACGCTGCCTTGGTAGATACATAAGAAGTTCACATCTTTTTATGTATTCGGATTGATAGTTATGCGCAATTAACTATCAATCTATGAAAGAACTATCGTATTCTGTTGTCATCAGAACCCTCGGAAACACAGGGCTCAAGTACAAAGCTTTATTGGATTCTATTGCAAAGCAGACAATCCAACCGGAAGAAATTATTGTAGCTATCCCGGATGGCTATGAATTGGATTATTCTTATGGTAATGAACGTATTGTACGTTGCAAAAAAGGCATGACTACCCAACGTGCAGAAGGAATCTTGGCAGCAAAGTCCGATTACATCCTTGTTGTGGATGATGATGTGGAATTTGGAGCAACTATGGTGGAGGAACTGTATCAGTATATGATAGCCAATAACCTTAATTGCTGTTTGCCCATGGAAGGTGTTAATAACAACAAAGATGCAGATACAATAGACTTAAAGTATCCATTAAAAACTCGTCTTCGCAGTGGTTTTACCGGACAAATATTTACAAGCCGTAGAAAGTCGAAATACTTGGATGTACTGACATTGGCTGCCGGACACAAAGTGTATATCAATAGTAATAATTTAGATACCTGCTATCTATGTACTACTGCTTGTTTTCAATGTTTTTTCATTGAGACAAAATGGGCAAAGGCTGCGCATTATGAAGAAGAAACTTGGTTAGAAGAAGGCTCATACACATCCTATTCCGGTTATGACGAACCAGTATTTTTCAGCAAGTTAAATAAATTAGGTCTTCGTATGGCTTACGCACTACGTACAAGATATAAACATTTGGATGCAGGGGCCGGGCATAGAACGCGAAGCAAATTAGAAGATAAGTCTCTCAGATATTTCTCTATTGCGCGAAATCGTACTGTCTATTGGTATCGTTTTATATATTTGTATCAAACTTCATGGTTCAATAAATTAAGAGCCCTGTTCTGGGGGGGATATTCATTTATCAATTGGACCACATGGACAATACTTATTAATTGCCATCCAAAGTACTATAAATCGCTAAAGTACATGTTCTTAGGGTATAAAGAGGCATTTGCGTTAATGCGTTCAACGAAATAATGTTTATCATTGTAAATTTCGCCCTCTCGCTAACCCAATCCCCGATAACCCACTCTCTCTCGGTTCTGCTCTCGGCGGTATTCCGCTGGGTCCAAACTCCCACAAAGCCTGTGCCGACATGTGTCTGCGGTGTCCTGTGCTCGGGAATTCTGCGACAGAGTTATATTCTTGGTCGTTTCAGGCGTTTGCCAAACGCCGCTCTTTTCTTTGTTCATGGAAAAATACCCCTCCCTCTTGCATATTTCAAAAAAAAAAGTTGTACCTTTGCAGGCAATTTTAGAGTTGTAGTTATGCTGTTTCTTAAAAAACATCTTTTATTATACGCAACGTGGACAACGTTATGCGCTGTGTGTCTGGTGTTCTGCAAGCCGATGCCGAAAGGCGAGATGGGCTATCCGCAAGCGGAGTGGGGCAATGCAGGCGAGATACTGATGCACACGCCGGGGGCAGAACTGTTTAATGGTGTGATTCACCCTTCGGCAGGGCTGTTTGAGCACTATTTCGATGTAGAACAAGCCGCCGCGGAGCACCGCGAGTATATCCGTCTGTTGGAGAAGAACGGTATCCGCGTATACACCGTAGAGGACATCCTGAATGAGACAGGGATAGATACGTTGCAGGCACTGGCTGCCAAGGTATTACAATACGAGATATCCGCCATTTCCGATGAGGACGCCAAGGCTTCCGAATTATACCGCCGGCAGACGATTGCCGGGATGAGCAGGGGCGATCTGATACGCTGTATCTTATTGCAACCGACGGTCAAACTGAGCCGTACGGACAATAACACCGGCTATGAGGCGCAGTATATCCAGAACCCGCTGATGAACCTCTATTTCACGCGTGACCAGAGTATCACCACACCGCGCGGACAAGTGATTTGTAAGATGAACTCCTCGCAGCGTGCACCCGAAACAGATATTATTGAGGTTTGCTATCATCATTTGGGGTTGCATCCGATATTGCGTATCGAAGGGGACGGGCGGTTGGAAGGTGGTGATTACTTCCCTGCGGGCACGATTTCGCTAATTGGTTGCGGCATGCGTACGAACCAAGAGGGTATCCGCCAGGTGATGGAAGCAGATGCATTCGGACATGACACAGTGGTCGTGGTGCGCGACCATAAGTTCTGGCAGATGCAGATGCACCTTGATACTTATTTCAATATCATCGACCGTGACTTGTGTACCATGGTGCGCAGCCGACTGGAGGCGCAGCCCGGCGAGCCGAAGTACGTCACATGCGACATCTACGCCCGCGCCAAAGGAGAGAAGGAATACCGCCTGATAAAAGAAGATACGCCGTTTGTGGCTTTCCTTTGCGAACGGGGCATGCAGATTATACCAATAGACCACGAAGACGAGATGCATTATGCCAATAATTTCCTGACCATATCGCCGCGACATATCATGGCGGTGGGCGGTCAGAGCGAGACGCTGCAACAGAGTTTCCGTGAAGCCGGAGTGAAGGTAGAATGGGTGCCGTTAGAGAGTTTGATAGATGGTTATGGCGCTGCCCATTGCATGACACAGGTGATGCAACGAGCAACCTATCCCACCTACTCTGCATCGCACCATCGCACTCAGAAGAAATAGGCATACTCGTATGCCAAAACACTCAATATAATTAGCAACTTACTCAATATTCAAGTAACGCATCCACTAAGGCTTCCAGTTGCGGGATGTCGGTTTGGTGCATGCGGCTGCGGATGGTAACCATAGGTTCTACCACCTCCACATCTTTCATAGTGTCCAGCATCTCACGCATCACCTTGCCTGCCGAGGGCGCCCACGAACCATTCTCAATGAGTGCCACACGCTTCTTCTGCCAAGCCTTAGCCTGCAGGTGGTGGAGTAGATTATACATAGGCGGGAAGAGACCTGCATCGTAGCTGGAAGCGGCGAAGACTGCCTTACCGTAGGCAAAAGCGTCCTCCACGGCAAACGACACCTCTTCTTTGGTGAGGTCCATGAGGCACACTTTCACACCGCGTTTGCGGAGCATCTCAGCCACACACTCCGCTACTTTGGCAGTGCCGCCGTGGATACTGGCATAGCCTACAAACACGCCTTGCTTCTCTGCCTCGTAACGGCTCCATATATCATAGAGGCGCAGTGCATTGGTCAGAGCCTCACCCTCAAGCACAGGTCCGTGGAGCGGACAGATAGTCTGAATATCTATCTGAGAAGCCTTCTTGAGAAGGGTTTGCACAGGTGTGCCGTACTTACCACAGATATTGAAGTAGTAGCGCCTTGCCTCGCATGCCCAGTCGTCTTCCTGCTGGTCAAGCGTGCCAAAACTGCCGAAAGCATCGGCAGAGAAGAGCGTCTTGGTGGTCTCTTCGTAGGTCACCATCACTTCTGGCCAGTGCACCATAGGAGCCATCAGGAAGCGCAGTGTGGCAGTGCCGAGCGGGAGGGTGTCGCCCTCTTTCACTGCAAGAGTGCGCCCTTCAAGACTGATTCCTTCGAAGAACTGAGGCATCATCTGAATAGCCTTCTGTGATGCTACAACAGTAAGATTAGGATATTGTTCTACTGCCCAAGCGATGAGTGCCGAGTGATCGGGCTCCATGTGCTGCACGACAAGATAGTCGGGCTGCCTGCCGTCGAGGGCGCCTTCGAGAGCCGCTTTCCACTCCTCGCCTTTGCGCTGATCGACAGTGTCCATCACTGCGATTTTCTCATCCGATATCAGATAGGAGTTGTAAGCCATACCGCAAGGCACGGGATACTGGCTTTCAAACAGGGGAAGGTCATAATCGTTTTGACCGATATAAATGATATCTGTCTTCATATATTCAGTATTATTATAGAAAGTCAAAAGTCGAATCTGTCTTTATCTTTCCTGTTCTGACTTTTGTCCTTTCTCTATAATTATTCGTCTTCGGGTTGGAAATCGTCCTTACCTACTCCGCAGAGTGGGCAAACCCAGTCGGCAGGTATGTCTTCGAAAGTTGTTCCGGGAGCTATGCCGCTGTCGGGGTCTCCAACTTCAGGGTCGTACACGTAGCCGCATACAGTGCAAACATACTTTTTCATGATTGACTTTATTTATTGGTTACTATTATATAATATTTTTCTGTTTATTACTTTATATACTGACCATGCAAAACTATACGAGGCAACTAAGTTTCCATCACAATCATATAAGAACGCCATTTCAGAATCTCTTGCATCGGGATTACTTTCCGCCACTATAAACTCATACGCTATAAACTCCTTATCTGTAGTTTCATAAGAGCCACCATCCAACATAAAAGGAGCAGAAACAATTACGTGTGTTACGCAAAAACTGAAATCCTTTTTATTGTCATTAAGTTCTTTTATTTTATTCTTCACCCACTCCAATTCATATACCGGATTGTTAATTCCGTTACAAATATAAATAACTGAATCATTCTCGCCGGCAACAAGAGAATCCACGTTTATAGAATCAAGCCGGAAAGAAACGTTTTGTTCAACATTTGTCGTAACTACGGAGCAAGAAATATTGAAAGCAACTATCAATATGAAAAATAACTTTCTCATGATAAATTGTTTATGAAAGTGACGGAAACAAAAATCCCCTCCCCTCATTTGGGGGAGGGGGTCCTGCTTATCGAAGTATGATTATTTCAGCTTCTTGTAGCCGTATTGTGCCTGTGCACCCAGTTGCTCCTCGATGCGGATGAGCTGGTTGTACTTGGCCATACGGTCGGTGCGAGAGAGCGAGCCGGTCTTTATCTGACCCGAGTTGGTAGCCACAGCGATGTCGGCGATAGTGGTGTCCTCGGTCTCGCCTGAGCGGTGAGAGGTGACGGTGGTATAGCCGTGACGGTGAGCCATCTCAATAGCGTCGAGGGTCTCGGTGAGCGAACCGATCTGGTTAACCTTGATAAGGATAGAGTTGGCAGCGCCCATCTTTATACCCTTCTCGAGGAAGCGTACGTTGGTAACAAAGAGGTCGTCGCCTACGAGTTGGCAGCGGTCGCCGATACGCTTGGTGAGCAGTACCCAGTTGTCCCAGTCGTTCTCGTCAAGACCGTCTTCGATAGAGTCAATAGGATATTTGGTGATGAGTTCTTCCAGATAGTCGATCTGCTGAGCGGCAGTGAGTTTCTTGCCGTTAGGATCTTTCTTCTTGCCGTCCTTGAGCTGGCGGTAGTCGTAGTACCACTCGCCGTTCTCGCAGGTAGCAAACTCGGAAGCGGCGCAGTCCATAGCGATTTTGACGTCTTTGCCGGGCTCGTAGCCTGCATCTTTGATAGCCTGGATGATAGAGTCGAGAGCGTCTTCGATGCCGTTGAGTGCGGGAGCAAAACCACCTTCGTCACCCACAGCAGTGCTGAGTCCGCGTTTCTTGAGCAGTTTGGCAAGAGCGTGGAACACTTCGGCACCCATGCGGATAGCCTCTTTCTCGGTGGGAGCACCTACGGGACGGATCATGAACTCCTGGAAAGCGATAGGAGCATCGGAGTGAGCACCGCCGTTGATGATGTTCATCATAGGCACGGGCAGTACGTGTCCGTTGCTGCCGCCGATGTAGCGGTAGAGAGGAATCTCGAGGTATTCGGCAGCTGCATGAGCGCATGCGAGGCTGACGCCGAGAATAGCGTTGGCACCGAGACGTGACTTGGTAGGAGTGCCGTCAAGTTCAAGCATCTTCATGTCGATAGCGCGCTGCTCGAGAACGCTAATACCTATAAGTTCGGGAGCGATGATGTTGTTCACATTGTCAACAGCCTTCTGAACGCCTTTGCCCAGATAGCGGCCCTTGTCGCCGTCACGAAGCTCGAGAGCCTCGTTCTCACCTGTCGAAGCACCTGATGGAACGCTTGCGCGACCCATTACACCACACTCAAGAGTTACTTCCACCTCTACGGTAGGATTTCCACGCGAGTCAAGAATTTCGCGTGCATGTACGTTTTCAATAAACATAATGATACGGTTTTATTATATTGTTTAGTATTGTTTAGTGTCGTTTAGGGTTGTTTAGAGTGGTTGAGACTAACTTGAACTTTTTTACCGTCTTTAAACCCGAATTTTCACGTCTGCAAAGGTACTGCAAATTTCTGTAATATGCAAATTAAAGTTTACGATACTTAGAAGTTTACAGAAAAAGCAGAGACGAGTCTAAAACCCGTCTCTACATAGAAGCTGAAATAATGAAACGGAAACTCCCTTTATTTTACGGCAGGGAAGTTCTCGAAGTCGTAGAGTATGGTACTCAGGTAGCGCTCTCCGGTATCAGGCAGCAGGGCAACGATGGTCTTGCCTCGGTTCTCCTCCTTGCGTGCAAGATCAAGGGCAGCCGAGAAAGCAGCACCACTGCTTATTCCCACAAGCAGACCTTTCTCTTTCGATAGCAGACGCGAAGCCAGCACTGCATCTTCGTCTGACACTGTCATCACCGTATCGACCACCTCCGGGTTATACGTTTTCGGCACGAAGCCTGCCCCTATACCCTGAATTTTGTGTTTGCCTGCCACACCTGTGGAGAGCACTGCCGATGTCTTGGGTTCTACCGCCACTACTTGCACAGCGGAGTTATGCCGTTTGAGCGTCTTGCCTGTGCCTGAGACAGTGCCACCCGTGCCTACTCCTGCAACGAAGATATCCACCTTGCCTTCCGTGTCGCGCCATATCTCCTCGCCTGTGGTGCGCTCATGCACAAGGGGGTTGGCAGGGTTCACAAACTGACCCAGTATGACTGATCCGGGGTTCGTGTCGTGCAATTCTTCTGCACGACGTATCGCACCTTTCATTCCCTCTGCACCAGGGGTCAGCTCCAATTTTGCGCCCAGTGCTTTCAAGAGGTTTCTGCGCTCTATTGACATAGTGTCTGGCATGGTAAGCACCACCTTGTAGCCTTTTGCCGCACCTACCCATGCCAGTCCCACACCCGTATTGCCCGAGGTAGGCTCTATGATAGTAGCGCCTGTCTGAAGAATACCTTTCTCTTCGGCATCCTGAATCATACTCAGCGCTATACGGTCCTTGACGCTTCCGCCCGGGTTGAAGTATTCCAACTTGAGAATTATCTCTGCCACTTGGCCTTCAAGGCCGTTTACTCTGAGCATCGGAGTGCCACCGATAAGCTCGAAAAGATTGTTGTAAACCATAATGTATATTTTTGAAAGTTAATATTTTCCTGCCTCAGTATGCTTTTCACGACATGCATTGTCTTCCTGTAAAACAAAGTCTGCCAATCAACATACTGATTGGCAGACTTGTTTTCTGCGGAAATTATGTCAGTCTCATGACCATACACTGCATCTACCAATCATCTTTGACCGGTACAACAACAGATATAAGCCATCCGACTATTCATTCTTTTCATTCTTGTTTTATATTTCACGCTGCAAAGATACACCAAGTTTTTGTATTGCGCAAGTGTTAGTACAAAAAATCTCTGTTTATGACCCGATAAATTGTTGATATATCTATAAAGAAGTTGCTGCATTTAGTTCAAAAATGCAGAGTATGCATAAAACAAGAAGAATTAATTTCTGCAATAGAGTAATAAATAGTAACTTTGTAAGACATAAAGCCGAAACAACCAATTAATAATAAATACAGACATGAAGATGCTAAAAGGCAAAAAGATTCCTCTCTTTGTTAAAGTCCTTATCGGAATGGGACTGGGTATTGGACTGGGTTTGATTCTTCCACATGGTTGCATCCGCATACTGAAAACTTTCAACGTCCTGTTTTCACAATTTCTGAAGTTCATTGTACCATTGCTGGTTATAGGAATGGTTACTCCCGCGTTGGCTTCAATAGGCAAGAATGCAGGTAAGATGCTGTTAACGGTAGTGAGTGTTGCCTATATCTCCACTATTATTGCCGGGTTCTTTGCTTACGGGAGCAGTACTCTGCTCTTTCCTCACTATCTAAGTACCGGAGAGCTTCAGATAGCTACGGGAGAAGAAGCTGTCAAACCTTTTTTCGAGTTAAAGATACCTCCTCTCTGCGATGTGATGACAGCGCTTGTGCTATCGTTCATGACGGGTATCTGTCTGATCTTTACCAACACGGAAACACTCAGAAAATGTATAGTCGATTTTGGCGAGATTGTCAAACTAACTATTGAGAAGGCGATTATTCCGGTTTTACCAATATATATATTCACCATGATAGCGGAGATGGCTTCAAACGGTCAAATAAAGTCACTCATGGGCGCAGGCGTAAAGATAATACTGACCGGCGTGGTGTTGTCAATAATTTATTTGGTGGTGCAATATTGCCTTGCAGGTGCAGTAGCGAAAAAGAATCCGTTGAAATGTCTGTACAACATGCTTCCTGCTTATCTGACAGCTTTTTCCATATGCTCAAGCAGTGCGACCATACCGGTCACTCACAGGTGTTGTCTTAGCAACAATATCAGTGAGAGGATTGCAGGATTTGTCATACCACTTTGTTCTACGGTTCACATGTGCGGTTCCACAATAAAATTGGCAGTATCGGCATTGGCAGTGATGTACATATCGGGCATGCCCGTTGACTTCGCTACTTTTGCGGGTTTCGTCATGATGCAAGGTATAGCCGCCGTAGCAGCCCCGGGAGTAATGGGAGGTGTGCTGATGGCCAGTATGGGACTTATGGAATCGATACTTGGATTCGGAGCTGCTGAAACAGCACTTGTCATGACTCTCTATCTTGCTTTCGATGGTTATGGACCCGCATGCAACGTGACAGGAGACGGAGCCATCGCACTTGTGATTGAAAGCTGGTTCGGTGAGAGTCAGAAAGAAGAGAAGGCGGCATAGCGTCTTCTCTTCTTTGTTGTGGACAAACACAAATTTCAACACAATCTCTTTAAACCAAGGAATATACCCTACAGTGTTATCTCAACACATATTTCTTTCCGTTTTGAACAACGATTCCTTTATAATCAGGATTCACCTTCTGCCCGAGCAAATTGTAGGCAGGAGCTTCACGATTATATTTAACCGGTTCTTCCAATGAGGATGGGGTTTCCTGCTTTGTTGTAGTTACGGTGCACTTCGTTCCGCGATGACGGACTCCTTTGCTACTTTCGCTACTTATGAAGAGTATATAGATAGTCTGCTCAGTTTCTTTCTGAGTAAGATCAAGATTGAGAGTCATTGTTTTCTCTGTCCATTCATTCAGTGTCCATTGTGAGGTGGCATCTGCCTTATCTACTTGTGAGTAGAAAACTTCAGCAGAGATATCGGCTGAGGCGTCACGAACGAATGCATAGAAATCATCTACGGCTGTTTTGCTTCCGGGACGCAGGTTGAGCACTACTTCTACTTGAGAGTTGCCGGGCACTGTAAGGGCAATCATATTGTCGCCTTTGCTTGAACTGCTGTTGTGCCAATAAGCCCCGTATCCTGCGTTTACATCGTCTGTGACATCATAAGTTTTTTCACCTTTGAGATAGAAAGTACTGATACCATCTATTGTCAGAGTGTCGCCGTTGGCAAATTTATGTGCCATGGCATGTTCATCACTTGTTGCCGTAGAGTCACCAATAAAGTTCCAGTCGGCAACCTTTACTTCTGTTTCTGCGCAGACTGCTCCAGAGAAAAGCACTGCTGCGACGAAAGAATAAATCTGTTTCATAATGCTAAATTATTTTATGGTTAATATTTATGTTAATTATTACTTCGATATATTGAGGCTACCCCGATTCTCTGAGTACCAGTCAAGTATATTCACAAACAAGCTGTCTGCTGTGGTTTTAAGCGTTATTACTGTCGGACAATATGGCTTCTTTTCTTCATTAATATCTTTACCGCCGCCAATGACGATAGGGAAAGAATGTGTATCATCGGCATTGATGATACCCGCCTTGTGCGTATGTCCGGATATTACCACATCCACTCCATACTTATTCATAAGTGGTAGGAACAGACGTCTCGTGTCGCCAACAGCATAGCGTTCTATTGATGTGTTAGAATAGAATGGAATATGCATGAACACAATAGTGAAAGCTGCCTGCTTGCCGGCATCACTCGTCAATTGTTCTTCCAACCACGAAACTTGAGAAGCACGATATGCCTCCGTATCAAGCAAACCATTATATTCAGAATGAGAATCCTCTTTGTCCTCGCCGGTATCAAGTACAATAAAGAAAACATTCCCTTTAGAGAAAGAATAGTAGCCTCGGTTGTCGTCTCCCGTCTGAACATAGTCAAACCAATGACGTGCGTATTTGTTTCTATACTCATGATTGCCACGAACAGAATAGAAAGGAATCTGCGAGGCGAACAAAGAGCTATATGGAGCGAGAAAATGTTGCAGAATCTCATTCTCAGAAGGAATGGCATTGAGCATATCGCCGTTAAAGAACACAAAATCCATATCGTTGAAACTCAGTCCATGCAGTGTCATAAGTGAATCCACATACTGCTCGTTGGAGTGTACGTCGTTGAAGATGACACATTGAGTATGAGCAGCAGTTTCTTCAGGGGTAGTAAAGTAATAAACATCCGTTTGAGAAGTATCACCCCATGTAAGTGAGGTATTACCCACGAAGCCGGTTATCTCACGTATCACGGCTCTGTATTGATAACGCGTTCCGGGACGGAGACCATCGAGCTTGACCCTATAGATTTTTCTGAAAGCCTGCTTCAAACCGTGGTCATATTCGTAAGCTTTCATCGAACATGAGTCAGTGCCATACTCCACCCAGCCGGTAAGTTTCTCCGAACCGGATGTAACCCACATGACAGTGACAGAAGTAGGTGTCAGATTCTGCAAATAAGGCTGCGTTGCGAATTGTACTGCCGCATTGATAATGCAACTATTAATCAACAAGAATAGTAATATAACAATTTGTTTTTTCATATTATTGTTCATTTTATTTTTTGTCCGAGAATTGTATAAACCTTATCGTCATGGCGTATGAGCACATGCCCGTTTCTCAGTATCTTTTCCACATTGCTATTGGAAGAAACTATACTATTTTCGATACCGGTTGCATGCCGCGCGGTGAATGCCACACCTCTCAATGATGTCTTGCTTGAAGTTGCATCAACCAATTCGGTAAGCGGTCCGCTTATAGGCCTGTTATATCCTCCCACATCCTCAACAAGGAGCAACTTGCTGGCACCTGAAGATATATTTGCACTACTCACTACAAACAATTGAATACAATCGTCTGCCATCCGTGCCTCAAGAGCATGTGGGCGGACGATATTTTCATACACACCGTTTCTCACCCAGTCTTTGCCGACAAGAGAATATTTTGTTATCTGATTTGCAGCCGTAATCCAATACAAGACCTTCTCTGTTTCTCCTGTATTCACCATACAGAAATCCGAAGCGTCAGAACCATCTACCGACAAGAATGGTTCAAAATCCGGCGAGAGCAACTCAGAAGACGTTGACGTATATATCTGTCCGTCATATAGACGCACATTGCGTGTGTCCTGCCGTGAGGAAGAAACAAGACTGGCGCTGATTCCTCCCCGCTTTAGTTGCCACACACCCCCATTGGCATCTTTTCCTCCACTGCCTGAGACATACAGAGTTTCTCCGTCAATAGCAACAGCGGAACGAATCTCGGACTGACTGAAGATCTCTGCAAGGGCAGTAGATGTATCTATATTCCAATCAGCGTCAATCATTGCAACTACTCTGTTGGCCTCTTGTGCTGTTTTACTCACCGGCTTCTCTGTTTGTGCTATATCATATCCGGTTGTTGTCAGGTAGCGTCCATCTTGCGACAGAGTCAGATAGCCTGCAGTCATAGAAGAACCCACGCCGAGACATCTATGCTGACCGCCTTCGTTTTCTATGGGCAACGGCATACTATTCACACATACAGCTTTACGATCTTCGAGTCTGTATTGGTCAATAAATAGAGGAAAAGCAGCTGAAGAATTCAAGGCTGAGGTTCCGTCACCAAGTCTGAGCAAAACCAAGTCGCCGGAAAGAGGGGGCAGATTGGTTTCGTTATCAATGACAAGAGACGCGATTTTGTTGCCGGAATAGTTGTATATCTTTATCTCCATAGAATACGGATTTGCATCAATAGTTATCATTGTAGGGTGATATTGCGAGCCGGAAGAAGTGTCGTAACCGCCACCAATAACTATTGGATACTTGTGAGATGAGTCTGCAGGATAGATACCCGGTTTATGAGTATGACCTGATATCAACACGTCTATTCCATACTCATGAAACAAAGGTTCAAACATAGCGCGGCTATGCGTCATGCCATGACGTTCTTTTGCAGTATTAGTCCATGTAGGAATATGCATAAACACCACCGTATATGCAGCACTTTTCCGTTCATCCGATTCTAACACTCCACGAAGCCAGGCTGCCTGTTGTTCCCTGTAACTATCGAAAGCAAACAAGTTATCAGGATCAGAGTCTTCGGCATCTTCGCCCGAATCCAGAGCAATGAAGAATACAGGCCCCCAACGGAAAGAAAAATAGCCTTTATTGTCATTACCCATATCAAAATAATCGAAATAATGTCGTGCCCACTCGCGTCTTACCTCATGATTGCCGCGGACAGTCACTATCGGTTTCTCTGAGGCAAAAATCTTCAAACAAGGCGTCAAAAGATTCGTCAGTATATTTGTCTCACTAACGGTGGTATTGAGCATATCCCCATTAAAGAAAACGAAATCATAGTCCGGCATGATATCATAACTGAGCATCTGCTCAAACAGATTATGATAGTCATGTATATCATTAAAAATCTTGCATGACACATGCGTTCCTTCCTTATCGGGTGTGGTGAATTTATATGAACTGCTGTATATAGTGTCAGCGTAGTTAAGACCCGTGTTGGTAATATCACTTATAGAAGCGGTAGCCACCCTGTAGGAATACTCTGTTGCAGGGGAAAGATCCGTTATACGCACACGGTTTATTCTATCGTAAGCCGCAACGAGTCCTCTGTCTGTTGCCACATACTGCTTATATGGTTCGCCTTTCTTGCGAATCTCGACCCAACCAGTCATGCCTTGAGTATCATCTGCAAGCCACATAACGGTTACGGCATCCGGCTGCAAATTCTGCAGATACGGCTTCGTCAAGAATCGTGCTCCATAGGTTTTAGTCGCAAGTAATACGACCAAGAAGAGAAATATATGAACTCTTTTATTCATTGTTAACTATTATTACCGGTTTGATACTAAATGACAATCTGTACTCTCTATTGTTAAGCATATACTTTTCGGGCGGGCGCGACTTCCATGAATCGATACAACCCAATCCCTGCATACATGCGTCAATATGCATTATTGTGCTCTGCTCCTCATCCACAAGTCTGCCATGACTTTGATGCAGGTGTTTATCGTCTCCGTCGTCAAGACTCTCCACTGAATAATGCAGTGCTGATGCCAAAAAAAGTGTATCTGACATGAACATTAGTCCGATTCCATCCTCTGACGTGAGTTGCCACCAGCGCACATCCGCTTTACAACCTGTTTCTTGCGGACGCACATAAGGATAATATTGCTCGGTTACAGTCTGTCGGTATATTCCCACATCAGCAGAGAATTTTCTGTCGGGATAATTTTCCCATGGTCCACGACCATAATATGTTATATTTTCTATTTCGTAAGGCATCCTCATCTGCATTCCGAAGCGAAAGAAACCGATAGTTGAATCGGGCACTGACATTGTCTGAACAATATGCATAATACCGTCTTCTGACAAGGAATAGCACATTTTCAGCCTTGCCCCTGTCTCAGAAATTATGTAATCGGCATAAACAAGACAGTTTTTGCCCTCTTGTTTTTTTGATATATTCTGCAAGATGAATGTAGGCGCTTTCCATTTCTTAAACTCAAGTTGCAGATTAACCCCATAGTCATTGTCTGTCGGAGCGCGCCAGAAGAAAGGAACCAGTTGTTCGCCGTCCTTGAGCAGGTCTTTACCTTCAACTTGTATTTTATCTATGAACCCTGTAGAGTCTGATATATGCCATACGCTTGATGGGGTTATATTGAGCGATTGCGAGTGCGGCATACTGTTTGCAGGTGCAACCTCAAGTTGTTGTTTTGCCACCTCATAACCGGCATCAAGCATCGGCTCCGGCTGAAGCAGTCTGTAAGATACATTTAGCAGCAATTCTCCATGAGATTCTGGAACAGAATACCCGTGCAATTTGAACTGCCTTGTCTGTTGAGGAGCTACATTAATATCATCTTCTCTACCGCTGAGAATCTCGGCGCCATCGTCCAACAACTGCCAATGAAGATATATATTGCTTAAATCAGTGAAGAACTTCTCGTTATATATTGACACTATCCCCAAGACGGTATCCTCAAGTTGAGTCCATACATCCTGCAACACATACTTTACTTCGTAAGCATGCGGATTAGGAGTTCTGTCGGGAGCGAACACTCCGTTACAGTTGAAGTTAAGGTCGTTTACCAACACCTTTTCATAGTCGCCTCCGAAAGCGAAGTATTCACGAGAAAGACTGTCTTTCTTTATCAAGCCTTGGTCTGCGAAGTCCCAAATAAAGCCACCTTGAAGACTCGGATATTGACGATACAAATCCCAATAGTCTTTCAACCCTCCCATAGAGTTACCCATAGCATGGGCATATTCACATTGTATCATTGGTTTTTGAGCGCGGAGTGCATATCTGAGAGTACTATCATAATCAGCATACATCGGACAGAAAATATCCGTATTCCTCCCCTCCGCCGCTTGTTCATACTGAATAGGCCGTGCAGGGTCAAGCTTTCTCACTGCCTGATATGCCGCAGTGAAATTTTCTCCGTCACCACTCTCATTGCCAAGTGACAATATAATGACTGACGGATGATTTCTAACCGTTGATACATGATTTATATTTCGTTCTACTATTGTCTGTTTATATTGAGGATTTTCATATATTCCATGTGCGACTCCTTTACCTACTCCATGTGCCTCGACATTAGCTTCTGCAACAAGATAAATACCATATTTGTCGCATAATTCGTACCAATAGGGGTCATCCGGATAGTGGGAGGTTCGTACTGCGTTAAGATTATATTGCTTGAGAAGTCTCAAATCTTGCCCCATACGCTGCTTTGAAACCACATATCCTGTCTTTGGATCCATCTCGTGTCTGTTTATACCCTTGATATATACAGGTTTATAGTTAACGAGGAGTTGCCTGCCGATTATGGACACATGCCTGAAACCAACAATCTGGGAAACGACCTCTTTAGTAACTCCACGTTTATCCAGTAATTCTATAAACAGTCTGTATATATTCGGTTCTTCAGCAGACCATGGGAGAGCATTATTCAGATTATGAGAGAAAGATATGGTATCACTTTTGCAAAAATGCTTGATCTGAGAATATAATATTTCTCCTTGATTAGTTTCCAGAATCATTTTCACCTTAGTGTCCTTCGTATTCACACCTGAGAGAAAAACCGACAGCACACCTGTCGAGTCGGGAAGCCAATCTTGAGAAATTTGCAGGTCCTGTATATGCTGTTTGGTCCTTGCATAGAGATACACGTCCCTGCTAAGACCCGTCAGTCGCCAGAAGTCCTGGTCTTCAACATACGTGCCGTCGCACCACCTGCGTGTTCGGAATGCAAGAGTGTTCCGCCCTTTTTTCAAATATGGAGTTATGCAGAAATGAGCGGCAAGTTTGCTGTCTTCCGAATAACCGGCGAAACTGCCATTAACCCATATCTCTATATTCGAAGTTGCCGATCCTACATATAAATACACTTCTTTATCACGCCATGAACGGGGCAGCGAGAAACATTGCCTGTAGCAACCCACATAATTCAAGCTGTCGGGTACTACAGGAGGATTACTCTTAAACCAGCCTTGCCATACATATTTTTTTCTTGCATAAAAGGGATTGCCATATCCATTCAACTCCCAATTGCCCGGCACTGGGATTTGCCTCCACTCTGAATCATCAAAATCAGGTTTGAAGAAACCAACGGGCACATCTGTTTCTGACTCACAAAACAGAAATTTCCACATCCCGTTAAGACACTGCTGTCGCTCCGAGAATGTTTTATCGCCTTTCCTTGCCAACACCACAGATTCGTATGCAAAAAAATCAGCATGCTGAGGTTCACGATTATATTCGTTGATGTTAGGATCTCTCCACGGGGTAGCCTGCACCAGACCGGAGGATAGCAATAATAATAATGATATTACAAGATACTTTATATACATTTCATAACACAATTAGTCGCAGTAAGATTATTTTCTCTTCTTCTCTTTATCATTTCTTTGCCTCTCAAGGAATTCATATAGCGATTGAGTCATTTGCCTATGATAAGGGAATTCTTTTTTGAAACAAAAGCCATGCTTCCCTTCAGGGTAGATGTGCGCCTCGGCATATACCCCATTTGAAATCAAAGCACTTACATACTCTATCGTTTCATCAACATGTACAACACTATCTGTTGATGCAGCAAAAAATATTGTAGGCGGTGTACAGCTTGTAACGTGCCTGACTGCATCGAAGAAATCAACGGTTTTTTCAGTGGCATTCTCACCAATCAGATGTTTCTTGGAGTTGGTGTGATTACTCAGTCGGATTACCGGATAATACAATATGGCAAAATCCGGACGTGTTATGCTATCGGTATATTTTGTACATAACGTAGCCGTCAGATGTCCTCCCGCGGAAAATCCCATTACACCTATCTGATTACTGTTTATGCCCCATTCTGCAGAATGTTTCCTTACGTAGCGCATCGCCTCCAATGCGTCTGACAAAGGTATCATACGATGACCGTTAGGCAACCGGTATTTCACTATAACTGCCGTTATTCCATTCTCTTTCAACCACTCTGCACTCCATCGGCCTTCGTGTCCCCATGACAAACTTCTATAACCCCCGCCCGGGAATATTAACACTGCCTGCGCATGGTTATTCTCTTTATCAGGGAAATAGACCTCAATACTTGCATGTGATATATTCCATACTGTTCCTTTCGCATTGGTTTGTTCTTCTCCTGTCAGACCGTTTCCCTCAACAGGGGGTGTATCATACAAATCATATACTATTTGTCCGTAAATACAGGCGGAAACAGATATTATCAACCACAACGCTATTATTACCCGTTTTCTCATTGCAAATCTATTATTACTCTGACTTTTGATTCAGTATATAACTTAGCATCATCATAACCAGACATCTGATAATAAACATCATACATCACCTCACCACTGCTGAAATCCACAGTATTCACTCCGCTCTGCTCTACTATACCATCAATGCTCACTTTGGCATTGTCGCCATCATAAAGATTTACATCATTATCCATCACTATAAACTCAGGACAAAGATTGCCAAGATTGGTGCCAACAGGAAGCTTGAGTCGGATTTCATATTCGTTATATGATGTCTTTACATGAGTTATTTCCCCTTCAACTCCGTTTATTCTATAGGATGTTAGTTTCGGAATCATCACTGCCGCTATTCTATAATGCTTCTCGTAGCCAGAACCTGTCACTACTTTTATTCTCTGTATAGTAATCTTTCCATCGTTAACGACGGAGAATATGTTGTCTGTTTCCGACTTAATCTGTATCCAGGATTCCGTTTTCTGCTGATACCACATCAGTTTTGCAGTAGGAGAAGTCAGTTGATATTTAAGTTGCAGTTTCTCTGACTTTATGCTGTTTATTTTCCCTTCACGCCACGCCTCATAAATGATGGGACATACAAGCGTGGAATCATCCACTTGCTCTGCCTTGGCATGGTAATATGTATTGCGAGACTCATCATACTCGTCAAGACGATATATTTTGTAAATACTCAGTTCATCAAGCCCTCCCGACAAATCTTCTACTATAAGTTTCACAGAGTCTATACTGCTATCAACGGCCCCCTTCGCATCAACAGAGGATGCTATCCACACTACCGAATACAATCCGGGTTCGCGGTAGGAATACGAGAAGCTGCCGCTACTGCCGATTGCAAAACCCGAATTGCCCTGCTCTCCGTATTTATGACCTGCATCACCTGTATATACACTGAAGTATTGACCTGAACCTTGGTTCTGAAATATAACAGACTCCAATGTTACAGCCTTGCCATCCTTGAGATTAGTAGAGAATGCTGCCTTGGGTTCAAGGTAATATTCTTCCAAATATCGATTGTGACAACACACAAATATTGCAACAGACAAGATCAAAAATATGGCTTTTGAAGTTTTCATACTAGTATCCATGATTTTGTTCGATTACACCATTTGACAAGAACACCTCTTTTTGCGGAATAGGGAAACGCTCGTTAATACCTTTTTTGAAATACTTGCCTCTCTGACGCACTTTTCCTGATGACTCCACGGGCAGAGAACGCAACTGAGCCTCCATACATTCCTGACAACGGTCAAGACGACATACTTCATACCATCTGTCCCACTCACCGCATAGTTCTACACGCTTTTCCTGCAAGACAGCCTCTCTCACAACGTCCTGAGGACCTACACTCACGTCCGTGAAACCGGCAGCAGTTGCATTAGTGACAAAACGAGAATTACTGCTTTCGGTTATGAGCCTGCGTGCACGAGCACGAATCTGATTTACATAATCCACTGCTTGGGCGGTTTCTCCCAATTCATTCAACACCTCAGCATATATCAGAATCGCCTCAGCATAGCGCAATACGCGGTAATTGCGGTCAGAATGACTGCCCTCACTTGGAAAGACATAATATTTGGAATATAGCAATTTGTCGCCTACTCCCTTTGTAAGGTCGGGAATTTCCTCTTGGGAAATATAATCGTCCTTATTCTGGGCTTCCGTGATAGAGAAGACTTTTCTTGGATCCTTCTGCAACAAGTTGCCTACTGCTTTCGTGCATGTGGCAAACACAGGCGACCCTCCGTTAAGCATATTGTCATAGAGTTTCCATCCTTCGTCTGCCGATGCTCCTGCACCAGAGAAATTGTAGTGGTTAATCTCTATCAAGCTCTCTTCTGAAAACTCTCCTGTCACACGAAACAGGCGGTCGAACTCTATCAGTCGATGCTGATTAACGACATCTGCAGCACTAAACTCACTTTCCAGGCTATAGAGCGGGTCTATAAGAAGGCGTTGCCTCAACTGCTCCCATGTCTCGCCATAAGTATCAGCATCGTAGCAAAGCAACTGACGAATACTCAAGTTTTGAGTTCCTTCAATGAAGAATCTGCCTATTTGTGCAGCTTGCTCAAGTTTGAGGCTTTTTATATCCTGAGGAGTACGTATTCCCGGCGATGCTTCATACAGAAGCACTTTCATAAGTAACCCCAGTGCGCCACCGATGTCAATCTGACCACATTCATCAAGAGTGTAACGGCTACGACGCAGTAGTAGCAACGACTCACGCAAGTCTTTTTCTATATACTCATAGGTTTGCGCCTCAGTGCTTCGCGGTACAAACAATGAGTCCAAAGTAGGTTTCTCAGGTTGTATGCTCACGCCTCCATAAGTTCTTACCAGATTAAAATAGAACAATGCCCTCAGCACTTTTGCCTGACCATAAACCTCGCGTATCTCTTTCTGAGTACTGCCTATATCTTTAGTCCTTACACGTTCTATTGAGCGTATAACCTGATTGGCCTTATTGATTCCCTGATAGTTGACTTCATAGCGGCGAAGGATATAACTATTGTCTGTAGAGAAAGTGAAGTTAACAATATCATACACTGCACCCGTGGTTACATCTTGCGATGTCCACATATTGTCAGAAACAGCCTCCCCGAACAATAATTCGCTTACCTGATAGTCTTTCGACTGGAGCACATTATATACCGCATTCAGGCCGAAACGCAGATTGTTCATGTTGTCATAGTAGTCATCTTCGGTTATCTTACCTGTATATTCAGGTTCAAAATAACTATCGCAACAAACCATACTGAAGATGAGAAACGGACAAAATAGTATTACAATAAAATGTCTTCGCATGATTTATAGATTTAGAATTAAACCAAACATATAGGTTCTTGACTGAGGATAAGTTCCTTCATCTATACCTATTGACAAGTTGTTGCCCTCAGTTCCATCTGTTTTGCCAACCTCGGGGTCAAGACCACCATAGTGACTTATTGTAAATACATTAGTAGCAGAAAAGTACAACTGCACTTGCTCTAACTTACGATTCTCAATAAGTTTCTTCGGGAATGTATATGACAACTGCAAATTCTTAAGACGCAAATAGCTGCCGTCTTCCACATAGAAGTCTGAAGCACGATAATTGTCCTTGGAACGGGCAGCAACAGACGATGGCTTGGGTATGTCGCCTGCCAAGTTAGCCCCCCAATATGACCTATAATCAGAAGCCGCCTCCGGTCTGTACACGCGCGAGAAATAATCTCTGTTCACATTGCTCGGCTCTCCACTCCATGAACCGTTATTAGAGCCGTTATAACTGATATAAGAATAATTAAAATATTTCATCACGTTGAACACATCGTTACCATGAGTACCTTGGAAGAACATAGACAGACCTATACCCTTATATGAGAAATCAAGTTTGAAACCATAGTAGAAATCAGGGTGCGGGCTTCCTATTACCGTACGATCATTGTCATCTATCTTTCCATCTCCATTCACATCCACAAAGCGCATATCACCCGGTGAATAGGCTGTAGTTGACTCCATCACAGGTATTATAGGATTTCCATCGGCATCAAAATCATCAACTTGCATCAGTCCTGCTGTCTTGTAACCATAGAAACAAGCTATCGGCAACCCTATTGTTGTACGTGTCACGTAACCCAAATCATTCGGTGAAGACAGCAGACCACCATACACCGGTTCTCCTGTACGTCCAAGACTTGTCACTCTGTTGCTGACATGAGTCAGATTTCCCTCTATCGAATATTCAAAATCGCCATGACGGTCTTTCCAACCTAACTGTATCTCAAAGCCACGGTTTCTGACACTACCGCTATTCTGCCATGGTATGTTAGGATAACCGGCACTATACACTATAGGCACTTGAAGAAGCATATCTTTTGTATCCTTGACAAAATACTCAAAAGACGAGGTGAAACGATTGTTGAACATATTGAAGTCAACTCCAACAGTCCATGATTCGGTACGCTCCCAACGGATGTCCTCATTCCCATATTGCGTAATAGCCATACCAGTTTGAAGAGTAGGTGTGCCAGTGCCATAAATATAGTCCTCTTTATTATAGACCAACAACGTGAGGCGGCTCAAATCATCTATCTGGTTATTACCAAGCTGACCCCACCCTGCACGAAGTTTCAAGAGACTTACTATCTTTTGGTTCTGCATAAACTCCTCACCTGTCAATTTCCATCCTACCGACACACTCGGGAATACTCCCCAACGGTTTTTACGTGAAAAGCGCGACGAAGCATCTGCACGGAAGTTAGACTGCAAATAGTATCGCCCCTTCCAATTATAGTTAAGACGTCCGATAAAACCAAGTGCATTCCAACCTGTCTTCCATGATGAAGCCTGCTGGGCGAAAGATGCGAAATCCATTGAGTTGAACTGTTTGTCATAGCCACCATAGCCGGAACCTGAAGCATAGACGCGGGTTGAAGAATACATCTCCATTGTTTGACCCAACATAATGCTTAGATTGTGGTCTTTGACTGATGTTAGAGCGTTCTTCCCTTTCTCATCAAGCAAATTCAAAGTAATAGTATTGTCAAAACTGAAACTATGGGAAGAAATCGGATTCACTATCACTGTATATTTATTTTGCCCTACCACCAATTCGCTTGTATTACCTCTTTGCATACGGTCAACCTGCGAATGACGAGTAGTATAGCTCGCACGTGTTGAGAAAACCAATCCTGATATAATATCCCATTTGAGATTTATCTGACCACCCGCCTGATATCGGTCTCTGTCATAAGTGAGTCTTCTCAGAAGTTCGGTAGGAGTACGATAAGTATAGGCATCTTTATCATCTATCTCCATAGTAAGAGGGTTGTAAACTTGCGCTGATTTTATCACGCTATTGCTACCTGATGCCACTATTGTTTGTTGCGACATAGAGAAATTAGCCTGAACACCTATTTGCAAGTTTTTTACAGGACGGGCGTTGATTTTAGCGGAGAAAACCGTACGTTGGAAATCTGATTGCCTGACAATACCATCGGAACGCATAAAGTTGCCACTCACATAGTAGTTGAGTGTTTTATCTCCACCTGAGAGCGCCAACCCTGCCTTGTACATACCTCCACGCCGTGTAGTCATAGTCCACCAATCATTCGCACTCTCGACAAGCGGTTTCTGGAAATCGGCAATCGCCAAACTTCCGTCAGGATTGGGAGTCGTATAATTATAGCCATTGAGAATATAATCATAATACTGAGCATATTCCTCCGCCGACAACACATCGGGTTGTTTAATTATATCCTGCCATCCTGCAGAAGCCGACAGACTGAGATTGAACTTTTTCTTGCTCTGTGCACCATCCTTTGTTGTGATAAGCACTACGCCGTTAGCTGCCCTGGCACCATAAATAGCTGCAGAAGCCGCATCTTTCAGTATCTCTATAGACGATATATCCTCACTTGCCAAATTATCGATATCTTCCATAGCGACACCGTCAACAATATAAAGCGGATCAGAATTGTTGACAGTTCCCATACCTCGGATGCGAATACTTGTGGCGGCACCCGGGGCACCTGAATTTTGAACAACTTCCACTCCGGAAGCCTTGCCCTGCAGAGCAGTCGCCACATTAGTGGCTGCTATAGAGTTAATATCCTCCATACTCACACTGCTCACCGAACCTGTCAAATCGCTCCTTTTCTGAACACCATATCCTATCACCACCACTTCATCCAACTCTTTGCTTTCACTCTCGAGAGTAACAACCAGGTTATCTCCTGAACGAAAAGAAATATACTTAGTATGGTATCCGAGATAACTGATTCGTATAGTCCCATCTTTGACATCAACAGGCAGACTGAACTTTCCGTCCAAATCAGTTATCACACCAGTCTGTGTACCTTCAACAACTACTGCGGCTCCTATGAGTGGTTCACCCGTAGTCCCATCGGTTACGACACCGCTCACCGACTGGCAGAAAGCGATTGCCGCAACCATAAGAACTACCAATAATATGGAAAACCGACGTATCATTGAATCAAAATCTTTTCTACCGACTCTGACTTGTCAGTCTCTACTTGCACGAAATATATACCTGCCGGCAGACCTTCTACAGATATAGTTGTACTTGAAGTCTGAAACTGTCTGCGACCGGTCATGTCATAGACAGTTGCCCATATAAGGTTATCAGCTTCAATATTGATATAATCACTTGCAGGATTGGGATATACTATAACTTTAGAGACGGCAACTTCGTCAACTCCCACATTTACAATTATATTTTCCATCTCGTACTGATAGAGTTGGTTCTGTGTTGCGCTCACGAAATAGAGTTGCTCTTTCAGATTAGTTGTGTAGCAAATCTGACCATCGCCCGGCAAATCAAGTACCTTTACAGGTTTGTTGAATTCAGCTGAACCTGCTTCACGACTATCCAATTTCCACAACTCATAATTAGTCTCATCATCGCGGCATACAAAGAACAAGGTATCATTAACCGTGCAGAACTTATGTACAAAAGGTTGCGCTGAAGGATAGATAGAGAAACCTGTCCAGAGATACTCGCCCTCAATGGGATTTTCAAACTCACTCGGTCCTGCCTCCACTTCACTTATTTTTGCACGGCAAAGATTATGATAACTACTATCCCACTGCTTGTGCTCTATTTCTCCTGTCTCTTCGTTTCTCTCATCTACATCGTATGTGAAGTTAGCTGCCAGATAGAGATAGTCCTTATATTCATAGAAGCAACTCGGGTGACTATTATAGTACATCACGTTTTTGTGGTGAGCACAGTCTTGTATCATACGCGGATTCACTCCATCTTCTATCTTCTGGTCAATATACCAAACCCATGGTTCCGCCCCATTCACAGCTTTATTACCATTATTTGCACGAAAATACAAGTGGTCTCCTATCGGATACGTCTGGCGGAAGTCGCATGAAGCATATTGACCATCCTGTTCAAGTTTGTTTATGGGGAAACCTATCTGACGTGTACCTTCAGAAGTGCCATCGGTAATCCACATTTCCACTCCCCAGTCAATGTCGCCGCCTACCACTTCTTTTACTGCTGTAGCGCGAAATGCTGCCACTCTGCCATCTACAGCCACAAGATGGTCAATGCTTGCAGCCTCTGTATCAAACACTCCGTCAGTTGCAGCACGCGGATTGATGTTGAGCAGAGGTTTAGTGCCTTCTGCCGAGCCGTCTGTCACCCATATTGACTCATTGTACTCCTTATTGTATCCGGGGAATATGCCCTTGCCGTTAACCACAACAATACAACCTCTTGTGCCATCGAAATCAAGTTTGGTGGGAGTATCACCTATTCGTTCTGTCCCATCCTGTGTTCCATCACTAATCCATAGCCATTTCTCATCTCCGTCTTTTCTGACAGGATCCCACTCGCTCTCTTCATCCATTGCGAACAGCAATACCTTGTCGCCGAAGGCTGTGATCGCCTGAGGAGCAGAAGATGTGGTGCCTTCATATATATCATATACAAGGTGTGTTCCCCCCTCTGTTCCGTCTGTGACCCAAAGTTCATCTCCGTGGACTCCATCGTTGGCGGAGAAATATACTTTCCCTCCTGCCGAAGTCAGCCAACAAGGATTGCTCCCTTCCGTGCCGGGATTTACGTCTTTTATTAGACGAGTACCTTCGGGTGTACCGTCAGATACCCATAACTCTTCGCCATTAGCAGCATCTGTAGCAGCAAAATACAGGTGATTGTCCGACAAAATCATCGGCTTTGCTTCACGCGTGCGACTCATAACGTTCTCTGCCAGATAAGTCACACTTATCTTCACGCCCTCGGGCAAGATTGCCCTTACATTTTTTGGAAGAACAACATCTTCCGCAATTACAGACATGACTGCAAACATTGCAATCAACAAAGTGGTTTTTCTTTTCATAAAAATTAGGTATTATAAAGTTAAACATATATTGTATTCCGTTGGAAATGATATCGTACATTTCGACACTGCAAAATTATAGCTTTCTGCACAATAAAAATGTTGACATTTCTTGATATTTATACTTTTATTTCGGTCATTTCTGTTGCTACGAAATATTTCTCACACTTTTTCGTATGATAATGTGAAAAAAAAAGTATATCTTTGCAGTATGATTTCTTCCTTACTTCTAATATTATCCATATCTCTCCGCTGCATACTCCCAACGCAGCAAGTAACGACTCTCACTGCCGACACTCTTGGTTATATTTGGTATGGAGGCAGCAGCGGACTGCAACGATTTGACGGTTACACCTCAGAAAATTATCTCGATGAGGTGCCTTATTACGGGTTTATCAACCATATATACCCGGACAGACGTGACAGCACCAGCTTTTTCATCTGCACCACAGACGGGCTCTACTCATATAACTATCGGAATAACAGCTTCACAATAGTCAACTCCTGCCTGAAGAATGTCAACACGACCTCCCTACTTCTGACACAGTCAGGCACATACATAGCCACAACCTTGAAAGGAGTATATGTATTCTCTGCTGATTTCAGTCTTATCGCCGATGTACATCCTTTCAGTGATTATGTCAACTCCGCCTTCGAAGACCAACATGGACATATATTCCTCGCAACCGACCTCGGATTGTGCCTGCTCGGAAATCCCAACAACGGATATCAATGTGAGAAAATCACTTCGGGAAGAGTAAGATTTATATATGTTGACAAATACGACAACATCTGGCTCAATATCAGTGGCAGCATCATGACGGCACCTCTTGACCTGTTTCTACTCAAGCAAGAAAAATCTCTCAGAGTACTAACCACAAATGTTGACATAGTAACAGCCGTACCCGTCAGCAACCACCTTTGGATTGCCACTCGTGGTCAAGGGATACTTAAATTCCCCATTGAACCCATACCCGCAAATAAATATGAACACATACAAATCTCCGACCAAGATACAGAGACGAAGAATTCTGTTCTTTCTATCTTTGCCGACAAAGAAAATAACGTCTGGGTAGGAACAATCGACGGACTATATCTGATAGAGAAACAAAGCAACGACTTCAGCATATTCAAGCATCACTCCGATGATAAATCCGGTATTTCCAACAATATCGTCACCTCCATCTATATTGACCAAACGGACAACAACATGTGGATAGGTACTGCAGAAGGTATCAACCTGCTTTCAATATTAAAACCAAGCAACATCAAGCGATATTTCGACACTACCAACTCTGCAGACTTCACGCCCAACAATCACATTCAGATGCTGCAAGCATGCAACAGCGATTCACTGCTCATTTCTACTAAAAATAATCTCTGCTATTTTTCCCGAAGAAAACAAAGTTTCATCCATGACCGTAAACTCGACTCAATATGCCATAAATACGGAATGCGGTACGTACGCGACTACTACAAAGATTCAGAACAAAACATCTGGCTTGCATTCAACGAGGGAGGAATAGCCATATTCACACCTGACGACCAGCAACTGCATCCACTACAATGGAACGACTACAAGAAAGATGTTCACAGAACAATCTTCCGCGATAAAACCGGTTATCTATGGGTATCAGCAGATACAGAAGGGCTATACCGGCTTACAATCGACTCCACCCGCCTTGCTGTTGCCGACTATATGCTCTATCCACGTCAGTTGTTTAATAACCAATGCATCACGGCTTTCTGCTACTCTTCCGACAACAACATATACATCGGGACATTCAGCGGTTTGTTTTGTCTCAACACAACAGACAATAGCATCATTCAGTGCCCGCTACCTACTACACATGCACAATATTATATAAGCAGCATTCTTGAAGACAACCAGCACGACATCTGGATTTCTTCACTTCAAGGAGTGTTCCGCCTCTCAACTGATAAATCCAATTCATATTTCGAGATAGCACACAATACAGATATAACAAAACTATGGTATATAATAGGGCACAGCAAAACAGAAGACGGCAGACTTTGGTGGGGAGGAACAGAGGGACTTATCTGTTGTGATCCAAACACCATAAGCAACGACACTGTATATCGCAAACCCCGTATATCACGAGTTTTCGTAAATAATAAACACATCAGATTCTTCTCTGAAGACATCAACTATCTCACTCAGCCCTTCACCCTGCAACATGACCAAAACTTCCTCACCTTCTACTTTTCCACTCTCGACTATCCCAACTGCCATAATATCTCGTATTCATACAAACTGGAAGGAGTAAACAAACAGTTTGTCACTACAGATGCCACCCGCCCATTCGCAGCATACTCAGACCTCCAACCTGGCAACTACGTATTCCACATACGTGCAACTAACAGCACGGGGCAATGGCTCAACATCGAAAACACAATCCGATTCAACATTCTCAGACCTTGGTACATCCGGTGGTGGGCATACATCATCTATCTTTTGATGTTGGCATTAATCGTCTATATCTTCGGTCGGATGTACAAACTAATACTCAAACTGCGCTTGGGTAACCATAAACTACAGCAGACTGTTACAAATATGGCGACAACGCCAAAAGAGGTCAATATCCTGACCAACAATGAAGCCTTCATCAGCGCAGCGCTTGAAATAGTAGAGAAAAACATGGACAACGAGCATTTCACCGTTGAACAAATGGCATCGGAATTATGCGTTTCAACCTCCGGACTTTATCGCAGACTTCAACAACTCACCCAACTCTCACCTGTGGAATATATCCGTTTTGTTAGAATGAAACGCGCCGCACAACTTCTAAAAACACAACGCTACAAAGTGTATGAAGTATGTGAAATGGTAGGATTCTCTGACCAACGATATTTTTCTTCCTGCTTCAAAAAACAATTTGGGGTCACACCCAAATACTACTCTCTTCATCAGTCATGATACGAACTTGGCAAGTTACTTCGCTTCTACCAGCGTAGGGACAAATGGTGTGGCGATGATGCCTATGTGAGTGTCGTTATGATACTCAAAAGCGCCTGTAGCTTCGAAGGTATTCTCGTAGTGGGCAGAATAGTAACGCGAAGTAACATCATCGCTGTCAGCAGCAGGGCCCTCCATATAGAGATAGAACAGACCATCCTACGGATATGCCACTCCTACGCAATCATTTCTGATGAAGGCTGCCAAGAGATCATCGTTTTTATTTACAAAGTCAGCTGCTTTGTCGGGATATTGTGCTGCAAAATTCACTTTTACCACTGCAGTCATGGATGAGGTCATATCGCCGGTTTGAGTAGCTGTCCATGTCGGACGGAGCATGTCAGATGCAAATGATTCGGGTTCTTTGTCTCTCTTGCTTCCTGCCGCAAGAAGCAGCAGGAAGCAAGAGACTATTACCATAAGTTTAGTTTCACTGTTATTAATTGCTTAGAGGGTTATCCACTAATATGCCTTGAGCGTTATATACTCTGCCGTCAGTCATGAAAATATAGAGTATGCCATCGATGACACGCTTCTGAACTTTCAGGCTATCGTCTTGAGCAAAGGTGAGCAGCACAGGTGCATGGAGCGAGCCGTGATGTGCATCAGAACTGTAATCTAATGATGAGGCTGCACTTAATGGTGTGCCATCCCCCGTTTCAAAACGAAGTTGGCCTTGGTTGTCGCTCTGGATGGTGAGGAAATACAAAGTATCGTTGTCAATAATAATCGGTTCGGCAACGGCAGCCAATTCATTGCCTACATAGGCACGGATGCTTCCGGCTTTCGACTTTTGACTTTCAACTACCTTGGCTATCATTGTCATGTTGGTTGCTGCATCGGGGTTGTTGAATGTAGTTTCGTCAGAGAGAATAGTATCCTTTCCGGTTTCAGCCTTTTTAGGAGCATTGGAAATTCCTGAGGGGTAGTAGAACATCTTTACGGAGCCTGAAGCGAGTCGGCGGAACATATAGCCTTGTCCGGGGCGGAGCACTTGGAGCGAACCTTCCCATTTGCCGTTCTCGGTGAATACTGCCACCTCGCTCTTCGACTTAATGACATCTCCCACAGTAGCCTTTTCATAATAATCAGCCAATGCTTCTTTGAGCGGTGTTACTTCGTCCATGAGGAACGATATGCTGTTCCAACCTTTGGCGAGAGTAACATAGCGTTGTTCATCGGTGAGTGTTTTGCCCTCCACAGTCAGTTCCAGATTGTCGGAGGTGCGAACAAGGTACATGTGGTGGTAACTCATGCTTGCGAGTGTGCCGTACCACCCAACGAGCGTATCTGTCTCGGCAAAGACGGAGAATAATCTCTCTGAGGGTGATTTGGCAACATCTCCATTGCGGAAGCCCTGTTCGTAACTGAGGTTAGCGTCCGGTGATGACTTAGTCGGCCTGATGTTCCACGATATCCAGTTCCAGCCCTTTTGCATGTTAATCTGCTGATGACTGGCAGTAGGATTGACGGTCAGCAAGACCGGCGCATCGGGTGAGTAGCCTTTTATCGAGTTGCTACTGAAGCGCAGAGTAGTCGGTGATGTAAGACGGAACACTTTGCCTGTGGAAGCCTGCCAGAGTTTGAAACTCAGCACTTTGTTTTTCATATCGGCATTGCCGTTAATGGTGAGATAGACATACGCCTTGTTGGTGAGGTTATCAAAATTGTTTTTGGTCATGCCCACCAACTCGCCTTCGCAGAATACGGAGATGATGTCGTTCTCGTCAGTGTCATATACACCACCTTCGCCGTCCTCGTTGAGGAAGAACACTTGTGCCCGAAGCGACATGGATTGGTCGAATTTGCCGTTATCCACCTGATCCCACGGGCAAAGAGTCTCAACACGATAGTTGAAGCGTATCGGTTCGCTCAATCCGTTCTCGTCGGTAAGATAGATAATCTCGGAGTACGAGCCGGCCGGCATATCTAATTTATATTTGAATAGCAGCGTCTTGATGCCGAGTGGTTCTATTGTGCCGAAAGGCTCATCCGTGGTCAACCATGCCGGCAGACCTTCTATGTTATACTGGTGATAGAGTCCGCTGAGGTTGGTGATTGTAGCGGCATAGGTGCCGTAGTTACCCTTGTCAGTGTCATCGGTATAGGCATGGACATTGATTTCCTTGTCCTCCCATTTGAGACTGTTTTTGTCCACGTATGCCGCCCACATGACAGGTGAAGCCATCGGATTGCCGTTAATATCTTCCACATCACGCACGGTAACATATAGTGTCTGCTTGTTGATTTCCTTCTCCGGCATGGTGATATTGATGAGCAGTTCGTCGTTGTTGAATGCCCAGTCGAACTTGAGTTTGACGAGGTGTTCATGCTGACGCACCGGCGGATAATCGGTCTTGTCGAACAATACCGACGGATCCGATTCCGAACCGTCATTCAAAACTGAACCGGTTACGAGTTGTACAATCTTGTTCACAACATTACCCTGCGAATCTTTGATGATGCGTTGGTCGTTGCCGGAATAGACGGTCTCAACGATACCGTTGGCGTTTTCTTTCTCTTCGGAGAATGGCAGGTAGGCAATTATACCCATCTCATCGCCGTTAGGGCTGATGTTGTCGTAAGCCGTGATGATGGTTTTAGGCATTGCCTGTTCAAAGAGAATGAACTCATCAATACTGCCCATGAACTCTCCGCCGAGAAGCATTGTGCCGTTCATGGCACCCATCTCTGTGGCGGCAAAGGAGTTGGTCAGATTGCCGTCAATATAGATGGAGGCGTTGTTGAAGGTGCGGTTGACTGACAGTACGAAATGATGCCACCCGCCGTCGGAGTAGTTACCGATGAGCCATTCGGACGAGTCGTTGCGCAGTTTCATTGTACCCTGTTCCGTACCAATCCATGTACCGTTCTTATCGTCGCTACGTCCTGCGCGGAAGATATTGCAGTTATACATTTTTGTTTTGAACCAGAACATAAGTGTGAAGTCCTGTATGGCAGAGCGGCTGAGCACATCGCTGTTGAGGAGGAGGCTGACATTTGCCTCATCATCAGAGAAGCGCATAGAAGCCCCTTGACGGATGTCCCATTCTGCTCCGTTCATGGTAAGCGTTGCGCCGTTAGCCTTGTCGGTGATAGTGTTGCCGCGTCCTTCGTTCATCGGGTAGTAATCCAAGAGTTTGAATTCATATCCGGTCAGGCGCTTGAGGTTCGTGCTGACTATTTCCGCCGGTGAGAGGGCTTTTGTCCACAAGCGTGCTTCCATCATACTGCCGTTGAAGCCCCTGCCCCATATAACAGACCCTTCGCTACTGAATGTGTAGGGTGGAAGTAATTTGCTATAGTCGGTTACATCCTGCGTGCCGGCATAGAAACGGAAGTCAAAGCTGTCATAGTCAAAAGTAACCGCTACACGCGTAAACTCGAGCATGGGGTCAATCGGCAGAGAGTATATGCGAGTACCTGTAAGTTCGATGAAGAGACGGTTCTCTGCGTTTTTACCGAAGACCATACTCTTGCCGTCCTCACCATGAGTGAAGAAATGTTCCTCGGTGTTCTGATTGGTTGGTTTGACAATCAGGTCAATGGTGAATGATTTGTCGGTGAGGTTTCTGCTTACCTGCGAGTAGGCGTATGAGTCGTCAGAGCCATCGAAATGCACTGCCGTACCTGCTGTCAGACCGATGCTGTTGGTTGTACCGAGTATTTGGAAGTTGTTGTCCTCATCAAGATAGTTACCGGCAATTGCTTCGTTGAAGCGCAACAGCAGGTTGTCGCCCACTCCGAGTACCGCATCCACAGGCTGCGGGTCGCCGAAGACGCGTGGCGGACGTGTATCCTTCATACCTGTCAGAACGGCTGACGAGCGCGATATGAAGCCTGAACCGTGACGGCAGAACGATACGGCACGCAGGTCGTAGTTCTGCTCCATCGGGTCGCGCTCGCCGTAGAAGCGGATATTCTCGATGCGGCCTGAAGTAATCAGTGCCTTGTTGCCTGACGCAGCGTTGTAGAGCGAATCATCGTAGTAGAAACTGCACTGGTTGACCCAAGCGTCGTCGCTCTGCGTGGAGAGTTTGTACTGGAACTCTATATGGTCGAAACCACGGTAGTTGACATCGAAACCGTCAATCACTACCGGCAGATACCAGCCGATGGAATCTTGTGGTGAGAGAGTGTTCAGCACCCATTTGTCGTGCGGAGCTGAAATATTGACAGGACACGATACGGGCATATAGTGAACCGAGAATGTGCAAGCAGCCTTGTTATACTGGTCGCATGGTGAAGCGAGGTTGAGTACGATGTTCTCGAAGTCATATCCTTCGCCGGCATATACCTCAAGGGTCTTGTTGATAATTTGCCCGTGTTTGAGCTTGATGGCCCGCCCGTCGCCGGTCAGTGGCAGACCGTCCACCATCAGTTTAGCGCCCATTGGGTTTGAACCTTCTTCCTGCTTGAGGTAAAAGGTAATAGGTGCTGCACCGCCTACGTAGGGATTATCTCCCTCGTTGGTCATGCGCAGGTTGAAGATAGCAGGTTGGTCGATAGGTACATTGGAACGCTCGTGAACATCAATGTCTAAGCGTTGGTTTTCAAGGTTGAGTGTACCGGCAGAAAGTGGCATACTGGGTGTATAGAACTTTGTTGAGTCGGCTTTTTCCCATGGGCAGCGCGATGCACCTGCGTTCAGATAATAGACGTATGATCCGTAAAGGTAATCGTCTTCATCGTAATCCCAACCATTGTCCACAAACTCGCGTGTCCCGTCTGAGTCCTTATTATAGCCGGTTTTCTTGTTTACCACGCGGCGTACACTGACATCCATATATCCGTAAGTATCGGGCTGTAGCACAAAACCAGCCTTTTTGTTGTGCGATTCGGAATGATTCGGGTCACGGTCGAAGTTGAAATCCAGAATAGGCGTAAAATCAAAACTGAACTTATAGTTAAGTGCATCAATCAATAATTCTTGAGGGTCAGTATGCTGGGTTCCTTCATCATCCACCTTATTCAAGTATTTATCCCATAGTTTATTTATGAACACAGCATTCGGCGTATTCATGCCCTCAATGGATGACTTCAAAGATTTATAAGAACTCGTGCCGAGAGAGAATCCCGGATAGTCGATGCGACTGGTATAGGTATTGCCGTAGTCATACGACTCGGTATGCGTAACCTTGGTGCCTCCGCTGACCGACCAAGTACCCACTTCCTCTGCGTTTTGACCATAGATAGCATTGATTTTCTCGCGCTCATTGCTTATTAATACATCTATCCAGTCCAAAATCAGACGGTCGTAGGCATACACCTCGTCGGCAAATTGCTTTTCGCTGTTTTCGGGCACAATCATTCGATAGTATCCCTCTTCACCGAAATGTTCGTGTTCGGGTGCAACAAGCGACCAGTAGAGGGCTTTGCCCTGTTGGTTGGCCATTGTCTGGATGGTGGTGCTGTCGCCCATCATCAGCAGGCTATTGCGCTCGTTGCAGAGTTTGGGTATGAGTGTATTAACAATATAATCGTGGGTATAAGTGAAGGTGGAAGCTACGTATGGTCCCACTTCTGTTTCACGACCGATAACAAGGTAGTACTTCTTGCCGTCGTTAGCCGTACCTTCTGCCACCACAGGCATTGAGCCCTGCGCATTGAGGTGATAGAGTGTGGCATAAGTGAGCGAGTCAATAGGTTTCACAGCATCGGTAACACCCATATACATATTTTGCACTAAACCTATATATACATCACCATTTTCGCCCACATAGTAGGTGTCGCTACCGGTCTCTATACGGTCGGTGGTGGTGAAGGTATAGTAGGCGGAGCGCTTGTAGAAATAACTCGTCTGTATAGGCAAAGATAACGGAATTTTGTTGTCTATGGTGAAATTATATCCCGAATAGGTGCCACCTACAGGACTTCCGGCATAGATTCCCAATGAGTTATTGGAGTGCGTTCCGTATGCGAGGTCAATCTTCAAACCGAACTTGAAACTGAAGTTGTAGGTGTAGCTATACTTGTAGGTTGTTCCGGTTTCTATATAGGCGTAACTCTTCGAGCCTGGAGGGTCGCGAAGTATATCAAGTATCTCTACTTTTCCATGCGTGGATGTGAGGAAATCCTGTCCTTTTGCCCTGTTGCCGGTTATATAGGCTCGGAGAGCCTGATGCTCTACATACGCGCCTTCGTGTTCTACCGACAAGTCGAGTACACGCAGGGCATTCTCACCTGTCTTCAAAAACGACACATAGTCAATAGGTACGGTTATTAGAGCCTGACCGTCAGAGTCGAGTTGTTTAGTCTCCACGATTGTATTTTCGGCATCGTGCATGCCGTTATATACTTTGAGAGTACCGCCTTTGATACGTACTTCTTCGTGTTTGGGGGTGTTGGGGTCGTTGTTATAGTAATAGTCCTCGTGAGCAGTAACGCGGAACTGATAGTCGGCAGTCTTGAACACCGGTGCACCGAACAGGTATCTATACGTGCCGTCCGCCTGTTTTTCCACCAACGGCACATCCACCATCTCGTTGGCTATGTTCTGGCGGCGCATGCTCTTCTCTCCGAGATAGGGCAATTCGGCACCATACAATAACTGCACACATGAGATGGATATCGGACTATGGTAGGTGATGCAGTATGATTCGTTGTATTCCACCTGCTGCCCCTCGTACTCGCTTGTCTTGTGCTGAGCAGGAGCAACGGTCAGGTCGAGTGTCTCGCCTGTTTTGCCCTCAGCAAAGAGGGTGGCATAGCCGCGGGCGGTAGCCTGCGTGATTTTATATTTCACAGGGAAGATATCCACCGCATATTCACCCGTAACGGGGTCAGGCTCGATGATGATACGTTTGCGGCTAAGATGCATCTTCGTATCACCAAATGCAAGCTCCAAGGTGTCTTTTGTAGGGTCATCAGGTATACGCACTATTTGCGAGATGTTATCACCTTCGAGTTCCAATACGAGTTTAAGGTCGTCACCGAGGTTGTTTTGGCTGAGTCCGAAGCCAAGAGGCTTGGATGCCTGGTTGTTACCACCGGTAAGACGCCCAATTAAGCGTACCTTTGTGGCATCATAGATACGCACGCCATCTAAAGGTTTGGTAAGCGAGAGTACGCTATCGCCGTCGATTCGCACAAATCCGTCACCGGCGAATACATGACCGTCTTTTACCGCCTGTAGTGTGAAGCCTGCACGCGACGGCACGTTGAACTCGAAGTTACCTGCGGCATCAGTCTTGTAAGCGTTGGCACCTGTTTTAACCAACTTACCGTTGACGAGGAAATTGACGTCACGGGCGGGGATGGTGGTGTTCTCATACAGCACGCGACCTGAGAAGCGGACAGCGGATATGTTGTCGAAGTCAATATTTTCGGCAATGCAGTCGTCTAATCCGAGACCGAGCGAAGCCGAACCGCTCGAGGTGTTGTTATATCGGAACTCGGCACTCTGCGATACGGGCATAATGGTGTATTTCATTCCTGTTCCGTAGAGCAGGCTGTCAAGCAGATATGCTCCGCTCTCGTCGGTGCGTACACGCTGAACAACTTCTCCGTCGTTTTCGCGCATGGCAAGCACCTCAATATCGGCGCAGCCTATGCCGTCCTCATAGTGTACATGACCACTAACCTTGCCGTAGGGGGAACGGGCACCCGTGGTCTGCGCCGTAGAGGAAGTGCTGTTGCCGTTACATTCGTACGTCATAGTCAGTCGATACTGCCACTGCAAGGATACCGACGGGTCGGCATGTGTGTCACGCAACCAAGTATCGGTAAGACCGGTGGCGAGAGTATCCCATGGAGCTGCATCGTTAGGACGCGTCTCCACGGTGTATGTACCTACATTACCTTCGGTTGCATCCCATGTGAGCAACACATTGTCGGAATACTCCTCGTGAGAACCGCTGAAAGTGTTGATATTAGCCGCCTCTGTGTAATAGATATCATCTGTTCCTCTTACCTGTCTCTTATCAGTATATAACAGCACATTTTTTACCACAACGTCTGTAGTGTCAATAGATACCATGTAGTTGTAGTGTACACAGGGCGTGTTGGCAACATCGGTATAGTTAACGACTATGTTATTGTTGAAATACTCATTATCGTCTGTCGAATAGAATATCCTGTCAATCGCTCTAAGAACGCTATCCTTGGGAATTTCGATATCAATAGTGTCGTTAAGTTCAACCAGAATCTTATGCAATATAAGTTTCTGCTTGTCATCCCAATAACCTTGATTGCCTCCGGGCTGATTTTTTGTGCGTTGAGGATAGGTATTTAAGTTACGCAGGCTCAATTGCAGGTGTACCTGATGATTGTTGTCGAAATCAGCATCTTTCCGGAAAGTATGTGACTCTGTACTGCCGGCAAGTGATATAACGTAATAAGTTTGATTCGGAGTGAACGAAACAGATGAGGCATACTCATGTTCTTCCCAACCCCATGATGCGGAGGAGACACGACGAATGCGATAGTAGATGGTATAATCGTTCAGCACAGGGTTCCACCATGCCGCTTCTGTCGAATCGACATACGTGTAGGTCTGTATCTCGTATCCGGACAATGTATCCGACAAAAGCGAATCATACTCCATGCTGATGGTCTCGATGGTTTCCGCATCGGAGAAATCAGCCGAATAGGCACGCTGTATCTCGAAGAGGTCTCCATCCATGATATCGTTCTGTTGCGGATAATAGATTTTCCATGTCAGTTTTTTGTAGCGATAGTCAGCATAGTACTTGTCGATATCATCGCGGTAATAGGTATAAGAGTTTACCTCAAAGTCATGTATCTTATGGTAAGCGGGTACGTCCACGCGATTGGACCAGACCCAGTGTTTGGTCACATTGTCCGAACTGCGCACCGACTCAAAACATACACGGAATCCGGGTATCACCGTGTCACGGGCATCGATGTACATCATGCCCGAATTGTCCGGACAGGGCAACTGTGCATCGTTTTCGGATGTATAGTAGCGATAGGTATTCTGGATGTTGTTATACACCATCGCCAATGCGCCGTATCCGGCAGCACCGTTCTCGTTTGCAGGGTAGAAGAAAGGCTCTGACAAAATAGGTGCCATGTCAGGGTCGGCGCCCTCAAACGTGCCGAGCAGGAAGACGCAACGCGACCACGGCTTGGTTTCGCTGCTACGGTGGCGGGTTATACCGCTATAAAGCTCGAACCGCTTGTTGTCCAAACTTTCGGGAGGGAACCAGTCATATTCAAAATATGTCAGGTGGTCGCCACTGTCCAAACGCTTGAGATCCACCTCATGCCAGATGCCGTCGGCGATGAACGAGGGTTTGGAACCGGCATAGTCATTGGTAACCTGAATAACGCCGCTTATTACTTTGAAGCGCACCCAACCTTTGTCTTTCGGACGGCCGCTGACCGAGCCGGGCTTGTTTTTGCTATTGTCAGCCTCGAACTCTATTATCGTAACATTCTGTTGCGTGGTCAGGTCGCGATAGTAGGAATTACTTCCATCAACCACTTTACCTTTGTCGCTCTCGTCACCAACGCAGGTGCCGCCGACACCGGCAAAATAGTTGTGGGATGAACCTTGACCGAAAATCAGTTGTTTGATGTGAATCTTACCATTGCCTGAGGAATAGGCATCATGGTAATCCGCTTTCTGCAGATATACATTGTCCGCCTGCGCAGTTTCCGTCATCGCCGGCAATCCGATGAGTGCAAGTGCGACTACTATTGTTCGCCAAACATTTGCATTGTAAAATTGTTTCATATAGGATGAATATTATTTATTATTCTCGATATTTTCTTTTTTATATTACCCTCAGGCGGATACAATCTTTGAGAATAGTATCTGAGGTCGGGTCAATTGCGGTGCAGTTCTATCTTTCTGTCAGTTTTCCCCAGTATGCGGGTTTCGCCGGAGGGGAGGTGGATAGTGCGGGAACCTGATGACGATTTGCCGCCGGACACTCTGCGGGTGAGTGCAAGGCGGGTGAGCCCGCCATCCTGCCAACTTATATCAACCTCTATTCCGCCGGGCAGACAAAGTCCGCTGACGCTGCCACTACTCCACTCTTCCGGCAGACAGGGCAAAACATATATATCATCTCCGTCCGCCTGAACGAGCATCTCTGCCATGGCAGCAGCAGTGGCAGTATTGCCGTCGAAACAGAATATGTCGTCTTCCGCCATGGCAATACCCGCCGGCGAGAAAGTCATCAGGTTGCCTGCCGTGAACTGTCGGAGTTGCATGAGCACTGACTGATGAGCCTCGTGAGCCATTCGCAGTCTGGCATAATAAGCAACAGCATTAGCCCTGCTCCACTCCGTGTCCTCCCAACCCTCCGTGTTCATTCTGTTCTCAAGCGATACGAGAGCCGCCTCTGCCAACTGCGGTGTCCTCTCAAGAGAAATCTGCCGGAAAGGATATAGTGCCAACAGATGTGAGGTATGCCTATGGTTAGGAACTGCCTGAGTATAGTCTTCGAACCATTCTCTGAGTCCGCCGTCACTGCCTGTCTGCAGCGGTGGAAGCAGAGCGAGCGCATACAGACAAGAGTCGGCGAAAGAGTGGTCTATATCAAGCACATTGGCTGCCTGAGCACAGGCAGAGAGTATCTCAAAGACGAGCACTCTGTCCACCGTCGGCATCATAGAAGCACACATATACTTACCATTATACAGGAATCCGTTTTCAGGCGATATGGAGGGTCCGGTAAGCAGATAGCCCGATACCGAGTCGAGCACCATATAGTCAAGCAGGAACTGTGCATTGCCCCGTATCAGAGGGTAAGCACGCTGCAGCCAGTCTGTGTCGAGAGTATATAGATAGTGCGTCCAAAGATGCGTTGTCAGCCATGAACCTGCAGTAGGAAAGAGTCCCCAACCTATAGCAGCCGAGGGTGCAGTGAACCCGAAGATATTGGCAGTGGTATGCGCACACCAGCCCCTGCAGCCATATACCTTCTCTGCCGTCTCTGCACCATACTTGGCGAGATGCTCTACGTAGTGCAAGAGAGGTTCATTACTCTCATGCATATTACCTATGTTGCTGAGCCAGTAGTTCTGCTCTGTGTTGATGTCAAGATGATAGTCATTGGTCCAAGGCATATTGCAGGCAAGATTGTCGTTGAACATGCCTTGCAGGGCTACCGGCAGAGGAGAGTTCCGGCGCGAGGCGGAAAGAAACAGATACCGGGAGAAGTTGAAGAAGAGTGCCTCCAAATAAGGGTCAACGCCTCCGTTCTTTACAGCTTGCAGTCGTCTGTCCGTAGGAATAGTATCCGCCTCCGGACACAAGGTCAGTTTAGCTCTGCCGAAAAGAGGGGCAAAGTCATTAACATGGCGCTTGATAAGCGAAGAATAAGCTCTGCGAGGAAGTCCGCTTGCAGTGAAAGAGCCGCCGTAGTCTGTCTGTATGTCTGCCGTTATCGTCACCTCGTCCGCACCTCTTACCACCACCGACGTGTCAGAAGCTGTCACCATGCCTCCTTCTGCCGCCACCTTCACCCGGCCACGGAAACTTACCCCGCCACTCCCCTGCTTGGGGAAACTCACCTTACCTGTATATACTATCATTCCGTTCTCCGTCTTCACCTCCGCCTCTCTGAGAAGTTGCAGGCTGACTGAGAGACTCACCGCCCGTTTCTTGTCCGCCTTAATATGCCACACGAGCACATCGTCAGGATTGGATGCGAAAGATTCGGTAGTATAACTGATATCGCCCGCCTTGAACGAAGAAGATACTATTGCCCGGGAAAGATCCAGACTACGCCTGTAAGAGCTGAACGAGTCAATATCCATTCTGATGCGGATGTCGCCCATAGGCAGATGTGTGCCGAACCTGCTAATGTCGCCCGTCAGATTAGCTGCGGCTATACGGTTCCCTTCTTCTATATCCCCGCGCATGAAGACGCTGCGGAGGCTGTCGAGTCTCTCTCTGCCGAACAGAGGATTGGCATCCGGATTATACTCTCCCGACCATAACGACGACTCGTTAAGTGCAAGTCGCTCCTCACGAGGGTCGCCATACACCATCATGCCAAGGCGACCGTTGCCTACGGGCAGAGCCTGCATCCACTTCTCTGCCGGCGCAGTGTACCATAGCGTCTGCGAAAACACATTCACCGACAATAACGCCGTAAACAATACTATTACCGGTTGCCGCCTTATGATTCTGTCTAATATCATGGCTGATGTCGCCAATATTCGGTAAATGTGGTTCATTGGTTGACTGTTGTTTATTATCACTATCAGAGGTTGAACTCACGTACACCAAACTCCAACCGGTTAGCCCATGCTACTTGTGTGGCTAATAGTTTATCCACAGATTGAGCCGCACAAGATAATGATAGGTACAAAATAAATAATATAAATAAAAATCTTTCAATCATACCATAAACCTCCAAATTTAAATCTAAATGGAAATTTACCCTTTTCTACTATACCTCTAAGCTTCTCTACGTATTCAGATTGGATGCTATCTGCCTTTGCTTTATTTCGTTCATATTCCTCAAGTTCCTTTTGATTTAGGTTTTCATTTTTAGGGTGATGCAGCCAATAATAACCATATGCATGAAAACCAGCGTTTTCTGTAGGTGTCAGATCTTCATTATAATCCTTCTCGTCTTTTTGTATGTGAAGATATTTATCTACATCATAAAAATATAATTTATAAACCTCTGCCAAGTATGGACCAGGAATGATTTCAACTGAATCAATATCCCATGTTTGCTTTGTAGAACTCATCTCACTCCATGTTTTTTTTATAATAATATCATCTAAAGGAAAATAAGCCCACTTCCAATCTATTAATAAATATCCATCACCTAAATCAATATATGGAGACTTGCCTGCAATATCCTTGTCCAAAGCATAATGACCAGCATAGTAACCACCCCAAAACTTTATTAATCCGTCTCTTGAATTTGTTGTGCCATATATATAATTTGCATATTCAGGATTAACGAATTTTACAACCGATGTGTGATAATATTCAACATAACCCACATGTTGCCCATTACATCCAATGAGCAATGGAAATAATAAAAGAAGAAGATAATAATGCTTTTTCATAATCTTGCCCTCCTTATTTTTGATTGTTTTCCAATATCTTTATTCTCTCTTCCTGCTGAATAGTGTAAAGAGTCAACTCCGTATCTTCTGCAAAAGTTGAATAACCAAATTATCCAGACTTACACCTTCGGTTTGCATCTCTGTGGCTGATGGTATTTCCGGTTAATGTTTGGTTGACTATTGTTTATTATCACTTTCAGAGGTTGAACTCACGTACACCAAACTCCAACCGGTTAGCCCATGCTACTTGTGTGGCTAATAGTTTATCCACAGATTGAGCCGCACATGCAAATGTTAAGTATATAACTGTATTTATAAAGAGCAAACGTTTCATTATTTTAACCCTCCATATTTGCCTTTGAATGGGAAATTACCACTTTCTACTATCCAACGAAGTTTCTGCACATATTCTGCTTGAATGCTGTCGCAACGCGCCACACAACGTTCATACTCTTCTCTGTCACCTTTTATATATTTGTTTTTCTCGGTACACATCCAATTATAACTATATGCAAAAAAATCAATATCTCCATCATTAGGTATCTCATGTTTCAATATATTTAGATAGTTATCAATATCATAGAAATATACGGTATATTGTTCTTCTATATAAGGCCACGGGAATATTTCCACAGTATCCTTTCCGAATCGTTGATCGCGACTTGTCATTTCGCTCCATGGCAGTTTGAGAACTACATCGTCTGAATATATATGCCATGGCCATTTCCAGTCTGTTAAATAATATCCTTCTCCCAAATCTATATACGGACATTTGCCTGCGTAAAATTCGTCAGCGACACTGCGATAACCTTCCTCACGGAAACGATATTCTTCATCTCCGTATCTTTCTGCATAGATATAATCCTTGTATTCAGGTTTTGAAAATTTAACAACAAGAGTATTGTATAAAGATATATAGGGAGGTATAGGTTTATTCCCATTGCATCCAACAAACAATGGAAATAAAATAAACAAAAAATAATATCTCGTCTTCATATCTATGATTATTTAATAAGTTCTTCTAACTCATTTATTCTCTCTTCCTGCTGAATAGTATAAAGCGTCAACTCCGTATCTTCTGCAAAAGTTGAATAACCAAATTATCCAGACTTACACCTTCGGTTTGCATCTCTGTGGCTGATGGTATTTCCGGTTAATGTTTGTTGGTTGTTTGTTGTTTTTTTATCATTCAAAATGCAAAGATATAAAGAAAAACCGAAATGAGCAAAGGAAAAACAAAAGACCGTTACACGGCAGGTCCAACATCAAAGTGCAAATAGAAAAAATATTTGAAGAAGCAATTTAGGTTGTCGGCATTAATTTATGTGAAACAATGTAACAATGTAACAAAGTGAGATAAGGCGGTTATCTTAGATTTCTTTGGGGATATAGTTACATTATTACATTGTTTCATAAGAAAACACTGTTTTGCGTGTTTTGTTTTTTAGAAATCGGGGATTTTTTTGTGAGTTTTGGGATATTTTGCTTAAACAAACGGTGAAAATAAGTGCGAAATTCAAGAGAAAAATATGAAACAATGTCACAATGTCACATTTGCACCCGAAAAGGGGTAGATAACTCTAATATTGCCCTTTTGTGACATTGTGACATTGTGACACATAAAATAATGCTCATATCTCAATAAACATATTGTGCATAGTACAAATATGAAGAGGCACCGCTATGGCACCTCTTCAAGAAAATATATGTCTTGTATAGAACTATTTCTCCGGTGTGAGCACCACGACGAAGCCGCCGCCTGACTGCATGGCAAAAGCGGTCTGGCAGGCAGCATTCACAGTGGTCAGTTGATGTTCGTAGAGGGCGGCATCGGTGTCGCAGTCGGGCGAGTCGGTGAACAGTTCGGCAGTATAGTTGACACCTTGCGGTAGGAAAGAGAAGTCAACCGTAAGGTCGCGTTTGTCCCAGTTGTTGATGCCGCCGATGTACCACTTGTCGCCGGTCTGCTTTGCCATCACGGCATATTGCCCTATCTTGCCTTCGAGGGCGAGGGTCTTGTCCCATGTGACAGGCACGGCCGACAGATAGCCGAGCACGGCGGAGTCTTTTCTGTATTCGTCAGGTGAGTCGCAGAGCATGGCGAAAGGCTGGTCAAGGATGACATAGAGTGCGAGTTCCTGGGCGCGCGTGCCGAGAGTGGAAGGCAGACCCGGGTCGCGGGGCACAAACACATCGCGGTTGCAGTTGCGCATGCTGCCCGGAGTATAATCCATCGGACCTGCGAGTTGGCGTGAGAAGACGAACTCCGTGCGATAACGCGGGTTGCTGGTAGTATCCCATTTGCAGCATTCTTCGCCGCGCACGGCCTCGTAATTGAGCACATTGGGATACTCGCGGCTCAGCCCTGTAGGCTTGCTGCACCCGTGGAAATCCACAAGCAGCCGGTTGTCGGCACAACGCTTTGCCATCATCTCGTAGGCACCCTGCATGATATCGTCGTCACGGTCAAAGAAGTCGATTTTCACACCTTTGGCACCCCACGAAGCGATAGTGTCAAGATAAGCCGGGTCGTCGATGATAGCACATGCCCCGAGCCAGAGCCATACACCCACGTTCTTCTCTTCGCCATAGCGGATAACCTCGTGAATGTCGATATGCTTTCTCAGGTGAGTGGGTTTGAAGAGGTCGTTCCACCCTGCATCCACCAAGAGGTATTCGAGATTGTTCTCCGAAGCGAAGTCGATATAGTATTTATACATCTCGGTAGAGGTGCGCCGGCAGTCGAATGGTGCATTTTCCAGTATATGGCAGTGCCACCACTCCCAAGTTGCCTTACCCGGGCGGATCCAGTCAGTGTTTTTTATCTTACATTCGGGCGAGAGAAGCCATATCATCTCGTTGGTGAGCAGAGTGCGGTCATCATCGGTGGTCATCAGTATGCGCCAAGGGAATTTATGGTTGGCGGGTACGCGTGCCATATACGGATGGCGCTCTGTGGCAACAAGTACGAATCCCCAACTGCCGAGTTCTACCTTAGAAGGCGAATAAGCCCAATAACCGTTGAGACCTTCATCGGTCTTCAGGAGAAACATACCCGGGTAGTCGTGCAGGTCGGCTTCTGCCACTATGTGTGTAAGTTGGTGTTTGTTATCAACGAAAGGTGTAGGAGTCTGCGCATACCGTCCTACCGGAATCTTGCTTACGGCATCGTAATACTTGTTGTCGAGTTCCCAAGAAGTGAAGGTGATGGTGTCACCCCAGAATACAGACGGGTCGGAGAGGAGATGAAAAGGCGCATACTCTTCGGTGACGGTGAGCGTATCCCGCTTGCTACCCTTGCCCACGAAGCGGTAGGCGAGACCTGAGTCGTACATACGGAAGACAAGCTGGTAGTCAGGATACGAGAGAGTGACGGAGTTGTATTCGTCTTTTATCTCGCGGTTCTTGCCATAAAGAGGGTGCTGCACTTTGCGTGTTCGGGAGGTTTTGTAAGTGCAGGCTCGTTGGTTGCCCCATTGCGTATTATCATCGAAACTGATGGTAGGGCATGCGTTTTCTACCACAGGCTGATTCTTGAACGAAAGCGAGTATGCGCCTGTGTTAATATTGATAACAGCAACGGTGTTCATGTCGGGCGAAGTGAGTACAACCTCGTTCTCGCACGAAGAAAGCAGGCAGAGAAGTGCTGCAATCGGGAATAATGATAAGTGTTTCATGATTTGGTGATTTTAGTGGTGAATAGTGTGGCAAAGTTACACAAAATATCTCATATAAGATAATACCCTTGTTTTTGAACAATATGGATGATGTTTCGAAACCCTGAAAGAGTGGAGGCGTGACTGTGTCATCTCTCTACGGGCAACGTAAACATGATAATTTCTTGTCACTGCGAAAAACTACTCTGACTATTGCATATATGAGAAAGTGTTTGTATTTTTGTAGTGCAAATATCCGAAAATAAGCGTATTATCCATAGTAAGAGCACAAACACTCATAATTGTCATATTGTATGAAACATTATTTCTCTTTTGCAGTGGCATGCATGGTATCGGCAGTGGCAGTTGCCTCAGAAATCAGTGTCGGGCAGGCTAAGACTATAGCACAATCTTTCTTGAATGACATGCAGCAAAGCAGCGGCGTGCGCAAGTCTGATTCACGCACAGCAGACAAGACCATAAATCTTCAGGAGACCTACACGGGTACGTCTGCATACTATGCCTTTAATATTACCGGACAAGATGGTGGTTTTGTGTTGGTGGCTTCAGACGATGAAGCACAGAATAAGGTGCTTGCCTACTCTGAGAATGGCAGGTTCGACCGTAAGACAATGCCTGCGCATGTGAGTTGGTGGTTAGAACAATATGAGCATACCGACTACTCTGCAGCAAGACAGAGCAGAAAAGTTGTTAGCGGGGAGTCACATTCGGTAGAGCCAATGGTTCAGACCGAGTGGGCGCAGGGGGACCCTTATAACCTGCAGACACCTGTAGTGTCGGGCAGCCGTTGTGCTACAGGGTGCGTGGCAACGGCTTGGGCGCAACTGCTCTATTTCCATAAGTATCCGGCACAAGCAAAGGGCTCTCACGGTTACTACTGGAACAACCAATATCTTCACACGGAGTTTGCCCAACCATACGATTGGGGGCACATGCTACTAAAATACGGCGCCTCTGCCACTGAGGAAGAGCGGCAGGCAGTAGCACTATTGATGAGCGACATAGGTATAGCCTCGGAGTTGCAGTATGGTGTAGATGCAACCGGCGGACACGAATACAACTCGCTACATTCGATGGTTGAACATTTCGGTTATGACCCCTCTGCAGAGATACGCTATCGTGACCTGTTCGATGTGGTTGACTGGCAAGACATGTTGCGCAAGAATCTTGACGAAGGGTTACCGCTATATTATGGCGGATATAGTAACGACGGAGGACATGCGTTTGTATGTGACGGATACGATGGCGAGTACTTCCACTTCAACTTCGGTTGGAACGGAGGCTACAACGGTTTCTATATCTTCAACAAACTACATGGCAACTACAACAACCGCCAATGCGCCGTATTCAATTTCCAACCCGACAAAGGCGGAAAACAGGAGCATACACTCACTCTCTCGAGCGATGTGCAACTCACGCGCAGCAGAGAGGTGCGTTGCGGAGCGATATATACAGGTCTGTACGACTCCATTTCATTCCAAGTGGGTCTGTTCTTTGAGAATATCAACACACCTGATTCTCTGCCGTGTCTGATGCGCACATACGACAACAGTACAACTAATACGGGCTTGCAGCAGTTTGGCATCATGCCGTACGCACTCAGCAAGAGCAACGACAACGGCACATACAAAGTATATTACAGGTATCGCAACGACACTGCCGACACATGGCGCGACTTCTACTATCCGCACGGTGTGAAGCGGTATATCGTAATAGAAGTGGAAGACGGCAAAGGTACCGTGGTGAGTGAAGATTCTCTTGACACTTCTATCTCCTTCGAGCAAGACGGCATACACTACAACTTGCTGAGCGAATACTTCCGCGAGGTGGAGGTGGCAAGATATAATTATTCTAAATCCGACTACCTGATACCCGGCTCTATTATAAGAAACGGAGTAGAATATAAAGTCAGGTCAGTTGCCGACAGCGCTTTCCTCGGTTGCAACCGTCTGCAGCAATTGGAACTCGGAGAAGGAGTAGCGAGCATAGGTACCGGAGCATTTGCGCAATGCACCCGTCTCGAACAAATAGTGTTGCCTTCCACTATGCTCAGCATAGAAAACAATACTTTCGCAGGCGACACCAAACTGACTCATATACGCTCTCTTGCCCTCACACCGCCCGAACTGAAAGGCACTACCGTATTCCAACGCAACCGAATCAAACAGATGATGCTGTGGGTAAGTTGCGAAGCAAGCAGCAACTACAAAGCCGTAAATATCTGGAACGATATGCAGATGCTTACCTCCGACTATTTCATGTCTCTGACTATTGACGGCGAGGGCGAAGTCAATGTCAGTGCAGTAGGATGCGACAGTCTGCAACTTGTTGCCACTGCTGCCGGGCACTACCTTTTCGCAGGGTGGAACAACCAAGCCGATACCGACACGCTGATTGTCGTACTTGAGAATGACTCCGCTATAGTTGCATCGTTCAATCCTGAGGTATATGCAGTAAGGTTCTATAGTGAAGGAGAACTGCTAAAGACTGACTCTGTGGAGGCATACAAGGCTGCCGTTGCACCCGAACCGCCGGTTATAGAAGGGTATATGTTCACAGGTTGGGACAAAGACTTCTCGTCGGTATTGGCAGACTTGGATGTAAATGCTGTTTATGAACTTGAGAGCGGTGTGGAAGATATTGCTGTTATTGCAAACGCAGACGTAACAATCTATACCATTGACGGCAGAAAGATTTCCGACTCTGACAAGCATAACCTGACAGCAGGAGTTTACATACTCCGTGCAGGCACACAGGCGCTAAAGATAGTCATTAAATAACGCCGAATTTATATACTATCTGATGCCGGTACTCCTCCTCCGGTGTTAGGGTGCATTGCGGGAATTGAGGCTGGTTAGGTGTGTCAGGAGCAAACTGTGCTTCAAGTGCAATACCGTCAGCAGGCTGCGCATTTCTCCCTAAACGGGTAGGAAAGGATGAGTCAAGGAAACCACCCGAATAGATTTGCACCGCAGGATATGTGGAATACAGCGTCACACTGCGACCTGAGTTTTCCGACCTGAGTTCCGCCATGAGTCTGCTTTGTTTCTCCCCACCCTGCCCCGTACTGAATAAGTAGCAGTGGTTATATCCGCGATTCCAGCTGAACTGCTCCATATCGAAGTTGATACCCTCACCTACTTGCTTGCCTTTGGAGAAATCAAAGGGCGTATCTGCGACATCAAGCACCTTGCCCGTAGGAAGAAACTCCTGGTTTGATTCGAGCATACGAGTTGAGGGTATATAGAGACGGTGCGAATATATATCGCCGCAACCATTGAGATTGAAATATGCGTGATTGGTGAGGTTGAGAACAGTAAGTGCATCGGTAGTCGCACGATAGTCTATCTTCACTGCGAGGTCGGCAGTCAGGGTATAACTCACCAATATATCCACGTTAGCAGGAAAACCGCCTTCGCCGTCTTTGCTGAGATAGTGGAAAGTGACGCTGTCCGGCGTTCTGCTCACTATGTCGAACACACGGAAACTCATACCGCTCGGACCTGAGTGATTGGAGTTGTTGCCGTCGTTAATCTCAAGTTGGCATGTCTTACCCCCGATACAGAACCTGCCTTTTCTTATGCGGTTGGCATACCGCCCTACGGTTCGCCCCATATAGTTAGGGTCTGCCATCATGGCTTCTATATTATCGTACCCGAGAATGACCTCACCAAGTGCACCATAGCGGTCGGGCATCATGGCGGAGAGCCAGGTAGCGCCGTAGTTACACACCTCTATTGAGGCACCCGAAGAGTGAGTGAGACGAATGACTTCTATGTCAGGTTGCGGTGTCACTGCTTGATAAACTCAGAGATATAAACACAGTCATCGCCCAAAGCACGGATAAGATAAGTGCCTGAAGGCAACTGACTGACATCTATCTTACTGACATTGCCATAGCGGGCAACCAGCGAACCTGAGAAAGAATATACAAATATCTCGCTCAGGTTTGGCACCGACAAGCGCAAGGATGAATCAGTGGGATTAGGCGAGCAGAGAAACCTCTCAACCCTCATGTTGTCAACAGCAGTTTCGGACGGGATAGTGCCCTTGTATATCTTCAGTATGTGGCAGTCCTGCGCCGGCACCAACTCTTGTGCGAACTCTTTGGCATATACGGCAGAGCCGAGAAACAGTTCTTCCACGACCATAGAGTCGGCAGTGGAAATGCCCAAGTCAACAAAGTCAACCTGCATTCTTGTCTTTCGCCCCTCCCAATTGAAGAGGGCTACATAGCAAGTATCGTCAACAAAGGTGTAGTAGCGGTCGGTAGCCGTGTTGGCTGTGGTTTTGGTGTTGAGGGGGCGGAAAGCCTTGGTCTCGCGTGCCATCTGCATAAGAGACGGGTTGTCCAGTAGTTGCATTGCCCTTTGTTTGGCACCATCATCGCCTGAGTTGGAGTAGTCGTCGCCAATACAGAGCATACCGGTTACGAGAGCAGAAGCCAGACGCACACGGTTGGTCTGAATATTATAGCCTTTGAAGACGATATTGTCGGGGTCGTTGAAGTGATATACATGGTCGAGCCACCAGCCATAGGTTGTGGAGTTGAGAGTATATTCCGAGTTGCCGATTGAACCGTAGGCATCGCATGCTATACGCCGCCCGTGAGCGAACTGCGCAGGGAAGAGGGGAGCGATGGAGAGATTCAGATACATCTTGCCTTCAGCCAGCGAGTCGAGATATGCCATACCTTGGCAATATGCCTCCACACCTGTGGTCACATTATTGTCGTACCACGAGTCAGCCTCCAGTATGCCATGATCCATGAAATCAAGTTTGAGGAACTCGTAGCCCCAATAGTGGAAGTTATTCATGAAATGCACCATACGCGCCTTTGTGGCAGGGTGTGTAGGGTCGCAGGCTGTGGCACCTGTACGCTTGATAGGTTTACCGTTGGCATAGAGCCAGATATCCTTGTATTTGACATCGGTAGTTCCTTCCACAATACGGTCGGGGTTGTTAGCCCAATCTACGAAAGGTGTCCAGTAGATACCTGCCTTCTGACCGTGTTGCTTGCAGTAATTGGTGAAGCGGCGCAGGTCAGAGGCTGAGATATTATCCCAATAGGAGTCCAGATCCATGTACATCGTTCCGTTGTTCTGGTATCCCCGCGTCATGAGACTATCGGCAATGAAGAGAGCCGACTGTGAAGCATTCATGTAGCGAATGGAAGTTTGAAGTACTCCCCAACTGTTCCACACGAAGGGTTTGCCGCCATCCCACGGCATCTTGGGTGCAAGTACTACGCAGAGGTCGCCGAAGGTCTCCATGCCTGTACGCCAGTCGTCGAACATGCCCACCATATAGAGGGGAGATGAGACGGTAGTGCCCTGAACGGAGCCGTGAGGCAGAATGTCGCGCGTGCACCAGTCGCTTGCACCGGCAGCGGCAGTGAGCGACTTGAGAGTGTTGGTGCCTTCACCGACAGATATGATAACCGATTTCCACTGTGTATGTTCTATTGAACCTACCACTATGCCCTCGTGAGTGTCGGCAGAATAAACTGCACCCACCTCATAACTGTTGGTGGTGTTGCCGAAAGCATTGGATTGGTATCGTATCCACTCATCGTTGTCGAAAGGCACGAAGAGTTGCCGGTTGTCGCCGTCACTGAGCAGAGTCACTGCTCCGCTTGTAGCTACGGGCGACATATAGTTTGAGCGGATAACACCCGCCGAGGATGTGAGTGTAAGTCGGGTCAGAATATAGTCTGCACCCTCGTAAAGGAAATACGAATGGCACACGTTTACCGTATCGTTTACTTTCGCCTGCACATCAACACGCCTGCCTGAACCGAAGTCATCGCTTACAGCCTCATCGGTTACAGATATTATCTGAAGTTCTGTCAAGTCTATTTGAGTACCGTCAAGTTTGAAGATACTCTTGTTATGAGAGAGAACAAGAGTATTATCCTTATAAACATTGCTCACGCCATTAGTGGAAGATACATTCAGGCGCCACTTGCCAACCGTATAGTCGGCAGCGAAAGCATTTGCTGCAAGGGCAAGACACAATATAAGTACGTTACGTTTCATCATGAAGAATTTTGTTGCAGTATGTGCAGAAATAGAGAGCAAAGCGGCAACCAAGCCGCTTTGCCCAAGGATTAGTTATTTATTTTACTGTCTGACCGAGAACAGTGTGTTTCTCACCATTCTTGATGATGTAAACATGTCCGTTCTCAACAACTTTCTGAGCCTTTACACTGATTGCGTTGATATTCTCAACAGCAGTTGCAGTGCCGGCGAAAGCGGAACCTACATTAGCACCGTCGATAGCCTGAACAGCGAATGTGTAGTCGCCTGTGCCCTTGAAAGTATAAGAGAGTGTGGTAAGGTATGCGGGAGTAGTGCCTGCAACTTTCTGTTTGCCGGTAGCAGGATCAGCAGGTACAAGCATCCAAACGGAGCCGTCAGCAGCCTTTGCCATGATGTTGTAGCGGAGAGCGGCAGCGGGAGTATGGTCGTCGGTAGCAGCTTCCCAAGTGATGGTATAACTGTTAGCGCCTTTCTGTACTGCTACGTTTTGGGGAGCAGAGGGAGCAGCGTTTGCAGGGAGAGCAGCACCGAGTGTGTCCTTTACGGTGTTGTAAGCGATAGCATCTCTCCAACCGCCGTTAGCATCTGAATAACCGCTAACCTGAATGTCAAGAGTGTTGTCGCCGTTGAGGTCAACAACGCTTGTTGCACCACCACGGGCAGCGAGTTGCTGCAGACCTGTAGTTTCATTCATAACTACTTCTGTGAAAGTGCCGTCGCCATTGCCGTATGCGATTGACTGTGTGGGCCAACCTGTGTGAGCAAAGTCCATAAAACCGTCATTGTTCATGTCACCCATGCCGACTACTGTCTGACCACCTACAATGCCGGGATTCTCAGCCTGTGTAAACTTACCTGTCTTGTCGTTCAGGTAGAGGTTAGCGGAATTTGCCCAACCGTTGTTGAGGTCACGACCCATTTCTACTATGTCAAGCCAACCGTCGTTGTTGGCATCGATAGCAAAGAGAAGACCCTGATTCTCTGCAGCAGCAAATTTCATATCCATCTTGGTGTAGCCGCCGTTGCCGTTGTTCATGTAAACATACGATGCACCGTTACCTAATGATTCATCAGGTTTGGGAGCATTATCATCATAACCTGAGAGGAGAATATCCATATAACCGTCGTTGTTGAGGTCGGCAATTGTTACACCACCGCCGTTAACCTGTGCAAATACTTCTGCACCAATAGTGGCTTTGTCATCTACAAATTGGAACACGCCTTCCACATTCTTGAACAAAGCAGTCATACGACCGTGCTCGCCATCCCATTTGCCGCCTGCATTACCATTGATAACGAGGTCTGTCCAACCATCGTTGTCATAGTCAACAGGAGCAATCATGTGCTGTGTAGGATTGTCGCCAGTCTCGCCATAAACACCGGGGAGATAGTTGTCGAGATCCTCTTCGAAAGCATAGTCCTCTGCAGCACCGAGGTTCTTCATTACATAGGTGTAAGTGGTTGTGCCGTCGGGTGTACCTACAACGATAAGGTCAAGGTTGCCATCGTTGTTGTAGTCCATCCAAGCAGCAGATGCCATCTGGAGAGCAATAAAGTCATCAGAGAGAGTAACCTCCTCGAAATTGCCGTTTCCTGTGTTCTTCAGCAAACCGACAAACATACGGTCTGCTTGCTGGCCGCCTACATAGAAGATGTCCAAGTTACCATCGTTGTTGTAGTCACCGAATACCATAGCGCAAGCTGCCATTTCGTTTGGCAATACGCTCGTTGATTCACCACCTGTCAACATTTTTACTTCAAACTTGGCAGGATTGATAGCCATCATGCTTGCTGCCAGCATTATTGAGGCAGCGGAAAGTAAAACCTTTTTCATGATTGTAAAATTTTAAGTTAGTAATTGAATTGATTAGTTATATATAGAGTATATATATTTGCTTAGTATCCCGGGTTCTGGTCGGCAGGCGAGAGGTTGTTGTTAGCCTTTATCTCGGTGTCGGGGATTGGATACAAGAGAAAATGGTTGTCTGCTGCGAGATTCCCTGTTTCTCTTGCCCACTTGTTGTGTTTCATAACCCTGTCCACATACAGGCCTGCACGTGTCAGGTCGATTCTGCGCCATCCTTCGCAACTGAGTTCTCGTGTACGCTCATCGAACAGCTTGTCAAGAAACTCTTCTTTGCCCATAGCAGACCACTCCTTTGAAGAATCCCAGTTAGGACCGAAACCGCGTTGACGCACTCTGTTGACCATCTGTATGGCCTCAGGCTGACGGTCCAACTCATTCAGACACTCGGCATTGAGGAGATAGATGTCGGCAAGACGGAGATAATACGTATTCTTACCTGCATTCCAGAACGACTGTACGCCATCTGTACGAATATCTTCATATTTCTTGAAGTGAGGCAACAACTGGTCGTCACCGAATCCTGTCACTTCAGTACACTTGACTCCGTTGTAGGTGTAGTCCGTACGGATTGATTCTTCAAAGCGCAGGTCACCTGTCTCCCATAGTCCGGGGCCGCCGTCTATGATATCGGTTGACTTGCTATATGCCCATGCAGAAGGATTAACCAAGTCGTATCCGCCGAAGTAGCAGGTAGAAGGAGAGGTCGCTGCACGGGAACCTATGTGCCACTGCCAACCGCTAACATCTGCCTCCAGACTACCCCAATAGAGAGTATATATGGCTTCCAACTCACAACTCTTGTCAGGATTCCACAAGTCGGCATACTCGGGCATGAAATCAAATTCTCCGCAATTTATTATCTCTTCCAGCAGTTTCTGAGCCTTGTCGTAGTCACGATAGCCCGACTTGCCTGCCAGCGACTCGTCTTCCCATGCTGACATATACAAGCGTGCAAGCACTGCCTGGGCAGCCCACTTGGTAGGAATACGCAAATCTGCCTGCTTTGTTTCGGGCAAGCGACGTATAGCGTCTTCAAGGTCGGCAACAATAAACTGATAGGTATCAGCAATATTCTTTCTGCCTGAAAGTACGATATTACCATCATGCACCTCAGGTATCGGCAGACCGCCCCAGTATTGTGCCATCTCAAACAGGATAGCACCACGATAGAACTCTGCCTGACCTATATACGAAGATATGCGCGCCGAGTCCTCGCCTTCAACAGGTATTTTGGAAAGGGCATCGAGTGCCTGTGAGGCACGGATTATAACAGGCCAACGGATATTCCAAGCTGCTGCCACGCACACATTCTCACGGTTGAAGAGGCCGTTGTAGTAGTCAAGACTCGCCTGCGGAGCCTCAGTCCACACTTGGTAGTCGCCTTGGCGGGTCTCGTCTAAACCAAGGAAGACATACAGACCGGTACGCTCGTAGCGGGTACGGCGGAAGCAATAATAAACTCCGTTCAGATAGGGTTGTATATTGTCAAGGTCTGCAAATACCTGCTCTGTAGAAAGAGCCGTCTGGGGCTCCTGCGACAGGAAATCACTGCAACTGTCCATTGCGATGACAGAGACCATAAGTGTCAGCGCAACGATAGATTTATTTATTATAGTTTTCATAATATGCAATGTTTTAATCTTTAATTATCTAATCTTCAAATTAGGGAGACGTGACATTGTCCTCTACAGGACTCCGTCCGTTCATAATCCCTTAGAACCCTATATTAAGACCTAAGACATACATACGGGACGACGGATAATAGTCACCGCTCTCAGGGTCGTAGCCTTTATATTTGGTGAAGGTAAACGGATTGTTTGCCGTGAAATATATGCGTGCGTGGTCGAAATATATCTTTTCCATCCAACGCTTCGGGAAGTCGTATGCCAGTGTCATAGCCGATATCTTAAGGAAGGAAGCGTCCTGAATACCGTAGTCAACCATACTCATGCTGAAACGGTCAGAACCCCAGTAAGCGCGGTTGATGTTGGTGTTGGTGTTCTCCGGTGTCCAACGGTTGAGATTGTCGGCATGAGTGGTGGTGGCACCATTGGTCTGCATCAGAGTCTCGTACAAGTTACTGATGCGGCGCGCACCATAACTATATGTAGCCACTATCTGCAAACTAAGTCCGCGCCATGACACATCGGTATGGATACCGCCGTAGAATTTCGGGTCGGTGTTACCTATGATATAGCGGTCGCCATCGTCGATTATATTGTCTCCATTGCGGTCAACGGGCAGGATATCACCGGGGCGGACCTTGCGGCCACCGAGGTCGAGGGTGGCTACGTATTCCATATCTTCCTCTTGCGCTATCCTGTCAAACTGATATACATAGATGTTGTTGAGCGACTCACCTACGAAGAGGTTGCCGGTACGCTGTACTGAATTGCCCGACACATTGTATATCTTGTCAACATCGCCATACAAAGCCGTGATTTTGTTTCTTGCCGTTGCCACGTTGAATCCTATGTTCCACTGCCAGTCTTTTGTCTTTATAGCAGTGATGTCGAAATTGAACTCGACACCTTGGTTAAGCAGACAGCCGACATTGTCAAGCATGTATGAATAGCCGTAAGTTCCTGCAAGACTGCGTTGCATAAGCAGGTCCTCGTTGTTGGTATAGAAATAGTCGAATGCCATCTCGATACGGTTGTTCCAGAATGCCATGTCAAGTCCCACATTAAGCTGTTTCTGGGTCTCCCAGCGCAAATCAGGATTGCCGTAAGTACCATTTGAACCGCCACGCGCCATACCGCTATTGATGAACACAAAAGTCTCAAGAGTGGTGAAAGTGGAGAAGATGGTGTTGTAGCCGTAGTTCGGAATGTTCTGGTTACCTACCAGACCGTAACCTAAGCGCAGACGCAGATTGTCAACCACATTCTGGTCTTTCATGAACTGCTCACCCGTGATGTTCCAGCTTGCAGCCACCGACGGGAAGAAACCCCACTTGTGCGAAGGTCCGAACTTTGACGAACCGTCGGCACGACCGGTGAAGGTAATGTAATAACGTGAATCATACACGTAGTTGGCACGCAGGTAGGCAGACATAAGCGAGTAGCTCGTCCAACCGCTGCCCCATGATGACTGCTCTTTGTTGGTTGCGGCACCGATGTTCTTATACCCGAACAAGTCGTTGCCGAAACCTACAGCATTGATTTGATTCCAGTTGTTGCTGTAGTACGACATATCCATACCTACAACAGCACCTATACGATGTTTGTCGGCAATGGTGGTGTTGTAAGAAATGGTATTATCCCATTGCCAGTTCAGGCTCTTGGTGCGATATTGCTGTGCATAACCGTCGTAAGCATTCTGATACGAGGTCGTACTCTTCGTATTGAAATAGTAGTCGTTCTCTTGTTGAGCGAAGTCAAGCGAGAAAGTGGAACGTATATTCAGACCCTTGACAGGATGAATATCAATGTAGTTGGATGTCAAGTAGCGGAACTTGTCCACATCACGGGTGATGGTCTTCATCGCCTTGATAGGGTTGTGGAACGACTGGCTCTCCAACTTGCCTTCCCACATATAATACTGCTCATCGTTGATGTAGTAAAGAGGGTCTGCACGGAAAGCTACAAGATACATATTGTCGTCCGCCATAGGATTCTCTACAGAATATGCGAGCGAGTTGTTCGTACCTATTTTGAGCCACTTGTTTACATCGAACTCAAGATTGACCTTGCCGTTGTAGCGATGATATGCGGCACCAATAATCTGACCTTTCTGGTCGGAATAGCCGAAACTGGTGAAGTAATTCACTTTGTCGGTGGCACCCGAGAAAGTAACATTGTGGTTATGCTGGAAACCGGGTTGTGTAATCTCGTCAACCCAGTTGTAGGTCAGCCCTTCCTTGTATGCGTCCATTTCCCACGAAGCGAAAGCCACATTCTGCGACATACGCTTGCCGTCGATAAGCAGGTAGCGCTCTATGTATTTGTCACGGTCTGCAGTCGGGTTCTTGTCAATATACGAGTTGGCATACGAGTCAATACGATAGTCAAACGTCTGCGGACCATCCATCACGGGTATGTTGTTGGCGAACCTCTGCCAACCTACCCAACCGTCGTATGTTACGCGACCTTTGCCTTTCTGACCGCGCTTGGTGGTGATTACCACAACGCCGTTGGCACCGCGGGCACCATAGAGTGCAGTCGCAGAAGCGTCTTTAAGAATCTCTATGCTGGCAATATCGTTAGGGTTGATGGTAGAGATGTCCGTATCATCTATCATGATGTTATCAATAACATAGAGTGGCGAAGTACCATAAGAGATAGAGTTGTTACCACGAATCTTTATAGAAGCATTGGCACCCGGCTTGGGGTTTGACTCGATATATACACCTGGCACCTTGCCTTGCAATGCCTGGTTGAGGTTCGCTGTCGGCACCTCTTTCAGTTGTTCGGCAGATACACTGCCTACTGAGCCGGTAAGGTCCGATTTCTTCATTGCAGCACCTACAACTACCACCTCGTCAAGAGCCTCTGTAGTCTCTTTGAGAGATATGTTGAGGTTGACGGACGAACTGACACGCTGCGACTGTGTGTCGTAGCCGATATAAGAGAAACTGACTACATCGGCTTGCTTGAGGGTAAGCGAGAACTTACCATCCATGTCGGTAATAGTACCTGTGGAGTTCTTCGGACTTGCCACACTTACTCCCACCAACGGTTCCCCTGACTGCGAGTCAGTAACCTGACCTGTCAGATTGATCTGTGCCATTGCCATAAAAGGCATTAGCAAGAGTAGTAATGTAAGTTTGTGTTTCATGACTGGTATATTTTTAGTTTAAGGAGTTTGAGTATCTCGTAGAGACGCGACATTGTCACGCCTGATGTTTGAGAATTAACTTTAATAACTTATCAACATATATTATTGTGCTTCCAGAAGGATTACCTTGCTGTCATACTCGTTGTACATTGTGAATCGGAGACCGTATTTCATGAGGTAGTCACCCGAGAAAGTCTTGCCCTCAAGAGGTGAGAACCATGAATATTGTTTGGGGTCTTTGTTGATTTCCTTGAGAGTATAGTGTTTGTCGGGGTCCAGACCCTGCAGCACAAGCGGAGTGCGTTCACCATTGATTGTTTTCTTCAGCAGATATGAGAACACAACCGCCTTGTTCTGGTCTTCGGTTACATACATCATCGCAGTACGGCGGCTCTTGTAAGGTGAGAGCAAGCGATAGAGGTCGCCCTGCTGAACTATGTCGCGGATACCGTAATACTCCTGAATAGCATTCTTCGCAAACTGCTTGTCCTCCTCGCTCATATCTTTAGGTTGCAAGTCCATACCGAGTTTGGCGGACATGGCAACATCGAAGCGGAACTTCAGAGGAGTGATACGGCCCGTATAGTGGTTGGGGACTACGCTCACATGAGAAGCAAGTGCCATCGCGGGGAAGAAATAGGTTGTACCCCACTGAATGAATATGCGTTCAAGAGCATCAGTGTTGTCACTGATCCAGAACTCGTCGAAATAGCGGAGTGTTGCATAGTCTATTCTGCCTCCGCCACCCGAGCAGAGCATCATGTGAGTGTCAGGATACTTCTCACGCACGCGGTCAAGCACATTGAATAGCCCGCGTGTATATTCAATAAAGAGATGCGACTGCAGTTCGGGTTTCAGATAAGGTGAAGCGGCATTGGTCATAAAGCGGTTGCAGTCCCACTTGATATACGCTATACCGGGGTTCTCCTGCATAGTCTTGTCCACTACTGAGAACACATAGTCTTGCACCTTGGGGTTAGTCAGGTCGAGAATCATCTGATGACGCTGCGTGTCAATCTCGCGACCGGGCTGGGTGATTACCCAATCGGGATGTTTCTCATAGAGTTCGCTCTTGGGGTTAATCATCTCAGGTTCGAGCCATATACCGAACTGTATGCCTTTGTCTGTGGCTTCTTTTACGAGGCAACCGAGTCCGTTGGGCAGTTTCTCGTGATTGGTTTCCCAGTCGCCGAGCCCCTGATGGTCGTTGTTGCGCGGATACTTGTTGCCGAACCAGCCGTCGTCAAGCAGGAACAGTTCAAAGCCCATATCGGCAGCATCCTCGATGATACCCTTGAGAATATCTTCGTTGAATTTGAAATAAGTAGCCTCCCAGTTGTTCAAGAGAGTCAGACGAGTACGCTCGCCGTCATGAATACCGTATTCTTTTGCCCAGCGGTGGAAGCGACGGGTAACGGTGCCTGTACCCGAAGTGGAATAGGTGAACAGCAGAGCGGGAGTCTTGAACACGGTCTTCTGAGGCAGCTTGTATTGCGAAGCATAAGGGTTCATGCCGCATATAATATGCATATTGCCCAACTGGTCCATTTCAAAACGCATCTCCCAACTTCCGGGCCACTCCAATTGTCCGGCAAGCACATTGCCGCTTGTCTCCTGGGCCTTGTCGTTCTCCGAGAGCAAGAAGCAGGCGTGAGCGTACTGATTGCTTCTGACACCCGCACGCGATTCAATCTTTTTTGTACCATAATAGAGTTGCTGCTCCTCCATCTGCATCTCTTGTGCCCAATCTCCGTGAAACTCGGTGAGGAAATAGTTTTGTGCAGCGAGAGTCAGGTAGGACGAAGCAAAATCGTACAGCACCACGCCTTTCTTCTCGGTATGAGATATTTCCATGTATTGTTCTATAAGATTGCTCTTCTGATAGGCAATGAAGAACAACTTAACCTGAACAGGATAAGCAGGGTCATAGAGATTGATTTGGGTAGTTACCACATCGCCGTCGGCAGTAACGGTATGGCTCTCATACACGAGCTCTGAAGATGTATTGCCGTCTTGGTGCACCACACGCAAGGCGGCTTCACCTATAGCCTTGCCGCCGAAAGTGGGGAAAGCATCGAAACCCGTGGTAGCGGTTTCATACTCGGCAGCAGAGTTCAGACGCTCGCCGAAATATGTCTGAATAAGTTTCTTTCCGGGTTCCGCCCTGAAGCAGAGTGCGGTCTCAGAAGTGGAAACGACTATGCTCTCCTGAGAGAAAGCAGGAATAAACCCACAGGCTGCCGTAAGAAAAAGCAGGGAAAATAATCTTATTTTTCTCATGGTGGTATATTAACGTTAAGTGTTGCAAAATTAGTGAGTATTATATGGTAGAGCAATAGACAATTCTGCAAGTTGCATGGACTATCTCTCAGGTATCGGATTCACCTGTACTTGTCCGCGATGCTTGAAAGCAGAGGGAGACATGCCCATCACTTTTGTGAACACGCGTGAGAAATACAAGGGGTCGTCATAGCCGAGCAATGGAGATATCTGATTGATACGCATACCATGCAGGTCAAGCAGTTCGCACGCCTTCTGTACTTTCAGACGGGTGAAGTAGTCAAGCGGCGGATAACCTGTCTTATGCTTGAAGACACTTGAGAAGTGAGAAGGCGAATATTCGATATAGTCCGCTATCTCTTTCAGAGTAAGTTTTCGCTGGAGGTTGTCACGCATATAATGAATAGCACGTTCTATCACATCAACTCCTGCACTGCCTCCGCTCTTCACATGACGCCATTTCTCCGAATATACAAGCGAGCCGAGGAAATGATAGAGGCAGGCTATGGCATAGTGCATATTGTCCATTCCATAACCCATCGACATACAACTGAATATCTCTTCGAAGAGTTGCAGGCGTTCTTCGATATGCGAGTCCTGCGCAATAGGAATCTCTGCGGCACAAGGCTGCCCCTGGGCAAAGAACGAGGCCTTGTCGCCTTTGAAGTGAATCCAATAAATCGTCCAAGGTTCATCGTCAGAACTCCCATAAGCATGAGGTATGTTCTGAGGAAGAATGACAAACTGATTACGCTCTAATTTGTGGTGCACATCAGCCACATCGAACCACCCCTTGCCATTAACACAATAGAGCAACACATACTGACCCACACCTTGCGGGCGGTGAACCTCATGACCTTCTGCCAGCGGATAATAACCAATGTCGGTTATGTGCAGGTCTTCTCCAAGCGGGTCATGCTCCAACTCTTCAATAACGGAGTTAGGCAATACTATCACACGGGAACCGGGAAATCCGTCTAATCGTTTCATAAGTTAGCAATATTGAAAGGTTTGACATCTATGGTTATTTACTGATTTCTTCAAGCAAGAGTTGTGCCGACTGGTGATTGATATCAAGAGTAAGCAGTTCTGTCAGACATTGTCCGGCAAGAGCCTTGTTGCCTTTGCCTATGTATGCAAGCCCCATAACAAAGAGGCAGTGAATACGGTTGCGCACATCGAGGTCGTCTTCCCAGATAGCGAGTTCGGGCAGCGAGACAGCGAAGTAGTCAATACGGCAGTCATGGTCGGTTATATGTTTCTTTCCATGCTCGAGCAGGCGGTCAAAGAGCATCTGTGCACGCGTCTCGTCTCCCATGGCACGCCATGCGAGAGCCTGATAGTAAATCATGTCAGGCTGCGAGTCGTTATAGTAGAACGCCTGTTGCGGTTCTGTCTGCCCGCATGTGGCCTTGCGGAAACACTGCAACGCTTCCTGCTCTTTCCCCATACTGCTAAGGGCGACACCCTTGTAGTAGTCGAAATCGTTCTCCGGCATAGTCTCAAGTTTGCCCTCACCGAGATTCTCGGGGAAAGAGTCTGCCCTGCAAAGCAACCCGTATGCCTCGGTAGCCTCGCCCTTGTCCAATGCTTGTTTGGCAAGTTCACGGAGACTGAGTTTGTACTGCCCGGTGATTTTGCCTTCGCCGCCTTCCCATGGGTGGAAATGGCGCGAGAGAGCAAGGTCGAGCGCCTTCTTATATTCGCCGTGCTGGTTGAGCAACTGAACATATTCCACCACCATATCGTCGCGCTCAAGCACAAGAGTCATGTGCTGCTCAAGCAGGGTGCGGCGCTCGGCGTAGCCCAGTCCGAGTTTCTTGTAGAGTTGGTACAACTCCATAAAGACTCGCGAGTCGGTAGTGTCAAGACTGAAAGCACGCTCAATAGCCTTGCGGGCCTGCTGTTTGTCGTTCTTCTTGTTGTAGTAAACCAATGCCATGTTTCTCCACACGGTGGGGAAAGTGTCATCTATACTTATCGAGAGCAACCAGCTTTCAGCGGCATCCTCATACAAGCGTTTGGCATATTGGAAATTGCCGAGATAATAGAGTGCCTTCGGAGAATCCGGATTGCGCAGGATGGCATTCTTGAGTATTCTCACTTCTTCCTCGCGATTGGGGAAGCAGCCGTCAGGGCAGGCGGACTCCGCCTTAAGCAGCATATCTGCCGCCTCTTGTCCGTTGCCTTGGGCATATAAGAACTCCGAGAGCGCATAATATACAATAGGATATACATTGCCTTCAGTGTGTTCTACACAAACATTGAGAATACTTATAGCCTCAGTGTAGAAACCTGCTGAAGCAAAGTCAAGAGCATATTCTATAAAGTCGTGTGCAGTGGCACGCAGACCGGCTAATACCGCATCTTGAGTCCAACCGTCCTCTCCGAGCATATAGAGCATGTATCTTGTTCCGAGGTTCAGACCGTCAATCTCAAGAGTCTCCTTTGCTACTGTCTTCGCTTCTTCTGTTCGCCCGAGGCGTACAAGAACCATCGATTTGAGCAAGAGTGCCCGTGTATTATGGGCATTACGTACAAGAGAGCGGTTCACAGCCTGCAACGCCTCCTCATAATCACCTTTCTTCGACAATGCCTGAGCAATAAGCATAAACGCACTATCCTGCCATGCGGCATTCCACGTAGCCTTCCAGAGGTTCTCAAGAGCCTCGTCGGTCTTGCCCTGCTGCAGCAGTGCCACACCGAGATTGAAATACGGCTCGCCATCGTACGGATTAGGATTGCGTTCAGTGAGAGTCTCTATTGCTTTTCTCAGATATGTCTCCGCCTCTTCGGGTTTGCCCTTGCGCATCATCAGCAAGCCCATGGCATTGTTGCAGCGTATATCTCCTTCGTCGCGACGCAGAGCCTCGAGATAATAGTCTTCGGGGCGGTAGGTGGCATGACGGTATTGCTCCAAGTGCAAGCCGGTGAGATACAACTGCTCCTGCAACTCTATCTCCTGCGGCAGACGCTGGGGCTTTGCGGGGTCGGGCACAGGGCGCTCGTTTGATTTGGTCTCAGGCGTGTATGTGAGCAGGCACTTGCCGCTTTGGTCGCTTACTGCAACCGAGTAGTTCTCCTCAAAAGAGTCATCTGCATGCAACTCTTGTGCGAACACCTTCTCCGGAGCCACATCAGCCTGCCACGAGCCTATCACGCCCTTATCCTTGTGTCTCAGTTCAATCTGCAGGTTCTGTGCAGGAGAAGTCGTATATACGATGAGTTTGGCGTTATCACCTGATACAGAGAAATGCAGAAGCACATCTTTGTTTGCATTCTTCACCATACCCACCTCGCCGTACGGCATGAAATATTGTGTCCATGTACGCTCTTCGTATGGCTGCAGCCAGCTGAAATCAGGTTGGTTGTCGCAATACATGCCGGTCATGAGTTCTATGTAGGGTCCGTTATGGTCAGTGAGGTTTCTGTCCCATGCACGACCGAAATCACCATTGCCCCAAGTCCACTGTTTCTTTCCGGGTGATACATGATGATTGGCAACGTGAAGCAACCCGCCTTGGGCATTGTCTTCGTAGCCGCCTACGAAATCATACTTCGATTTCACTGCCATATACGACGTCGGCACGGGGATATTGATGTATCGCGATATATCCGTACCCGGAGCATAGTTATGCTTGTAATACACACCGTGAGAAATCGGGAATTCAGTCACGTCACGCTTGCCATGGTCATACACTGCATTCACATCCGGCGGAAAGACAGAGTAGTAATGCTCATGAACCACTACAGCCGGATTAGCCCACCAGAGGAAAGTCTGCGGATACGGGGTTCGGTTGAACAATCTCACCTTGATTGCGAGATATGCAGTATCGGGGTAAAGAGTAAAACCCTGTGCGCCCTGCGTGCGAAGCATACGCTCTATCTCACCGCACCACACCGTCTTGCTGCCGTCGGCATTCTCTTCAATGCGGACATCGGTAGGGAGAAATGTGGAAGGACGGTGGTGCTGAGGCCAGTTGAACTCTATACCTCCTGATATCCAAGGACCCGTAAGACCCACAAGAGCAGGTTTTATCACTTCATTGAAATATACGAAATGACGCTTGCGGCACTTGTCCCATGCCATCTGCACACGACCGCCCAACTGGGGAAGAATCATTATCTTCACATAGTAGTTCTCAAGAAAATATGCGTCGTATGCCACATCTTTTTTCTCATCCTCTATCTTTTCCACCACAGCGTACGGATACACAGAGCCGCTACTGCCCTGATATACCCGCTTCTCAAGGAAAATCGGGTTCTTCTCTTCTTTTCCTATACCATAGGTGGGAATAAGCACTTGCTCATGCCATGCGCGGACTTCTCCGCGTTCATTAACCGTACTCTCTGTAATGTCTTTAATGGTTTTCATGATACTACAGTTTATATTGTCTTTACTATACTGTTTACTCCTTGACTAACTCCTTCTCTATCTCCTCCAAGCTCTTTCCTTTGGTCTCCGGAACACAGAACAACACGAAGATACCGCCTGCCACACATATTCCTCCGTAGAGCCAGAATGTGCCTGCTGCACCCAGACCGCTATTGAGCAGCGGGAAAGTATAAGTGAGTATCGTGCAGGCTGCCCATAGTGAGAAGGTAGCTACCGACATGGCAACGCCGCGAATCTTGTTGGGGAAAATCTCCGACACTACCACCCACATCACCGGAGCAAGCGTCATCGCATAGCATGCTATCGCCAGCACCACTATCACCACCATTGCCACACCTGACACGTGCAGGAAATAAGCGCCTCCTAACAACAGATAGATAAATGCCAGACCGAATGCACCCGAGAGCAACAGCACTTTTCTGCCCAACTTGTCAACCAGAAACATTGCCACTATAGTGAATACCACATTCGTGATACCCGTAATGACGATATTCATCAGCACATCGCTCACTCCGTAGCCCGCCGCCATGAATATCTCCTGCGCATAATTGAATATAACGTTTGTGCCGCACCACTGCTGGAAGACTGCCAACACAATACCTATAATAAGCACTCTGCTGTATTTGGGTTTGAACACCTCTCTGAATGTTGCCTGCACACTGCTGTTCATTGTGGATTGCACACGCATTATCTCCTGAGCGGCATAACTCTCACCTCCGAGACGCACAAGAACAGTCTGCGCCTTGATGTCTTTACCATGAACAATAAGCCAGCGCGGACTCTCGGGTATCAGCCAGCCAAGCAGGAAAAACAAGCCCGCAGGAATCATCATTGCCCAAAACATCCAACGCCAACCCATCTGACCGTTCCATGAGGCGGCTATCATCTCACCTGTCGCATCCAATGGCACCGGCTCTGCAATAAGCCAGTTCACCACTTGTGCGCATAGTATGCCGAGCACAGTAGTCAGCTGATTGACAGCCACAAGCCTGCCGCGAACGGGTGCAGGTGCTATCTCTGCTATATACATAGGTGACAAGCTCGATGCCATTCCTATGGCAATGCCGCCCGTGAAGCGGAAAAGATTGAAACCCCAGAATGTAGTAGCCGAACCCGTTGCCCATGAAGTACAGAAAAAGAGCAGGGCAGCAGCCAGCAGCAAAGGCTTTCTGCCATAGCGGTCGCTCAGACGACCGGCTGTCAATGCACCCACCAAACAACCTATAAGAGCAGTACTCATTGCCAAACCCTGCAGACGGGGACTGCCGGCAATAGAGAAATATTGTTCGTAAAACGGTTTTGCACCGCCTATCACAACCCAATCATAACCGAAAAGCAAGCCGCCCATAGCACTGATTAACGCTATAAGCAATAGATAGAGATTCGTGTGTTTCATAATACAGAAATTTATGTGTTAAGTCACGGCACAAAATTACGCTATATTTTCATTCTGTAAAATAGAATATAGAATAATTTGCATGGAATTTATTATTAAATCAAGCATCTCTACCATATATATCTATATATCTAATTCTCAGCAGTTAATTAGAAACCGCAATAACAATATCTTCAATATATTATCATACAATTTGTCATCCCGCACCAAAAAAAGGGCATTACATCAATCGCAATATTATACATAATCATCACCTTCGCCTTGTTTTGGGGAAACGAATGCCGCTGTCATACACCATTTTGACACTTTGTCACCTTTTTGCCGGTTTTACCTTACAAAGTGTAAGTTCACGGGTAGCCCACTTTAAGCCTACTCTAAGCCGAGTGTTAGCCTACTCCCCCATTTGACACTTTGTCACATTTTCCGGCTTTTTGCTTACGTTTTGCTATTTGTCCTGTATTCTACTTGTTGCACTTGGATATTGTGTTTTGATATACACCCGTATTGCAGGGGCAAACAGGGCAGTATCTGTTGTCAGGATTCAGATACGGTATCATAATCAAATATCCGCCACCCGATTTGCGTATGTCAATTATAAGCATTATCTTTGCCCTGTCATTTGTTAGTGACTATAAGTGCGGTATCCGGTATGAAAAAGACTGACATTTTTCGTTCTGCAGTATTTGCAGGCGTATGTATCGGAGTAGCGGGATTCGGCTATCTGACAGACCCTAAGGTCGGCATGTTTCTGTTTATCTTCGGACTTGCCACAGTGGTTCAGTACAAACTCAAGCTTTTCACCGGCACAGCCGGGTGGGTAGAGAACGGCAAAGACATGCTTGACCTGCTGCTTATTCTGCTTGGCAATATGGTAGGTTGTCTGCTTGTAAGTCTGCTTGCGCGTTGCTCTGCTCAAGACTTGCCTGCCGCAGCGGAAGCAGTTTTAGTAAAGCGCCTGAGCAATGGTTGGTGGCGAAGCGGACTCTTGGCTATAGGTTGCGGTTTTCTGATGACCACTGCCGTCAATTTCGCGCGTAAGTCAAAGCAGTTTGGCGACTGGGTACCCCTCATATTGGCAGTGCCTCTCTTCATTCATTGCGGTTTCCCGCACTGCATTGCCGACACTTTCTACTATATGACATGCCGTCCTCAGACTTTGTTCAGTCAACCCGAGTTCTGGTTGCTCTACCCTGCCATCATTATCGGCAACTTCCTCGGCTGCAACCTATATAAAGTATTTCTAAGAAAAGAGTTGAGAGAATAGAGAGAAGCAATCATCAAATTACCAAAAAAAGTATATCTGTTGCCGTTATAACAAATTTTCACTACCTTTGCAGCGAAATTCATTCATTGTTTAATGGCATAATATTTGCAACACTGATAGTATGAGAAACATTTTAATCACCATATCACTCTGCCTTGTTACGGCTACAACACTCGCCAACGACAGCATCCCACGCATAATACAACACATGCAAGACCGGGTCACGATACTGCAAGACTCTGCTATCACACGCCTTATGCTTGACAAACAAAACGGTGTAGAACGCAAACAGGTGGAAGTGCAAGGTTATCGTGTGCAGGTGTTCTCCGGCAATAACCAGAAAACCGCCAAGACAGAGGCTTTCCGCATACAGAAGCTAATAGAGAACAGCCGACTCGAGACAGAGATATACGTGCAGTACAACCCGCCCTTCTGGAAGGTGCGCCTCGGCAACTTCCGCACACTTGAAGAAGCACAACTGTTCAAAGACGAAGTAGTACGCACTATCCCCGAACTGCAAGGCGATACTTACCCTGTCAGAGACAAGATAACCGTTATGGAATAAGCGAAGAGAGTATTATCTGAGCGGAGACAGTGCAACTCCTGTTAGAATTACATAATTGAGACATGACAATGTCGTGTCTCTACGGATTTGAAGATTATGGATTTACAAGCATTTGAACCCAACGAAGAGATAACCCGACAATCAGCAGAGTTGGTACGCCGGCAGTTGCTGCTTTTAGGCGAAGACCCTGAGCGTGAAGGACTCAAAAAGACCCCCCGACGCATAGGCAAGAGTCTGCAGTTCCTAACCAAAGGGTACGGGGAAGACCCCAAAGCCATACTCCAAAGCGCACTCTTCGAAGAAGACTACCGTCAGATGGTAATCGTAAAAGATATAGATTTCTATTCGCTCTGCGAACACCACATGCTACCTTTCTTCGGCAAAGTGCATATTGCCTATATCCCAAACGGCAAGATAACCGGTCTGAGCAAGATAGCACGCGTAGTTGATGTCTATGCCCGCCGTCTGCAAGTGCAAGAACGACTCACCACACAGATAAAAGACTGCATACAAGAGACCCTCGAACCTCTCGGCGTAATGGTAGTGATTGAAGCAGAACACTTGTGTATGCAGATGCGAGGCGTGCAGAAACAGCATGCCATGACCGTCACCTCCGATTTCACCGGTGCCTTCAACCAGGCAAAGACCCGTGAAGAGTTTATGAAACTGGTGATTGGTTGAGAGTGTAGAGAAGTAGAGACGTGACGGTTTCACCTAATACGGCATCCACCTCTTGCTCCACTTCGTAATACACCGCCTCATACCGCTCGGTGCGCTCCACAGGGTCGTTCTTAATATGGCGGTGATAATGTTTATTGAACTCCTCCGCACTTACATGCTCTATATCAATATATTCCTCCAATCTCCAGATATTCTCCGCCACACTCTCGGGCGTATATAAAGTAGAAAGACCTTTAGAAAGAGTGCAGGTAACACTCCACGTTATTGAAGTCTTGTGCTTTTAAGTCCTCGCCGGTGATGAGGAAATTGAGTGTTCCGCAATCGTGGAAAGTGAGGTTCCAGCGATCCACTTCGTCTATTTGCAGGAGGTTGAAATAGTCGGGCATCGCCTCACGCACATCCTCTATATAGGGCATTCCGAGCAGTCGCATGCCATCGCCACAAGGGTCAGTGCCCTCCTCGAAAGTTATCTTCTCCTCAGGCAGACCATAGGGTGTAACCCCGTCAGAGCACAATACAGTATGCGTGTCAAGATTGAGGCAAGTCTGCGCTTCGTAGTGCATGATGCGGAAGTATTTCATCTCCCACCGCCCCATGCCCGGGTAGTCGGAGTCGAGATGCCCGAGAAAATAGTCTATCTCGGCAAAGACGTATATCATCCCCGAATGTGGCAGGAGGTTGTTGGGGTCGTGCGAAGCCAGTTCTTCGCATCGCAGTTGGCAGACAAAGAACATAGGGTCTTCGTAGGTCTCGCCATTCTCTTCTGTTTTCTCAATCATTGGGTAACTCACCCCATGCGGCAGGTCCGGCTTGCCGCCGAACTTGCTGTGCCCCGTGAGGTCTTGGTCGGTAGGTTCGTGGCAGAGACGGATGGCGGTGTTGCCTGCGTACGGTATCTTATTTCTAATAGCCTCAAATGCTGTGGCGCGCGCTAAGGCGAGGTCGTCCTCGTCAGGATATTCATCCTCGTAATCGCGCTTCGGTTTGGTGGGTATATCGTTCTCCCATGTGCCCTCCCATGTGATACACCACCCCCGAACATGTGACTCGTACGAACCCGCAGGGTGTAGCGGATGAACGAGCCTGCCTGCGGAATCGTAGTCTCCCTCGCTATACCACTCGTAGGCAGTTTGGGGGTTAGGGAACCAACTGACCCGGCAAATACATCCCATGCCCTGCCTCACGCCATGCACGAACTCGCCTTTATATCTATAGTCGCGGGCATTCACGTCTTTGGTTTTATCAGCGAGATAAGTCAGGCTGCCATTGCCGTGGGGCAATCCCTGACCGTCCACCTGACCCTCATATTGGCACAAGATAAAGATGTATTCTTTCATAACTGTAATTCATTATTCCAGGTTAGTTCAAGAGAATAATCGTCTCCGTTAGGGTAACATACTTGACCTTCTCCTATCTGTCGGGCAAACTCCTGCAGAATGGTCTCGGCGACTGCCATTAGCCAAGGTAAAGAGGTTTGGTGTTCACATTATATAAGTCAAGGGTGAGAGAATATATCTACATTAGAATTTATACCTTCAGCCTCTATGCCCGCAGCAGACAGAACAGAATAGAACAGATAGTCGGTAAGGTAACGCTTCCGACTGTTTTGTTTCAGGGCATCAACCTTCTCAGGGTACAACTGCGCATAACGGTCGGAGTACCACACGAAAGCCGCAGGTCGGTGCATTGCCTCACCTTCGCCTGCATGAAGCCAGTCACCGTCCTCTCCCAACGACTCGCCATGGTCAGACAGATAAAGTATCACTGCCGTCTTGTCTTCGAAACGACTTATCAGTGTGTCAAGGAAATAGTCAAGATACAAGATGGTATTGTCGTATGAGTTTATCATCTGCTCCTGACTGTTCTGAGTAACAATCCGGCTGTCAGTCATCGGGGTGAACTGCTGAAAAGGCTCTGTTACGTGGAAGTTATAATACCAGTGCGAACCGATAGTGTGAAGCACATACAGATTTTTGTCTGTCTCTGTTACCGATATCAGCGAGTCCAACGGAGGAAGCAGGTCTTCGTCGTACCACGGGTGATATACATAGACTGTTTTCTCCGCATTGGGGAAGATGGCAGTATCTGCCTCATGAATGAAATCAGTATAGGTATGCCCATAGTCTTGATTGGAAATCCACGAAGTAGAGTATCCGCAATGAGAGAATACAGACACAAACGAGACGGTAGAGTCAGCAAGCAACGGGTTGATACTATCTGCCATTGTCAGCAGGTGAGGCACACTGGAGAGAGTATTGACATAATGACTATAGACATCTGGCATAGTGTAGAGGTTTGGTCTCGAAGAAAGACGAGGGCAGGTGTTCTTCTCATAACCATTAAGAGAGATATGGTCAGCACGGGCAGATTCGCCAAGCACTACCACTATATTCATTTCATAGGGATTAGTATCGCCAATAACGCTAACTTCACGGCGCTCAATCTTATCTTTCTTCATTGACATATACTCAGCCAGACTCGTAACCACATTCATCGGGTAACTCTGGTTGATACGCTTCTTCAGATAACCATTGAAAGAGTAATAGACAAAGAACAATACCACTACCACCATGCAATGAATCCAACCATACGGGAGATTCAACTTCTTCCAGCGATAGAGGACAAAGGCTATTGCTATGAGCAAGTTGAGAATCACGAAGGCGAACAACTGCCACGACATCACACTTGCCACCGAGCCTTTGGTGGTATGAAACATCACATCCAGCATCAGCGGAGTAACCGTAGCATGATAGGCATATCGGTAGAAAGCCGCCCCTGCTCCCACTATGGAGTATATCGGTACAACAACAGCCGCAACATATTTGTTTATGAAGAACAGATATAGCAGCAAGAACTGTACTCCGCCGAGTATGGCAACATACATTGCTATAGTCAGCCAGCCACTTACTCCGCTCACAGGGTCTTCCACAAACTCAGGCACAACGAAGCAGAGCGTTGCCCATATTGCTGCAACGAGAACAAAGACGATATATTTGACAGCAGATTTCATTTCAACTCTTAACTCTATGAGAGACATTTGGTCAAATGTCTCTACAGGCAACTCCTAAAATTCTTCTACATTACCAGTATCTTCACTAAAGCATATTGCTTGCCGTCAGGAGAAACACACTGAGCCATATACACACCGGAGCGCACACGGTTGCCGTTCATATCTTTTCCGTCCCATATAGCAAGGCTGCCGAGCGAAGTGGTTGCTGCCACGAGTTGCCCTGCGGCATCGGTAATCTTCACCTTTGTGCCGTCAATGAGACCAGTGATGGTAATCACTCCTTCGAAGTTCTCACGCACAGGGTTGGGATAAGCGTAGAGGTTGTCATTGGGTATTGCCTCTTTGCCGTCGGCAGCATTACTTTGATAAGAGACGAGACCCACGCCTGTGCCGATAAACACTTCACCATTCTTCTTGTTGATAGCAAGCGATACGATAGAGTTGTCAGGCAATAGTGAGTTGTCGGTAGTGAAGTGTTCGATGGTTTCAGTGCCATCGGCAGACATCAGGTACAGACCCGAGTTCTGGGTGCCTATCCATTTGCGGTTGGCTCCGTCAACAGCAATAGCATTCACCCGCTCGTCACCAAGGAGGTAGTCTCCGAGTTCGCTGCCGTCGGTACGCATAATAATCACTCGCCGGCATGCGTTACCGCTGAACATATCCTCTACTTTGGGTATGATGAATATACCTTTGTCAGTACCCACCCAAAGTTCGTTGTTATTGTCTTGCACCATATCGTATATGGCTTCGTATTGTACAGTCTTGCCATCCTGGTCAACGAACTCTCGATGGAAGGCGGTGCGGTCATCGGTTGTACGCTCTATTGTGCCATTATCGTCAAGTACACCTATACCGAGTTTGTCGTGAAAGTAGTTGGCAAAGATTTTCAGGTTCTTGTTCTCTTTTGCAGTAAAGAGATGTTTGGCGCGATAGAGAGCGACGATGTCAGGATGGGTGATTGTCACCCAGCGTTTGTCAGGAGTGAGGATACAGACGGCGCTACCGTTTCTATCTTCGTTAATCATCCATAGGTTACCACCGTCATCATACAAAAGTGCGTCCACGTATGTAGAGTACACATCGGGTTTCGTGCCGCCTCCTTTGAAAGGGCTGTTGTCGTTGTTGTACCAAGCGGCGAACTCGTCATTGCGGAACTCCATAACCCCTGCACCAAGCACAGCCACATAGAAATGAGTAACATCCTGCGGGTCTGCAACAACATCTATGCAGTCGGTGAAATAGTAGTTTATAGCACTACGGATGTAGGCATCATCGTAGTTTCGCCACTCACCGTTGTCATATACCATGATAGCGAAGGGGTTGTAGTATTTACCTGTCCAATATCCTCCGGGAACCACAAAGAGCCGTTCACCTGTCACACGCATACGGTAGGGTGTATTGAAAGCAGGTCCGTTGGGTTTGAAGTTGTTAAAGGTGACAGACCGAGAGTGGTAGCACCCTACTCCGTCGGTACAGAAAGCGAACCAGTAGATGCCGGTATATGTATCATAGACCACATCACGGGCACCGAGATAATAGCCTATATGCTGCTCTACGGTGTCAGAGGCGATTACGTCAAGTCCTTGCAAATTAAGAGCGAGCAGATTGTGAGACGACTGCCGGATATTATAATACTTTTGTCCGTCTGCGCATACTTTCCATTCCTGTGCATTGTATCGATAGACAAGGCTGTCGAGCAAGAGATACAGAGTGCCGTCTATATTCTGTGCGGCGAGCGTATTGCCTGTTTTAGGCAAAGGGGTACTATGCCAATTGTGGTAGTCTATCTTGTTCTTGTTTATATCTGCACTGAAGAGCATGTCGTCAGATACGGCATACAGAGAGTCGGCAGACACGGCGAGATGTTTTACATTGACAGCCGAAGCCTCCTGACCGATATAGTAAGTCTCTTTCAACTCATGACGCCTGAGGTCTATTTCAAGTATTCCGAAAGTCATTGCCAACCATGCAGTACGACCCTTAATTACTATATCCTGCACTGTTTTGTTTTCGCCTGTACCCGAGTTATAGAGGTCGCTTATATTATACACCTCCGATGTGTTTTCATCAAGGAGGTCTATATTGCCGTCGGCATAGGTAATAAGCAGTTGTGAAGAGGCTTTGTCGAAACGGATACTTGTTATATTGGAAGATGTAAGACCTGTCAGTTTGTTATAATACTCTATGGTACCTTCTTCTTTGTCAACCGACATAAGAGAGCCGTAACTGAGTGCAAATATCTTGTTGTTGCCTTCTTCCACCACATCGACATATCCGTAGGCACTATGCATCTTCCAGCCGCCCATAGGCAGTTGCGCAAAGAGAGAGACAGAGAGGCAGGAGAATAAGACAAGAAGCAGACGTTTCATACATTAAGAGAGTTTTGCGGGTTAACACTGGTTATAGTTGCAACAATCTTGCCAAAGCCTGCATGGCACGGGCACGGTGACTGATATTGTTCTTTATATCTTCTCCGAGTTCGGCAAAGGTTTTGTCGTAACCTTCGGGTATAAAGAGAGAGTCGTAGCCGAAACCCTGTGTACCGTGTTCTTCGGTTGCTATAGAGCCGTTGACCACGCCTTCCACCTGTTGAACTTCGCCATCAAGAATAAGGGTTACGACAGTACGGAAACGTGCAGAGCGGTCGGTTACGCCGGTCATCTCCTGCAGCAGTTTCTGCCGGTTCATAGCCGGAGTAGGATGTTGTCCGTTAATACCTGCATAGCGAGCGCTATACACACCCGGAGCACCATTGAGGGCAGCGACTTCAAGACCTGTATCATCGGCGAAGCAGTTGACATGGTAACGCTCGAATATATACTCTGCTTTCTGAAGAGAGTTGCCACTGAGGGTGTCGGCAGTTTCCGGTATATCTTCATGACAACCGAGTTGAGAGAGGCTTACGACTTCTATCTTGTTGCCGAGTATCTCTTGTGCTTCAGTGAGTTTGTGCGGGTTATTGGTTGCAAATACGAGTTTCATACAGATAATGTTCTAATGTCGCTGTCCGGTTATTTTGTTGCTGCAGTCTGTTTTGCCTGTCGTGCCGCTCTCCAGTTGATGATAATAAGCAAGACGAGCATGGTGAGGAAGATGAGCGAGAACAAGGGTCTGAGTTCGGGGGTCAGGCCGCCTTTTCTTGCGTCTGCATAGATGAAGGTGGAGAGGGTATCAAGTCCGCCACTACCCTTGGTAAAGAAGGTAACACCGAAATCATCGATACTGAGAGTGATAGAGAGGATGAATCCGCTGAGCATACCTGGCCACAGTTCGGGCATCATCACCTTGCGCAGTGCCTGGAAGGGTGTAGCCCCGAGGTCAAGAGCAGCCTCATAGATATTGGGGTTCATCTTTGTAAGTCGTGGCATAACAGAAAGCACGACATAGGGTGTGCAGAACACGACATGGGCAATGATAACCGTTGCCAATCCTCGACTTATTCCGAGAAAGACGAACAAGAGGAAGAGAGAGATACCTGTCAGTATGTCAGGGTTAATCATAGGAATACTATTCAGGAACTGCACCATGCGGCGGGGTTTCTGCCTCATGTTGTATATACCGATAGCTGCCAGAGTGCCGAGCAAAGTAGCGAAAGTGGCAGCAGCGACAGCAATGAGCAGTGTATAGAAGAGAGCATGATAGAGGTTAGGGTCAACATGCACTTGTGCCACACGGTCGTAACCGGTAAAGAGGTTCTCGTAGAGTTGAAGGGTGAAACCTGTCCAGTTGCCAAACACCTTGCTTTTGGTGAAACTAAATACTATAATAAGCAGTATGGGGGCGTAGAGCAATATCAGCAGCAGCCAGAGATAAGATTGTGCCCCTATGCGTTTGACAGTAAGACTGCGCTCACGGCGTTTTGCTTCAAGTTGAGCCGAGGTAAGATTCTGTTGCTTCATAATATACCTCCTTTTGATTCTGTTTCTTCGTTGTTGCCGAAGAAACTGGTCATACCTATGATTATGAGCATAATGAGTGAGAGAGCAGCGCCGTAGTTCCACATCTGTAGTCCTCCTTCACCGAAGGCACGCTGAATGAGCGAGCCGAAGAGAGTAATCTTGTTGCGTGTAAGGAGTTCTGCGATGGCGAAGGTGGAGACGGTAGGCATAAAGACCATGATGACACCGCTATACACGCCAGGGAGGGAGAGGGGCAGAATGACTTTGACAAACACTTCTCTGCCATTGGCTCCAAGGTCACGGGCAGCTTCGATAAGAGAGCGATCCATTTTCTGCAGGGTGTTGTAGATAGGGTAAATCATGAAAGGCAGGAAGTCGTAGCACATACCATAGAGCAAAGCGCCTTCGCCGAGGGGGATACCGAACATATTGAAGAGTTCGACCGTAGCGATAGTGCGCAGCAGGAAGTTAATCCACATGGGCAGAATAAAGAGCATTGCCATCACAGCAGGTGTCTTGAGTTCAGCCGTTGCCATGATGTAAGCGGCTGGGTAACCGAGCAGAAGACAGATGATAGTGGTGAGCAGTGCAATGGCAAGAGAGTAGATGAAAGTGTTTACCGCCTCACTTGTATTGAAGAACTGCACGAAGTTCTGGAGTGTGAAATGCCCTTGCGGGTCTGTGAAGGCATAAACTATTATCAGGAGCAAAGGCAATACCACAAAAAGCACGAGGAAGAGCACATACGGCAATGCCCAAGTGCGTCGGCTACCCATGATTGCGCTCAGTCGTTTCATTGCTTGTCCTCCCATTTGGTTAGTTTGACAGACTGAGGCGGTATCTGAATGCCGACACGGTCGCCGTCATCCCATACGTCGGTAGTATAGACATAGAGGTCATTGCCCTCGTCAGTGCGGATAGTGAGATTATAGTGGTTACCCTTGTACAAGATGAAGTGTACTTCGCCTGAGAGGACGCCGTCTTCTTCGTGGTCTTGAAGGTCAATATCACGGAACGGCACTTTCACTTGCACTTTGTCGCCTATGGCGAAAGGTTTCAGTTGTTCGGCATCGACCTCCCAGTCGGCATCGAGGAAGCGTACTTTGCCGTTTTTGAGTACTTCGCCCTCGAAATAGTTGTACAGATAGCGTTCTTTGCGCATTATCTGTATGTCTTCGGGTTTGATGAGCATACCCACTTTGGTATCAGGGAGAAACTCGTGGTAGTCCTGCACAAGAAACTCGTAGCCATTGTCGGTAAGGACGGTCATCTCATAGTGCACACCTTTGAATATGCAACTTTGTACAATGCCATACCACTTAGTGAATTTTCCCTTAGGAATACGGTCGTCGGGGTCGTAGTCTTCCTGTTGCGCTTCGATAGAGGCGAGAGAGTCACGTTTGGATTTAGACTCCCAGATATAGATATCTTCGGGTCGGAGGACGACATCGACAGGTGTATTCTCGCCAAAGCCCTCGTCAATGCAGTCAAACTCCCGGTCGCAAAACTCTACACGACGGTCACGAATCATGGTGCCGCTGAGTATATTGCTTTCACCGATGAAGTCAGCTACAAAGCAGTTGACGGGTTCGTTGTATATGTCGGTAGGGGTACCTATCTGCTGAATCTTGCCTTCGTTCATAACGACCACGCGGTCGGAGAGGGTGAGTGCCTCTTCCTGGTCGTGGGTGACGTAGATGAAGGTTATACCGAGTTTTTTGTGCATCTCTTTGAGTTCGAGTTGCATGTCTTTACGCATCTTGAGGTCGAGAGCTGCAAGGGGTTCGTCAAGCAGGAGTACTTCGGGTTGGTTGATGATAGCTCTTGCGATGGCGACACGCTGCTGTTGTCCGCCGGAGAGGGAGTCAACATCACGATACTCGTAGTCAGTCATGCCGACAGTCTTGAGCGCCTGCTTTACTTTTTTGTCGATAGTGTCTTTGTCGAGTTTCTTCAGTTTGAGACCGAAAGCCACATTATCGTACACATTGAGATGTGGGAAGAGGGCATATTTCTGGAAGACGGTGTTGACGGGTCGCTTGTGCGGCGGGGTTTGCGTGATGTCTTCCCCTTTCAAAAGAATATCCCCCGAAGTGGCTACCTGAAAGCCCGCAATACAGCGGAGGAGTGTAGTTTTGCCACATCCGGAAGGACCTAAGATGGTTACAAACTCGCCTTTCTCTACCGAAAGGCTTACATTGTCAAGGGCGAATTTACCGTCGTCGAACTGCTTGGAGACGTTCTTCACCTCAATAATGTAATTAGTGTTTTGCATTACTGATAAATAGTTTATATATTTCTATGGAACAGTGAACTTAAACCGCATAAAATATGTTTTTGGTTTCGGGGTGCAAAGGTAGTGATAATTTTGTGATTATCAAAATTAAGGTTGGGGGCAAGCAGTTATTTGACAAATTTACTACCATTCCGGATGTATATTCCTTGCGGAAGACGGTCGGTGTCAGTGACGAGTCTGCCGTCGATAGTGAAGACGGGGAGGTCGGCTTTCAGGCATGCAGGCGTGCCTGAGAGTTGCTCAGCACCTGAAGTGATACCACGAAGGACCTGAAGTGAGAACAGGGCGTCAGAGACTTTGCCCGAGTTGGGGTTGAAGAGACCGTGGTTGTACCAAGGTTCATATACACGGTTATTATAGGGGTTTTCTTCGGGGAACCAATAGAGGATACCTGTCATATAGTCCAGATCGACGGTAGCGGCAACGAGGTCATCGAGGAAGAGTTTCTGTCCGGCGGGCGAAGCGGGCCAAACGGAGGTGAAGTTGTAGGAGGCATTAGCGGGATACCAGTTGTTGTAGTATCCGGTTTCTACGAGCATGATGTCTTTGTCGGGGAAAGCGTTGTGGAGACCTGCAAGGAGGCTCTTGAGGCTTTTAATGTCGTTGTGCCACTCGGGATAGTAACTGAGACCTATGATGTCGTAATCGAGAGAGGCGAGCCGGTTATAGATTTTCTCAGAGCCGGTGAGGTTGTTGGTGCGCTCGGTATGAATGATAATCTTTGCGTCGGGGCACACTTCGCGGCAAGCCTTGCCTGCCTGAGCGAGGAGACTGACGAGTCTGTCCCAGTTATTGTCTTTGTCGTAGTGGCAATAGTAGGTCTTAGTGCCTTGCGGTCCCCAGAGCATGCCGTAGGAGATTTCGTTGCCGGTCTGGATGAAGTCGGGAGCAGCACCTTCCGCCACGAGTTGCTCAAGGATGCGTTTGGTATAGGCATATACGGTGTCGGGGAGTGCCGATTCGGGGACAGAGGTCCATGCGGCGGGAGTCCTTTGGTCGGTAGGGTCTGCCCAAGTGTCGGAATAATGAAAGTCGAGCATGAAGTTCATACCCGCTTCTTTGATGCGCTTGGCAAGCGGAAGGATATAATCAAGGTCTTGAAGCACACCTGTCTCTTTACCGTCGGGGTTGACGAAGAGGCGGAGACGGGCGATATTAAAACCTGCCCGGTCGCGGAAGAAAGTGACCAAGTCGGATATACGCTTGCCGTCGCGGTCGGTATATTGTACATTAGCCTTCTCGTAGGAGGGCAGCATAGAGATGTCTCCGCCAACGAATTTCTGCTGTGCAGAGAGAGCAACGGAAAGGAGGAGAAACAGGGAAAGAAGTGATTTGCGTGTCATAGGATATTAGTTTTAGAGTTGATTTACAGACGTGACACTGCCACGTACAGGCTGACAGGTATGATTTAGTTAATAGTTCTGAATGCGGGTACAAAGATACGGAAAAAAATCAAGTTACCAAAAAACGATACAGAAATGTAGAGAAACGACACCATCATGTCTCGAAGAAGTGTGGTTTAGAGTGGTTTAGAGTTGTTTAGTATGGTTTAGAGTGGTTTAGTATGGTTTAGAGTTGTGGGTATTGAATGGGTATGCAAGTATTATTTTATGTGTCACAATGTCACAAAGTGAGAAGAGAAGGTGATTTACTTATTTTGAGAGATATTGTGACATTGTGACATTGTGACATAACGAAACACGGATTTGCGTGTTTTGTTTTTCAGAAATAGGGGGTAAAAGTTACGAAATCGGGTATTTTGTTGTGAGTTTTGGGGTATTTTGGTTAAAAAAATGGGGGTCTGCGAAAGCACTTTTTGGGGGCGTTAATTGGGGGTAAGATAATTATTATATATATATTATATTTATTTTATAAATATAATATATATATAACCGCGCGTACGCTTATGCGTAGAGAGGCGAAAAACGAGACGAAAAAGCACGAAAACAGACAGAAAAGATGTGTCACAATGTCACAATGTCACAAAGAGCCTATTTGCGGAGTTTGCGGATGAGGTAGAAGAGAAGGCAATTGTACTCGCCTGCCTTGTTGAGATTGCGGGTAAAGAAGGGGTACTCGGGTAGCAGTGCGAAGACGAGGAGGCAGACGAGTATGACGAGGAAAGTTTTCATGCGGCAGAGCATTTAATCGGGCACGAAGAGAGTTGTCTGCAGTTGCCGCATAGCGTACTGGAAAATTGGGTAGTCGATTTTACCCCCCCCTTTTTAACTGAGAGGCAGGGTGAGTGAGGTGATTTTGCGACAGTCTTAAATCTTTGATTTAAGGCGATAAAATTTCCGAGGTGAGGAATTATATTGCCAGAGAGGAGAAAACGGCGCAGAAGTCAAATAAACGGCATTTATGGCAGGGTTTTGATTGGTGGGTCTTATTCTTGTTTTGTTGGTTGCGTTTGGAGAGGATTACGGATGCCCGAATATAATTCGGGCGAAAACGAAGAAATTTTCTTTGCTATTAGGAGAGACATTTCTCTACATGCGGGCACTTGATGGTGGAGGAGGGAGACGTGACGGTGTCGCGTCTCTACGAGGGATAAAAGACATAAGAAATCGGTAAAAAACATAAGAATTTGCGAGTATGAAGAAAAATGTGTAATTTTGTGCGCTTAATACGCTTAATATGCAAAAGAGACAGAGTTATGAAGACATTTTTCATACATATCGGGGAATATTTTCTACTGATGGGCAGAGTGTTCCACACGCCTGACAAGTGGCGTATGTTTTTTCGTCAGCAGTCGAAAGAGTTTGAGAAGCAGGGTCTTCAGTCGTTGCCGATAGTGATAATCATCTCGGTGTTCATAGGTGCGATAATGACGATTCAGACGAAGTTGAACACGAGTAACCCGTTGTTGCCGACGTACACGACAGGCTTAGTGACCCGTGACACGCTGCTGCTTGAGTTTTCGAGCACCATACTCTGCCTGATACTGGCGGGGAAGGTGGGTAGTAACATAGCGTCGGAGATAGGTACGATGCGTATCACGGAGCAGATAGACGCGATGGAGATAATGGGAGTGAACTCCGCCAACTATCTCATCTTGCCGAAGATAATGGCGTTTGTGCTGATGATGCCGATATTAGTTATCATATCGATGGCAGTAGGTCTGTTAGGGGGTTATTTTGTAGGTGCATTCACGGACATAATAACCGTGGCAGACTATTTGATAGGCATACAGTATGCTTTTATTCCGTTTTACGTATGGTATTCGATAATCAAGTCGGTGGTGTTTGCATTCATCATCGCCTCCGTGAGTTCGTATTACGGTTATTATGCATACGGAGGAGCATTGGAGGTAGGTAAGGCAGCGACGAATGCAGTAGTGAACTCGAGCATACTGATATTGTTCTTTAATTTGTTATTAACCAACTTGATGCTGAATTGAATTCAGTGGAGAGGGGGAGGGAAACGTGACGGTGTCGCGTCTCTACGAGGGGGCAGATGTGATGAGATTATCGGATATACTTTGAAATATGATACGAGTAGATGATATAGTAAAGAGTTTTGACGGCTCGGTGGTGCTTGACCATATAAGTACCCAATTCGAGGACGGCAAGGTAAACATGATTATCGGTCAGTCAGGTTCGGGCAAGACGGTAATGATGAAGTCGGTGATAGGTCTTCACAAGATAGACTCGGGCAGAATAGAATACGACGGGAGGAACTTGCCAGACATGTCGGAGAAAGAGGTGAGGGAGTTGCGTCGTGAGGTGGGCATGCTGTTTCAGGGTGCCGCATTGTTTGACAGCCTGAACGTGCTTGAGAACGTGATGTTTCCTCTTGAGATGTTTTCCGACATGACGACCGAGGAGAAGACAGAGCGCGCCCGCTTCTGCCTGAAGCGCGTAAACATAGAAGAACGTGCTTTTTCGCTTATGCCCTCGGAGATTTCGGGCGGTATGCAGAAGCGTGTGGCGATAGCGAGAGCGATATCCATGAATCCGAGGTATCTCTTCTGCGACGAGCCCAACTCGGGCCTTGACCCGAGAACGAGTTTGGTGATAGACAGGCTGATACAAGACATAACACAGGAGTACAACATCTGCACCATAATCAACTCGCACGATATGAACTCGATAATGGAGATAGGTGACAACATAGTGTTTCTGCTGCAAGGCAAGAAAGAATGGCAGGGCAGCAGGCACGAAATATTCCAAGCCGAAAGCGAGGCCCTGCAAGATTTCGTGTTTGCAAGCGAGTTGTTCAAGAAAGTGAAGAAAGCGAACGAGGTGGAGAGTTGAGGCAGATTTTATCATTGAGACGTGACTGTGTCGCGTCTCTACGAGAGTTGAAGACTATATGAAGACAAAGATAATTGTAATACTTATATCGTTGAGTGTGAGTGCGGGAGTGTATGCCCAGGCTCAGCGTCGCGGTGTGCCGGCAACACCCTACCCTATAGAACATGTGCAACCAGACGGCGACACGCTCATATACCGTCTGCACGGTGACGAGCGCAGGCATTGGCAGACTACATTAGACGGTTATTTGATAAAGCAGAACAAGCATGGCAGGTTCTGCTATGCAAGATTCGACAAGAAGGGTGTAATCAAACCCACCTGCCGCACCGCCCACAACGAAGAGAAAAGAAGCAAATGCGAGAAAAAATACATACAGAAACATATTCCGAAGGATGAGTTGATGTAGTTGAGAGAGGTGCAATGAGGAGCCGTGACAGTGTTGCGTCTCTACGAGATTTGAAGATTATATGAGAAGAGAGATTATTATATTTATCATACTATGTCTGAGTGTTACGCTGTATGCCATACCTGCATACAACGGCAAGCGGGTAGCGATACAACCCGATGGCACGGTGGCAGAGTATTTCATGCATGGCGACGAGGTGTATCACTATATGACCGATGCTGAGGGTTTTATGCTCGAGAGAGATGCAGAGGGTTATCTTAAGCGCATGGGCAAAGCGCCGACAGAGCAAGAGGTTCTCTCACGCCGCTCGGCGGCTGCAATTCGGAAGACGACTCCGCGCAGAGTGGGCAGCAGCAACCTTGTAACAAAAGGGTTGGTGATATTGGTCAATTTCAGCAACACCAAGTTCAAGAATGAGAACACGAGAGAGGCTTTCGAGGAGATGCTCAACGGCAACAATTACACATACAATGGTGCTTCGGGGTCAGTAAGAAAATACTATGCCGACCAGTCAGACAGTGCTTTTATCCCTTCGTTCGACGTGTTCGGACCGGTAGATATAAGCATGACGGCGGAGTGGTACGGTGCGACTGACTCGCGTATAGGCAGAATGGTAACAGAGGCGGTTGACTCGGCAAAGGTGAAGTACGATATAGACTACTCGGAATATGACGAGGATGGTGACGGTTATGTGGATTTTGTAGATATACTATATGCGGGTTACGGTGCTGCCGACTCGGATTACGACAAGACAGTATGGCCATGTGAATGGGATTTGAACTCTACGGGTTACGGTCAGGTAGAACACGATGATGTGTATATCAACACTTTCTCCTGTCATCAGGAGTTATGCGGTTTCGGCAAGAGCACAGGCAAGCGTGCGGGCATAGGCACACCATGTCATGAGTTTGCCCATGTGTTCGGTTTGCCCGACCTGTACGACACCTCGTATAAGAACTGCACGATGGGAGAATGGGACTTGATGGATCAGGGGGCATACGACAATGAGGGTCGCACGCCTCCGGGTTTCTCCGGATATGAGCGTATGTTTGCGGGTTGGGCAAAGCCGCGACTGCTGAACGAGCCCGAGAATGTGCTGTTGCAAGAGTTGCAGCAGTCGCAGCAGGTGTTTGTTGTGACCACCACCGGCAACCATAATCTTGATGTGCACAACCCTACGCCTGCCACATTCTACCTTTTGGAGAACCGTCAGCAGACAGGTTGGGACACTTATCTGCCCGGGCATGGCATGTTGATTTGGAAGATACAATACAATGCAAGCCGTTGGGCAAGCAACTCGGTCAACAGTGCTGCCATAAGCAAACAGGGCATTACTCTGCTACCTGCCGACGGAGAGATATATCACATAACCTATGAAGGCTCTGTATATTCCTACGGAGATACCGGCGACCCTTATCCGGGTAAATCCAACATAACCTCATACGAAGGAATAACCGGCTTTAAGATTTCTGATATTCAAGAGAGCAACGGCGATATCAGATTCAAGATTAAGGGCGGAGTGAGCGAACCGTTTAGTGTCAGTTTCGAAGCAGGCGAACACGGTATATGCTCAACCACGACTATCAAGGAGACGGAGACGGGTGAGGGTATTATCCTGCCCGATGTCATTGCAGATGAAGACTATGAGTTCAAGGGTTGGAGTGAGAAGAAAAGCAGCGATATTGCTGAAGCAGGTAAGGCAGGAGACAAGTTTTACCCGCAATACGATATGACCCTTTATGCGGTATATGACTATACCAAGTACAAAGTAGAATGGGATGCAGAGCATGCAACAATAACTCCCAAGGTAGAACTGAGCGAGAAGAATCTGCTGTTCACTGTCGTAGCGGACGAGGGTTATACGGTGACAGCAGACGACATAGCAATAACCATGGGAGAAAGAGACTTGGCGGCATCTGTGGACTTTACGTTTGAAGACAGTATTCTCACCATACCATCGGTTGACGGCGATATATATATTCTCATTATAGCACAGAAAACAGACACTACCACTCAAGCCGCAGACTGTCTGCCATATAAGCATCCGTTTGAAGTCTCAGGGCACGACATCTTCTTCAAGCGTAACGCACACATCAATATATATGACTCAAGCGGCAGACTGCATATCGGAAGAGACATAAGAAGCGGTGAGAGTCTGCAACTGCCGGCGGGTCTGTATCTTTTACAGACTGAGGGCGAGATTTACTACAAGATACTTATCAGATGACACTTATGACAAAGATAGAGAGATATTGCCTGCTATTGATACTATGTCTTACTGCGAGTTCGCTTTCCGCCATGCCTGCGTGGAGAGGAGAGGTGGAGAAGCGGCTTGAAGACGGCACGAGTATGATGGTAACTCTGCAGGGAGACAGGTGGCTGCACTACTACGAGTCGGCTGACGGGCGTTGCTGGAGAGAGACATCCGAAGGTTATCTTGTTCCACAGGAGAAGCCTACTGTGGAAAAAGAGAGTACGATACGCCGGATGAAGCGTATGCCGCAACAGACCGCTACCGCCAGCAAACGAAATATCGCACCACGGGGGATAGTTATACTTGTCAACTTCAAGAAATTGCATTTTCTGCCGGAGAACACACAAGAGGCTATGAACGAGATGCTCAACTCCGACAACTACACCTACGATGAGGCTACGGGCAGTGCGAAGCAGTACTTTATCGACCAGTCGATGGGGCAATATCAGCCGCAGTTTGACGTAGTAGGGCCTGTAACTCTCAGTCAAGACTACGCATATTACGGAGAAGACGACACATCGGTGGGCTATGCCGGCGAAGACCTGCGTGCAGTAGATATGATAGTGGAGGCATGCAGACTTGCGGACTCTGAGTTCGGGGTTAACTTCAAAGACTACGACTGCGACAATGACGGAGAGGTGGATTTTGTATTCGTCATCTATGCCGGTTATGGTCAGTCGTCAGGGGCAGATGAAAATACTATCTGGCCTCACTCTTTCTGGGTAAGTGATTTTCACGGAGACGTAGCAGGCGGGCAAACATGTATTATAGATAATACGAAAATCAACACATACGCTTGCGTGCCTGAGTTAAACGGCAGAAGCGGAAACAGGAGAATAGGTATAGGCACTTTCTGTCATGAGTTCTCGCATGTGCTCGGTTTCCCCGACTTATATATCACTGAAAGTTCTCCAAATCATCGCACTCTCGGAGACTGGGATATTCTCGACTACGGCCCGTATCTCAACCGCGGGCGGACTCCGCCTGCTTATTCAGCATACGAGCGTTTCTTTATGGGCTGGCTCTATCCGGCTATTCTCAATGAGAAAGGCACATATACGCTTCAGGAGTTGCAGCAATCGAACACTGCAGCCATTATAACATCAACGGGCAAGCACAACATGGCGGGCAACGACCCGAATCCTACCGAGTTCTACATACTTGAGAACAGACAGCAGACCGGTTGGGACAAATATCTTAAGGGGCACGGGTTGATGATAACGAAGATAAAGTACAACTATCAGAGTTGGTATGACAACACGGTAAACAACACGAGCAGCAATCTCGGAGTAGATATAATAGAGGCAGAGAAAAACACTGAAAAGACTAACAAGCCGACCGACCTGTTTCCAGCAGGTGCGACTGCTTTTACGCCCTACTCTACGTATCCGGTCACAAACATTAAAGAGAGTGACGGTCAAATAAGTTTTGACTTTATGGGCGGCGGAGAGAGCATTGTGGTTTCGACAGACGACAACAAAATCGAGGAGCAGGTCATTGCCATATACAGTGTACTCGGGCATCTGACCCAATATACTCAAACAGAGCAACTGCCAAAAGGAATATACATAGTGAAAACAGACAAAACGACAAGAAAGATATCAATACAATGAAGATAGTATCATACAACCTCAACGGCATACGCGCCGCCATGAGCAAGGGTCTGCTCGAATGGCTACAGCAGGAGAACCCCGATGTATTCTGTGTGCAAGAGACAAAGGCACAACCTGAACAGATAGACACACTTGCTTTCCGCGAACTCGGATACGAACATATATACATTCATTCTGCCGAGAAGAAAGGTTATAGCGGAGTTGCCATATTCTCGAAGCAAGAACCTGACAGAATAGCAGTAGGAATGAACAACCCTGTTTATGACAAAGAGGGCAGAGTGTTGAGGGCAGACTACGGCGACATAACCATTGTGTGCGCCTATATACCTTCAGGCACAACGGGAGATGTAAGGCAAGACTTCAAGATGCAGTTTCTTGACGCATTCTATGATTATCTGCAGCAATTGCGCAAAGAACGCCCCAACCTCATTGTATGCGGCGACTACAACATCTGCCACAAACCCATCGACATCAACCACCCCGAGCGGCAGGCAGGTGTCAGCGGTTTCTTGCCGGAAGAGCGTGCATGGCTTGACAAACTGGAGGCAAGCGGTATGACAGACTCTTTCCGCATGTTTTGCAAAGAGGCGGAGAAGTACTCGTGGTGGAGTTATCGCTTTGGAGCAAGAGAGAGAAACGCAGGTTGGAGAATTGATTACCACTGGGTCTCAGGCAACATACCTGCCCGCCTAACCAATGCAGCGATACTGACAGAGGCAGTGCACTCCGACCATTGCCCTGTATCGGTAATGATAGACGAATAGCAAGACACAAGTAGGGGTATAACAGACATCTTTAACCGCATCTAACAATCTTAAACTATTTTCAGCCATGCCAATGCAACCAGCCGACCCGAAGATGGTGCTTCGCACCGAACACCTCGTGAAACGATATGGCAAACGCACTGTCGTCAACGATGTTTCCATAGATCTTCACCAAGGGGAGATAGTAGGCTTGCTCGGACCCAACGGAGCCGGCAAGACCACCACGTTCTATATGACTACCGGACTCGTAACCGCCAACCATGGCAAGATATATCTCAATGACGAGGATATAACCGGATTCCCGATGTACAAGCGTGCACAACGAGGTATAGGCTATCTGCCCCAGGAGGCAAGCGTATTTCGCAAGATGTCTGTGGAGGATAATATCCGCGCAGTGCTTGAGATGACCAAGTTTACGAAAGAATATCAGAAAGAGAAACTTGAGCAACTGATTAAGGAGTTCAATCTCTCTCACGTCAGAAAGAATCTTGGAGACCGTCTGTCAGGCGGCGAGCGCAGGCGCACGGAGATAGCCCGCTGCCTTGCCATAGAGCCTAAGTTTGTTATGCTTGACGAGCCGTTTGCAGGCGTTGACCCTATAGCCGTACAAGAGATACAAGATGTGGTGTGGCGGCTGAAAGACAAGAATATAGGTATTCTCATCACCGACCACAACGTAGATGAGACACTCATGATTACCGACCGTGCCTACCTGCTTTTCGAGGGTAAGATTCTCTTTCACGGCACACCGGAAGAGTTGGCAGCCAACCCCACAGTGAGAAAGAACTACCTCGGTAGAGACTTCGAATTGAAGCGCAAGTCAAAACCTACTGACGATGAGAACTGATGAAGCACCATGTTTTCATACTTATCCTCATCTCGGGCATACTTTGCGGTTGTCAGACCATGCCACCTGAGATGCAACTTGAGGTACACGAATGTGCGCCCATGCCGGTTGCACGCGCCTGTGCCACGGTGTTTGTTGCAGACGGCAGAGCCTATGTATTTGCAGGCAGAGACAGTGCAGGCACAGCGCAGAATGACCTATGGTGCTACACTCCGGCTACAGACAGTTGGTCTTATCTTGGTGTCACACCTCTCTCCGAGCGTGTGAATGCAACTGCTTGTGTATGCAATGAAGAGGTATATATAGGTCTGGGGTTCGACGGCAAGTACGGCACAGAAGAGAGTTACAAGCGCGATTGGTGGAGATACACACCATCGTCAGACACATGGTTGAGACTTGCCGATTATCCCAACTCTTACACAGATGAGGCGACCGCTTTTACCGGTGCAGGAGAGTTGTATGCAGGTTACGGGTTCTATTGGAATTACCGCCGCGACATGTTCCGCTACACTATAGCAGATAATCGTTGGGATTCGATAGACGTGGGAGTTTCTTTCACAGGCTACCCTGCCCGCTCGTTCGGAGGTACGGGGTGCACATGTAGCGGGCGGCATTTTATGGGTACCGGTTATCAGCGTGCCAGTCTGAATTGGTGGGCAGAACTTGTGGATGGCACTCATTGGGAGCAACGTGCTGTAGTGCCTGGCAGAAAACGTACACTTGCAGCATCGGCTGCTACAGATAACTTTGTATATCTGTGCGGAGGCATACATTACGGCGGTGTGAACACTACCGGAGAAGTGCTGAATGATGTACGACGCTACAATCCTGCAACCGACAAGTGGCAATACGTAGCGACTATGACAGAGGGGCTGTTTAACCATGTCTGCTTCACCATCAATGGCAAGATATATTTCGGATTAGGAGAGAACGAAGAGTGGCAGACAAACAACAAACTATACTGCATTGAAGAAGTGCCATGACATAATACTGAAAAGCGGTCTGCTCATTATAGCATGGTTGCTGTGCAACAATGCTGATGCACGTGAACTGAGTTGGAGTTGGTGGCCTACCGGTATAAGAGACAGTGTGTCTGCCGGAAACGACACACTCTGCTATCGTGCAGGTATAGCAGGAGCAGCCTCTTATGGTCGCTATGCACCTTTCTGGCTCCAGAGCAATATGAACGGAGATGTGAGCAGTAGCCCTTTCAGCGGCAATCTGTCTGCAGGTGTATGCAAAGAAGCCGTTCATCCTGAGCGTTGGTGGGATTACGACTTTGCGCTGCAACTGACGGGGCGTCTGCAATCACCCGTTGCAGGCAGTATGTTCAATACGCAGCAACACGTGGCAACAGGCTACTTCAACTACGCCTATGCGCATGTGCGACTATATATATTCGACCTTACGGCAGGCATCAAGCCAATGATTTACGAGACACAAGATACGGCATTGAGTATGGGTAGTCTGGTGTTCTCGGGTAATTGTCAGCCATTACCGCATCTGACAATAGGTATTGACAAATACGTACCTTTCCCAGGATGCTACGGTTACTTTGAAGTCAAAGGCGGGCTTACGCATGCATGGCAAGCGGACAATATATATATGGGTAATAGTTATATCCACCACAAATGGTTAGGGCTACGTGTGGGCGGCAGACTGCCGGTGAATATAAGTTACGAACTGCACCATGCGGCACAATGGGGAGGTATAAGCCCTGTATATGGCGACATAGGCAGCGATTGGCAATCATTCATGAATGTCTTTCTTGCGCGAGGCGGCGGGGTGATGAGCAACGACCAGTTGAATGCACAAGGCAACCACATCGGCAGTCAGCAACTAATGCTTACCGGTAAAGGCAAAGGATGGGAGTTGAGCGTCTATTGGCAGAACATATTCGAAGACAACTTCGAGATAATCGGCAAAGGGCAAAACCTTGCCGACGGTCTGTGGGGAATTTGTGTCAAGCAGAACCGTTGGCGCTACATACAAGGTGTTACCTACGAGTTTCTGAATACTACCGACCAGTCAGGCCCATGGCACGACCGTGACGGTCTGTGCTACGCAGGCAATGACAGTTATTACCGCAACAGTGTGTTCGTAAACGGTTGGAACTACTTCTATCGCTCAATGGGGACACCGTTTATCACTTCTCCGCTTTACAATACAGACGGCACTATCTATACTCTGAACAGCCGTGTACGCGTACATCACCTTGGTATTCGTGGAGATATATACGGCTATCAATATCGCATAAAGGTAAGTTATGCACGCAACTACGGAAATGACAACACAAACCGTGACATAATAAGTAATAACACTGCCATGCTACTTGAGGTGCAGAAACATGTAGAGCAGGCATGGGGATTGGATTTCGGCATTCGTTTGGCATGCGACACAGGAACCCAGTGGGGCAATCAGTTTGGTGCACAGATTACAATACGCAAGCAGGGTATTATAACACAATGGTAAGTAATGAAATGACTAACGACTATACTGCACATATCATTATGCCTGTCAAGGATTCGTTGCAAACAGCGGAAGAAGCAATTCGTGCCATAACGGCAAGCGGACACACACTGACGGTATATGACGACAACTCAACCGACGAGAATGCCGCACGGTTGGATGCATTAGCAGACGAGTTGGGGATAAGTGTTGTGCATGTAGGTAAACATACCGACCACCTTTCACCTAACTACCGCTGGGTACTCATACATGCCCGGCGCGAGTGTCTGAACCAAGATACTCATCTGATTATTATAGAAAGCGATGTTATTGTACGTGATGATACCATTGACAAACTGTGTGAGGCAGTCAAACCAAATGTTGGTATGATAGCGGCAATTACCACTGACGGAAACGGCTCTGTCAATTTCCCATACGAGTATGCACGAAAGACCACAACAGACGGTGTCTGCAAGAAACGTCTCTCGTTCTGTTGCACATTGCTAAGCAACAAGTTGCTACAATCATACGATTTCAATCAGCTTGACCCTGCTAAAAACTGGTATGATGTGCATATAAGTCATATATCGCAGAAATCAGGCTTTGACAACATATTGCAAGTGAGCAACCCTGTACTGCACAAACCACACTCCAGCCGTCCGTGGAAACAACTCAAATACACAAACCCGCTATTGTACTATTGGCGCAAACTGACGCAGCACCGCGACAAGATATAATCACGAACATACTACTTCTCAAACGAATGAAACCACTTGTGTCTGTCATAATACCCATGTACAATGCTTCGCCATTCATCGGTGAGGCGCTGGAGAGTGTGCTCGCAAGTACCTATCGTCCGATAGAGATAGTTGTAACAGACGATGGCAGTACTGACGACAGTCTAAGTATCGTGCAGAGATATGCGTCAGAACACAAGGAGATAGTGGTACTCAGTCAACCTAACAGAGGAGCATCGGCAGCACGCAACCATGCCATTCGGCAAAGTAAAGGCGAGTATATACTACCTGTAGATGCCGACGACCACATTCATCCGATGTATATCGAGGAAGCCGAACAGATACTGGAGTCAAGGCCTGAAGTGCGGGTAGTAGGTTGCAGAGCGGAGTATTTTGGTGACAGATGCGGCGAATGGATTACTCCGCCTTTCAGCAAAGAGCTGCTTGCCCGCAAAAACATGATTAACGCATGTTCTATGTACCGCCGTGCTGACTGGAATCGGACAAAGGGATATATGGAGACCTGCGCAGCCCGCGAAGATTGGGATATGTGGTTGTCATTGTTCGAACAGGGAGGCGAATATGTATGCTTGCCCGACATACGATTTTATTACCGCATACGCAAGGGTTCGAAACGCATTCATGACAGAAAGCTCAAACGGCAACTGGTTGACGAAATCAATCGCCGCCATCATGCCTATATGCAGCGTTATTTAGGCGGACCACTGCATTACCACCGCTCATGGTCGAAGTTCCTGAACAAGTTCCGGAGTGTAAGGCAAGAGGGGGAATTTGACCGTTGGACAGAGGGCGAGATGATGTTCGAGCGTCGCAACACATTGCGTCTGACAGACGGTGTAGTAGTCAAGCAATTCGCCACACCCTCATTGCTGCGAGGGTTATGGTATGGGCTTATAGCTAGCAGCAAGGCTGTACGCAGTTACCAATACGCCTATCGTATGCAAGGGCTGACTCCTGCACCAATCGCTTACCGCGAGGTACGCATCTGCGGCATTCTGCGAGAGAGTTGGTATGCCTGCAACAAGTCAGAGTGTACACACACTTTCAACGAGTTGATAGGCGCAACAGACTTCCCCAACCGCGAGCACATATTATCTGCCATAGGTCAGTTTACGGCGCAACTGCACCAACAAGGAATACTGCATCAAGACTACTCGGGTGGAAACATACTATTCAACGATGACGGCAGCAAAATAGAGGTAATAGATCTAAACCGTATTCATTTTCACAAAAGGCTCTCACGCAAGCAACGCTTACGCAACTTCGAGCGTCTGAATATAGACCGTGAGGCTTTGCGAATGATAGCATCCGCATACGCCGAAGCAATGAACGAGGACGCAGCAACTGATGCCGAATACATCATCACACACCGCTGGCATAAACATGTAAAACAAGGATTAACCAACTTATGAACAGATATCAAGACATCGTAGGGCGCATTAACTACATACTATTTCTAATCATAGTGTTCATGCTTCCTTTCCCGCAACTGCCTCTCCGATATGCGTGTGTGGCATGGTTTACGGTATGGGTATTGGAAGGCAGATGGCTCAGCAAACCCACACCTGTCAGGCAAAACAAAACCGCTATACCGTTCATATTGTTCGGGATATGGTTTGTTTGGCAGGCGGTTTCGTACTTCTGGTGCGCAGACAAAATCGCGTGGGGGGTAATGATGGAGCGCCACCTTACATTCGCCCTGATTGTACCTGTAGGTATATGGGGAGTGAACAAACATTATAACCTGCGCCGGATAGAGAAGGTATTCGTAGCCGGGTGTCTTACCGCCATACCGGCATATCTACTGTGGATGGCTGCATTGTTCTCTCACCCGGAATGGGAGTCTTGGCTGCATTTATCCGAACCTTTGAAATATTTCGACAACTGGCGGGCTTTCCTTGTGGAAAACATTTCGCTGTTCAAGCACCGTTTGTTTCTATGCAGTGTAGAGCTGTTTGGTGCAGTAATGGCAATACAGATATGGCACAACAAGAAATGGGCGCTTGTTCTAACCCTGCCGGTTATGTTATCTCCTATTGCATTCACCTCTTCCAGGCAGTCGGTATTGACACTCATAGCAATGACGGCAGTGGGTATAATCAGCATGCTGCCGCAGGCTCATCGCCGTTTGGCAGGTGCGGGAATAGTGTTGGTCGCAATTATAGCAGGCGGCTGTATGATGATGTTTCACCCTCGTATGCAACAGTTTGACTTAGAACAAATCCAAGAGATGCAGAACATCAGTTACGAACATGAACATCGGCTTAATATATGGGCAATTGCTCTGCAAAACCATGAAGATTACCTTGCCTATGGTCTGGGGACAGGGCAAAGTACCAATTATCTGATAGATAAATACAGACAGACAGGATTCGACTACTACGCTTCCATGAGATTTAATGCCCACAACCAATATCTTGAGCAATTGATGGAATTAGGTATTCCGGGGCTATTGTTTTTCCTGCTTGCATGGATGTCGCTGCCACTATGCGCAAACGGTGCGGCGGGTAAGCGTACAGCGTGGTTGTTTCTAACGCTATACACTTTCAATATGTTTACCGACATCATGTTCGGCATGTTCTGCGGTATTGCTCTCTGGGCGGTGGGGATGGTGATTATTCTTCTCCAAAGCAACGAGTTGGTGTCACAGGAACATATTGACGCCTATCTGCCCTCATAGATGCGCATAAACACAAAAAATTTGCAGATGTGGCAATTTTGCCTTATCTTTGCGTTCAGTAATATGTAAAACCTTAACCTCATCATTAATAGAACCGCTATGCTGACAGAAGAAAAACTGACTGAAATAAAACAGCGTTTCGGAATCATCGGCAATTCCGAACTCATCAACCGTGCTATTGAGCGTGCATATCTTGTTGCCCCTACCGACTACTCTATTCTCGTTGTCGGTGAGAGCGGTGTGGGCAAGGAGCATTTCCCGAAGATTGTTCATGCCTACTCTGCCCGCAAGCATGAACGCTACATAGCCATCAACTGCGGCGCTATACCCAACGGAACTATTGACAGTGAGCTGTTTGGCCACGTAAAAGGTGCATTTACCGGTGCTATAGGTGACCACAAAGGCTATTTTGAGGAGGCAGACGGAGGCACTATTTTCCTCGATGAAGTGGGAGAACTGCCACTCGAGACTCAGGTAAGACTGCTTCGCGTGCTGGAGACAGGGGAGTTTATGCGGGTAGGCAGTTCAGAAGTAAAGAAAACAAATGTGCGTGTAGTGGCTGCCACCAATGTAGATTTGCAAGATGCCATAATCAACAACACCTTCCGCGAGGATCTCTACTATCGACTTTCCACCATCACTATCAATGTGCCGCCATTGAGAGAGAGAAAAGAGGATATCTATCCGCTATTCCGCAAGTTTGCAGCCGACTGCACAGAGCGATACCACATGCCTCCCGTAAGACTTGCCGAGGATGCCAAGCAACTGCTCACCAACTACTATTTCCGCGGCAATATACGGCAACTGAAGAACATTGCGGAGCAAGTGTGCGTGCTCGAGCAGAAGCGCGAAATCAACGCTGACACTCTGCGGCAGTATCTGCCGGAAGAAGAACAACACCGTGCCATAGCAAGATACGATGGCCAACGAGCCACAGACTTCGACTCAGAGAGAGAGTTCATCTACAAGATGCTCTTCGAGATGAAGAAAGACATAGACAGACTCAAGCAAGTGGTAGCACAACTCTCCACCGGCAATTTCACACCCGCCGAGGTAGTGCCGACACAGGATACCCCTACAATAAAGCCCCTCATTTCTATGCCCGAACATGTTGAATACAAGCAAGCACAAGAAGTGAGCGAACCGGCTCCTGTCATATTAGAAGACGAAACTACGAGTTTGCAGGAGATAGAGAAAGAGACTATCCGCCGCTCGTTAGAGCGCAATAAAGGCAATCGGAAAGTGACCGCTGCCGAATTGGGATTGGGAGAGAGAACACTATACAGGAAAATTAAAGAATACGGGTTGTGACTACACCACTATCCAACTGAAGATATGAAGACCACAATGAGAATAACTATACCTCTGTTGCTTATGGCTGTTAGCATAGCAATGCAATCGTGCCTTATCTCATTTAAGTTCAATGGTGCGAACATCGACTATAGCAAGACCAAGTCAATAGCC
>CAJOMJ010000016.1 GCA_905235505.1 Paludibacteraceae bacterium
TGCCATAACATATTCCACGCTCAGTAACTGTCGCACCACCATCATCAGTAACATTTCCTCCACACGTTGCTGTAGTGGTGGAAATATTGGATACTACATTTGTGGTCACGGTTGCTGTAGTGGCTAAAGTTGTAACTGACTTGGTTTCTCCATAGCCAATTCCTGCTGCATTCTGAGCATACGCTCGCACATGATAGTTTGTTCCCGGTTGTAGACTATCAACCGAACTTACAAACTTGCCGGTTCCCTTTCCTTCTATTGTATGATTATCTTCAATAGTAGGGAGCGTATCTGTACTCCAGCACACACCTCGAGCGATAATAGCAGAATCGCCATCATCCAACACCTCTCCACCGGTAATAAAAGAAAAGCTATCAACACCCGAAATATCAGCTGTTACCACGATTGGTAGAGCAGGAGTTATGAATGTTATTATGTTACCATAGATTGTCCCGTAGTCATTGCGAGCAAAAGCACGAACATAATATGTGGTAGATGGCATTAAATCGGAAATTCTACATGAGAACTCACCAAGCATCTTCTTTTCGTCTATAACAGTTTGAACACCGGAAGAAAAACTATCCGTAGTACACCATTCCAACCCTCGCTCTTTAATGGTAGGCTCTCCTTCTGATGTAATAATGCCACCACAAAGAGCAGTGCCATTCTTTATTGCTGTCACTTCAAGTGTTTCCACCTCTGTGATATACGACAATTCGTCTTTCTTGCACGAGCAGACAAACAATATTATTAATAATAATGGGAAAGACAGTTTTTTCATAGACATTACTTTTTATTTTTTTTACTTACACAGAAACCTATACCAAGCTTGGCTTCGTAATATAAATTGTGAAAATCGGTAATACTTGACACGCCGAGAGAAATGCCAAAACCTTTGATATTGCCCATTAATCCAGCCTCCCAGTGCATTCCATGATAAATAGTATTTGGCGTATGCCATGCAACCATCTGCTTTTCAGAAGTCTCATAGAACACTCCACGATAGCCATAACCTGCGCCAAGATAGAAATAGACAGGTGCACGCATACGAATCAAAGTACCAAATGTGGCAGACAAACGTGTAGAAACGTGATTCCCGGAATAGAAGGGCGTAACCCCATTGATTGCACCTTTAGAATCAGCATCATAATCACCCTTAATGATAGGTTTGGCAGGATTCATCATGGCACTAAGATAAAAACCTCCTTGTTTCACGCGAGCATAAGTTATACCAACGGCATATTCAGGGTATAGCGCATAAGAGCCGTTGAACAGAACTATATTGGTCCAAGGATAAGAGGCAATACGCTCTTTCCGTGCCTGCTTAACGCTATCTTTATGAACCAGTTTTTGTGCCTGCAGTTTTTCTTTTGCAACAGTTTCTATACTATCTGCTATACGCTTCTGTTCAGCCTTTTCAGCTGCAAGACGTTGTTGTTCAGCTTTTTTTTCTGCTGCAAGACGCTCTTGTTCGGCTTTCTTTTCAGCTGCAAGACGTTCTTGTTCGGCTTTCTTTTCTGCAGCAAGACGTTCTTGTTCGGCTTTCTTTTCTGCAGCAAGACGTTCTTGTTCGGCTTTCTTTTCTGCAGCAAGACGTTCTTGTTCGGCTTTCTCTGCAGCGATACGCTCCTGTTTGGCCTTTTCTGCAGCAAGACGTTCTTGTTCGGCTTTTTGCTCGGCTTCGATACGTTCTTGCTCTGCCCTCTTCTCCGCTTCTATACGCTCTTGCTCTGCTTTTTCTGCCGCTAAACGCTCCTGCTCAAGTTGCTGCCATATATCAACATTATTGCCGGAAGAATTGTTGCTATTTGTAATAACTGTTCTTTCGGTTGATGTCGTATTGATTACGTTCCTACTTTGAGCAGAAAGTGACAAAAAGAATGCGGAAATACAAAATAACGATATAAAAAGAGCAATTCTTTTCATAAAGAAAATCGATTAATATTATATACTTTTAAAATATCGCCACGATACATCAGTTAAGACCAAGTATTATTTTTTATCTTTCTTCTTAAAAATCTCGGCTATCGGAGATGATTTCTTCCCATTATCTTCTTTCTCAGCAGTTGCTTTTTCTATAATCCACTGGTCATTTTCAGTCGCATTACGGAAATTCTGATAAGTTGCAGGGTAACCTGTTACTACAATAACAAGATTTTTGTTTGTATCAGTGGTGATATTAACCATAGGAGCTACAAGCACATCGGCATTGTTTGCCTTTATTGCATTAGCGATAACGGTTTCTTTCTCACGGGTAGCGAGTGCATCGACTTCAGCATCAGTAAGTTTTGTAATGTTCTGATTAATCCTTTCAGCATAAGTAATACGCTCTTTAGCCACAACAAGATCTGCCATCAATGGTGCGGTGTACACTGACTGAGAAGGCGAGATTGTTTTATACTCTGAATACGAATAACTTGTTGCTTTAGGTGCAGAGCAACTGCAGATTAGTGCAAGAATACCAATAAGTAATGCTACTTTTTTCATATATTTACATTTATTAATTTTGCCTACTCTTCTTCGGATTTTCGGCGGACTCCGGTATGATTGGTTTTTCGTTTTTTTCGGGTTAATTGATATACAAAAAGCGGCAACCCGCTATATTGGATTACCGCTTGTGTAAGAAAGATGTTGAGACCGTCAGTTGTTCTTTAGCCAAATAGCCCAGAACCTGTCATATATACCATCTTCTTCTATATACAACAACTCTTTTTCTGCGAGGGAAAGAATAACGCTGCGGACTGTACTATAAGCTCCTAATGTGTGCTTCTGCAAGAACTTACTGCTCCCTGGCTCATGCACAATACCTTCTTTAGCGATGGCCCGCATTACTGCCGTCTGTTTGTCGGTAAGCAAGTGCATGTATGTCTGATAAACAGGAATCTGCTCCTCTAATATCTGATTGAGAACCAAAAGGACAACGGCATAGTCAATATCTTTTATGCCACTTTGATACAATCTGTTAAGCAGTACCTGAACATACCAAGTATGCCCGCTGACCAGACTATATAAGTCATGAAAAGTTTCTTTCGTAATAGTCTGTTTGTGCGCCTTCAAGTGTGAAGCGGCAAATGAAAAATAAGCATCCTCGCCGATTGCACCAATACTCATCAGTTGTGTGCTTTGATAGAAAGGGCGACCTACTGAAGAGAACATCTGAAGCATTACATGTTTCTTGCTACCTGCAAAGATAAAGTTGACATTATTCAGGTGTTGAATATATGTTCGAAGCGTAGCCTCGGCCTTGCCCTCAGGATAGTCGGCTATAGTCTGAAATTCGTCAAAAGCCACATAGCAGCGTTTGTTAGCGTGCTCTAAATAAGAGAACAGCTGACTGAGAGTCATTTCTGCATTATCAGGCTGTATCTCAACTGAGCATTGCGGCATCCCTGTTATTGGGTCAGCAGAAAGCACCGGTCGTAATGAACCAAAAAAACGGGTCATTTCTTTCCATACACGCTCTGAAAAAGGCGTTAATTGCTTGGTTAGAACAGCTTCTGCAAAAACTCGGGTAAAGTCGCATAGATTGGACGTATTATAAATATCTATATAGAAACAATACGCTTCTTTCGGACTTATCTGCTCAAACAGATGGCGGATAAGTCCTGTTTTTCCCATCCTACGCGGACTAACCAAGGTGATGTTCCGACGGTTATAAAGTGCCTCCCGCAATTGATTGGTTTCTGCTTCCCTGTCGCAGAAGTACTCTTTCCCCATATAAGAGGTTATGGAAAAAGGATTAGTGATACCTGCTTTTGTTGCCATATCGTGTTGCTATATTATGTCGTAAAACATGTGTCGAATTTTTCGTCACGAAAATTCCGCTACAAAGGTACAACAAATTTCTTTATGTGCAAATACTTCGATAAAAAAACTGTCAATCTAATTGATTCGGTAATCCAATATGTCAAAGAACACAATCACCTACTCTTCTGCGGATTTTCGGCTTTCTCCGTTTATTATCTGTTTCTTTAATGTCTTTTTCCGCTGCAAAGGTACAATGTGGAACAATTCTTCACAAAGTCCTTGTTGGTCCTTTTTGAGGCGAAGGTTGCAAGGTTCTAATAATCACACTAATTTTGCAATCTCTTATATCAAAGCAGACACTTCTGCCCATGGGATGTGTGTTTCATATTTCCTGCATACCGATTCCGCCACAGGCACTGCAGGCACATATAAACAAAATGCGGACAACAGTTTGTCATCCGGTAAACGAGGTTGTAGGATACCATACAATCGGAAAATCAATGCAGTTGTCCGCTTCGTATATCCTATATGGTACAACTTGTACCTACTGATACACAAGCAAACATCCACCTCAACTTGTTCCTGAATTGTATAACAAAATTTCCTACGTTTCGTTTACTCAGTGTTCAAAAGTCGGCAAATGCCTTATTCAATATGTTATCGCTTTTTTACGCTGTCGATACCAGCGTCAGGTCACAAAGATACAGATATCTGCCTATAATCTCTCATCAATAGTCCGTCTTATCACTATCAGATATATCTTGCCTATTAACTTTATCATACTGCCAAAAGCAATTCCGTGCTTTCAGTTTCTCGTATAAACTATTTTCGATTTGTGCTACAGATATATCTATTCTATCTATCTCTGCTATGCATTTCTGCGTGCAAAGTTATAACAAATTAACTACATACGCAAATCTTTAGATAACTTTTTCTAATATTACTGTCCGATAAAAATCGTTTATAGTAAAACATGATACCAAACGCATTGATAACAACGATGTCAGGCATCCGCAGGTGCTCCTCATCCGGCACGGTGAGCGAGCCGATGCACTTGGCAATAAATTTCTCAACCTTGTAAACAGGTATGACAATGGATAAGAGCTAATTCATAGTGTGTTGTCATTTTGTTGTCTGTTATCTTTTATACTGAGAAAAATTTGTTTTTTGCCAAACTCGGAAGTAAAATACCGCCAAACTCGGAAGTAAAACACTGCCAAACTCGGAAATCCTTGTTTTTTTATTTGCATATGTCAAAAAGAAGCAGTACTTTTGCACCATTATTTTAAACTATATATGTCTTTTAATTATAAATCACGAATTGCAGATGCCTTATTGGCTCAAAGGCTTAAGAGCGCAGGCGCGATCTTGATTAAAGGTCCTAAATGGTGTGGCAAAACTACCACAGCGTTGCAAGTGACTAAAAGTAGCGTTATGATGGCCAAACCTCAAATCCTTCGCGAGAGTCGTTTGATGGCGGAGAATGACATGTCCACACTGCTTGCCGGAGAAACACCACGCCTGTTTGACGAGTGGCAAGCTATCCCGGATTTATGGGACAGTATCCGTTATGAAGTAGATATGCGCCAACAAAAGGGACAATTCATCTTAACGGGCTCTGTTGTCCCTCCAAAAGATGAAGATGACGAAGAGAAACGTATTAACCATTCAGGAGCCGGTAGATACTCTTGGTTCAATATGCGCACGATGAGTTTATGGGAGTCAGGAGAATCAACCGGAGAAGTCAGTCTAAAAGCTCTATTTGAGGGGCAAACCAAGATTGTCGGTCATAACAAATGGAACTTGGCAGACATCGCATATATGTTATGTCGCGGTGGTTGGCCTGCTTCCATTGATGACGAACATGAGGTCGCTTTGCAAACCGCTTTCGATTATATAGATGCCATTTCCGAATCGGATATCAGTCGCTTCGACAACACACTGCGCAATCCTGACCGCTGTCGGGCTTTGCTGCGTTCGTTAGCCAGGTTGCAAGCATCACAAGCCAATTATGCAGTTATTCGTGAGGATATGCTATCCAACGAACCAAGCACGCTGTCTGACAAGACAATAGCATCTTACATCAATGCCTTGCGGAGTATCTATGTTGTAGAGGATATGAAGGCATGGAATATCAATCTGCGCTCCAAAACAGCTATTCGGACAACGGACACACGTTATTTTGTCGATCCGTCCATTGCTACTGCTGCACTTGGTTTGTCTCCCGATGATTTGATGCACGATCTTAATACTTTTGGATTGCTGTTCGAAACAATGGCGGTTCGAGATCTGCGTGTCTATGCGGATGCTATTGGAGGAAAGGTAAGCCACTATCGCGATAAAGATAACCTTGAGTGTGATGCCGTTGTCCATTTGCGCAATGGGCGCTATGGATTAGTGGAAATCAAAATCGGTGGTTCAACTGCCATTGAAGAAGCACAACATTCTTTAAATGCTCTCAAAAATAAAATTGATACCATTAAGGCGGGCGAACCAGCATTCCGTATGGTACTTACCGCTGTTGGCAACTATGCCCTTACCATGTCGGATGGAACGCTGGTGGTACCCATCGGCTGTTTGAAAGATTGATCTTTATTGCGACTTCTTCTCAGTTATTACTGTCCGATAAATAAATTCTTCTTTTAGCCTCGACTCATTCGGGCACCAGAATTCCAAGAAAGCAAGCAGCCAAGTTTGGCTGCTTTAATGTAGATACATTTGCCCCACGCAACGATCGTTCCCCTTGAGGAAAAGAGATGTCTCTTCTATAGCAAAAAGATTCTTCTTTTAGCCTCGACTCATTCGGGCACCAAAATCCTAAGAGTGCAGCAGCCAAGATTGGCTGCTTTATCGTAGAGACGCGACACCGTCACGTCTCCTCCCCCCTCCCACACAATCACCATCCACTTGTAGAGACATTTGACGCATGTCCCTCATACCCCAGAAAGTCTTCCGTAGATACGTGAATCAATGAAACGGGTATTATTTTTATAACACCACTATTCTCAAACTATCTTGTGCTAACTCATATATAATTTCCTAATTCTAAGCAAATCTAATTACCGGAATTGATAGTTGAGTCTTGTGGCAAAGTAACAATGGTGATGGAAAACGAGAGATGACCATTATGGACAATTAGTTTGCCTGAGAAAGAGCCAAAGGTCATTACATAGACTCCGGTAGGAAGATATGAGCGCAATGAAGTAACATCCATTCCAAGCATTGTGTAAATGCGAGTGTCCGGGTGATGGATGAGTTCTATAAGTTGATGCTCGTCGATAATCTGTGACCCGGGGGGAATCTCAATGGGGGTTTCAATATAAACTACCTTCTCTTCAATCACAATTTTTTCCTCTATCACAACCTTCTCTTCTATCACGACATTTTCTTGAATGGGATAGATATATGGGAACTCATTCCACAATGAAGTAGATTTATAAGTATCAATACACTCGTTCGGCACACAAAGCACAGCCAGATTCTTGTTTAGACGCAGGAAAGTATCGGAAGTTATAGAGGCTGGAACATTAGCATAACAAACGATGGTCACACGCGAAGAGTGCTCACAAAAAAAGTCGGGCAATGATACAACATCAGGTCCAAAAACTATGGTAGTCATATACAAATTGTCACTCATAAGCGGCGAGCCTGAACCCCGCAGAAATGTGCAACTCTTAGCCAACCACTCAACATAAACCAAGCTCGTACAGTTATGCAAAGCATCGTATCCTATGGTATCAACATTCTCTGGTATAACGATAGAAGTTAGGGAGAAACAGTCCTCAATAGAATTCTGCCCAATATACGTAACCGACTTTGGAATAGAAATATATTTAAGAGAATGGAATCCCCAGAAGGCATAATTACCAATGCTTGTGACTCCATCTTGTATGTATATTGCCTTAACAACATTCTGATGCTGATACCATGGTGCTGACATATATGTTGCGAAATTAGTCATCTTCCCTGAACCTGAGATGGTAAGAGTTTCATCGGCAATATGCCATGTGAGTTTACCGCCATCTGTGCCACTATATTCTTCAGCAGAAGCAACAAAACTCATGACACACATATATGCAGCAATAAGAAATATTTTAGAGATTATATTAGTATTCATTGCATATAATATTGTTTTATAAAGGTTCTATATTAGGGAAAAGCGACCAGTTGTTGGCCTTATTATAGGAGTTTATAGTCGAGAGGGGTACACGCAGAACAGGATTCTTTGAATAGATACGGGCAAAAGTCTCGTATGCCGTCTGAGGCGGTATTTTAGCATAACAATCAATCCTAAGGTCCGGTATATAATCACAGAAACACTCAGGAAGAGCCTTAACATCTTTGCCGATAACAAGATGGCGGACGCTGAAACATTCACATAGAACAGGCGACTGGTCCTTGGCAAGGTGGTTGAAATGACAATCAACTGCCAACCACTCGACATCTGTCATAGAAGTGCAGTTGTGAAGAGCAGCGTAACCAATATGAATCACAGAAGGCGGAATATATATTGACTGCAGAGAGAAACAATCTTCGAGCGAATTCTGACCAATATAGAGTATAGTCTTGGGAATACTGATAGTAAGCAGATTGCGGCATTGCCAGAAAGCATAGTCGCCAATTGAGGTTACACCCTCAGAAAGCACAATATAACCAATTGAATCCCGCCATTGAGCCCACGGTACACAACCATAGGTGGGGAAATTAAGCATTGCTCCACTGCCGGTTATTAAAAGTGTATCACCTGAGAATCGCCATAAAAGATTGTCACCTTTATCACCACAGATGCCTGTTTTGTCATTAGAATGCAACAGAGAGGAGTTTTTATTCACCAGACGATTCACATAGTCCTCACGCAACCCATTGAGTTGATGGGTATAACGGGTTGATGCCTCAATGAAACTCTCGCTGTCATTGCCATATCGGAGAGCAATAGAATCGGCAGCGCGGGTGGAATAGCTCATACGTTTTAATGCGGATGCAGCCTCGTCGTTAAGCACGGTATATTGTTCTACCCACTCATTAAGTTGTGCCTCGTCGTACTGTAGAAGTCTGTCAACATGCTCTTGAATTTCAGCATGACGCTTACGCTCTTTGACAACAGCAAAATAATAGGCAATAAACCAAGAAAAGACGAAAACAAGAATAGCAAGAATAACGGCAGACAAGATGGTAAGAGCGCGCTTGTGCTGTTCCTTTGTGTTTATTGCAGTTCTTAATTGAGATATATTTTGATATTTTCCCTCAACGGCCGATAGGGCAATACTATCGTACTTGCCATCGAGCAGAGATGGCATCAATTTTCCTATGGACCTGATATCCTCGCGCGGGTCATTATTTCGGGGAGTGAGACTGTCATCCGTATCAGACAGTCCGAAATCAATCAGCTTCAAGTTCTGACCATTGCGGGTAACAAGTATATTGCCCGATTTGAGGTCGTGATGCACAAGTTGGTTGCCATGCAAGTATTCAAGCGCATCAAGAAGTTGTGTGAATACTCGCATGCGAAGATTATTAGCAGGGGGGTCTTGAAGCCATTCGCCGAGCGTCACACCGTCAACATATTCTTGCACTATGCACGGCAACTTATACCACTCATTGTCATACGGAAGAGTAATCTGTTCGTAGGAATAAGTGGCGGCAATATTAGGATGATTGAGCGAGACTGCAAGTCTGAACTCTTTCTCATGAAGCAGACGGTAATCAGTGAGATTGGCATAATCCGGAGGTAGAGTCTTCAGAATAAAGCGTCTGCCATAGCGCGTGGCTGTATAAAGCACATTGCGGGAGCGGACTTGCAGAAGTTGTATATCTGACCACTCGTTGGAGAATGTGCCGGGAGTTATGAATGATGACGAAGAATAGTCTGACACTGGAGGAATATGAGTTTTGTTAGATTATTTTTGCCGATACAACACCTGACTTTGAACCCGCAACATAACTTACAGGCTCGTTGTTTCCACGCACGAGATTATCAAGATACATCGGTTGCCCTATTAGAAAACATGCTGCATCGAAACTGTCTCCCACACAAAGTTTGCTGTTCTGATTCTCCACCACACTGAATCTCACTCCGCCCTCATAACGGAACACACAACGCCGATTGGGTGCCCATGTAACCTCAATCTCCTCACCCGTATGCAGCTCCTCTGCACGGATACCGGCTGAAGCAAAAATACTGCTCTCCACATCTGTCCGGGAGGCAAGATGCTGAAGATAGTGCTCCCAGTCATCATACCCGAGAAAACGTGACAGCAGACACAGGGTGCTACGGCGCGTGTTGTCTGCACCGTCAATATATCCCCACAGACGCTTGAGTGTGGTAGGAGAGATATTCTCATGCAGGCGTTCCCATATCACTCCCGAGAAAAACTCGAAGTCGCTCGGAGCCATCATCCTACGCTTCAGGTCGCGCTCAATGTCATTTCTGAGACAGAATATTTCAGGGGAAGACTTGGTCATGTTATGAATCGTTTGCTCGTTTTGATTGGTGTTAAGTTGACTTGTTAATCAAGACAGTCGTCAAGTGCTTCTTTTATGGCTTGTTTGTCGAGGTGCTGACCTATAAACACAAGGCGCTGCATACGGTCGCCGTATTGCTCGTCCCAGTCTTTCTGCAGTTGGGGCTCGCGGGCAAGAAGTATCATCAAATCCTCTTTGGGCATAGTGGCATACCATTGACCTGCATTTCTCAGACTAACCTGACGTCCGGCTTGCTCAAATACATAACAGGTGTCATACTCATCTGAGAAGTAGCACATTCCTTTGGCTCTGATAACAGACTTGGGCCATTGTCTTGCAACAAAGTCGTCAAACCTGCCGAGACTGAACGGACGGCGGGCTTCATACACGTATGTGCCTATGCCGTATTCTTCCACTTCCCCACCCTCATGGTCGTGGTCATGGTCGTGATGGTGGTGATGGTGATGTCCGTCATGGTCATGATGGTGCTCTTCGTGTTCATCCTCGTCATCGTCGTCATCATCATCGTCAATATGCTCGTCTCTGCCTTCCACTGCCTGAATCCATGCAGCAGAACCTGCCACATCGTCGAAGTCGAACATGCCTGTGCCGATAATCTTGTCGAAATCTACATCACAATAGTCGCACTCTATTATTTCTGCCTTGGGTTGAATGGCACGCAGAATCTTGCGTATGCGTTGCAACTCCTCTTTCTCCACCTCGCTTGCCTTGTTGAGCAGTATCACGTTGCAGAACTCTATCTGCTGGATAACCAGATTCTCAAGGTCGTCTTCTTTCAGACATGGGTTCATCAGCGAGTGCCCCGACTGGAACTCGTCCTTCAGTCTCAGAGCGTCAACCACGGTCACAATGCAGTCCAGCACAGGCAGTTGGTCGCCCGCATAATCGGGTGCCATCTGCGGAATGGCGCAAATAGTCTGTGCAATAGGAGCCGGTTCGCATATTCCGCTTGCCTCTATCACAATATAGTCAAACTGCTTTGTTGCAGCAATGTCGCTGAGTTGCTTTACAAGGTCCATCTTCAGTGTGCAACAGATACATCCGTTCTGCAGAGCCACCAGACTGTCATCCTGCTGAGTCACCACCCCGCCCTTCTGTATCAAACTGGCATCTATATTAACCTCGCCTATATCGTTTACAATCACTGCAAAGCGTATGCCTTGCTGATTACTGAGGATTTTGTTTACTAATGTTGTCTTTCCACTGCCAAGATAACCCGTGAGCAGCAATACGGGAATTTCGTTTATTTGCATAGATTTTTCCTTTAGTATATTTACTTTATATTCGCATTTATCTGCATTTATATTCGCATTTATATTCGCATTTATATTCGCATTTATATTTGCATTTGTATTTGCATCTTATCATTGTGCAAAATTATCGCTTATTTGCGATATATGCAAGTATATTTTTTATTCTCTCTATTTTATTCTCTCTGTTATTATTCTCTTTATTTTATTCTCTCTGTTATTTCTCTCTTTTATTCTTCTCTTTAAAAAAAACAATCTTGTCACATTCCCCTCGTAGAGACGCGACACCGTCACGTCTCCCCCTCCACCCACACAATCGCCATCCACATGTAGAGACATTTGACTAAATGTCTCTCCTACAGCAAAAAAAATTCTTCTTTTAGCCTCGACTCATTCGGGCACCAATATTCCAAGAAAGCAAGCAGCCAAGTTTGGCTGCTTTAATGTACACCCCCGACACCCTCCCATCTCCCCAATCCGCATCTCTACGCTTGTGCGGGCGAAATCATGTCAGCTATCTTCTCAAGATATTCTTTATCCGCCTCATCAAAGGTGTTGAACTTGCGGCTGTCAATATCAAGCACTGCCCACACCTCACCATTGTTTATCAGCGGTACCACTATCTCGCTGTTCGACTCCGACGAGCAGGCGATATGCCCCTCAAACTTGTGCACATCGGGCACCACCACCGTCTCCGCTCTCGCCCATGCCGTGCCGCACACACCCTTGCCTTTCTGTATGCGCGTACATGCCACCGGACCTTGAAATGGCCCGAGCACCAACTCCTGCCCGCGCACTATATAAAATCCCGTCCACCAGAACCCGAACGCTTCGTGTAGCACTGCAGCTGTGTTCGCCATGTTGGCTGTCGTGTCCGTTTCTCCGCTTACCACCGCCTCTATCTGTGGCAGCACTTCTCTGTATAGTTCTTCTTTGTTTGTCATATCATTTATCCTTCTGTATATCTGCGTTCTATCTCCTCCCAGTTGATTATCTGCCATAGAGCCTGCAAATGCGCCGCACGCCTGTTCTGATAGTCAAGATAGTAGACATGTTCCCACACGTCCATTGTCATAAGCGGGCGCAGACCTTTGGTCAGCGGATTGCCGGCATTGGTCTCCTGAGTGATAACAAGTTTGCCGTCCTTGTCTGCCGAAAGCCACACCCACCCCGAGCCGAACAGCGTTGTGCCTGCTTTCTCAAACTCTGCCTTGAAGTTGCCGAAGTTACCATAAGTCGCATCTATCGCCTCTGCCAGTCTGCCGACCGGTGCATTGTTCTCTTTGGCAGGTGCCAACTGCATGAAATACAGGTTGTGATTGAGTATCTGTCCTGCATTGTTGAACATACCGCCTTGCGCTTTCACTGCTATCTCCTCAAGCGGAAGGCTCTCAAACTCTGTATCGGCAATGAGTTTGTTCAGATTGTCAACGTATGTCTGCAGGTGCTTGCCGTAGTGAAACCCCAGTGTCTCTTTGCTTATCACCGGCTGCAACGCATCTTGTGCGTACGGAAGTTGTATTAGTGTAAACATGATGATTGTAGTTTATAGAGTTATGATTGTAGTTTATAGAGTATGTATAAGTATTGGGTTATAGAACTTTTATTGTATTGGTTTATAGTTATATACTAAACTCGGATATAGTGCTTCCTCCGCAAAGTAGCAAGAGATTTTCGTTATATCAATATCTAAATCTCGAAATCCCGAAATCTCGGAATAACCTTATATCGGGTAATCTCCTTTCCCCTCGCAAAATTACTAATTCTCCTGCAAATTCGCAAATTACATTAGTATTTATCACAAGCCGGCCTCACTTCCGCATTTATGCGAGTTGGCATTTATTCCTCCCCATGCTTGCCGTTGCTCAAGTACCATGTGACGGTCACATCCTCGCCGGCACAGAGGTCATCGGGGGTAATATCAAGCGAGTCAGCAGTGCAACCTATGGCCTCTGAACACTCATGCAGGCTGCGGGCCCAGGAATAAATGTGCATCTCTGTTTCGTAATAGTTAATCGACTTGACCAAACCAAGCGTGCATCCTGCTGCCTGCGCCATGATACGGGCTTTCTCTGTAGCGTCTTTCACGGCTCTATCTATCATCTTCAGTTGGTGCGGGCGCGGGTCTTTTACAGTATATTCAATACGAATCTCCATATCTGTAAGTCTTTCGCCAAGACCCTTAATCACTCTGGAAAGCAACACGTTATCCATGCCGAAGTCAATCTTTATGGTCTGCTGCAGACAATAGCCGATAAACTCCTGTTCGCCGGTACAATGATCGTTCTTATAGACATCGCGGAAGCGCTTTTCTATATTGAAACTTATGGTCTTTGCCATACTTTTTTCCAACTTACAGTTAGTGAGAACCTCACCCACATCCTTGAGATTGGCACTTGCCATCTTATAGGCTGTCTGGTACGAATCGAAGAGAGAGGCTATTTCTATTTTCACTCTTGTCACATCCGGCACTACACGTATGTTGCCGCGACCTTTTACCGTAATAAGTTTTTCTGTTTCCATTTCTTCGTTAAGAGTTAAGTATTACTAATCATACTTTTGACTTCTTGACAAACACCACTACACTTACTTGCTGTTCGGGGTGTGCCTGAGGGTTGAGTTGCTGGATGCGTGCCACGAAAATATCATCATAGCCCATATCCATCAGCAGAGCCAGTTCGTTGTTCTTCTGACGGGGAACATAGCCGAGCCATGTATCGCCGAAAAACACTGCTACCGCATTCGGGTCATACCGGTTGTCCTCCTCACGAATAAGACGCAGAGGGGAACCTATCTTGAGCTGGTCGAACACTTCGCAGCCGTCGTGATAACTGAAACCTGCGATATTAAAACTCAAAAAGTGACGTTTGGTCTCCAACTGATGAAGAGATTTGATTTTCTTTTCCATAACTAAATACTCTTATAGGGTTTAACTTCTATAGGGTTAACATTTTGATTTTACGCTGCAAAATTAAGCACTCAAACTGCCAAAATATGACAGTATTACTAAGAACAATCTTTTTTCTGCAAATAAACCATTTAATATCTGGTATTATAACCTGATTATGGCATCCTGACAAAGCCCTGCCTGCCTCTTTTTATTTAGTTCATTGCATCTTCTTATTTAGTTCGTTGCATCTTCCTGCTCCTGTTTCAACCGTTCCGAAATCTTCGCTATCATATACCCTCGCAGCGTGCTGTATTTCTTCATCGTTACATGCCTCTTTGCACGCCGCTGGTATCTTCTGTACTCATCCTGCCAGTATGCCAGCCTCTCCGCGTCCTGCATCTCGGCTTTGCATTGGCGCACGGCTTCGGCAAACAGACCTATCGCCGCCTTCCGGCTCTCTGCAAGTTCGCCCTCGTAAGGGTGCTTTATTCTGTATCCGAAAGTTTTGCCGTTTCTTGTTCTGTAAACCACATCATCTTCTTTGTGGAATTTTCCTTGCGCATTGTCCACAAGGTGATTAAATACTACTCTTGCCATATTCTTAATTATTAACATTTATTTTCTCCATTCAAATCCGCCGTCGCTCTATCTTCATATCACTCAATCTGTTGCAAAACCGCTCTTTCGCCGAATGCCGATTGCAAGCTGTCTCTCACGATACATACACGATAGATACACGATAGATAAACGAAAGATAAACGTAACATATAGCCGACTATTTGCTCACCCCCTCGGCAGTACATTGTTGTACATGTCAACCCCTTATTCGGTCTTATGACCTGTTTGTGTTTCAAATATCATTATTTGTTTTACACTGCAAAATTACACCTTCATACTGCCAAAATCTGTCAGTGATAAACAAAAAAAGCAACTTTCGGTAAAAAAGTTGCTTTCTTGCACAAGTAGTTTGTGTCTTTTACTTCATATCTGCTTTCATTCCTCCATCCTGCTTATTATCTTGTCGCATGTATGGCGTATGTAGAGCACCTGCCCCCAGTCAAGATAGTGTACTGCCTTGTATCGGCGCAGGGGTGTGAGTTGCATCACCTCTGACAGCGCAAGCAACGACGGCAGAGCAATCAGCACTATTTTCCAACCGAGTGCCATTTCTTCGTGAAACTCCAGTATCAGCGGCATCAGCAACGCTATCAGTGCGCATATCACCGTGCAACTCACTATATGAGCCTTTCTCACCTTTCGTAGCTGCTCTGTCAGAGAACTTATGTTCTCTTGTATTTTGCCGCGTTTGAGTACACGTATATTAAATATGTTTGTCAATATGAATACTACAATCACAAGCGTTATCAACAGGTTCATCACAAGTGCCCAACCGCCGTAAATAGCCTTCCTGACACCTACAACAGCCTCCTGATACTTCTCTGGGTCTTTTGCTATCCATTCTTTTAATTCGGTGTACTTTATCATTATCGAATCGCGTGCTACCTTTGCATCTTCTATCTTATCCGCATTCATCTTATCAAAACGCTCTTGTTGCTCCGGTGTAAGTTGCTTGTATGGCATGTTCAATATACTGTCTAATGAAGGTGAGAAGATGGTTTCTTCGGCAATATTCATCACCTTGTCAAAGTGCGTAAGTGCATAGTAGTAACCTGCGTATATGCCGTCAAACAGCACAAGCACTACTATTGCCAGTATCAGCCAGAATGCAGAAACCGCTTTTATCGATGCCACTCTCACGCGCGGAACCTTTGCTATCTGTTTGTCGTCTATTATTGTCTGGTTATCCAGTTTGTCATGCAGCAGACTCATCTGCTCCCGCAATTCCTGCAGGTCGTTTTTGTTGTTATCTTCCATAATTCTAATGCATTTGTTTTAGTTGTTCTTTTATTCTGACGAGACGCACTGAGACATTCTTCACCGAGATGCCTGTTATAGCCGCTATTTCGTCGTATGGTAAATTCTCAAGCCATAGCAGCACTATGGCTCTGTCGAGATAATTGAGGCGGTTGATGCGCTCGTAGAGCTGCTTTATCTGCCTCGAATCCTTGTCTTGGTCGGCATACAGGTCTATGTCAATCGTAAGACTGACAGCATCCGGTTGCCGCTTTTTCTTCCTTTCGTAGGCAAGACAGGTGTTTAGCGCTATGCGATACACCCAGGTGCTCATCTTTGCCTCCGAACGAAAGCCGTCTATGCCCCGCCAGAGGTTAATCAGCACCTCCTGAAAAAGGTCTGCCACCTCGTCCTTGTCGTTGGAGAACATGAAGCACACCGTGTAGATGTTCTTCTTCTGTTCTCTTACGAGCATGTTGAATTTTTTCTCTTTCTCTGTCATTGGTGTTTTTTTGTTTATTCACCTCTTTAGAGAACAACTATGCATAAAAACTACAGTCTTCTGATATTTTTTCCGGGAATTCTGTGTACGAGTCAAATAAGAGCAAGTCGGATTTAATACATATTCGCCAGTCTCATGGCTTCTTCGGCAAACTTCTCTCTCAGCGACTCCGGTGCTATCACCTCTAATCCGCTGCCGAATGTGCGCAACTGCTGTATAAAATCAAGTGTTGGTGCCACAAACCATGTGAACACACAAGGCTCGGGCTCTTGTTGTGACTTGTGCAGAGGCAGCGAGCGCAAGAAGGGCGCATCTGCCTCACTTACCCGCACTCTTATTATCTCAGGTCTGAATTCTTCACCTCTGAACACGCCGTAACACCCTGCGAAATACTGCTCTGCGTCAAAATCCTTAGGCAAAGTGTAAGTCTGCTCTGTCAGCTGCAGTTCCACCACCCTGTCCAAAGCGTATAACCGCACGTCTGTGCCTCTCTTCGTCTTCTTTCCGCCTGTATCGGCATTCTTTATCTTGCCCAGCACATACCATCTTTGTTTGAACACTTTCATACAATATGCTGCCATCAGCAACTCGTGCGGCTCTGTGTCTTCGAAACTCTGATACCTCATCTTTATCCAGCGGTTGTCACTCATTGCATCCGTTATCAAGGTCAGATATTGTGTACCCTGCGGAATATCTTCATATAATATTCTTCCACGCAACTGACGACTCTCGTTCAGTGAATTTTGCAGTGCAAATTGCGATAGCAGCCACTGCCTGTTCTTGCTCTCATAGCCGCGTTCCGCTATGTAATATAAGCCCCCTGCCGCACGGTCGCACTTTATCTCTATTCCCAGCATATCTTCAACTGCATTCTTGTATCTGAAGAATGTACGCTCTGGCAGACCGTTCTCGCCTTTCTCGTTAAGAACCGAACGCGCCCATCTCTTGTCTATCTCCTCGCGGGATATTCTGCCCGCCGAACTTATGGTATCAACCAACCATATATACTTGTTGAACTGCCCTGCTGCCATAACCTGCAATATTTCACTTACCGGCTTGTTGCTGCCGTTACCTGATATAATTATAATAGTTCGTGTATCTTATTCCGTTTTCACTGCAATATCTGCTCCATGCAAGTTTTCCGCACACACATTCCCATGCTTTTATAAAACGCAATAGCAGTAGAGTTGCCCTCCCACACATTCAGTGTCAGACTGCTGCAACCAATCTCTCTTGCATAAGCCAATGCATGGCGGTAGAGAGCAGTGCCGATATGATGCCCGCGCATGGCTTCGTCAACGCACAAATCGTCTATATACAATGTCTTGTTGTCTTGCAGCAGCCTGTCGGACTCCACTTGCTCAACTATGCAGAATACATACCCCACGGCTCTACCCTCATGCTCATATACAAAGACGGGCGAACATTCATTAGAGAGAATCTGCTCCAGCTCCTGCCCGTCGTATTTGGTAGTATTGCCCTTAAACAAGTCAGGGCGTGCATTATGGTGTACATTGGCAACCTGATGCAGCAGCCGGAGAATTGCCGGAATATCCGACTCAAGTGCTTTTCGTATCATACCTATTGATTATAATGTTTACGATTATTCATTGTTCTTAGGCATTACTGCCAAACCCGCTTCAGTCATCAACCCTCGCTCCGATAGCATTCTGCAGCGCATTATATTGAGTTCTGTCCAATGGCTGTTCTTGCAGCGCGGAGAGAGCCTCTGTGCCAGACGACCGTCATCAAGACGCTTCAGTGTGGAATCAATCCAACCGAAACACAATGCTTCTTCTACCACCTCTGTGTATGGCAGACAATTACATGCCGGAGGTATCTTCGACCGATATACTGCAACCCAGCATTCTTTCTCTACGTCATGATTGAGTTCAAGCCACTGCCTCAACTGTCTGCGCTCCGAAAACTCCAGAAATAGACTAATCTCCATAAAGCAATACAGCTATCTGATATTTCTGCAAAGGTAGGAAAACTATCTCAAACCCGCAAATGAAAACTGACAAAGACATCTGTATAAGTGCCCAAACAAACAACAAGAGAAGCCGATAGACTTCTCTTGTTGTTATCCGTATAAGAATTATTATCCGTATAAGAATTGAGAATGATTATTGATTAAGCAGGTTGCTCATCTCTTCGTATTTCTTATCCATGTGGAGACGGTAGTAGAGTTGCTTGAGGATGATCATGTAGTTACGGTTCTCTTTGTCAAGTTCGTGAGCCTGCTCGAAGAAAGGCAGAGACTTTGCAAACACATCGTCCATCTCCTTAAGTGCCTTCTGATACTGTTTGTTATCAGAGATATATGCTGCCTCTTCATTGAGTTGCACGGCTTGGTTGTAGTACACGCGTCCCTTACCTGCCATAGCATCTGCGAGAGTAGGATCAATAGAGAGAGCCTTGTCGAAGTCTGCAAGAGCGGCATCATAGTTCTTGGCATTCTCATTGAGGTTACCGCGGATATGATAATACTGGGCAACATTAGGTTCGCGTTCTATAGCCTTGTCAAGGTACTCGATAGCAGTCTGCTCTTGTCCGGAGAAGATATAGAAGTTAATCAGATTCTGCAGAAACCATGGTTCGGCGGGGAATCTCTCGATAGCGTTCTGCAGAACTCTTACGAAGTTGGCAGTATCTTTCTTCTCGACATACTCCTGATAGAGGAACTGGTTAACCAGAATGGGTTCGGTTTCTCCGTCCTTCATCGATTCGAAGATTGCGATGGCTTCGTCGTGCATACCTGCCTGAGTTGCGAAGAGTCCGGCATAGTAGAGATACTGGTAGTAGGTGGTATCCTTCGGCATCTTAGCCTGCATCTTCTCATCCTGCATCATCTTCAGATTAGGAATGTCGGTATGCATCTTGAAGACCTCGTATGCATTAGCATAGTCGCGTTGTTCATTGAGCCAGATACCATACTTAACGAGTTCTTGCATGTTGTAGTAGTCAAGCATCTTCTGCTGAACATTCTTGTGGGTCTTGGTATCTACCACCTCTTTGCCCTTTTTGTCGAGCACCGGAGTCATGGCAATATCATCTGCCTTAACGAAATAGTTGTAAGACTCGACTACTGCCTCACCCTTCTTCTTGTCGTCCACCTTGCCGGTGAGAATACTCTGAGTGAGCAGATACTCATTTTCCTTGTATCCGATCATGCCTGCCCAATACCAAGTGTCAGCAAGGTTCTTGGTGGTTTCGTCCTCAAGAGCATCTGCAATGAGAGCGCGAGCACCGCTGAAATCAGGATTCTCGGTAGCCATAGCTTTGTTCTTAGCCTGGGTGACATTCTTTTTCTGAGCGTAGCAGCCTGTTCCTATCAGAACGACTACCAACATCAATAGAACTTTTTTCATGACTTTATAAGTTTTGTTAGTTATCTGAATTAGAGATTTATTCCTCATTGTTTTCATTGTTATCAACGTTGTCTGTAGTAATATCAGCAATATCTGTGCCAGAAGTGGTTTCATCGATATTCTCGGCAGGTTGCTCGTCCTCTTTTGGAACAATGCAGCCGAAAGCGAGTTCATCGTTACGCTTCTGGAGTTCAATCAGTTTGACGCCCTGCGTTGCGCGCCCTTGAACGCGAATGGAGTCCACTGCCATACGGATAGCTGTACCCGACTTATTGATAAGCATGAGGTCAACATCGTCGGTAACGGAGCTGATACTTACAAGCTTGCCCGTCTTTTCGGTTATATTGATAGTACGCACACCCTTGCCGCCTCGGTTGGTGATACGGTAGATAGGCTCACCGTTTTCATCATCAAGAGCAGTTCGTTTGCCGAATCCCCGCTCGGAAACTACGAGGATAGTCTCCTGCGAGCCTTTCTCAACGCATACCATACCTATTACGCAGTCTTCTCCGTCCTCGTCAAGAGTGATGGCACGTACACCTGTAGCGGTTCTACCCATAGAACGGACTTTGTCTTCATTGAAACGTACAACCTTGCCATTGCGGCTTGCCACAAGTATCTCTGAATATCCGCTTGTGAGCATTACACGCACGAGTTGGTCTTCTTCACGCATATTGATGGCTATGATACCATTGGCGCGGGGACGGCTATACTGCTCGAGAGAGGTCTTCTTTATGACACCTTCTTTGGTGACGAACACAAGGTAGTGAGAATTGACGAACTCGGAATTGTCCAAACCTTTTATATTTATAAAGGCACGAACCTTGTCGCCGGTTTCGATATTTATCATGTTCTGAATGGCTCTGCCCTTCGAAGTCTTTGTGCCTTCGGGCAGTTCATACACCTTAATCCAGTATGCCCGTCCTTTCTCCGTGAAGAACATCATGGTGGAGTGCATTGATGCAGTGTGAACATACTCTATGAAGTCTTCATCACGGCTCGCACCTGCCTTCGAACCTATGCCTCCCCTGCCCTGCTGACGGAACTCGCTGAGCGGTGTGCGCTTGATATATCCGAGGTGAGAAATGGTGATTACCATATCATCGTCAGCATAGAAATCTTCCGGATTGAACTCCTCTGAAGCATACACAATCTGGGTGCGACGCTCGTCTGCATACTTGTCTTTAATCTCCTGCAGTTCGCTCTCAATAAGTTCATATCGCAACACTTCGCTTGCAAAGAGTTCGTTGAGATGCTCTATCAGTTTCTCCAAGTCCTCGTATTCCTTCTTCAACTCGTCGATACGCAGACCGGTAAGCTGACTGAGACGCATCTCCACAATTGCCTTCGACTGGAGGTTGTCAAGATTGAAACGCTGTTCAAGAGCAGTCTGCGCATCTGCCGGAGTGCGGCTGGCACGAATCAGATGAACTACCTCGTCTATATTGTCAACTGCTATAATCAAACCCTCCAGGATGTGAGCCTTCTCCTGCGCTTTCTTCAGTTCGAAACGGGTGCGGCGGGTAACCACATCCATACGGTGCTCAATGAAGTTGCCTACCAAGTCTTTCAGGTTAAGCAGCATCGGGCGACCCTTGACAAGGGCTATATTGTTCACCGAGAACGACGATTGCAGAGCTGTGTATTTATATAACTTGTTGAGCACCACGCTCGCATTGGCATCTTTCTTTATCTCTATCACGATACGCACATCGCGCTTCGAGTGGTCGGCTATGCCGCTGATACCCTCTATCTTCTTGTCATTGACAAGCTCGGCAATGTTCTTCACAAGGTCACTCTTGACTACACCGTATGGCAGTTCGCCGATTACTATCTGCTCACGACCATTCTCTTCGGTCTCGATATCCGCTTTCGAGCGAATCACGATCCTTCCGCGACCTGTCTCGTAGGCTTCTTTCACACCTGCATAGCCGTAGATAGTACCGCCCGTGGGGAAATCGGGAGCCTTGATATAGTGCATAAGATCCTCAACCGTTATCTCAGGAGTGTCGGGGTTCTCAATACGCTGTTTGCAATTCTCTGCGTATGCCACACAGCCGTCTATCACTTCGCCGAGGTTGTGGGTAGGCATGTTGGTCGCCATACCTACGGCTATACCGCTTGCACCATTCACCAAGAGATTGGGGAAGCGGGTCGGAAGCACTGTAGGTTCGCGCAGCGTATCATCGAAGTTGAGCTGCATGTCAACAGTGTCTTTCTCTATATCGCGAAGCATCTCCTCAGCCATCTTGCTCAGGCGCGCCTCCGTATAACGCATCGCTGCAGGGCCGTCACCGTCCACAGAGCCGAAGTTGCCTTGCCCGTCAACAAGCGGGTAACGCATTGCCCAAGGTTGTGCCATACGCACAAGAGTACCATAGATGCTGGAGTCACCATGAGGGTGAAACTTACCCATCACCTCACCTACGATACGTGCTGATTTCTTTGTAGGTTTGTCGCTCGTGTTGCCCAGTTCGTTCATCCCGAACAGCACACGGCGGTGAACAGGTTTGAAGCCGTCACGCACATCTGGCAAAGCACGGCTCACAATAACACTCATTGAATAGTCGATATACGAGGTTCGCATCTCCTCATCGATATTCACTTTAAGAATTCTGTCGTTGTCAATCATTGTTGTATGTTAGTTTTTAGTAGTTACTATCCCCTATTCCATTCTTCTTGTTTATCCGCCCTTTTGAATAGTCTCCTTAAGAGCATACAAAATTACTACAAAATCCCGAAATACGCAAATACTTTCGATATTTTTATTTCTTCTCCTCATTTCGACTACTCCCCGACAAGAGTGCCAAAGTCGCTTAGAGCGAAGAAAAACAGCATTACACACCCTACTGCCAAATACGCACAACTCTAAACCACTCTAAACAATACTAAACCACTCTAAACCACTCTAAACCACTCTAAACAATAAATTAGTATATTGGCATAGTATTTGCTAATTGAGAAATAAACAAATCTAAACCACTCTAAACCACTCTAAACAATACTAAACAATACTAAACAACTCTAAACCACTCGCACCACTCTAAACCACTCAAAGGTTATAGGCGGCAGCACGATGTTGACATGGTAACAAGCAGGCAGACAACTATGCAGAAAGCACTGTTTTTCGATATTGACGGCACATTGGTGAGTTTCACCACGCACAAGATCCCTGATTCGGCAGTCAGGGCACTTGCCCGTGCAAAAGAAAACGGGCACAAGGTGTTTATCGCTACAGGCAGACCGCTCTGCATAATAAACAATCTCTGTCAGATTGAGCATCTCATAGACGGATATGTTACCACCAACGGTGCCTTCTGTTTCGCCGGAGACCACATCATAAGACAACTGCAATTCAGCAACGCTGACATTAAGACAATACTCGAAGACTCACGTCTGAAACGCTACCCTACTATTGTGGTAAACGAAGACAGACTCAGAGTCATTCACAACAACCATACCGTGCAGAAGATATTCGTCGAGCAACTCAACATTCGCAATCTTGACTACACCACCCCGCTCGAAGAAGTGCTGACAAAGCCGATAATGCAAATCACCGCGTTCATAGGCAAGATAAGAGAGAAACGGCTCAAAGCACACCTGCACAACACCACTGTCGGGCGGTGGCACCCTGCATTCATCGACCTCACACCGCAAGGCGCCGACAAAGGAAGCGGTATGCTCGCTATGGCAACACATTTCGGCATTGGCAAACAAGACGTCATCGCCTTTGGAGACGGGGGAAACGACATACCCATGCTTCAGGCGGCAGGCACAAGCGTGGCAATGGGGAACGCGGCTAAGCTCACAAGAGATGCGGCCACAATAGTAACCGCACACATTGATGAAGACGGCATAGAGAAAGCGTTACTACAACTCAAAGTAATCTGACAGCACCACTCTAAACAATACTAAACAATTCTAAACAATACTAAACAATACTAAACCACTCTAAACCACCCCTATACCGTATCCATAAACGAGCGTTGCACTTTGTTGAAGACTATTATCCCGACAAACAGCAGCACAACCATGAAGCCGAAACTATATCCCAACATCCACCACTCATGGCAGCCCGTGCCTAACATGCCGTACTTGAAAAACTCCACTATACCCGTAATCGGGTTCAGCTGCATTAGCAGTCTCAATGTCGGATTCGTAACTGTCGAAAGCGGATAAATCACCGGAGTACCGTATTGCCACAACCCTACAAGAAAAGATAGCAGTATCTGCAAATCACGATACTTCGTGGTCATCGAGGAAAACAATATTCCGAAACCTAAAGCCGTTAGCGCAAGCATCACTACCAACAACGGCACAAGAAGTGCATACCAATTGGTGTGAATAGGCGCGTCCGTGAAGACGAGATAGTAGAAATAGAAACAGAGAAACAGAGAGAACTGGATGCCGAAACGCACAAGATTACTCATGACATTCGCCAAAGGAACTATAAGACGAGGAAAATATACTTTCCCGAATATCCCCGCATTGTCAACAAAGGTGTTACTCGTCTTCGTAAGGCAATCCGAGAAATACTGCCAGAAACATATACCTGCCATATAGAACAACGGCTGAGGCATGCCGTCCGTCGATATCTTCGCTATACCGCCAAAGACCACCATATACATTATCGTTGTCATCAACGGCTGTATCAAATACCATAGCGGACCAAGCACCGTCTGCTTGTATTGCGTTATTATGTTACGCTTTACAAACAACGTGCATAAGTCACGGTAACGCCACAACTCCTTGAAATCCACCTCAAGCAGACTCGTCTTCGGGCGGATAACCGTCGTCCAGTCGTCCCTATACTCTTTTATACTGTCCTCTGTTGACATCTTTACTCTTCTTTCCGTCTGCAAAGATACAACTTTTTCTGTAAACACACAACCCACCACCGCAATATGTGACATATTTTAAGATTATGCATAATAATGCATAAACCAACACCAGGCTAACACTCGGCTTAGAGATAGCATGACGAGAGCATGACGAAATGTGCGTTTTCTTAAGATTCGTGCATAATTATTGCATAATTATGCAATCAACATAACCTGATTATACAGCCTGCACGACCTCATCGTATCGTCAATACGACTTCATTACACCGTTTTTATAAGCATGCGAATGCGTATCGTCAGATAAATAAATGTGAGATAGCGATTTTTGTTTGCGTAGATTTATTATTTTTTGTAACTTTGCCCCGTAATTTGGTGAAATGGGGACTGACAAGTCACCCCGCCAATATGTTGAACCTTATAAATTAAGGATTATGGACTCACTTGAAAACAAGGATTTGAAGGCTCCTGTGGCACCACAGGAAGAAAATGTGGTTAACGAAACAACCGAAGTACAGCAAGCGCCCGAAAGCACACAAGCTGAAGCTCCCGAAGTAACGGAAGATGCAACCGATGAACAGCCCGTTGCTCCGGAGACTGAAGCCGAAGATGCTGAACCCGAAGAACCGGAAGCAGAACAGACAGAGACTCCCGCTGAGGAGACTGCTGCAGCCGAGACTGACAACACCGAGGCTGAGGTTGAACTAACCAAAGAGAGTATCGTGGAGCAGTTCAAGCAACTGCTCGGAGGTCAAGTGAGCGACATAAAAGAGCAGGCAGACAAACTCAAAATCCAGTTCTACCGCATCTATCGTCAGGAGCAAGAGGCTCTGAAGAAACAATGGGAAGAGTTAGAGGAAAAGACCGAGGAGTACAAGCCGGCGGTTGACGAGATAGAAGTGCAGTTCCGACAACTGCTCGACATTTACAAGCAGCAACGTCAGGAAGAGCGCCAAAAGCGCGAAGACGAGATGAAGCAGAACCAGCTCCGCAAAGAGAACATAATAGCACAGATGAAAGAGATGGCGGAGTCGGAGACTGCCGACGTGACCGACAACCTGAAGAAGATGCGCGAGTTGAGAGAAGAATGGAAAACAATAGGCGCAGTGCCTCCCACGGTGGCTACCCTGCTTTGGAAAGAGTACAACCTCTATCAGGAGAAGTTCTACGACCTCGTGAAAATCAACAACGAGTTGCGCGAGTACGACTTCAAGAAGAACCTCGAGCAGAAGACGGCATTGTGCGAGCAAGCAGAGGCATTGCAGAGCAAAGGCGATGTGGTAGAAGCCTTCCGACAACTGCAACAACTGCACGACGAATGGGCTAACATCGGACCTGTGGCACGCGAGCAGAGAGAACCGTTGTGGAACAGATTCAAAGAGGCAAGCACCGTTATCAACAAGCGTCATCAGGAACATTTCGAGAAACTGCATGCCGCAGAAGAGGACAACCTCAGCCGCAAACAGCAGATAATAGAGAAACTGAAGGCTGTCAACACTGAAGAACTCAGCACCAACAAACAGTGGGAAGATGCCGCCAATACAATAAACGAACTGCAGGCAGAATGGCGCACGATAGGCTTCGCCCCGAAGAAGATGAACCAGCAGATATACGACGAATATCGTGCATTGTGCGACAAGTTCTTCAAGGCAAAGACACAGTTCTACAAGCAGATGCGTGACGAGTTGCAAAAGAATCTGCAGAAGAAGCGCTCGCTGCTCGAGCAGGCAGAAGCATTGAAAGACTCGGAAGACTGGAAAGAGGCTTCCGACAAATTCATCAAACTGCAGAAGCAATGGAAAGAAATAGGGCCTGTGGCAAGAAAATACTCGGACGATATATGGAAACAGTTCTCTGCCGCATGTGACAGCTTCTTCGAGAGAAAGAAAGCCAACGTGAAAGACAACCGCCAACAAGAGAAAGACAACCTCGCACAGAAGAAAGCCATTATAGCAGAGATTGAGCAATTGGCAGTTACAACCAAGGAAGAGACATTGGAGAAACTGCACGAACTGATAAACCGCTACAATGAGACAGGGTTTGTACCTTTCCGCGACAAAGACAAGATATTCAAGCAGTTCCGTGCGGCTACTGACAAGATTTTCGACCAACTGAACATAGAAAAGCATAACCGCAAGATAGAAGACTTCGGCAAGAATCTGGAGAATAAAGACGACAATGCACTTCTCAACGACCGCCGCCGTCTGGTAAGGCAGTATGAGGCTCTGCAACAAGAGATTAAGACTTCAGAGAACAACATCCTGTTCTTCACTGCCGGCAACAAGAAAGGCAACAAGCTGGTAGATGATATGCAGAAGAAGATAGACGAGCAGAAACGACAACTTGCCGAGCTTGAGGAGAAGATAAATCTCATAGACAGCAAACTGGAAGGATAAGGCTTAGACAAAGAACCCGCGCAGCGGTATAAACAGTATGAATCTTATTGAATATAAAGGAGTAGAAGTATGCCAACTGGAGCAAGTGGTGCTTCAGGATGTTGACATGACAATCGGCGAGGGCGAGTTTGTATATCTGCTTGGCAAAGTAGGCAGCGGCAAGAGCAGTCTGATGAAGACTATCTATGCAGAGTTGCCCGTCAAGACCGGTTCAGCGGTAGTGCTTGACTACAACTTGCCATCTATCCGCCGCAAACAGATTCCGTATCTGAGACGCAAGATAGGTATCGTATTCCAGGATTTTCAACTGCTCACAGACCGCAGCGTGGAATCTAACCTTATGTTTGTGCTGAAAGCCACCGGCTGGAAAGACAAGAATGTGATGAAAAACCATATCAACGACATTCTCCGACAAGTAGGTATGGAAAACAAAGCATATAAGATGCCTCACCAGCTGTCAGGCGGCGAGCAACAGCGTGTGGTGATAGCCCGCGCACTGCTTAACTCTCCTCAGATAATACTCGCAGATGAGCCGACAGGCAACCTTGACCCCGAGACAGGAGCAGGTATAATGGACTTGCTTCATGGTATATGTCAGGCGGGCACCACGGTAGTGATGTCCACTCACAACATGAACTGGGTAGAGCGTTACCCGGGACGAAAGATGTTGTTTGAAAACGGGAGAGTGACAGAAGAATAAAGAGTCAGAGCAGGTCAACTACCTCTTGATAAGAATCTTTCTCGTAGTCTCACCCTCAACTGTATCGGACTTAATCTGTCGGACGGACAACATATATAACCCCTCGTTGATAGCTGAAAGGTCTATTGCGAGAGGGTTATTTGTTTTCTGCCGCCCTACCCTATAGATCTCCCTTCCTGACAAGTCTCGGAGCACACACTCACAGTAACATTGAGACTCAGTATGAACAAAGAGAAGGTCGGAAACAGGGTTGGGATAGACGAGTATCTCCGGCTCTCTCAAGTTGTCAAGACCCACTATAACAGTGGTATCGCCATGTGTACCCTCGGTGTCGGGTTCAAGACCGAAGATAGCATGCTGATAGTAGTTGAAATGGCCTGTTCCACCACCGGTTCCGGCCCCTGACAAGTCTAACGCATTCAGGCGGAACCAGCCATCGAACTCACCACTCCACCCCCAATTGAAGTGGAAATAGTCGGCATCGGTATAGCCGTCACAGATGAAGGCATGACCTACATATTCCTCCTCGCCGGAGTCGCCATAACCTGAATAGAGAACAGGTCTGCCCATGTCAAGGTCAGCCTTGACCATATCTGTCCACTCCTTGGTAGAAAAACCTGAGTTACGATTTAAGTAATCACGCAAGAGACCGCGCATTGAGTCTTTGTAGCCGAAATATGTCTTCAGAGCATACTCTGCACAGTCGTCCTCGCGTTTGGAGAAAGACTCTATGAGATAAGCTCCGCTGCCGGATGTATTATATTCCATTCGTGCGGCTACTCCACAGTGGTACATTATCGTAGCCACAGCAGTACGCTGCACATTGGAACTTGCAGTAGTCAGTTTGTTTGGCATCAGCGACCAGTTGTAAGTAACCTTCTCAAAGTCAGCACTGAAAGTAGTGCCATTTGACACATACGAGCGTTGCCCCACCCCACGCTTCGGGTATTTCCAGTAGCGCATCACTTGCGCCATAGCAGTTGCCACGCAGCCGGTAGGATAGTCTCCCGGGACGAGTTGGTTATACGGAGAGAGTTGATCCCACTGGGTAGTTATCAGGGGGCTGACTACAATCTCACCCTCATAATCATCAGCAGACATAAGTTTCCATGCCGCTTGAATCTCTTCGGAGGGTTCCAAGCCGTTCTCCCGGGCGAACTCTATCTGACGTTCGTATCCATTAAACCAAGAGCGTATGTTCTCCGGAAGCATCTCATTGTCTTGAGGACGCTTGTCCAAGTATGCCAGTATAGGATATGCCACATCATCGGCAGATACGATGATACTGCCTTCAGAACCCTCTATATCAAACATATAGACATATTCGTCAGACAGATTTGCCCCGACATGAGACTTAATGCGGTTGGGTACATTCTCACGGGTTTCGTTGTCAATGATATTGAAATCAGTGAGCCGCTGAGCCGCCTGACGCGCTACTTCTCTGCTTACGGGTTTGGCACAGACAGCAGATGCAAGCAGTACAAGAATTGACAATATGCAGATATGCTTATTCACTATAACCATGTTGCGCGCTGACAAGTCGGCAGGCAAAAGGTTGTTGTACTGCTGACACGTGGGCTTGACCTGATTGAGTTCCTCTCTCAGTTCATCATCAAGGGCATTGTACTTTTTGCCTGCAAGCATTTTCTGTTTCTCAGTCATGGGAAGCGAAGACTACATTGTTTGTTGTAAAAAAGAGGAAGAACCGAACCTTGCGGTATCTTCCTCTTTTCTGTAAAGTCGCAAGACCTGATTATTCTGCGTTAGGAGTTTCCTCTGCAGGAGTCTCAGCTTTGGGAGTCTCTTCTGCGGGTTCTGCCTCTGCTTTCTTGGCAGCTTTCTTCTTAGGAGCAGCTTTCTTCTCTTTGGCAGCGAGTGCTTCAAGAGTAGCGGCATCCATTTCAGCCTTGAGGTCAGCGAGTACGCTGAGGTCACCGAGAGTGGTTTTCTCTACAGCGGGTTGTGCGGGAGCAGCCTCTTTCTTCTGCTTCTTTGCCTTAGGAGCTTCTTCCTCCTTAGGAGCCTCCCATGTGCGTACATGGCTGAGAAGAATACGCTTAGCGTCCTTATTGAACTCAATTACCTTGAACTCGAGTTTGTCGTCAACCTTCACAGCCGACTTGTCTTCTTTCTGGAGATGACGGGCAGTGCAGAAGCCCTCTACGCCGTAAGGCAGAGCAACGACAGCACCTTTGTCGGTGAGCTCGGTGATTGTACCCTCGTGAATGGTATCAACTCCGAAGGTTGACTCGAGAGCGTCCCAAGGATTGTCTTCAAGCTGTTTGTGACCGAGAGAGAGACGACGGTTTTCTTTGTCGATTTCGAGAACCACAACCTCCATCTGAGCACCGATTTGGGTGAACTCATTGGGGTGTTTGATTTTCTTGGTCCAACTGAGGTCGCTGATATGGATAAGACCTTCAACGCCTTCTTCGAGTTCAACAAACACACCGAAGTTGGTGAAGTTGCGAACCTTAGCCTCGTGCTTAGAGCCGACAGCATATTTCTCCTCGATATTCTCCCAAGGATCGGATTTGAGTTGCTTGAGACCGAGCGACATCTTGCGCTCATCGCGGTCGAGAGTAAGGATAACAGCCTCAACATCCTGTCCGACTTTGAGGAAGTCGTGAGCAGAACGCAGATGTTGGCTCCAAGACATCTCGCTGACGTGGATAAGTCCTTCAACGCCGGGAGCTACTTCAACGAATGCTCCGTAATCAGCGATAACGACAACCTTACCGTTGATATGGTCACCCACCTTGAGGTCTGCAGGCAGAGCGTCCCAAGGATGAGGAGTGAGTTGCTTCAAGCCGAGAGCAATACGCTTCTTCTCTTCGTCGAAATCAAGGATAACGACATTGAGTTTCTGGTCGAGACTAACGATTTCGTGAGGATCGGAAACACGTCCCCAGCTAAGGTCTGTGATATGAATGAGACCGTCAACGCCACCGAGGTCGATAAATACGCCATAGTTGGTGATGTTCTTGACAGTACCCTCAAGCACCTGACCTTTCTCAAGACGGGAAACGATTTCGCGCTTCTGTGCCTCAAGTTCAGCCTCGATAAGAGCCTTGTGAGATACAACGACATTGCGATATTCCTGATTGATTTTAACAATGCGGAATTCCATTGTCTTGCCAACGAATACATCGTAGTCGCGAATGGGCTTAACGTCAATCTGCGAGCCGGGAAGGAATGCTTCTGTGCCGAGCACGTCAACAATCATACCGCCCTTAGTCTTGCACTTGATAAAGCCTTGAACAATCTCCTCATTGTTGAGAGCCTCATTGACGCGCTCCCAGCTGCGAGCAGCACGAGCCTGCTTGTGAGAGAGAATGAGTTGTCCGTTTTTGTCTTCCTGGTTCTCGATATAAACCTCTACTTTGTCACCGACCTTGAGTTCGGGATTGTAGCGGAACTCGGCAGCAGGAACGACACCGTCGGATTTGTAACCTACACTGACTACAACATCACGTTTGTTGATAGCCTTAACTGTACCTTCTACGACCTCACCTGTCTTGATAGCATTGAGGGTTTCATCGTACTTATTAATCAATTCTTCGTTTTGTTTGCCTTGAGCTTCAGCTTCAAAAGCATCCCAGTCGAAGTTCTGGAGTGATGGATTTTCTGCCATGTTGGTAGAATGAAGTGGAATCAACAAGTAATTGTCTTTCCACAGATTAAAGGGTTAAACATTATGGTTGACTACGTTCTTAATAACGCAGTTTGCTAAAAGCGTGCAAAGGTACAACAATTATTTGAAACATACAACAACAAAAAGAAAAAGGCAGCAATTTGCCGCCTTTTCTTTACTTTAGATAGGATAATTATTTAATCTTGGCACCGAGAACATTGTAGCGGACACCGTCTTTGACGATATAGAGGTGACCGTTTTCAATGAACTTCTGTGCAGTGGTCTCACCGCGAAGGTTCTCAACAGCGGTAGCCTGACCTTCAATATAACCATCAACAATTTCTATTGTAACAACTTCATCTTTCACATATTTCTTAAGATGACCTACTACAGACACTTGCTGACCGACAGTAATCTCAACATTGGTTTTAACACGATATGCCTCAAACTCATAGGCAGGAGCAGCTATATCGTCACACATATAGAACGACATATTTCCATTTGCTTCGCTGAAAGCGTATGCAATACTATCGCAATAACCGGTAACTACATAAATGTCATTCGAAGTTTCGTTGTCCTCAAACTGTTTGCCTTCTGCAACAGCCTCAGCAACATTCATTCGGATAGTATCAGGCACATAACCGCTCTTTGCAAGAATCCATGCCTTACCATTGGATATTTCTATAATATCGTTGTATTTGGTAATCTTGCCTAACACACTGACTGTATCACCAATCTGCGGGAAGTAGCCATCATTTTCTTGCATAGTAACATAGTAAGCTTCAAACTTCTTGTTATTGTTTTCGCAAGTCATCCAGAAAGTAGCCTGATTATATTGCTCATAAGTACCATCTACAGAAGAAACGACACCTTCTACTGCGAATACATCGGGAGTTATTTCTTTATCGTTGAGAGCTTCACCTTCTGCAATAGCCTCGCAAACACTTACTTCTATAGTATCAATCTGCACAGCAACACGCTCTAAAATAACAACATCACCATTCTTCATTTCGGCTGTAGTGCCCTTATAGTTAGTAAGAAAACCTTTGATTGTAACTTTGTCACCAACATTAAGAGGAGTATCTTCGGGCATATTGCACCAGTAAGCTTGAAATGTTTGGGTTGTACCCTTAACATCGTCAAGCCAGAAGGTCTGCTGACCACGACTGATTTGTCCGTTGGTGTTGGTAACATAACCGGTGACGGCAACAGAGTCAGTACCAACTTCGTCAGCTTGCAGATTGTCAAGTGTAGCTGCTTTGGCTTCAGCACAAGTCATGTTGGTAATTGCAGCATTCATTGACATTGCAGTCATAAAGACTGCACAAAAAAGAAAGATCTTTTTCATACTTTGATTTGTTTTAATTTGTTAATTATTATGTTAGTTGAATAAGTTAATCCACTATGTTTCTTTTCTGGTTGCCTGCCTCGATGAAGGCAGTTATTTCGTCATCTTCTGCAACAAGCAGGTCTTGTATTTCCCAGGTAGGAGCTGAGGGGACATCGCCGATAGTAGTGTTATACTCGAACCCGATGACGATGGTTTCACCGTTATACTTGGAGAGGTCGAAACGTCCTGCATTGCGGAACACCCAGTTGCTACCGTCAGGTATTGAATCAGGGAACTGGAGATGTTCCCACTCGGTGGTAGTAACATCACCCGTATAGTTGTTTGTAACACGCACCTTCAGCCATTCGAGGTTATCGACAGGATTGCCATATCGGACTGCGTGATAGAATGTCAGTTGAGGACTCTCACTTTTCTTAAGACGTATTTTGGGTGAGACAAGCCATCCTTCTACCGGATGGTTGGTGCCGCTAACATAAGCGGATGCCGTCATGCCGTATGATGCCTGATAGCGCCAGATATAACTCAGACCGTCGAGAGTGACAGCCTGCATGGTGAAATCGGCAGGACCATCAGAAACAAAAGGCGTAGTGTAGTAAGTAGAGATATTGGCAACCCATGAGCCGGGATTATGCACGAACGACATTACATCATATACGAAACCAGTGTTCATGACGAAATCGGTGCCATCAAAGGTCCACTCGTCAGCAGTAACTCCCGAATTAGCTTCATAAACAACCATATAGATTTGTTTCTCAAGTGCGAGCGGGTAAGTTCTGCGGAGATAATCGCCTATAATCTTCTCGGGATTGGCAATGGATGTCGCCCCTAAAGCCGTATAAATATACTGCGGCAATATATCAAGAGCTGTGAGTTGTTCGTTCTCATATTGAATCCATTCTCCTCCCACAAAACGGAATACAGTGGTTGTCGGCTCAGGTTCGGAAGAGTTAGCCTTCAGAGATTTGCGCGGGGAAGGAGAGGGAGAAGAGTGAGAAACATATACTCCCCCCACTATCTGAGGCTCACCTGATTCTTCGGAATACTTACCTTTAATAGTAATATGATCGCCTGTCTTTATTCCTTTATTGTTCCACACACGGTTGCCATCTTCATCATTCAGGCCATAGACATAGATAGAGTCTGCATCATCAACGAGATAGAAACGTCCGTAGGTAGGCGACTTGACAGTGCCCACAATGCCTGAGAATTGGTGTTCGTTAGTTTCCTTAGCTTCAAGAATCTGTGCAACAGTACATTCATACGGCAAGAAAGGAATGATAGAATCAGGTTCAGCAGACTGAAACAGATAAGAGACCACCACGATTTTTCCTTCGGCAGCCAAGGGGAACTGCTGCTTCAATACTTTTGAGACATCATTAAGACTCTGAGGAGTAAGATAAGATGCACCACGACCATTCCATATCAATCGGTAGTCTTCTTCTGTCAGTGTATAGGGTGAAGCATATCTGAACGGTTCCTGCCTTGCAGACTTGCCTTCGTAGAGAGGATAAGTGACATTGCAGATGGTGCCGGCATCAAGATATGGGAACTTGGTTGCCATGAACATAGGCAGATAGATGTCGGGGCTTGCATCTTCGGTGAAGGCCTTGAGAGAGGCTATTTTCTTCCATTCCACATAAGCGGTGGAGTCAGTCTCGGTGCAAAGCGAGAGTGCTTTCTGCTCGTAAACAGAGGGCACGGTGTCGTTGCCTCTGTATGTGCACTGCTTACCCACAGCCGCAACATCGTCAGCGGTCATGGTGTAAGTCATAGACGTGCGCACATCTGTGGGGCGGTAGTTGACATTGTCGAGTTGCTTCTCGTCGAAGAAGTTTTCGCACGACACCAGTGTCAGCGCCAGAAGCGCAACTGAGGAAAATATATGTCCGGATGTTTTCATAATCATACAATTTTCAAATATTCATATCATCAAATTACCTTAGAATGTCAGTTTGAAACGAATGTTCCACTGACGTCCTTTATTGTAGAAGAAGTAGATATTGTCTTTTGTATTTTCAGTAACTACCTGCGATGTGGCCTGAGCACTCCATGCCTTCTCTATATAATGCTGATTGAGCAGGTTGCTTACATTGCCTCCCACGGTAGCGCGCAGGGCTCCGATTTTGAAAGTGTAACTTGCGCGTAAATCCATACTGCCTCCCACAGGACATTTATACGGGTCAACCACGTTCACTGTCTTGCCTATGGTCAGACTGCTGCCGGTAAAGGAATAGTAAGAATAGTTGCGCCCATAGACGGTATATTCCGTACCAATACGGAATCCCTTGAAGGGTATGAATGTAATACCCACGTTGGCAGTTGTTTGTGCCTGACCACCTACTCTTACGTTCTCAAGATTGATTTTCGCCCATGCATGGTCTTCGGCTCCGACCTCAGTCCTATCGCCGTTTGAGGTAACAGCATTACCAAATTCGTCATACATATATCCGATGATGTCATTACCTTTCCAGCGCCAATCACCGAGAGAGAGCATTGCATTCAACTCCATCCACTTGGTAGGGCGGGATTTGAGTTCCAACTCAATACCCATGTGCTGAGCATTGACGCCTGTCATATTGACATATCCTGTTGACTGATTGTCGAAGGTGGTGTAGCGCGACATAGTTTTATCCATCCAGCGGGTGTAGTAGCCATTGAGCATAATATTAACATACTCATTGTGGAAACCATATCCCAACTCAACAGATGCTATCTTCTCGTTCTTTGCATCTCTGTTTAGCATGTGGCTTGTGTTAGAGGACATGAAAGCAGCATTGAAGTTAGGAGCACGCGAGATAAAACCGACATTGACAAACAGATTGTTATAACGATTGAACTCGTAGTTTAATCCACCCTTGATGGTTCCACCTGCGAACCCTATCACATTAGATTTCTCATGCTCGGCATCGTAGTACATGTGGTCAACTCTCCAATAGTTGGTATAAGAGAACGAACCATTGACAAAAGCAGACAGACCATTATATGAATATTCAAGAGTGCCGAAGAAACCTTCCTGCACAACATGACCTATCCAATTTCGATATACAATGTCGCCCACATTGAGTTTCTCATACGTCCAATCAGGATTGGCACGATTGATATTGTTTCTCTCTGATACACTATTTACTCTTGTAGCATCAATAAAATATTCACCACTCAAGAGGTCACTAATGACAGCGGTGTGTATTCCTTCATAATAGCGGAAGTCAATACCGGCAGTCAGTTCAAGACGGTCAAGGAAATGATTATTATAGGTACTTACAAGTCCGTACCAGTTGTGGAAATTGCGGTTCTCTGCAATGATAAGCTGCGAACCTGTTTCGGAAGCGGCATTCAGGTCCTCCACTGCGCCATAGTCGAAAGTGCCGTCTTGACGGCGGAAAGTGGTGGTAAGTACACCATTGTATGCACCACGGGTAAGGTCGGAATAGGCATATTCGCTATAAGGACTTGCCTCTGCCGTATAACCGAAGCCGCGACCTATACTTGTATATAAGGTAGTGGAAAGAGATGACTTATAGTCGATTTGCCAAACGTGGTTAAGAGAGATTTGCGGTTTATGATATTGGTTGTAGTTAGCACCTTTCTGCTTCCCGTTGTTTCCGTAGCCATAAGCAGGATTATAGCGGCGATAGTCCATCCCGTCGGTAGCATATTTCTTCACCTCATTCCATTGAGCAAGTGTAAGTGCGCCACTACTGCCGCTTGGGCGCTGCCAATGTCCTTGAGGAGCGCCGAAGCCCGTGAGAGAGAGTTGGTGACGATCGTTGATACGTTTGGATACATTGGCGAAATAGTTGTATCCGCTATAACTTGTACCCTGAATATAACCGTCACCCCAACTCTTGGAACCGAGCACTGTGATAGCCCAACCGTTCTTCATAAGACCGGTGCTAACCGTGAACAGCAGTTTGTTGGCACCGTCGTTACCCATAGAATAGGAGAACGAACCGCCTTGCTTGGAGTCAATACCTCTGGTAACGACATTGATAGTACCACCGACCGTAGGAGCACTTACCTTTGAGACACCCATACCGCGCTGTGTCTGCATAACGCTCGTTACATCGCCTAATCCCTGCCAATTGGACCAATAGACTGTACCATTCTCCATGTCGTTCATTGGGACACCGTTAATCATGGTGGCGACATTGGTATTGTCGAATCCGCGCATCCAAATCTCGGAGTCTCCCCATCCGCCGCCTTGTCCGTTGGCATGTACGCCGGGAGTGTTTTTCAGTATTTCAGGGAACTCGGCACCGCCCAAGCGTTCCTCAATCTCGAGGGCAGTAACCTGACTGACAGCCACAGGAGTCTTGCTTTGGCGAGCCATCTGACCTGTGATAGTAACATCCTGAAGTGTTACTGCTTCGCTCTCAAGTTGTATAGTACCGAGATTGGCTTTCGCTTTTAGTTCTTCGGTAGCATAGCCCACATAACTCAATTGAATGGTAGCCCCGGTGTTCACCTTAATGGTAAAGTTGCCATCAAAGTCGGTTACTACACCATTGGTTGTACCCTTTTCAATTACACTCACGCCAATCAGCGTTTCGCCGGTCTCAGAATCGACCACTGTGCCTGATACTTTAAGATCCTGCGCATATAGCGACACAGCCATCAGCGCTAAAAGAAACAGAGATAGAAGTTTCTTCATAAGCAGTTCAGTTGTTGGTTGATATTTATGTTCTTATATAATATGCAGACAACAGAGTCAGCAGACTCTGTCATCGGTCATTTCAGTTGTTTCTTGAGTATCTTGCGGAGTATAGTCTCAAGTTTCTGAGTATATGCACGGAACCCGACATCAGTAAGGTGAACGCCATCGACCGTACCTTCTTCTTCAAAGCCTGTCATTCCGTCGGTTGTCATATAATACAGGTTCTTAGGATTCTCTTTCTTCAGACGCTCATAGTTCTTGCGGAAAGCCTCATTCTTAGCGGGCAGATAGTCACGGAAATAAGAATCATATTTTGCGTATGGATAGGTAAGGCCCTCTACCATGACGATAGGCACATCGGGCTTGGCATCTCTCAGAATCCTGATGAAGTTGTAGGTCAGAGTGTCGCACATATCCTTTGTGCAGTTGGGCACAGGGTCAATAACGTAACATATCACATTGTCTATACCTGCCATGAGCCGCGCCATGCAATAGTCCTGTTTGCCCTCACCCGAGAAGCCGAGATTGACCACTTCCACATTGAGGTCGCGCTGCAACATATTGGTCTGCGTCATACCTGTACGGGTAGCGCAACCGCCCTGCATCACGCTCGTGCCATAGCATACAATGCGCTTATTGCTTCGGGGATTATCCACTTGGGGCATTTGAAGAGTAGCCGAACTGTCAACACCTATCTCCAACCATTTGATACCATCATAAAGAGGCAGATAGATGAGATACTCGTGCATCTTGCCGTCCATATTCTCTACATACACCTTATGCTGAACGGAATCTTTGACAGGTCTTGCCGTGTTCACATAATGCCACTTGCCGTCGTCATCAAGTCTGTAGAGATCTGTTCCTTTGATGCCTGTCATAGCCATGTGCATCATAGAGAAGTCGTATCTGAGATTATAGCGGGCACCGATAGTCTTTGAGTCAGTAGCGAAACGCACACCTATACCTGCAGAACAACCTGCAAGCCACCATAGTTGGTCGCGCACACTGTCTTTCATAAAAGCAGGCAAACGGGTGAAGTCCTCAGCAGTGTTGCCAAAGCCCTTGTTAATTATACGAAAATTCAGTGCGTTTTCATAACGCAACTCAGGCTTGTCTTCCGCACGCATACCCTGCAACAAAAGGACAAACAGACACAAGAATAAGAGGACGGATTTCTTCATCATACACTATTCGGAAATTCATTGCAAAGGTACAAAACTTTTTTCTATCTCACAAATATAAATAATAAATTCTCCCATAAACACAAAAAGCAGAGACATGCCGATACATGTCTCTGCTCAATATGTGTTTCACTAAGGATTATCTTCTTCCTCCGCCACCACGGCTACCTCCGCCCATACTTCCTCCTGCACTGCGACTTCCGCCACTCATACCGCCTGATGAATATCCGCCTGAACGGGACGAGGAAGACATGCTTGAGCCTCCACCGTATGATGCACTGCGGCTGCCACTGCTATAACTTGAAGAAGTGCTACGGCTCGCTCCACTATAACTTGACGAGCTACTGCGGCTTGAGCTGCTGCTTACCGTCGATGAGCTGCGAGAAGGACTTGACGAACTGCGGGTCGTGCTGCTGCTTACAGTCGAAGAGCTGCGGGAAGGACTTGACGAACTGCGGTTTACCGTTGATGTGTTGCCACTGCCTGCTGAAACATTACTTCTTGTCCATGTACTGCTACTGCGGCTCACTGTGGCAGAAGTTGCGCGCGAACTGCCTGTGCTTGCAGAACTGCGGCTTACTGTTGCTGAAGTAGAGCGTGAGCCGTCTGCGGCAGAAGAACGGGAGGCACTCGAGGTAGTTGCTGTTGTGGAGCGCGATGTAGTGGAAGACGAGGCTGTTGCAGAGCGCGAAGGACTCGAAGAAGCCGATGCAGATGCAGAACGGGAACTGCCTGCCGTCTGTCCGCTTACACGAGTATTGCTTGCTGCCTGACGCACATTCTGACTACCGTATGTACGGGACTGACCCGAAGCGGGAGAGAGTGCACTGCGAGTGTTGCTTATATCACGACTGTTCTGCAGACTGCGGGCATTGCTCATACCATTGTTTCTGCTACTGAAGCCTTTGTCAGGATGAGCGGCTGCATAGTCACTTCTTCCGACGTGACGGCGCATGTCATAATAACGGACATGAGGTGTACTGCACCAACGATAACTGCAATAGGGATGATAGTAGTGGAAACCATAGATATAGTGCCAATAGTCATGAACGAGCCAACAGTCATAATAATACCAATACGACGGGTAATATCCCCAATACCAAGGCGAGTACCATACTGTCCAATAGGGTCCCCAAAACCAATCATAAATTACGGGACGAGTGATATATACCGGTTCGATTATGTAGTTGGTGCCATAGATATACTCATCACCTATAATCTGTACGGTAACCTCTTGTGTGGCAGGGTCTTTCTCTACAAGCACACTTGCAACATCCTGATAGATATCTTTAGCAAGAATAGCCTGCAATACAACGAGGTGAGTGGTACCTTCCGTGGTTTCTATAACGCGGATATAGTCAACATAACCATCGCCGTTGAGGTCGAGATTGGAGATACGGTTCTCAGGGTCGTTGAGTTTCTGTTCGAACTCCTCAAGGTTCTTTGCCTCGGCAAAAACTGTAGCCACTGCCTTGAGGTCAAGGTTTTGCGATATGTCACCGTTGGTAGCGGTAACAGTTACCGTCTCGTCTGCACGTGCGACCGAAAGCATCATCATCAGCAGACTCATCATGAGAGTAGTCATACGTGTTTTCATAACTTATAATTTTTAATTGGTTAAACTTCAAATGATATATTGCAATTAGTGTGCCAAAATACACTATCTGACTCACACCAAATTAAGATTGTGATGCATCTTCTCTTTTTTGGTGCGCATATAACGCTCGTTGTAGGGATTAGGAGTTATCTCAAGAGGCACATTCTCCACTATCTCTATTCCGTAACTCTCAAGTCCTATGCGCTTTATCGGGTTGTTTGTCATAAGGCGCAACTTCTGCGCACCCATAGTGCGGAGTATCTGTGCACCAATGCCATAGTCGCGTTCGTCGGCGTCGAAGCCCAAATGAATATTGGCTTCAACAGTGTCTTCGCCCTGCTCCTGCAACTTATATGCACGAATCTTGTTCATCAAGCCTATGCCCCTACCCTCTTGGTTCATATATACTATTATACCCTTACCTTCTTTCTCTATCATCTGCATTGCCTTGTGCAGTTGTTCGCCGCACTCACAGCGCTTGCTGCCGAAGATATCACCTGTCATACATGATGAGTGTACTCTGCAGAGTATGGGTTCATCAGGCTCCCAAGAACCTTTGACGAGGGCGATATGTTCAAGTCCGTTGCTTGTCTGCCTGAAAGGAGTAAGCATGAAGTCACCATAGGCGGTTGGCAGATGTACCGTTTCGCCTTTCTCTATTAGTGATTCCGTACGGAGACGGTATGCAATAAGGTCTTTGATAGATACAAGTTTGAGGTCATATTGTTTTGCCACCTGTTCAAGTTGGGGAAGTCGTGCCATAGTGCCGTCCTCGTTCATTATCTCGATAAGCGCAGCTGCGGGAGTAAGTCCGGAAAGACGACAGAGGTCAATGGCTGCTTCAGTATGACCTGCACGGCGCAATACACCTCTTGAGCGGGCATACAGGGGGTTGATATGCCCCGGACGGCCAAAAGTAGCAGGAGTACTCTCAGGGTCGGCAAGGGCAAGGATGGTGGCGGCACGGTCGGCTGCACTGACACCTGTGGTGCAACCCTCAAGTTTATCCACTGTAACCGTGAACGGTGTACCGAGCATTGAGGTGTTGTTTTCCACCTGATGTGTCAGACCGAGTTCCATACAGCGTTCTTCAGGCAGCGGAGCACAGAGGACTCCACGACCATGATGCAGCATGAAATTGACTTTCTCGGGCGTTATCTTCTCTGCGGCAATGATGAAATCGCCTTCGTTCTCGCGGTCTTCATCATCAACCACTATGACGAATTTGCCCTCTTTGAAATCGTGAATTGCTTCTTCTATTGTATTCATAAAGAATGTGTTTTATAAGTTTGAGAGATTCAAGGAGTAATCTTCAAACATTCAAATATTCATATCTTCAAATCTGTATTGTAGCGTCTCACCTACGCTGACACACATGTACGCAGCATTTGTTTCGGGGTCTTGCATGGTGTCAACGATAATGTATTTCACGCCTTTGAAATCAGTTATCTCCCTGCTATGGTCATGACCCGAGATATACCAATCCACCTTGTATCGCGAAAGCAAGTCGGTAATCTCGTATGTTTCTTCTATTGAGAAATTGCTTGTATGCCCCTGCGATACATCCCGCTTGAACATGTGAGTGTGAGTGAACACTATAATATGACGGAAGTCTTCTTTCGACTTCTCTTCAAGCAGAGTCCCCAACCAACGCAACTGTTTGGTTCCGAGTGTGCCATCACTTGTATCAAGACATATATAGAGGTCACGACAAGAAGGCGTCTGAGCGACGAAATAGTAGGTCGAAGAACCTATATACTGCATGTATTCTTTCCATTGCCCGAAATAGATGTCATGGTTGCCTGCAGTACAAAACCAAGGTTTGGTCAGGGGGTTCATACCCTCAAGGAAGTGCGGATAGTTACCTTGTGCATTTATCACATCGCCGAGAACAAGCGCAAACGGACAATCGGCATCAGCCTCTGCCGCCTGAGCCCATGCAAGAGTGTTGCGCCAAGTGGAGTCAACATGCATGTCTGTAGCAACATATACAACGTAGTTGTCAGAGACAATGTCAAGAGTCTTGTAGCCGTTCTCTTCGTTTATCTTCATCGACTCGTCAAAGCGCTGATCGTTCCGTGGCGACTGACCATAGAACATACCTACAATGTCGAGATTGGGCGTAAGGTTGCAACCCGAGAGCAGAACGCACAAAATGAATATCTGAACGGACTTCTCCAACCTCTCAAACTTTTCGGACTTGTCAAACATAACTTAAAACTTATAACATACGCCTGCCCTTACGGTAGCACCATAGAAGGAGGCATTAAGGTGGAACATTCCTGTAGGTTTGCATTGTGCCTGCAAGAGCACACTCAAGTGGTCTGTCGGCGAATATCTGCCACCAATCATGAACAACGGTTGCCATATACGCTCAATCTGAAAGTCATCAGTGTCCGCGAAACGGAAACTGAGATTCCATTTGCTTGCCTGCGGACGCACAAACACCTCTATACTGTATAAAAAACCGAACGGCTCCGTCACTATCTCCGACTCAGAATGCCAATTACGCTTGAACTCCAACATATTACGCGTATATACACCGATCTGCACGTCCACATAATCCATTCTGTAGCCAAAGCCAAGCGAAGCCGACAACTCATGTATCCGGTTGCGGACAATGGCTTTGTATAGCAGTCGTGTGTCCAAATACAACTCACCCACAGGCAATGGAAACAAAGGTCTTGCATCAGCAGAGAGAGTATAGACATTGGCAGTGGATAGTTGCACGGCTCCGTCCAACTCGAAATGCCTGTTGACGGGAACACGCGTAGTTACATCAAGATTGCCGTAATGACCCCAAGTGTAATTGTAGCCGTACACCCCGAAAGTACGCAATTCCACACTGCGGGCATCCTCCTGCGCCTGCGTAACCGCCACTCCCACAAGCAGTAAAGCCAACAATAAATTGAATCTCAATCTCATTGAATTGTTCTTAGGTCTGTTTCTTTCAGTCTGCAAAGATAGTGTTTTTGTGTCAATTGTGCAAACTCAACAAAAGATTTGTATGTTTGAGAAAAATTACATACCTTTGCACCCGATCAACCATACTAAACCATTCTAAACCATTCTAAACAATACTAAACAACACTAAACCACTCTAAACAATACTAAACAACACGCACAATATTAAACAACACTATATCTCATGAAACTGAATATTGAAAAAACTTACGGATTTGTAAGCAAGGAAGCAGTAAATGCTTTCAAGAACAAAGCAGACGAAGCACAAAAAATGCTCGTGGAAGGTACAGGTGCAGGCGCAGATTTTCTCGGTTGGCTCAACCTGCCTGAGGATATCATGCCGCAACTTGCCGACATTAAGGCCACTGCGGAACTCCTCCGCAATAACTGCGACATTATAGTATGTATAGGTATCGGCGGCTCATACCTCGGCGCAAAGGCTGTCATTGAAGCTCTGAGCAACTCGTTTGAGTGGCTGCAGGAAGGTGCACCGAAAATAGTATATGCAGGTCAGAATATCAGCGAAGATTACCTCTACGAACTGCAGCAACTGCTTCAGGACAAGCGCTTTGGTATAATCTGCATAAGCAAATCAGGCACCACCACCGAACCCGCACTCGCCTTCCGTCTGCTCAAAACACAACTTGAACAACAGCAGGGAAAAACGGCTGCCAAACAACTCATTGTCTGCATCACTGACAAAGCACGCGGAGCATTGCGAACTCTCGCGACAAAAGAAGGCTACAAAACCTTCGTCATTGAAGATAACATCGGAGGACGCTTCTCCGTACTCTCACCCGTGGGTCTCCTTCCTATCGCCTGCGCAGGCTTTGATATCAATCTCCTCATTCAGGGTGCACAACACATGCAGAAAGTATGCGGCATTGACACACCGTTCGAAGAAAACCCCGCAGCACAATATGCCGCAGTGCGCAACGCATTGTACAATAGCGGAAAGAAAACGGAACTGCTCGTGAACTTCCACCCTAAACTCCACTATATTGCTGAGTGGTGGAAACAACTTTATGGCGAGTCGGAGGGGAAAGACCACAAGGGTATCTTCCCCGCTGCAGTTGATTTCACTACCGACCTCCACTCTATGGGACAATATATACAAGACGGTGAGCGTCATCTGTTCGAGACCGTAATCAGTGTTGCTCAACCGCAGAAAAAAGTACTCTTCCCCTACGACGAAGAGAACCTCGACGGACTTAATTTCCTTGCAGGAAAACGCGTTGACGAAGTCAACAAAATGGCTGAATTGGGCACCATGCTCGCACATGTGGACGGAGGTGTGCCTAACATCAAGATTGAAATTGAAAAACTCGATGAGTACTGCCTCGGCGAACTGATCTATTTCTTCTGTCGTGCCTGCGGCATTAGCGGATATCTGCTCGATGTCAATCCTTTCAACCAACCGGGCGTAGAGGCTTACAAGAAAAACATGTTCGCTCTACTCAACAAACCCGGATATGAGAAAGAGAGCGCGGCCATAAAAGAGAAGTTGGGAAAAGCTTGACAAGTACTTATAAGATATAAAATCCAAAATGGGTGAATCGGTGGATTGCAGCAGATAATGCACAATTCACCGGTTTATCGCATGATTTGGTATTGCCCAACCAACAGAAACAACTATCTTTGCCGACATTATGAAACATATATCATCATTCCTGTCTTTTATCATCGTTTTCCTGCTGTCTGCATGCCATAATAAAGAGAATTACTCTGACAAAGGGCCGATAGAGACAGACATAATGCGGGTGGAATATTCCAATTCAGTGACCGTGAACACTTATGTGGGAAAGGTGGAAGAAAGCACCTCGCTCCAACTGCGTTTTCCGCTCGGTGGCAAGGTTAGCACAGTGAACGTCAAGAAAGGGCAGAGAGTAAGACAAGGCGAACTTATAGCAACCATTGACGACACCCAGCAACGGAATGCACTTAAGGCAGCGCAAGCAACTCTCAATCAGGCACAAGACGCATACGAACGTCTGAAACATGTATATGAAGAAGGTGCATTGGCAGAAGTGAAATGGATAGACTGCCAGACTAAGTTGCAGACAGCTAAAGCCGCAACCGATGCAGCTCAGCAACAATTGAAAGATTGCAAGTTGTATGCCCCGCAAAGCGGGATAATAGAAGAGTGCGATTTGCGTACAGGTCAGCAACTACTGCCGGGACAAACCGCCGTTAAACTGATAAACACGGATGGTGTGCAGATAGTGTTCCCTGTACCTGAAACTGAGATTTCAACTATAAACACAGGCGACAAGGCGGAGATTATAGTGCCTGCATTAAATGATTTGAGACTCGAAGGCACTATCGGGGAGAAAGATATGCTGGGAAATTCTTTGACGCATAGTTACAATGTCAAGATACAAGTACCTAACAAAGGAAACATGCTGATGTCAGGCATGATGTGCAAAGTGTCGTGCACAAGCAGTAAAACTGCAGGATATATAATACCCGCCAAATGTGTACAGACTATGCAGAATGGAATAAGTGTATGGGTAGTGAAAAACGGCACTGCACACCGACAGACAGTTGCTTCGTCTGCTTATGTGAAAGGCGGGATACTCATAGACAATGGTTTGGAAGAAGGAGATACCGTGATTACAAGCGGTTATCAGAAACTTTATGAAGGGGCGAGAGTGAAAGGCAAACAAGAGTAAAGGTACATCTTTATAATAATACGGCGTAAATAAATGAACAAACGCGACCACATACAGGCAGCGATGCGCAATCACGGGATAATATTTTTCGTGGTTGGGGCATTGTGTTTGTTTGGTATTTGGTCGTTGCCCCAACTTAACAAAGATGAGTTTCCACAGTTTACTATTCGTCAGGCAGTAATAGCCGCAGTATATCCCGGTGCAACTGCGCAGGAGGTGGAACAGCAAGTGACCAAACCGCTTGAGAGGTTTCTTTTTACATATCAGGAAATAAACAAGAGTACCACCTATTCCGTAAGTGAGGATGGTATAGCATATATCTTCGCCGACTTGCGTGTGGAAGTGGAGCGCAAAGATGAGGTGTGGAGCAAGATAAGAGGTGGTCTTGACCTGTTCAAGAAAACCTCGCTGCCACAAGGTGTGCTCCAGATTGTTCTCGTGGACGACTTCGGACAGACTTCTTCCATATTGCTTGCAGTGGAGAGTGACCAACGTAATCCACGCGAGTTAGAGCAATATGCACTCCAACTGAGCGACAGACTGAGAACAATCCCTGAAATGGGGAATATAAAGATACTCGGGCAACAGCAGGAAGAGATAGTGGTGGCCATTGATGATGAGAAACTCTCAGCATACGGAATCAACCAATCTGTACTGTTCGGTCAGTTGGCTATGCAAGGATTCCGCACTACAACTGGCAAAGCGGGAGAGGCCATGCTGCATGTTTCGGTACCATACGAGACAGAATATGAAATAGGTGAGCAGATACTGCTTTCCGACCCCGTAACAGGCGGTACGGTGCGACTGAAAGACATTGCAGATATAAAAAGAGAATACCGCAAATCAGACAAATATATTAACTACTATGAGCAGAAGCTTTGCGCTCCTTCAGTAATTATCTCCGTGGAAATGTATCCGGGAAATAATATTGTGGCATTCGGTGAGAAGGTGGAAAATAAACTGCAGGAAGCGCGAGCGGATTTCCCACCCGACCTGAAGTTCCACCGTGTAACAGACCAACCGAAAGTAGTGGAACACTCGGTAATGTCATTTCTCGGAGACCTGTTGATGAGTATAATGATAGTGATAGTGGTGATGATGATGCTCTTCCCGCTACAGACTGCGTTGGTTGCTTCAACCGGAGTGCCCGTATGTACTGCCATCTGCCTCGGTTTGATGTACCTGACCGGAATAGAACTTAACACTGTTACACTCGCTGCTCTGATTGTGGTGTTAGGAATGATAGTGGATGACTCGGTGATAGTGATAGACGGATACACCAGTCTGCTGGAGAAACGCCACTCCCGATGGTATTCTGCAAGCGTAAGTACAAAGCAGTTGTTTATTCCTATGACTATAGCCACATGCTCTATTTCTGGCATGTTCTTCCCTATGACCAGGATAATAACAGGGCCGTTGGGAGAGTTCGTGCAGTTGTTTCCATGGGCAGTGGCATTTGCTCTGACAGCAAGTATATTCTATGCAGTATGGGTAATTCCCTACCTGAGTTTCAAGTTCGTAAAGATACGCCGTCCGGAGGACATGACCTGGTTCGAACGCGGACAAGAGAAGTTTTTCAGTGCACTACAATCGGGATATAAGCAACTGCTTACTTTCTGCTTCAAAGTGCCATGGCTTACTATAATTTTTGCCATACTGATGGTCGGACTCGGAGTTTTCACTTTCACCCGCCTTAATGTGCAGATGATGCCTAAAGCAGAACGGGAGGTGTTTGCTGTTGAGATACACCTTACAGAGGGTAGCACCCTTGAAGAGACTGCCGCCGTCAGCGATTCTATGGCAAGAATACTCGTACAAGACGAGCGTGTCCGTTCAGTTACTTCTTTCGTAGGGCAAGCTTCACCGCGTTTCCACGCCACCTATCAGCCGCAGATGTCGAAACCTAACTATACCCAGTTTATAGTTAACACCATCAATACACAGGCAACTGCGCAGATTCTGAAGGAATATACACCTAAATATGAGGACTATTTCCCAAATGCATACGTCCGCTTCAAACAAATGGACTATCAGGCTGTTCGTAATCCGATAGAGATACGCATTGAGGGGGAAGACCTTGACGAGATAGAGCGCGTGACCGACTCTGTGAAACTTCTGCTCCATGAAGTAGAAGAACTCACGTGGATACATTCCGACTATGACGAGACAGCTCAGACGGTAGGAATAGTTCTCAAGCAGGACGAAGCGAGCAGATTGGGAGTCACAGAGGCGATGTTGTCGGTTTATCTGTCATCACTGACTTCAGGTCTGACTCTCACCACGATATGGGAAGACGACTATCACATTCCCGTGGTATTAACTTGTTATGACAAAGATTCATTGACGCAAGAGAAAGTAGAAAACTTAATGGTACCAACAGCCATTCCCTCTGTCTGGGTACCACTGCGCCAAGTGGCGGATGTTGTGCCACAATGGCGGCATTCTTCTATTCCGCACCGAAACAACATCAGAACCGTAACGGTAGGTGCCGACCTTAGAGGAAAGGCTTCCGCACCCGCAGTTACGAAGAAGATTGACAAGTTGTTGCAACAGCACGCAAACTTCGGGAGTGACACAGTAAAGATTAAATACGGAGGACTTAACGAAGTCAACAATGAGGTGATACCTCAACTGATAATGTCCGTAGTGGCAGCACTGCTCGTTATGTTCATACTACTGTTATTCCACTTTACCAACATAAAGATTTCCATTCTTGCGCTTTCAATGTCAGTGCTCTGCATATTCGGAACTTGTTTGGGTTTGTACATATTCGGTCTCGACTTCTCCATCACTGCACTGCTCGGCATGGTGAGTCTGATAGGAATAATTGTAAGGAATGCCATTATCATGTATGAATATGCCGAACATTTAAGAAAGAATGTTCATTATACGGCACGCGATGCGGCTTTCAAAGCAGGACTCAGGCGGATGAGACCCATCTTCCTGACATCCGCCACCACCGCTCTCGGCGTTATTCCAATGATAATAGCACACACAAGTCTGTGGATGCCGATGGGTGTCGTCATTTGCTTCGGTACTATTTTCACTCTGCCGCTTGTTGTTACCGTATTACCCGTTGTGTATTGGAAAGTATATGAGAAAAAACACTGAGAAGTTTCGTAGAGACACAACATTGTCACGTCTCAACAGATTGATAAGTTGTCAGGTTATGTAATCTTCAAATCAAGAGTAAGACTCCGTTCATATTATCAAATTTCATTATGACAAAGAACAGACTATATACAATATCTGCCGTACTGCTTACGGCTATCTGTCTCAATGCGCAGACACTGGGGCTTGACTCATGTCTTAACATCGCCCTGCAGAACAATCTGCAGATGAAGAATGCTAACCTTGAGATTCAGAAAGCGGAGCAGGTCAGATATCAGGCTCTGACCAAATACTTCCCCAACATATCAGCACACGCATACGCCTTTCATGCACTTAACCCCTTGATAGAGATCGGTGCAACTGATATTATAAACGGAATAGAAAACGAGGAGGTCAGAACCAATCTCCGTCAAGCGTATGATGAGATTGCTCCCTATGCCGATTTGGAGAATATGTTCGGGTTCTTCCAATATGGAGTAACTGCGGGTGCCACTGCCATCCAACCCGTATTCATGGGCGGACAGATTGTAAATGGCAATCGGCTTGCCAAGTTGGGAGTAGATGCAGCCAAACTACAAGCCGAGATAACCAAGCGGGAGACCTTGAGAGCAGTGGAGCAGACCTACCTGATGATTGTCGGATTAGAGGAGAAGAAAACCACATTGCAGTCCGTCAACCAACTGCTTGACACTCTCACCCACGACTTGCAAACCGCTATACAATCAGGACTCGCAACGCAAACCGACATGCTGAAAATAGAGCTCCAAAGAGGAGAAAATGAGAGTCTGCAACTGCAGTTAGACAACGGCATCACTCTTGCCAAACAGGCATTGTGTTCCCAACTTGGCATACCCTACTCCGACTCGCTCCAAGTGGATACTGCGAACATTCCTGACATAACAGCCTCTGCCATGCCCCGACCTGAGAAAACTCTGCTTGACATCAATGTAAGGAAGGAAAAACTTATAAAGAAGATGGAAGTGGGGAAAGCTCTGCCACAGATTGCAGTCGGCGGTTCGTATGCATACAACCGTATCCTCAAAGACCAAAACAGATACAACGGATTGCTCTTCGCCACGGTGCAAGTGCCTCTGACTGATTGGTGGGAAACAGGGCACAAAATTAAAGAGCGCAATCTGCAGACCGAGCAGGCAGAAAACAGCCGGCAATATCTTAATGAGCAGATGGAATTGCAATCGTTGCAGGCCCAACAAGAGGTGCTTCTCGCTATAAAGAAGATAGAGATAGCAGACAAGGCTGTTACCAATGCCACTGAAAACGTTCGTATCACAAGAGTTAATTACGAAGCAGGGCTTGTCCCCTTAAGTGAACTCCTCGAAGCACGCACCCTGCTCATGAAAGCCCAAAACGACCTCACAGATGCACAACTGCAACTCCGCTTCGCCCAAAGAAAAGCAGAGGACTATAAGTGAGAAAAGGTCCGACAAGATTGATACGTTCGAAAAGTCCTATCCGTTGTGTAGAGAAGTTTTATTGCCGCATCTCAACTTCCCAACTCTACTATAGTGATTCCTGCTCCCCCTTCGTCAGGATGAGCGTCATGATATGAGAGCACATGCGGCTGCATCTGCAGGTAGTTCCGCACCACTTGCCGTAGTGCACCTGTACCCGTGCCGTGAAGAATCCTGACCTCGGCTGCACCCACCATCACCGCATCGTCTATGTAATTCATTATCTGAGTAAGAGCCTCGTCAGCACGCATCCCTCTGAGGTCAAGCTCTTCAGTGAACTGCATCTTCTTCTTATGTATGTTCTCACTCACATTGGTGGGTACAAAAACTCTTGACCGCGTCTGCTGCTGTTGCTGTTTGGCTTGCTTGCTACTGACATATTCCAACTGCCTTAGAGCAATATACGATTGGATATTCCCGAATGCCACGAGAGCCTGTTTGCCGTTCATGCCGAGTACTTCTCCCACCATCGTCTGCCCATGCTTACGAACCCGCGAACCAATGGTTATCGGTTGCTGCTCGGCAGTAGTGGTCGGTTGCTTGGGAGAAGAAGGTCGCTTCTTGGAGTTACGGTGAGCTTTGGGTGAGCTTTGGGTAGGGTCGTTGACCCGTGATAATGCCGCGTCCCTACGCACGTTATTATAGTCATCCTGCCTGATGAGTGTCTTCCACTCTTCAAGCTCGTTTCTTGCTTCACGGGTCCTTTCCCTGTCGGCAGCAGTCTCTTTGATAGTACGTATTGCGTTCTCTATGAGTGCATTGCTCTTCTGAAGCAGTTGTTCTGCCTCGCCTCGTGCCTTTTCAAGTATCTCGCGGCGTTCTGCCTTTGCACCCGCCATCTTTTGCTCATACTGTGCAATCTGCTCTTCGAGATATTTCTCCCGCTCATGCACTTTCCTGCGTTTGTCCTCCCAATAGCGTTTATCGCGGGCTATATCCTGCAGATGTCGCTCGTAGTCAATATGTTCCTCACCTGCCAACGCTTTTGCACGTGCTATCACATCTGCGGGCAGTCCTGTCTGTTGGGCAATCTCGAGGGCGAAACTTGAACCTGCCTGCCCCACCGACAGTTGGAAGAGAGGGCGCAACTGACTGCGGTCATACAGCATCGCTCCGTTCACCATTCCCTCCGTGTCTTCGGCAAAATGCTTGAGATTACTGTAGTGAGTAGTCACTATCCCCATTGGTCTCTTCTTGTTCAACTCGGCAAGCACACTTTCTGCTATCGCCCCTCCTATAAGCGGCTCCGTTCCCCCGCCCATCTCGTCAATGAGTAGCAGAGTGTCAGAATCACTGTACCTGAGAAATTGACGCATATTACGCAGGTGGGAACTATAGGTAGAAAGGTCGTCCTCAATCGACTGCTCGTCACCTATGTCTATGAGCATGTTTCGGAATACGGAGGCTGTGGAATCCTCTCTGAGCGGCACAAGAAGTCCGCACTGCAGCATATACTGCAGTAAAGCAACAGTCTTCAGGCACACACTCTTGCCTCCCGCGTTGGGGCCTGAGATGACTATCATTCTCTTCTCCCGCGTAATTCGGATAGTGAGCGGAACTATCTCTTTGTTCTGTTTGCTGAGTCGTGCCTCAAGCAGAGGGTGGCGTGCTTCACGCCAATCTATGCCTGTCTCCTCCGAGAGTTGAGGCGCAATAGCCCTCTGAGTATATGCCATTTGCGCCTTGGCAATAAGGAAATCCACCCGACCGAGAAATAGTTGCGACTCTTGTATTTGCGGCAGTAGCGGGCGTATCTTGTCAGTAAATGCAAGTAGAATACGGAGTCTCTCGCGATGTTCCTCACTCTCAAGCTCACGTATCCTGTTGTTGGCTTCCACCACTTCTTGCGGCTCTATATACACTGTTTTGCCTGTAGCCGACTCATCGTGTACTATGCCTCCTATCTTGCGTTTGTTCATCGGTGGCACAGGAATTACAAGCCTGCCCTCACGCATGGTAGGAGTTACATCACCTGCCACCCACCCTTCCGCTTGTGCTTTTTTCAGCACCGAACCGAGAGCACGCGATGCCGCCCCCTGTGCCGAGAGAAGACTGCGGCGTATCTCCGACAGTTGCGGTGAAGCATTGTCACGAAGACGGCCATACTTGTCAATGATACTGTCGATATCTGCTATTATATTGAGAAGAGACCCTGCCGACAGCAGTTCACATTCTCTCATAATGAGATTGATGTCCGTCAGAAGCGGGAATCGTTGCGGGTCAAGCGAGAGGAAGAAAGTGCAATATTGTGCAGCCGCATCCAATGCACGGCGCAGTTGATACAACTCCTGTTCGTCAAGAAACAGCCCCTCTACACGAATTCTGCTCATACTCTGCCGCATATCGTACATCTCACAGCGAGGCAGAGCAAGAGAACTGTCAGACAGAACGTTAAGCATCTGCTGAGTCTGATTGAGCATGAAAGAGACTTCATTAAAATCATTGGAGAAAGTCATCTTGTCAACCTGCTCACGACCTATCGGGAAAGTGCAAAGTGAGAGCAGTTCCGCCCTCAACAAATGGAAATCTATCTTATGTTCGAAATTATCGGGGTAAAGCACGGTACTGAAGAGTTGTTAGTGAAAGGTGATAAGTTATTTCATTTAACCAAGAAGTCGGATATCGCTTATAATGTCGGCACCAACATGTTGATTGAGTCTCTCAACGAGTTGCTGACGCGCAATGAACAACTCCTGACGGAGGGCGGCAGAAGTGATTCTTACGAGCAATACTCCATTTTTAATTTCTATCTTTCCTGTATATTTAGCCACAAGCGGACCCATCAGTTCAGGCCATGCCTCTACCAACCGATGCTCTAACAACGGCTTCTCCAATCCTTGTTCACGCAAAAACTGCGCTACCACCGCACCTACCTGTTCTGTGTTCTGACGACGCATGATAGATATAGTTATCGCAACTTAAGTTCTTGGTTCACTGTCACGTTTTGTCCTTCCTCTATACCGTTGAGACGATAGATGGATTTCAGTTGCACACCTTTGTCCTGTGCTATCTGCCAAATGTTCTCATCACGTTTCACACGGTATGTTGCATAACGCTTCTGCGCCTTCTTTCGTTTGGGATAGAGATATACCTTGTCGCCTTCGTGAAGCTCGTAGCGCGGATTCACAATGTCATTGTAGCGGCGCAGAGTCTTCTCATATATATTATACTCGTATGCCAAACTTGCGAACGTGTCGCCTTGACGGGCAACAATATATTTGCTTCCGTTATTGCGCATTACCTTATGTTCTGCCACAAGGTCAACTGCTGCCATCTTGCGGGTTTCTTTCTTCCTGCGGAAAGCATTCTCTACAAGGTCTTCAGGTTCATCTGTTTCTGTTGTCTCGGCTTGCTTTGTCTTTGAGGCAGTGCTTGATGAGTAGGTCGTTGAAGAGGTATTCTGCTTGGAAGATTGCGATGATGTTTTTTGAGAAGACTTGCCTGCCTTCGTATCTGCATCTACATCGTACTGCGTGAGATTATAGTCCTCTATTATTTTGATGAGTTTTGTGGCATAGCCCGGATCAGTGGCATAGCCGCAACGCTTAAGTCCGTGAGCCCACCCTTTATAGTCGGTCTGCTCAAGCCTGAAGAGCGATTCATATCGCTCACGAAGAAGAAACTGCGAGTGGTCTTCAAAACTTTGCTCGGCATGTTTGTACTTGCGGAAGCAATCGTCTTTCTTGTCATCATCCTTAAGATAAGTCTCGCCTGTCCAATTCGAGCACTTGATACCGAAATGGTTGTTGGCACTAACGGCAAGGTCGCTTCTGCCTGCAGCACTCTCAAGCAGACCTTGGGCAAGGGTGATAGACGCAGGTATGCCATGTTTCTTCTGCTCTTGCTGCGCCAACTTGTAGTACTTCTCAATATAGTCAAGATAGTATTTATTGGTGGTCTGCGCAAAAGAGCAAAGACAACTAATGATTGCAATGAACAATAAAAATCCTTTTCTCATAACTACTGAAATTAAATCGTGCAAAGTTAGTGCTTTTTTATCAAATAAGCAAGTTTACATTTCGTGCGACATCAGTTTTCATTTATGCTTCTGCTCCAATTATGCCAACCGTACACGCAATTACCACACCAAAAAACATATTGGGCGACGAGGCACCAATTGCCTGCTCTTGCCCACATGACAACAGACAACATATCAACCACAAGCCAAAGAAACCAATGCTCCCGATATGCCAACATCATCATAATCTGAGCGAAGATAGCGGGTACGGTGGTGAAAGCATCAAGCCATGGTTGGGAGTCATTAGTATAATTATGCAGAAACCATCCTGTCAAGTACGACAACAATATACATACAACAAGCAGCAACATCAGCATTGGCATCGAGAGCCGCACAGGCATTAACCGGGCAGAATCAGAACGGGATATACCATAATGTTTTTTCCACACATATATTGCCACCAACTGAGAGCAGAAATAGAATATATTGATTGCCACTTCTCCATAAAGCCGCTCTATGTAGCATAGGTAGAGGTATGTCAGTATCTGCAGAAAACCAAAGATAAACGTTGATATTTTTCCTTGGGCACAAAGTATTACAGAGATTATGCCTGCTATGCCGCTCACCACTGCCACAGGATTCTCGGGTTGCAGAGAGAACACCACTACCTGCACCAGTATTCCAAGCGCGAGAAAGCACCAATCGAACCATGTGCGACCGGCTACGAACTCGGAGTATAATATGTTGTCAGAGTGTTTGATAGCGGGAAATTATATTCAGTTGCAATTATAACTATTTCTTCTTTGCTGCATCTTTGATGATGTCACGCGGTTTCTGTTCTTCCATTGGTATCTCAAGATAGTTGAAAGTCTCTTCGAAGTCCCAATTGGCACGCAGAGTGAGTTTCGAAGAAAAATAATACACAGGTTCGGGCTGACGATGGGTTTGATAATCGCCTGTTGTCCAAACTGAGTCCCCGTTGAGGTCCATATAAAGGCGCACATAATAACTCTTAGGCGAGAGATATTCAAATTTGACTCCCTCGGGCAATGCACGGGCAGTACGCACAGGTGTGTCCTTATCGTCAAGAATCTGAATCATTGCATTGGAGTCAAATGGTTCTATCTTTATTGTCAGCGATGAGTATTCATCCAAAGTACGGGTCTTGAACTCTGACTTGTATGCATTGTTGACTGCACCATAAATGTCAGTCACTGCTGCCGAATCTATATTAAGCCGGTACGAAGTGTCGGGCTCCCAATCACGACTGATAACCCAATGCATATACGAAGAGTCAGCAGGAAGAATTTCCACCTTAAGCGGCTTAGGCACAGTGTCAAACATTTGATACAGATGAATGCTGTCGGCAATAATCCTGCTTATAGGAGTGGAAGTGTTTATAGTCAGAGGTGAATAAATCTCGAAGGGAGAACGTGCATTGCTGCTGAAAGTGACAAACTGTTGCTTCTTTTCTTTCTCCAATTTCTCTCGTACCTTGTCAGATAATCTCGGTGCTCTGTACAATGCCCGCACCGTATCAGTTACCCACTGCAACTGATAGAGCGAATCCGTCTTCTGATACTTAATCTCAAATATGAGCGTATCCTGCATGATAATCGCAGAGTCAGTCAGCCAGTAGGTGATAGTGTCATGCGTGGTATTAAACTGACAGAAGGCAATACTATCAAGTCCGTATTTCACTTCAGGCACCATAAGAGTGGAAGTATCAGGCAAGAGCAATGTGTCGGCTTCCACAGGAGCGGGCAAGCTATCTGTTTTTACAGAATCTATCGGGATAGTCTGCTCCGCGAGGACTAACTCTTTTTGTTTCTTGCTTTTCTTTGTTCGTTTCTCTTTCTTTGCCTTTTTCTTGTCAGAAGCAGACGTCTGAGACAGCTCTTCCGCCTTCAGAACTTCCGCAGTATCAAGCAGTCGCAGTTTAGGAAGTGAGTCTTGCGACGCAGAAAAGGTGAGAGTAAAGAAGTGGCGCTCTTCCCGGGTAAGGCGTTGGAAATAATGGTGCTGTTTATTCTCGTTGAAATACATAAGTACAAGGTTTGCAGGTCCGCAGAAGGTTTCTGACACTTGTTTTATGGTATCTATCGTAAGCGAATCTTTCCAAAGTGTGTCAAGTGTAAGCTCGCTAAAGCAGAACGGGGAAATGAGAGTGTCATACATTGCAAGCCCCTCACCGGGTTGATATACATAGTCTTTACTCACATCATTGAGTGCATAGACACGATATTCTCCGGGATGTATATTCTTGATTGTGAACTCACCATTCTCATCTGTCTTCGCAATTCTTGTAAAAGGAATCTTCAACAGGGCGCTGTCTTCGTGATTGCTGTGTATTCCCACCACAATGCCACTTACGGGGTTGAGGTCTTCTGCATTTAGAAGCAGACCCGATACTTCGATAGAGTCAATCACATCGCCCGTCGAGAAACTGAAAAAGTAGTTTTTTATCGGGTTGCGCTCGTTGTTGTCGCAGATGGCAGAGCCGAAATCAATGGTATAGGTCGTGGAGTCGCGCAGGTCTTCATCAAAGGTTACTGTTACTTTCTTCCCCACTGCCTTTACCTCCGGCGGACGTTGCTGCGGTGGAGAGATAAGAACATTCTCGGCAACCTTGTCAAGCTGAACATACTCATTAAGCTGTATTTCTATTTGCTTGTCGTGGAAATTGACGGAACCGTTCTTGGGCGTCTCTTTCAGTATCACCGGCGGTGTTTCATCCTTAGGACCGCCCTGCGGACCTATTCCACGGTTGGCACATGCAGAAAACCACAGCAGCAATATGCTGATAGTCAGAAATAATATGAACTTGGATGTAGAACTTCGCATATATGTAGTTTACTATTGATGTTATCTCTGTTCCTCAGGGTTGATGGTGAATATCTGCCAACCGATATCGCAACTATAACAACGGTTGAGCAGGCAATAATTCTGATACAGGTGAATGAATGTCTGAGTATCTGCAGCATTGGCGAATCTGAAACCCAGCATCTTCCATCGGTCGATTATGTTGTTCTTCTCTGCCGGAATACGTTGCAACAGGTCAAATGCAGCAGTCTGCCCTGCCGTGTCATTACGGCTCTTTGAATACGCATACTTATATGGCACAACGGTATTTATCAGCAAGAGGTCAATAGTCGGCTTCCCAAGCACAGGATTCATCTTGGGCGACTGCGCACCGAAACGATAGTGAGTCTGCCAATATGGCGAAGGTTCACACAGGAATAACTCCCGCAGAATATCAACATCCCCCTCTTCCATCAGATGTGAGAACAAGAACTCCGTCTGATTCAGCAATGCCGCAAATTGTGCAATCCTCCGATGCGGGAAATTCTGCGGTCGCATGCGCAGCAACTTCCACATAGAGCCGTCTATCGGTTTCAAACCGAACTTCTTTTGCAGGAAACCGTATTCTTCAAGCAGGCTCTGAGCGTAAGAGTCCGTAGCTGTATGTGGTGTTAGCAGACCTGATTGTCCGAACAACATAGCCTCCAGTTGGAACAAGTTGTCGCGGTGTTTGTTGATATACGCCAAAGGAAGACTCTTCGCAAGAAGTTCAAAAGGCACTCCGTTGTTGTGGAATCCGAAATTATGGGCGAGGGTTATATAGAAAGCCTCTTCCCAGTTGTTTGCCGTACGCTTAAGCAGTTCGCCAATGGCATCTGTCTTCTTCGACATACGGTCGCAGAGAAGTTGATGCCGCCAGTCTGCCGTGCAAAGGTCCTGACTCTCTGCAAGACGGTCCGAACACAACGAAAAGCGGTCTATTAAGAGTTGCTCCAGTTGCTCTTCCGCATGCGGATACTGCAATTCACATTGCGGAAGCGGCTGACCTTTCGAATTGAACACCTGTCTGTCTGCACGACGGCATACATGCAGTATCAGATTATCATATTTGGGGTCTGTGTCGTGATGATGTCTATACCAGTCGGAAGCAAGAATATGAATTTCCACATTTCCTACCCAAACTACTCCGTCAATCCTGATCTTGGCATTGGTAAAATCAGGCCCTGCATCAGTATTATGGACACCTGCGTCTATAACCTCCACCCGACGGCCGTCGGTGGTCATCTGCGGAAAAGCAAGAAAAGCCTTGCGTTGCCATATATAGTGAAGCAGTATCTCGGGCATTGCTCTTAGTTGTAGGTATTTATCAGTTCTCTTATTGTACAGAGTCTCAATTCTAATTCTTAACCTCAGTCTGTTCGGAACCTGCGGAATTCATAGCCTTCTGACAAGAGATATTCTATCACACGGGGCAGAACGGGAAGCATCTGATTCTGCGCTTTCAGAGAATCATGAAAGACAATAATCGAACCCGGGCGGACATACTTCCTGACTATATCAAGTATGCGGTCGGGAGTATAATTCCTGTTGTAGTCGTGAGTTAGTACATCCCACAGAACTATGGTATGTGTCTTGAGCAGCCTCCGCTTCTGACTCGGTCGCATTCTGCCGTATGGAGGGCGGAAAAGATGAAGGTTTGCTTCACCCTCCGGCAGAGTGCGGTCAATATACTCATCCGCAAGAGCCGCATCCGCTATATAACCCTCTGTCTTGGTCTGAAATCCTGCAATATGGTGAAAGGTATGATTACCTGCAGCATGACCTTCCTCCACTACCCTTTTGAACACATCGGGATATTTTCTAATGTTGTCCCCCACACAGAAGAATGTAGCCTTGACATTGTAGTGTGCAAGAATATCAAGCACTTGCGGCGTCACCTCAGGAATACATCCATCGTCAAAAGTAAGATAGACAGTCTTTTCTTCTGCCGGCATTCGCCAAACAACGCCCCCATAGAGGCGTTGTAAGGCTGTCGGTATTTGATAAAGTAGGCTCATCAAAGTTCCCAGGCAAGAGCAGAAGCGCCGAGAACAGCGGCATCAGACTCCTTGAGGTCGGAGAAAAGAAGTTTCACTTTGCCCTTCCAGTGAGGTAGCACATTTGCCTCCATTGCCTCACGCACAGGTTTCATAATAAAATCACCCGCCTTGGTCAGACCGCCGAACATGATGATTGCCTCAGGAGCGGAGAATGCAATGAAATCCGCAAATTTCTCACCAAGATAGCGACCCGTAGTATTGAATATCTCAATAGCCACCTTGTCACCCTCAACAGCGGCATCATATACATCTTTCGATGTTATATTGTCAATGTCAAGTTTGCGGAGCAGTGTGTCCTGCGTTGTTGTGCTTATTATCTCTTTTGCGGTACGGGCGACACCTGTAGCCGAAGCGTATGCCTCAAGGCAACCGTATTTGCCGCATCCGCAAGGACGACCGTTGTGACGCACAGCTGTAGTGTGACCGAGTTCACCGGCAAAGCCGTCGTGACCATACACCACCTTGCCGTCTATCACTATACCCGAACCGACACCCGTGCCCAGAGTTATCATTATGAAGTTCTTCATACCGCGGGCGGCACCATAGGTCATCTCACCCATTGCAGCCGCATTGGCGTCATTCGTAATACTTGCCGGCACACCGAACTTGTCGGTAAGCAACTGCGCAAACGGCACTACACCCTTCCATGGCAGATTCGGAGCAAACTCTATATTGCCCGTATAGTAATTGCCGTCAGGCACACCCGCACCAATGCCGCGGATTGTCTCAATCCCGCCTACTGAATCAATGATCTTCATCATCTCTTCGTGCAAAGCGTCAATATATCCATTGATTTCGGGATACTGCTGCGTCTTGATAGAAGAACGGGCAATCACGTGACCACGCGCATCAACCACACCAAACACTGTGTTGGTGCCACCCATGTCGATGCCTATTACATAAGGTTTTTCCATGATAATTTGTAATTTATTGGTTTATATTTGATTTATTTACTCCTAAGTTACTATCCTGCACTTGCAGCATATTTTATTTTGCAAAGATAACACTTATTTCCCAAATGAGCAATAGTGATATGAAAATAAGTCAAAAAAGACATTGCCCACACCTCCCCTGCCGTCATCATGTGGATTTCACCAAGCCGTCATATAGCCGTCTCTATGCTTACTCTTTTCCACATTTCCACATTTCCACACATAAATTTATGGTTGCATATTCTCTTTGCAGTTTCCAACTTTCTTCGTATCTTTGCAGTCTGTTAGAATCAGTATAAATAACACATCAATATATGGACAGAAAAGTAAGAGTACGTTTTGCTCCGTCACCTACCGGAGCACTGCACATCGGCGGCGTCCGCACAGCCCTGTATAACTACCTTTTCGCGCGCCAACATGGCGGCGATATGCTTCTCAGAATAGAAGACACTGACTCCACCCGCTTCGTGCCCGGAGCAGAAGAATACATTATAGAAGCCCTGCAATGGCTGGGTATAGAGATTGACGAAGGTATCGGTGTCGAGACCGATAAGAATACCCACGGGCCCTACCGCCAGTCAGAGCGCAGAGAGATTTACCATGAATACGTCAAGCAACTGCTCGACTCCGGCAACGCATACATCGCTTTTGATACACCCCAGGAACTGGAACAGAAGCGTCTGGAGATAAAGAACTTCCAGTATGACGCCTCTACGCGTCTCATGATGCGCAACTCCCTCACGATGTCCGAGGAGGAGGTGAAAGCAAAGATAGAAAGCGGTGAGCAGTATGTGGTCCGTTTCAAAGTAACTCCCGATGAAGATGTGCATGTGCACGACCTGATTCGCGGTGAAGTGGTCATAAACAGCAACATTCTTGACGACAAGGTTCTCTACAAGTCAGCCGACGACCTGCCTACCTATCATCTTGCCAACATAGTGGATGACCACTTGATGGAGATAAGTCACGTCATTCGCGGCGAGGAATGGCTGCCGAGTGCACCGTTGCATGTGTTGCTCTATCGTGCCTTCGGTTGGGAAGACTCAATGCCGGCATTCGCCCACCTGCCCCTGCTCCTCAAGCCGGATGGCAATGGCAAACTGTCCAAACGCGATGGTGACAGACTCGGGTTCCCCGTTTTCCCCTTGGAGTTTCACGACCAGAAGACCGGCACCGTGAGCAGCGGATACCGCGAGAGCGGATACTACCCTGAGGCAGTGATCAACTTCCTTGCCCTCCTCGGTTGGCATGCCACCGGTGACAAAGAGATCTACTCCATGCAGGAACTAATCGACGACTTCTCGCTGGAGAGAGTGTCGAAGGCAGGTGCCAAGTTCGACTTTGAAAAAGGCAAATGGTTCAACCACCAGTATCTCATGGCAAAGTCCGACCGGCAGTTGGCACAGGAGTTTCTGCCTGTCCTCGAGGCTCACGGCATACCTGAGGATATCTACCCCCTGCCCACCATCGAGCATATCGTAGGCCTTATGAAAGAGCGCGTTAACTTCGTGAGCGAACTATGGGAGCAGTGTAACTTCTTCTTCGTGGCTCCTGAAGAGTACGATGAGAAGTCGCTCAAGAAGCGTTGGAAAGAAGACTCTCCGCGCCACATGCAAGAACTGCTTTGCCTGCTTCAGAAACAGGACGATTGGTCTGCACAAGCACTCGATGACCTCGTCATGCCTTGGATAGAAGAACAACAATACGGTGTAGGCATAGTGATGAACGCCTTCCGTATCTGCCTCGTAGGAGCTGCCCGCGGTCCGCATATATGGGAGATAACCGGTGTGCTGGGCAAAGAGGAGACTCTCAAACGAGTGCAAACCGCAATAGAGAAATTGACAACTCTGTAATACAGGACAACTATCGAACAATACATAGACATATTGCGCCGATATTGGCATTATGATGATTTCCGCCCATTGCAGGCGGAAATCATTTCAAGTATAGGCAGTGGCAAAGATACTCTCGCACTTATGCCCACCGGCGGAGGAAAGAGTCTGTGCTTCCAAGTGCCGACTATGGCAATGGAGGGGTTATGTCTCGTTGTCACACCGCTGATTGCACTAATGAAAGATCAGGTGGAGAACCTCAGGCAACTTGACATCTTTGCCGAGTGTATATATACCGGCATGACTTGGGACGACATAATGGATGTGCTCGACAAATGCCGCTACGGCAACCGCAAGTTTCTCTATGTCTCGCCCGAACGCCTGCAGTCTGAGAAGTTCCTCAAGCAGCTCCCTACCCTCGACCTCTGCCTTATTGCCATTGACGAAGCACACTGCATCTCGCAGTGGGGATACGACTTCCGACCTGCCTACCTCCGTATTGCCGACATACGCAAGGCTTTCCCCGATGTGCCTGTGCTTGCACTTACTGCCACTGCCACACCCGAGGTCGTGGAAGACATACAAGACCGGCTGCTGTTTCGGGAGAGAAACGTTCTGAAGAAGTCCTTCAAGAGAGAGAACCTCAGTTATGTAGTCAGGCAGACCGACAACAAAGAAGCCGAGATGCTGCATATTCTGGAGCGCGTCAAAGGCAGCAGTATCGTGTATGTGCGCAACAGGAAGAAAACGCAGGAGACGGCTGAGTTTCTCTGCAATGCCGGCATCACCGCCACACACTACCATGCAGGGCTCAGCAATCAGCAGAAAGACCTGAAGCAGAAGAGTTGGAAATCGGGTGAGACGCGGGTCATGGTAGCCACCAACGCCTTCGGTATGGGCATCGACAAGCCCGATGTACGCACTGTCATTCATCTTGACCTGCCCGACTCTCTCGAAGCCTATTTTCAGGAGGCAGGTCGTGCCGGCAGAGACGGCAACACCGCCTATGCCGTGCTGCTTTACAACAAGTCCGACAACACCAAACTGAAAAAGCGCGTTCACGACAACTACCCCGAACCCGACTTCCTCAAGAGAGTCTATGAGGCGGTAGGCAACTACCTTGAAGTAGGCATCGGCTCAGGTCTTGACCATACCTTTGTCTTCCCCTTCGAAGAATTCTGTATCGAGAAGAAACTGCCTATGTTGCAAACTTATAGTGCATTGCAACTGTTGCAGCAAGGCGGATTTATCAACTATATCGAAGAGACGGAGACCAATCCCAGAATAATGATTCTCGTAACAAGAGAAGAACTCTACTCTACCCGGCTCAGCCCCTTGCAGGAGAGAATAGTCTCTCTCCTGATGCGCACATACACGGGCATCTTTGCCGAACCCGCTTATATCAACGAGAATATATTGTGCGAGAAACTGAATATCAACACCAAACAGCTCAACACCGAGCTCATCTCTCTTGCAAGAGAACATCTGCTGCAGTATATTCCCCGCCGCAAGACACCATATATCAACTATCCGCTCGAGCGGCAGGATCTGAAGTATGTCGTATTGCCTCCATCTGCCTACGGGCAGAGACTCGAGCACTACAAGAGCCGTCTGACAGCCATGCTCGAATATGCCTCGCAAACACAGTTCTGCCGTTCACAACTGCTGCTCGCCTATTTCGGAGAAACAGACTCGGAGCCTTGCGGACAATGTGATGTATGCAGAAGAAAAAAGTCGGAATGACGGCTGCCGCGTATCGGTTGTTGTGAATAATCAACCTGCCCCGTTCTCACACTGATTCTATGTTCTCAGTAGCAATACAAGGTTCGCCGCTCATACGGAGAAACACCTGCGTTGTGGCAACCACGTCTTTCTGGCAATAGACGGATATCCTGTTTATATCCTGCTCTTTGTAATATACCCGTGCCACCTCACTGCCGTCTATATCATCTTTCGGGGTAGGAATACCGAAGATGGCGGTGAGAGTCTTCAGCGAAGTGAAACTCTTATAGTCGCCGAATTTCCACATCTCCATCGTATCTACAAAGCGCAACTCCCACGGTTTCTTGCCCGCTATCTGCAGGCAGTCGGGCAGACTTATACCATTGACAAGTGCCCGGCGGCACACGTATGGCACATCAAACTCCTTGATGTTATGCCCGCACAATGTATGGTAAGGAGAAATCATGAACTTACCCAGCAACTCGAAGAAATCTATCAATATCTGTCTCTCGTCCGTGCCGCAAAACGACTTCGTACGCAAATGCCACTCCTTGTCCTTGATATAACATACTCCCACCGATATACACACCACCCTGCCAAACTCGGCATATATGGCGGCCTGCTCCCATGCCTCCTCTGCAGTATTCATCTGCTCGTATTTCTGTGGAGCCGCCGTGCTGAGACGCTCGAACTTCTCCGTCCACAGATGTTGCATCTCGTCATTGAGCATGCAATAATCCGCCACGTTGGGTGCCGTCTCAATGTCGAAGAAAAGAATCTTGTCAAGTGATTGTGTCAGCATGGTTTTTCTTTGGTTGTGAGTTGGTGATTACGGTTACTTGTTTTCGCTGTTTGCCTTCAGTGCAAGAGCATATAGCCGCATCTGGCGAAGCATGGCAACAAGGCCGTTACTACGCGTGGGAGACAGATGCTCCTTCAAATTTATCTTCTCTATGAAATAAAGGTCAGACTCTAATATCTCGTCAGGTGTATGTCCCGATAGTACCCTTATCAGCAAAGCCACTATTCCTTTCACCAGCAATGCGTCCGAGTCTCCTTTGTATATTATCTTGCCATCCTGCATCTTGGCTGTAAACCACACCTTGCTCTGACAGCCGTCTATCAGATTCTGCTCTGTGCGGTCTTCTTCCGGAAACGGTTCAAGACTGTTACCCAACTCTATAAGCAACGAGTATCTGTCCATCCAATCGGTGAACTCACTGAACTCTGCTATTATCTCGTCTTGTATTTCGTTTATCGTCATAAGAATCTACCGAGACCCTCGTCTCTATTTAATGTCATCGTTTATAATCAGTTGGTAGAGATATTCTGCTATCTCCTCGTCTGCTCCTTCCGAGTATTCTCCCAAGGGCGCATCTACTATATAATTGGCTTTTGCGTAATATTCCTCTCTGCCCGACATCTGCCACTCTACAAACTTCAGCAACTCTTCGCCACGCTTCTGTTGCAGTATAGGCCGTTGCTCCACACCCGACAGTTCTATTCTGTGGGCAAGATGTTGCGGCTGCCAGCGTATATATATTGAAGTACCCAATTCGAGCAGACATTCCATATTGTCTTCCCAGCATGGGTAACCTCCGCCTGTGGCATAGATAACTTTCTCTATCGGCAACTCCGACAGTTCCTCTACGCAGTTCTTCTCCAACTTGCGGAAATGCTCCACTCCGTATTGCCTTATGCAGTCGGCTGTAGTCATGCCATATACCTCTGCAAAAGCATCGTCAAGGTCAACAAAATGCCATCCGAGTTTGTCTGCAAGCAAGCGGCCTACCGTCGTCTTGCCTGCACCCATATAACCTATCAGATATATCGGAAGAGTCATTGAAGTAGTAATTTATATAAACCGCACTTAATAGTGTTTCTTCTCTTCTTCGTCAAGCAGTAGCGGAGTCTGGTCTGCCCACACAATCTTGCCCTCTCTTACTTCTGCCTTCATAAATGCGGCAACCTTCTCAGGCACTGTTTGTTGCAGGAACACCCAGTTGCCGGTATATCGCTTTACTATCGACGAACAGATAGGCGCACACGCTGTCTGAATGAGGTAATATCCTTCGCTGTCTGTCAGTAGTTCTATGGTAAACCCTTCTGAGATACTGACACTTATGTAGTTCTCGTCAAGGTTGGTCACTACTGACTTACCGCCGTATATATTCTCCACGGAATCAGTCATCTTTTGGTTGGCATACTCAAGCATCAGCACCCGCTGCTTCATGTCCATATACGGGCACAGGCTGTCAGGCATTGACACAAACAACTGCCGTACAGGCAACTGCCCGAAACTTAACACACTCATAGCTGAGATTGCCAATATCAAGAAACAATGTCTATTCATTTTCTCTACTTCTTAGCAGTTCTTCTCTTTACTTCTTAAGGAATTAAACTGCCCTTATCAAAATCCCGTTTTGACACTTTGTCACCTTTTTGCCCCTTTTACCTTACAAAGTGTAAGTTCACGGGTAGCCCACTTTAAGCCTACTCTAAGCCGAGTGTTAGCCTACTCCCCCATTTGACACTTTGTCACGTTTTCTGCCTTTTTGCTTACGTTTTGCTATTTGGCAGTATCCTGCAGAGAACATAGTCGCATAGTCATTTCTCCTGCTGGTTATAGATAAGCACGGTAGCATAAGCAGCGATACCTTCCTTTCTGCCTACAAAACCGAGATGCTCAGTTGTGGTTGCCTTCACGGTCACATTCTCCTCATCTGTCTGCATAACCTGTGCCAGACATTTCTGCATCTGCTCTATATACGGACTCAGTTTCGGCTCTTGGGCACAGACGGTACAATCGGCATTACCGATTTCATACCCTTTGTCACGAATCATCTGCATCACTCGTTTGAGGAGTATCTTGCTGTCTATATTCTCATACTCATTGCCCTTAACCGGTGGAAAATGATACCCTATATCCCGCAGATGTGCAGCACCTAACAACGCATCACACAAGGCATGAATGAGCACATCGGCATCTGAATGTCCTTCCAGGCCTTGCTGGGAAGGAATAAGTATCCCCCCCAACCATAGTTGTCGGTTGGGGGAGAACTTATGCACATCATATCCGAACCCTACCCTTGTCATTCAGAGACCGGCTTGTCACTTTTTGTTGTTCACCAAGTCTTTTATACCTGCGAGGTCGAAGCCCATAGTGAAACGCAGCGTGTTGTCAAGCGGGTTGGCAGCACGTGTGGCAAGAGTATATGATACATCCAGAGAGAATATACTCAAGTGGAACCCTGCACCGAAAGTCACGTAACGACGGTTGCCCTTGTAATAGTTCTCATGAGAATAACCCACACGGGCGAAGAACTTCTTGTCGTATGTATATTCCAAACCGAATCCCCATTGAACTTCTTGGAACTCCTCACGCGAGCCGCCGGGAGCATCAGCAAACGACTGGAACAGACCTCTCATCGAAGGCAACTCCGAATACCAGTCACGGGTAAGATTTACATAATTGGGGTCATCTACATCTACTATGTTACCGTCAGCATCCTTTGCAAACTTCGAGCGGCGTGTAGGCACCATCATCTTATTGGCCTCCACATTGAATGAAAGGGAGTTATACTGGTCGAAGGGCAGCTCGTAGTTTACACCTATACGCAGGTTGGCAGGAATAAAGTTCTGCGTTACCTTGTCGTATGTCATCTTGCCGCCGAGGTTGGAGATGTTCAGACCAAGAGCGAAATAACTCATACCCATACTCAGCTGTATAGGCTGACGGTAATACAGAGACACATCAGCCGCCATTGTCCAGGCAGCATAGCGCTCTGTAGCACCTTCTATCGATGAGTTTGTTCCGTTATTAAGGTCGCTGTACAGGAACCTCAATGCCACTGCCATAGACACATACTCATGCAATTTTCTTGAGTATGCCACATCTATAGCCCACTCATTAGGACTTGCCTCCTGCAGGAAAGTACCGTCCACTGTAGTCAGGTTTACCTTACCAAGCGAGAAATATGTGAATGAAGCAGATATTCCCTGCACATCATCCCACTTGTAGTAACCTGCCAGATAAGCGAGGTCTATATCACCTACTATCTTGCGCAACCATGGTGTGTAGTTGGCAGTAAGTCCGCCGTGACTATCCATGAACGCATACTTGGCAGGGTTCCAGTGTTGCGAATTCAAGTCCGCTTGTGTTGCCACACCTATATCACCCATACCGCCGGCGCGTGCATCCGGAGCAATACTAAGTGAAGGCATAGCCGTAATGATAGGATTCATCACCTCTTCTGCTTTTGCCGATACTGTGACAATAGCCAAAGCAATAATGCTTAAAAATACTTTTTTCATTGTTGTTTATGTTAGTTATTTATATTCCGGTTTATAGTGGAGTTTTGTTGTTGATTTCATGAAAGACACTTCATAGGCAATTTGTATTATTTATGGTATATATTATTTATGTTGCATGTTGTTACAATACTATTATTTTCGTTGCTTTCGAGACATACGAGCTGTCTTCTGTCTTTAGCATTACCCGCAAGAAATATACTCCTGGGCGCATACCGACGGTTGCAGGTGTGAGACTGATGTTTTCCACTCCGCGGCGCGACTCTGTATATACGCAGCTGCCTGCGATGTCATACACATACACCTCTGTCTGCAGTGCTGCATCAGGTCTGTCATGGTCCACCACCACTCTCAGCAGACCACTCGTCTCCACCGGATTAGGATATACAAGTAGCGAGAATATCTCCGGATTAAGACCCTGCACCACCTCAAAGTCAAGCGTTGCAGTAGTACTGTTATTAACCAAGTCCCATGCTCTGAACATGAGCGAGTGCTGACCCTCTGACAGTTCATTCATCTTGAACGACACTCTGCCATCCTGGTAACTGCCGCTCTTGGCAGCAAAACTCTCATTAAGTATATAGGTCTGCTTCTTGTCGTCATCCACCACCAGCAACAAGTCGTGCCCTATGCCGCTACCCACCGTGTTTATACCACTCTCATCCGACACGTCTGCATAGAAATGAGGTTTCGTATTCGTGCGGTCACCGCTTAGGAATCTCTTGTTGTTCAGATATACATGTACATCCGGCCCCACCGTATCAACTATTTCCACATCCAGGCTGCCGCCTATCACCATATCTTCATAATACCCCACTGCCTCACCGCCTACCACGGTATCTTTGGCATAATAGGTCATTCTGCCATTGCCGAAATTGTATCGTATATCTTTTGGTACCATGAATGAGAATTGGAACTTGCCGTCTTTCACATCTGTCTCCCCGCTGAATAGCATATTTGGGAAATCAAGAAAGCCCACTCTCACCTTCTGTTCTTCTTGTGGTTGGTCATTATCAAGAGTCTTCAGTTGCTGCTGTTTGTCATATATGGTTACATACAGTTTGCCGTTGAAGTCGGTTGCTGTATCTCCCTCATGAGTTTTTATGTATCCGCTTACTTCCTGCACCGACAATGCACGTATAGTGTCTGACACTGAAGCGGTCTCTATCAGGAACTCATCCGGATAGACCAGTCTCAGTGCGGGGTCGCCGAGCAGGATATATGAAAGTTTATTCCTGTCACCGCCCTTTTCCTCTGTAGTCAGACGTTTTGCTTTTCTCACCGCATCACCTATTGTATTGCAGAAACGTCCGTCCTCACTGCGACTGAACATCTGCTGACATACATATTTGTTTAGCACATCATTCTGCTCGGCAAACACTGTGCGACATGCAGCAAGCAATCCTACTGCGCCGCCGTCCTTATTCAGCACTGCCCACTCTGCCGCTGAGGTAACACGCGCATCAAATCGTGCGAAGTTACATGTCGCCAGCATCCAAAAGCCCAAGTTCACATTGGTCATCTCCTGTATCTGCTTTGTCGTAAGCATCTGCTCGTCACTCAGATTGTTGTATCCTGCATGACCGCAATAGTCGAAGAACAATATGCCGTTATTCAGCAGGTTGTCCAACTTTGACTTCGCAAGCGGATAACTCTCACCCGAAGCCCGCGTCTCCTGTTGATAAGCATCAATATATATCTTGGTTATCGACAGTTCTTTAGCCTCCGACCTTATGAGTTCAGCAGCCTTCTCCGACGACTTGGTATGCAGACCCGAGTTGCCGTCATCAGAAAGAAAACACAGCTGCGTCTTCCACTTGCCAGGCGTGGCATTCTCCATATATCTTATTATCTTGTCCACCACCGCGTCTGCCTCTGTTTCCTCTCTTATCGGCAATCGCCCTACCGCAATACTCATCGAATCCATCGAATCACGGTTACCGCCTGTCTCATCTGTCAGCCAACCGAAATAGTCATCCGATGCGTATGCTTGCGCCTCATCCACCGAGTTGGCAGACTGATATGTCAGAAGCACCGGAGTGGGTGAAACAAGCGACAGTTTCCTGTTGTCAAACGAACCGTCACCCATCAGCAACAAGTACTTCGGATTATGCTCACTGCCTGACTCCAAGGCTCTGTCATATAGCATCTTCATCATCATGCGATAGGCAGTAGCGTCTGGTGTGCCCGAGGAGAACTCGTTATATATCTGCTCATCGGTTACCACTGCCGTTCTAAAGCCGTCTTTCTTCTCATGCTCTGCAGCCAAGCGCTGTGAAGCGGACACAAATGCCTCGGGAGTAATAATCACCATGTCTATGTCGCTCAACGCATGCAGATTCTGATTGGCTACATTGCGGAACTGCTGTGACTTCGTGAAAGGCGTAATGCTTAGCCCCGCATACTCCGATGGGTTGATTACCACAAACTCCTCCACTATATCATTCTTCGCCGTGAAACTTATCTCATCACCCTCCAACCGGCAAGGCACCGAGTATATGCTGTCCTTTCTTGTCACGTTCCACACCTGAGTCATGGCATTCGCTCCGCGCACATGAAACATTGTCCTCACCGACTCCCTGTAATACTCCGGATTGCG